>CALDQM010000001.1:0-4299 GCA_937911225.1 uncultured Cellvibrionales bacterium
CCAACAGAATCTTGCTTGACTAAAATATCCATAATCACTCGGTTATCAGGCGTTATCTGAGGGGTTACCTCAAGTTGCAATACTGCTTCTTTAAATTGAGTTTCAACGACAGCACCCGATGCGTCACCGTTATTGGTAACTGCCTGATAAGGTATCTCAACACCTGACTTAATAGATGCTTTTTTCTTATCAGCAGTAAGGACTTTTGGCTGAGACACAATTTCACCAAATCCACCCGCTTCCAGCGCACTCAACTCCAAATCAATCAGGAGATTACTCGAAAGATAACTTAACGAAAACGCTGCTTTAGGGTTAGAAATACCTAGGTCGGTCGCTAACACACCCTCCAAGATCCCATTAGTACTATTACCCAGCGAGAAGTCCACCTGGTCGCTTCCAGCCAATCCCCAACTTGCACCCAATTCTTTACGAAAATCACTCTCAGCCTTAATAATTCTTGCTTCAATAAGAACCTGTTTTACGGGAATATCAATCCTAGCCAGCAATCGTTTGAACTCGTCAATCTTATCCCCAATATCAGTAAGAATAATCGTATTGGTACGCTCATCCACAATCGCAGAGCCGCGCTCGGACAAGATAGAGAATGTTGAGCCCTGCCCACCCTGACCGCCAGAGCTTTGCTGATTACCACGATTTATCTGAGCTCTCGGTGCATTAAAAAACTTATAAATTTCCTTAGCTTCAGCATATTTTATTCGCGCAACATAAGTCTGTAATGGAGCAAGTTCCTCTAACTTTCTCTTACTTTCAACTTCCTTTTCTTCTCTCTCAGCTATCTCTTCAATCGGCGCAATCAGCAAAATATTACCTTGTTTGCGCATATCCAATCCTTTTGATCTCATAATAATATCAAGAGCTTGGTCCCAAGGAACATTGTTAAGGTTTAACGTGATAGTACCTTGAACAGAATCACTCGCCACTAAATTTAGAGATTTAAAATCTGCGATCAACTCCAGCACATCGCGAACCTCAATATCTTGAAAATTAAGATCTAACAGATCGCCCTTAAAAAGCGACTTATCCAAAGATCGTTGTTGAGCAGTTTTGGTTAGTTTATCGGAAATCAAAAGGATGAGCTTTTTACCCACACGCTTAGTCCTGTATGTAACCAAGTTTCGGTGGATAACCTCAATCCTGACTTGAGAGCCTTTTTGCTGAGTATCAATGTATTTGATCGGAGTGGCAAAGTCCGACACATCCAGCCTCTTATCTAGATCGCTCGAAAGCTCGGTGTTTTTTAGTACTACTAAAATCCGGTTGTTAATTTCAGTAATATCAATGACTACCGTCGGAGACGTGAAACTGACAGTTATTCTAGCTTCGCCCTTGGCATCCACGCTAAAGTCCACCCCCTCGACTGTCGATTCCTGATTCGATAGTGCCAGAGTAGCCGAGCTTAGAAGGCCGCTAAATATTAATACCATTATTTTTACATCACGCATTATTAATCCTTTTATGAATCTGGTTTCCATTTATTACTCCATTAAAATAGATCGAGATTGGCTAAACCAGATCCCTCGCTCGTTAGAAATTTTCTCTAAAAGAACTAACTCACTTTGACTAACTTCAATAATTTGACCGAAGTTTTTCCCCAATCGATCACCCACCGTAACTTTGCTAACAGTTCCTGTAGGATCGCTCACTAGACCCCATAATTTCCCAACCTTACCCAATGAGCCAACCATCTCTAACGAGGGTAAATCAAAAAGCTCTAACGGTTCTTTAACTCGGATTAGATCTGGCTTGGCCACTTCGGTTTCGGGGGGGAAATATACTTCTAGATATTCATCGACAAACTGAAATGGATTTCGCTGAGCCTGAGATTGGTAGCTATAACCACTCTGCTGTGGAAAACTTGGAATCGGCTCAACGTTAACCTTTTGAAGAAGACTTGCTTCCGCTAACTTATTATCTATATCCAAAAATTCATCACGCTCTGAGCAGCCAGCTAATAAAAATATAACTATTCCCACTAAAACAGCAGAGTACTTCATCGACTATTCTCCTTGTCATTAAACTGATATGTTTTGGCACCTAAATTTAATGCAAGGCTTCCATTCTCAGTCGTCTCAAGTGAAAAATCATGCAGGCTTACCAATCGTCTTAATTGCGTTAATCCGGCGACAAATTCCCCAAGATCGTGATAACTTCCTTCAACTTTTATATCAACGGGTAGTTCAATATAAACATCGAAGTCAACTGGTGACTGAAGAGAGATAATAGAGGTGACTAGCCCCGACTGACTGGCTACCTTTGTTATGTCCTCAAGAGTCTCAGGTACCTGAGCATCAACGGGCATTTTTTCTAAAAATGAACTAAACATTAAATCTAGCTCGATCATTTGTTTCTCATAGGATTCCTTATTGGATACCAAGGCATACTTTTTCCCAAACTCGTTAATCTGCTTTGACTGGAGATTTTTGTATTCAGAGAGTTCTTGTAATTTAGTATCAATTATAAAATAGTACCCAACGGACAAAACTGCGACAAAAGCCGCCAAAGATACGCTGAATCTAGTTATCCTAGTCCAACTAGCCACATCAGAAAAACTCATACTATCTCCATTAAAAGTATCTGCGTAGCAACTGCGGTTGGTTTGTTCATTTCCTAAAATTCCTTATCAGACACCTATTATTTTTTACTGGTTTTTAAATCGATCCAACTTCAAAATCCATATAAAATTGATTTATAACGCCGCTATCTAGTGTTTTTTGTTCTATTTCAAGGAGGCGTGCGTTATTCAAAATAACAGAGCGTTCAATGTTTTTCATGAATTGGGATACATCACTATTTGAGTTTGCAAACCCAGTTATAGCTACCCTTTCGCTGGTACGCCGAACATTGAGTAAAGTAATGTCAGTCGGAATAGCGGCAACAAGTTCATCGAAAATCTTAGCGGTATCGGCTCTTCTTATTTGTAATTTCTGAAGAACATTTATTTTTGCTATCAATTCGATTTTTTTTATCTCTAAACCTTCGATTTCTAGAAGATGCTTATCTAGAGAACTAATTTTTTTATTGAGATATTGAACCGCGCTTTTTTCCTTAGCTATATTTATACCAAGCCCTAAAGTTACAAAAACAACTAAACAGCCCGCAAAACCAACGACGACTAAGATGGTCGCTATATTTTGTTTTTTTCTGCGCTTTTTTAACACACTGCGCCATGGGAGAAGATTCATATGAATCATCGGCTTTCCTTTGCTAGAGAAAGCCCAAAAGCAAGCATCATTGAGGGTATATCCGCATTAAGCCGTGATCGATCAGATGAAACACTGATAGAGACGTTCTTTGATAAATCTACAACATCAGTTGGAATGCTAAGAGCTTCAGCTATTTGATCTTTAAGACCATCAGTTTTAGAGACTCCCCCAGAGAGTACTAATTTATCTATTTTATTAGTTTCGGTAGATGAGTAGAAAACCTGTATGCAGCGCGACAAATTTTCTATCAACAAATTTTTAAATGGTTGCAACATACTTTCAGCGTAATCCGCATCTAATCCACCCTTGCGTTTAGCCCTCCCAGCCTCTGCCCAGGTTAAATTATAGTGTCGCTGGATATCTTCGGTCAGTTGTCTGCCACCAAATGGCTGCTCGACTGAATATATAATTGTCTGATTACTTAACACCAAAAAAGTAAACTGCGTCGCACCTATATCAATAATAGCGACAACATCGTCTTTTTGTATTGCGCCTTGCTTTTCTTGTGGGTTTTTATACTCAGCATTTATTAGTGTTTGATAGGCTCTAGCAAATGCGAAAGTTTCTACGTCAACTACGACGGGTTTAAGCCCAGCCAATTCAACAACTTCCTTCCGCCGATCGACATAATCACGCTGGCAAGCAACCACTTGAACTCGAACCTGATCTTTATTAAATACATTCTGACCTACAACCGCGAAATCTAGATTTATCTCATCTAAGGGAAAAGGGATAATAGTGTCAGCTTCTAATTGAACCCTCGCTTCCATTTGCTTAGACGTTAAAGATGACGGCAAATCAATATAGTTACTTATAACTGATGAGCCCGACACTGCCACAGCAACATTACGAGAACGTGCTCCAGATTTTTTATAAACAGCCGTTAGTACCTCAGCTATTTTCTTGACGTCGACAATTTCTCTATCGAAAACAACTCCTTCAGGTAATGCCTCTACACCGTAGGCGATGACGTTAAATTGTTCACCACGAGTTTCGATCTCTACAAGCTTGATCGCCGCGGATGATATGTCGACTCCAAGAATAGTATCAGGTTGAGATTTCAACCCAAATCTCA
>CALDQM010000002.1:0-2401 GCA_937911225.1 uncultured Cellvibrionales bacterium
TCCGGTTTGGAGTAAGATTTGCTTCCAGATTGCTATATCATCGATCAGGCTTGTCTCTCGACGCAGACCCCATGGCCCGAACTCGGCATGGCTCACACCCATGACATGGACCTCCGCGCCAGTTGGTATTCCATAGCGGCCATAGCCCTCATGTTTGCCGGTTAATGACCAACGTATTGCGCTACGCGGACTGAGCATTGAGTCAAGCCGACCAATCTGGTGCTCAATTTTAAAGATCGCTGAAGGAAAGGCACTTCGTAAACCAATAAAGAATTCTTTAGCGGCAGCAGTGCCATGTGCTTCAACGCCGCAGGGTAAAGCCAGATGACATGCTCGATCATAGGCGAGGTCGATAATCGCGAACTCGGCATTCATAATTTTTTGTAATATTTCGCAATGTTTTTCACCCCATTCATTATCGTTTCCAACGCCGGTATACGGCCCGACAATATCCGAGTTTGGTGTTAGTGGGAACGCCAGATTCCCTGAATCAATTAAAGCTTGGGCTGCTGCTTTGGGCGTCTGCCCTAACTGCGTCGCTATAGCCCCATTGTCGCGTATCAACCATTCATCCCAGACTCGATTTTCATGACAGAATGTGTCGGCAATAGTTCGAAAAGTAACCTGACGTCCAGTGGCTGGACCAAATGCACCACCATGGTGTGTCGCTGTTGACACGATTCGATGCGAAGATAAAAAACCGGAGTGATCATCACCGCACCAAATAACATCTTCACCAAACAATTGACGATCTGGGAACTCACTGAGTGCGGCCATAGTGTTCGCTTTTCCGGCGATATTACCTTGATTGATGCCTGCTGGGGTTCTTACAATAAGGTCTTCACCATAATGCCAGTCAAGAGCGGCGATATCGCGACCTTCCCAAATCTGAGCAGTACATTTCAGAATGTAATCGGGTAAGTCTGTAAATCGTGGGTCAAAGCCTTTCATATATTCACCATTTTAGGATTCAAATTACTGGCGGCCGAGTTAAATACATTTAGCCTCTATCATGAGGTAACGTTAATACGACCTGTAACACTGTAGTACTGTTACTCTCTGAGAACCGATCAGCTCCCTGCGTACCCGATGAGAAGCTTCCAACAGCTACCTCTCTGCAATCATATTGCATTCGAAGTCAGTTGAATACAGGAGGTCTAAACTATATTTATCATGTCTCTGGGTTAATGGTTTAGGGTATAGCGCCTAATGAAGATCCAGTAAATGGATGCACAATCGAGCAAGATATGAACAACCATTTTTTATTATGCTAAATTGGCACATTAGCTCGCTCTCACTTGCGGTATGCCAAGAGATGATTACACTGCATAACGAGTCGAATTTTTCCTTCAATTTAATTACTTAAGTAACTTCTTATGCCAAAACCATCACTGCTAAATAAAAAATCAATGTCTTTTTTAGAAGAGTATTTAAATAATGCTGCGCCCACAGGTTATGAGTGGGAAGGGCAGAAGATATGGATGAACTACTTAAAACCCTATGTGGATGAATTCATTACTGATGTTTATGGTAGTGCTGTTGCCGTTATAAACCCTGATGCAAAATACAAGGTAGTTATCGAGGGGCATGCCGATGAAATCTCCTGGTATGTCAATTATATTTCCGATAAAGGTATGATCTACGTAGTACGAAACGGTGGTAGCGATCACCAGATAGCGCCTAGTAAAGTCGTCAACATTCATACTAAAAAAGGTATTGTCAAAGGTGTTTTTGGGTGGCCGGCAATTCATGTAAGGGATAAAGGTAAAGAGCAGGCTCCCAAGCCAGATAATATTTTTATTGATTGCGGTTGCCAATCTAAGCTAGAGGTAGAGACGCTAGGTGTGCACGTTGGGTGTGTTATCACTTATCCTGATGAGTTTCATATTTTGAATAAAACCAACTTTGTATGTAGAGCCCTGGATAACAGAATGGGAGGCTTTATGATTGCTGAGGTCGCTCGGCTGTTGCATGAAAATAAGAAAGAGCTCCCATTTGGTTTGTACATCACAAATTCGGTACAGGAAGAGGTTGGCTTGCGTGGTGCAGAGATGATTGCGCAAACGATTAAGCCAGATATGGCTATCATCACTGATGTTACCCACGATACAACGACTCCCATGATTGATCAAAAGAAAGAAGGTGCGGTAAAAAATGGTGATGGACCTGTCATTGCGTACGCTCCGGCAGTGCAACAAAAACTTCGCGATCTAATTACGGATACGGCTGAAAAGAATAACATTCCTTTTCAGCGGGCAGCTTTGTCCAGGGCTACAGGAACCGATACAGATGCCTTTGCGTACAGTAATGGTGGTGTTCCTTCTGCTTTAATCTCCTTACCCTTGCGATATATGCATACAACGGTCGAGATGGTCCACAAAGATGATGTTGAAAATGTTAT
>CALDQM010000003.1:0-23955 GCA_937911225.1 uncultured Cellvibrionales bacterium
CATTACCTCAGTTGACCTTGCTGAATACCCCATCCAGTCAAATCAGGGCTAGATCGAGGTAAGAAGTTCTTGAGGGTTAGGAAAACAATTTTACACACTGTTACGCGCGGACTTTCGGAACACGCTAACGCGCGTAGTTACTGGACGCCATACGCGCGGATAGGTCGAAGTTATTGCGGCTTATAAAAAGAGACGTTCTTGAGGCTTATAAAAAGGATTTCTCGGACACATTAACGCGCGCGTAGATCGAGATTGCCACTAGATCGAGGTCCTCAACTGAACAACCTTCTCGCCTGCTTGATAGGCATAGTTAGCGTACCTCTGTATCACTTAGTCGCTGGTGAGTAAGCCTTCTAGCTCTCCTGCATCTATTAGCGCGCGCATATCACTAAAACCACCAATCAACGTCCCTTTGACAAAGACTATTGGGAACGTGGACCAGCCGGTCCACATTTTCAGTGCGTTGCGTCGTCGCCATTCTTCAGCATAGCTACCATATTCCAAATAGTGGTAGTTAATGTTGAGTTCGTCGACTATCTTACGTGCTCGTTTTGGTGCCGACTTTTGTGCCATAGCCACTATAACAATCGCGTTTTTTGCCACGGCCTCTTTGACCTCAGCAATAATATCGGCATACTGATCAGATACTATGTTTTGAATACTTGGATGTATGTTTTTGGGATCTAGAATTTCTCTGGGCATGACTATTTCTCGCTATCAGTATCCACAGTGTTTTCAGCAAAACTGAAGCCCGACATTGAAACAAGAATGAGATAACTAGATAGTTTGGGGATAATCTTCATTTTCTTACCTTCCTTAATTGTTGAATGCAAAACTTCCTATTTATGACGCGATGATCCGTGACTTTAGATTCAAAAGAATTTAAAGAATAGATTGTTGGTGTGTGTCCCGTTGAGGTATACCCTACTCTGTAGATTCTTCATGCGTAACAGAGCATGAATGCATGTCACCATCTTCATCGTGAGAGTGAGTGCCGATACAGCCAGTTTCCTCATCTCTACCTAGCTCCAAGTGAATTGAACAAGACGTGATAAAAAGACAAGCGGTTAATAACAAAACTAGACGGCGCATAGAATCCTCATAACAGTAATTTCGAAATAGATAGGTAACATGTAGCGTAGAACCGATATGACGCGTCGACCTTCCGTTTTAGATTCAACCTAGGCAAAAAACTTAAAGTTTAGCGACAATAAATGGTGTTAAATGTTAGTTAAGGAAAACTTTTGGGACGCTGGATTGCGCGATTTAATTGACGCCATATGCCCGAATAGATCGAAGTATTTAACGCCTATAAAAAGAGAAGTTATTGCGGTTTATAAAGAGGACTTTAAAGCCACATTAATGCACGTGTAGATCGAGGGTACCAATAGCTTGGGGCTATAACACTGGCATCAATGTCTTCAAATGAGCCTCAATGTCTACCGCGGTTGTTCTAGTTGCATCAGTTGCCACTACTCCAGCAATCAAGGTGTCCCCTTCCAAGCCAAACAAGTACCGTAGTGTTAGCAACCCGTCTGTAAGGGCGTCAATTTCACCATTACCGTCGATATCCGCAAGATCACCTAATGTTGCGATACGAGATTCGATATCTACTGACATCGTGAAAGCCGCATCAGAGGCAACCGTTCCCGTTACAAGGGCATCACCATCTAAACCAAACATACCTCTTAGTAGCAAAAGACCGTCCGTTAGAGCGTCATACTGAGCATTACCGTCGAGATCTAAAGAACCTGAAGGAATAGTTCCGGATAGGAACTCATCTAAAGCTGTTACTCCATCATTATTCTGATCACTTGTCGCATCTGAAGCATCATTTGGATCAAGTCCATACTGGGTTTCCCAGGCATCAGGCATGCCATCACTATCAGTATCAGCTGAGTAAAGCGCATCTGCGGGAAACTGGTCAGCATTATCACCTGTGCCATCTGAGTCTGTATCAACTGATTCTGCCGCATTCAGCGGGAAGGCATCATCACTGTCTAGTACAGTGTCATTATCATCATCAATATCCGTATTATTACCCGTGCCATCTGAATCTGTATCGAGAGTTTCTGCAGCATCCAGAGGAAACGCATCATCGTCATCTAGGACATTATCATTGTCATCATCAGGATCACAAGCGTCACCTAACTTATCTCCATCAGTATCAAGCTGATCTTGATTTGGTACTGAAATACAGTTATCCAACGAATCATTAACACTATCAGAATCAGTATCGTTAAGTGCACGAAGAGACGTTATACCGGCCAGGCAATCTAATCTTGGGAAAGTCCTGCCTGTGTCATCCGACACTAAGACATCGCTAGTCTTAAGCGCATTCTCAATTTGATCAGCAGTTAACTCAGGAATATATTCCAACATTAGCGCTGCGCATGATGCTACGAGGGGTGCCGCCATAGAAGTACCTGAATACGTAATGGTACCGCCACCTCTGCGCGTTGAAGTGATCGGACTTCCGGGAGCTAATATATCTAGTGACACACTAGAATTACTAAAGCAGGCCATCTGGTCGGCAACCGGTTTAGTATCGGTGCAGTAATCACCCCTCCAAGCCATCGGCTTTGTATCCCATACGGCTCCCACAGCAATCGCTTTGGCTATGCAAGCTGGAGCAGAAACAGCCTCACTGTCCGCATTATTATCACTTGATACAAAGCTCATAATTCCTCGATCTCTGAGAGTATTAATCGCTGAGCTAAACGCTTGAGTATAGCTGTAGGTTTCGTCGCAATCGGAACTAAACCGGTCATAAGTCCCTAGGCTCATATTAACGAGATCAACATTAGGTAGCTCATTAATTACATAATCCAGTCCAGCCAAGATAACAGATGCAACGCTAAAACTGTTATTGCTATCCAATACCTTAACTGCGTGAATCTTTACTCCCGGTGAGCCGCCCTTTGGACCCTGATTACCCTGAGAGGCAATAATTCCAATGACATGTGTCCCATGTCCATTATCATCTTCGGCTTGATTCGGCCCCTGGGGGCAGTCATCGGCGAGACATTTTTGACTTACAATCACCGCCTGCAGATCAATATGGTCAGTATCAACCCCAGTATCCAGCACCGCAATCTCAATACCGCTGCCTGTATAACCATAGCTTTCTCTTACAGAGTCGATATTGACCTGAGGTATGGCCTGGATAAGCCCCCCTCTTCCCCCAGAATCTAAACCAACACTCACTACTGAGGGATCTGACGCTAACTTTCTGAGGCCCTCTAGAGTAACAGTCGCGGCGATCGCATTAATAGATCGGAATCGACGCGTTAACTCAAAGTCATTTTTACTTTTTACCACCATCAACACAGCATCTGCGCTAGCTTTAACGTCCTGATTTAAGGCCGCTAATGAAGTGTTCATACCAATGGCAGAAATACTAAGACGGGGTATTATAAGTACATTGTAGAGAACCCGAGGACGACCGCCAATACTAGGCGTAATATCAAGCTGACTGATAATTCCCATGAGTGAGGAATCCAGCTTCCCCGTCTTGCTAAGTTCGGCGGCTACGGTCATAAAGCTACCATTGCTGACGACAACGTCGACTATAGGTAATCCATCAAGATCAGTATCTTTAGCGAGAGTGAAGCCAGATACTGAAACAAGAATGAGATAAATAAATAGTTTGAGCATAATCTTTATCTTTTTACCTTACTTAATTGTTGAATGCTAAATTTCATATTTATGACGCGGTCAGCACTGAATTTAGATTCAAAAGCATTCTAAGTCATGGTTGTTGAGGTAAATAGTTAAAAAGCTCGGACAGAGCGAACGTAGGGTCCATCGTTCTTATTGTTGGCCAATTTACTATTATTGATGAAACTCACCGGCCATGCATCTGTGTCTGCATTGTCGTCATCGACCTGCGTAAAACTCCAAACCGTAGTCATAAGCAAGCCTATTAGCAGCCCTATGAGGATAACCAACGTCAAGTACATAAACTAACCGCTTTATTAGTATTGTTTGAGGCGCAATGGTACGCGTATTGATTAGCGTCTTACAATACATACCCCTCCGAGTTATTCCAATGAAAGAGATTTATTACCACTACGACCTACAGATCTAATAGCTCTAGAGATTTGACCCCCCTACCCCCAACTAACAATCTTCAGTCGCAGCCTCGATCTAGCCTAGCCTTGATTTGACTGGATCGGATATTTGGTTATGATTAGGGTAATGTTTAAATATCTATTGCGAGGAAACTAAGCATGCCAGACATGATGCAAAACGGCGGCTGCCTATGCGGTAAAGTACACTATAGTTTTTTGCAGAACAGTGCGATATCGTCACATCACTGCCATTGCAGAGATTGCCAAAAGTCGACCGGTAGCGGTAAAGCAACGATTGTCATGATTCCTGATGAAGCTCTAACCCTAGAAGGTAGTTTAAAATTCTTCACAGTAACTGGTACTGCAGGTTCTCACATAAGCAGAGGCTTTTGTGGTGATTGCGGCTCTCCTGTAATGAGCTTTATAGAGGAGAACCCCGGTATTAAATTAATTAAAGCAGGTACTTTGAATAATTCGTCTTGGGTTAGTGTGATGTCAAATTTTTGGAGTTCAAGCGCAGCAGAATGGTCTCCAGCGGATCAAGCGGTTCACACCTTTACCGAAAACCCTGACTTTGAATGACTTGATTAAGCGCCTTAGGTATAAATGAAATATGCACCTCAGTCAGCGTTGGTGTAGAAGTATTCTCTCTTTTCTACCGTGGATTACTGATCATTGAAAAAGGCCATAATTAATGGCCATGACTGCCCCAAATTATACACATGGCCCATGTCCTCACCTCTACAATCAAGAATTCCAGGGAATATATCTCCTCCCCCACAGTAATCCCAGCTGCGACATTCTAAGTCAGGGGCAATGTCCTGTGTAACCAACTCCGGCGGAACAGAGGTGTCACAACCCAAGGCATTACCCCAGCTCTCCGCAATAGCACTGGCTCCAGTATAAAAAAACGCTTCGCCATTGGACGTGGTCGTGAAAGATTTATTATTCCAGTCTCCTGGTGGGACAGTAGTGTCGTTCATGCCAGTAATTGAAATAACTGGAAGGCCATTGGCCTTTTTAGGCCCGGCCAGATAACCTCGATGGGGCAAGCCTATTATTGGCGCAATGGCTTTAAAGCTGTCGGCGGTTCGCTCATCCCTGCCCAGGTCCCAAACAAACATGCCCCCGTTGGAGCCTCCAACAGCAAAAATACGCTCACTGTCTATACAGAGATTATCCTTAGCTTCTGATACTAAGCTGGCCACAAAGCCGATGTCATCATCTAGGCAATGAGTCCAAGAACAACTATTGTCAGCGACATTCTGACAAGAAGGATAAGTATAGTTAGGCGTTGTATTGGTATTACAAATTTTATCGGAATCATTGGCTACTCCGGCGTTAAAACCGTCACCATCCAATCCGGTTGTAGAACCGCTAAAAGACCAAGATGAGGCGTGGGATCCAGGCTCTTCACTGCCCAGACCTAAGGGAGACACCATGATGTAGTTGTGTTCATTGAGCTGATCTCGAACTGTTTGACTCGAGAGAAATGCATTTTGATCACCACCCCAGCCGTGAAAACCTATGATCAGAGAAGATGGATTGGCGCTACTGTAGGCTGCTGGCAAATGGATTCTAAACAGGCGCTCAATGCCGTTAAAATTCATTGACATAGTGCCAGCACTCCACCCGTCCTGCTGACAATTGCCAACATCCGTATCGGAGCCATCACTCTGCGGTGCTTGTATATTATTACTCGAAGACCCACCGCCACCGCAGCTTGCGAGCAACAGTCCCATTATATAAAGCAATGGTTTCATCGGCCCAGCCTATTCTAATTATTGATAGATGATCATAGCTAAATGAGGCAGGCTGTCAAATAAACATCGGATACAAAAATACAGGGCATATAAAAGTGGAATCTTTGAGTAACACAGTGGGCTATCGTTCTATCTATCTTTTTACCTACCTACCTATCTATCTATGGGTATGGTTGCGTGCCTACTATGCCCCATTTCTTTTAGTGTGTATTTGCTTATTTATCAATACTCCAAACAACTACAAACCCTAGTACTGCTGCCATACTACCCAAAGCTAATATTACGTCAATCATTCTTCTCCACCTCAACCTCAACCTTGTAATCGTTACGTTTATGCCATTCTGCGCCGAACAAACATCTTTGTATGCTAGCATGCATATTCACGCTCTAAAACTTATAATCGAAAGGAACCATAATGACTAGAATTAACCGATCTACTCTCATCAATTCAGTATTAAGCCTTGTTCTATTAATGACCGTATCCACGACTGCTTGGTCCGATGGCCATGGTAATCATCATACGGAGAAAAAGACAGATGCCACGTCACTAATAACTGCTTTCACTGCTAATTTTCTCAAAGTTTTCAACCAAGGCGATGCTGGAAATATTGCCGCGCTGTATACGGAAGATGCTATTTGGTCAATATCTGGGCTAGCTGAGCCAGTTTATGGTCGCGCGGCAATCCAGGCTGGCATTGAAAGCAACGCAGGTGAATCTGTAGATGGAGCAACACTAAACGCCGTGGTATATACCTCCCGTGACCTAGGAAATGGCTATATTATGGCAAACGGCAGCTGGGAGCAGCGCGACGCCAAAGGCACACGTGTAGACGGCGGCCTTTGGGGCAATTTGTTTCAGGTAGTTGATGGCGAAGTACTTATGGTTCTTGAATCAACGAATAGAAATTAAGCAGACTTAAGTAAGATCAGCGCGGGCATTGGCGAGATGTAATTTGCCCGCGTTTCCCTAAAGGTTAAAGTATCTGATAACTGCGCACGTTAATAGAGGTCACTTAGTTATTGACCTGAAACATCATTTTTCTCTGCAAAAATTGCTACTACATAGCTATGGAATGGCTCTGCATAAGCGATGTGGTAATCCTTCCAAAATCTTGTGTAACCAGCTTTAGTTTGAATTTCATTTCGGTAGTAGGCATCTGCACCCAGCCATAATTGGGGGGGTATAGAACTATCTAAGTGCTGATAATACAGATACTCCCAACCATTGAGTTCCATTAAAGTGTATTGATTACAGCGAGCTAATACTGAGGAAGAAAGTGGTTCCTTACCCATTTGACATTGCTCAACCAAATCACTTAATTCAGGGCTCTGCACCATCATCGTCCCCGGCGCCTGTGACAGCATCATGGCATTATAATGCGCTTGACTGCGCAACAAGCGATTGCTGTCTGAAACCTGAATTGCAAGATAAGCGAGGGAGATGATAATCGCTATACCACCGATAAACTCACCGATGTGTGCTAGCCCTTGAAGTGTCATTTTATTTAGCATTTTTTCAAGTCTCTAGTTTGTCAAATCAATTTAATTACTTAAGCATAAACCAATAGTCCGCCCAGTAATAGAAGCACGTTTAAGTGCGCTATAACACGGAATGGCGCGCCTAATCATTAGAGCTGCAAAGGCCAGGGTGAGAATCAACTAGAGCCTTTGAGAGTTTTCACCTATGCAGATTGGTCTTTGAATTTTACTAACATTACTAATGCTAGAAGAAAGAGCATAACCTTTAATTTGTTTTATTAATTTTCTAGCGACGCTTTTTCACTAAGGACATCACGGCTAAACCAAAACGAATGATTAGGTAAAATTAGGCATAACAACCCGAGAAATATATAGCTCAACATCTGATTAACAGCCGACCACTCCTGTAAAATGTAATGGCCAAATAATAAACTTAACATAAAAATAAACCAGCCATAAACGGCATAGATCTTATTTTTCATGCTTAGTAATGCCAAGCCAAGAAGTATCTCAATAAAGGGGATTATCGTAAGATAGAAATTAACCAAAAGTGGAGACAGGTTAATTCTTAAATCTCCTTGGAACAATTGCGAGTAGTACTCGAAAAATCCACCCTCACTAAAAAGCTTACTGGTGCCGGCTGTTAAGAGTATTAATATCATCGTAATTCGAACTAGACGCTCAGCATCTTTTAGCCGTGACTCTGAAATCATTTAGGTTCTCCCCCTATTCAATTATTTCTTGATTAACTAATAGTAACTAAATTGTAGCTACAGTCAAATTAGGACTTAATTGAGGGAAGGGAGAATTTCTTGATACTTGCAAAAGGACTTTTCGTGCGCCGGCCTCACCCTATGCCCGTGTTCAGGGATTATAGGACTTACGTGATCAGCTAAAGCTCATCATCAGTAAAAGGTGGTGGCACAAATGGCGCATCTGGCGCAAAAGAAAAACCTGGAATAGATAGGTATATTCCTAAAGAGTCAGTATTTTTATACTCATCTTTAGGGGTCAGGTATCCTTTTGTAGACAGAAACTCAATTTCGATCTCTGTACCCAAAAGATCTTTGCCGTACATGGGTTGTACTAGATTTTCAAATGCAATATCTAGCCGATTCAATGCAGATTTGAACCCTCGTAATGAGCCATTGAATACGGCACGCTTAAATTGGTTAACGTAAATTGGGTAAAGATGAGTAATCATTATTAGAGTATTCGTTCCATGTTTATTTAATGCCAAACCCAATACCGAGCGCCGCATGGCCCTCACCGACAGGTAAGACAAAGGGGTATCGCTCAAGCATCATCTCTTCAACGGCATAGACAGAGATGTGATTGGCAACTTATTAGCACCAATAAAGCACTTGGGTTTTTGAATATGATTACAAAAATCACTTTGCCAGGTTTGCCTGCCCTTCGCTTTGTTAGAATTTAAATTCTCTTGGTATTAGTTCGAGATATTCCTGATTACCTCGGTATTCCCTGTATTCCTTGCCGTACTTTTTTTCGGCATAATGTCTATCAAGATACAGATGCGGTGATGTCAAAGCCATATTCGTCTTTATATTCGGGAGAGCCTCTGTGGTGTAGGTAATGTTTTTACCCTCCCCACTTATTTTTGCCCCGGTAACCACGACTCGAACTTCTTGCGTACCCTTTTCGTCAAGCCATGACAATATGGCGTTACGAGGGCCAGTTTTAAAAAGTTCACTCTCAGTGCCCAGCGTTAATAAAGTAAATTGCTCACCACTTAACGCAGCATGTTTGTGAAAAGGTTCGGTTGTAAAAGCAATAATGTCTTGCGTTATGGGCATCACTATCGTCGTTTCGTTGATTATCTTGGCTTCTATGGCTATATGGGCAAATAACCAGCTCTTTTGAGGCTTTGATGAAGGATCGGACGTCGCGCAACCCACCAGTAAAAGGGATATTAGCCATAAACCAAGTGTTGATATTAATACTTTCATTATAAGCGCCTTAGGCAACATTTTTATCTAATCATACCTGAGTAGACTAGCTAGTCAAATTGATTATTTTACATGCTTACGGCTCTATAGTTACCTTGGAGTAGAAGTCCGCCGTTGCTAAAAGATCCCAGTCAACATTAATGCCTAAACCAGGCTCTATTGGCGCGACTACCCTACTGTTGTTGAGTAAGTTACCGTTAGTCATAGCAAACTCGAATACATCCTTGGGCATTGGCGCTTCAAAATAGCGAGTCCGCTCATTGGCGAGCATTAGGTGCAGGTTAACGACTTGAGCTAGTGTGTGCCCCCAGCTTTGAATATCGATAGGCATCTCTGCGGTATTCGCTATTATCAGTAGTTCCAGTGCTTCGGAGATTCCACCAACTACTGTTAAATCAAACCTACCTGCGTCCCAAGCGTCAGCCTTAATACCCTGCTTTAAAAACTCCCGAGAATAAATAGTATAGCCCGCAGGAATAATGGCTACTGATAGTCTTTTTTTAAGCTGATGGTATTGCGCTAATTGACTGTCAGCTATTGGGGCTTCGAACCAGAAAAATAGACCTTTATCCATCTGTTTACCCAGTATTATTGCATCCTCAAAAGAGTATATGCTCTCAAGATCAACCATAAATCTGTAGGGCGAATCTGCAAACGTTTTCTGAATAAGCTTGACCAGAAGAAGATCTTCTTTAATTGAGCCCCACACATGAAACTTAAAATGTGTGAACCCAAGCTTGGCATACTCTCGCACGGCAGCAACATGCTCAGAAAGTGACTTGTAGAATGGGAAGCTGGCATAGGACTCCATTGAACTGCGGGTCGCACCGAGCAACTTATAAAGTGGCAGCCCCGTTCTGCGTGCCGCTAGATCCCATAGTGCAATATCAATGCTTGCATGCGCTTCATGGCTCAAGTTGGGCCATGACTGTTTAAGCATCAAGGACACCACCACCGGATCAAATGATGAAAAGGAAATTACGTCATCGGCTACTTTTTGTAGCTCCTGCATATGTGCATCGCTGAATCCATTCTGATAGTAAGTGTCAACACCAGATATGCCCTCAAACCCGTCGGCTGTCTTAATACGCAGGATGTTGTTAACCTCATGATAAGCGCCCTCCTGTCCAGAATATTGCGCTGTAACGTTTTCCATTCCAACAGCATGTATATCAATACTAATAATTCTAGTGTCTTTGGAAAATTGGAATGCCGACTCATACTGCAGAGCGGTCTTACCAGAAAAAGCTGATAACAACTCAACCGCTGAACTAGCGTAGTCGTTTTCAAGAGACATCGATATGTTTGGCGTAATCAACAACGAAAATAGCGTAGTTAGCGAGCGTTTAAATGTCATATAAGTTCGCCAATCGCTCGATATGCCTGCTCAATAGCAACATTAATTAACGAGCTTGATCCTGCATCTGAGTTCGCAATAGCAATGCGGCCTAATGGTTTTCGGCCACGAATAAAAGGATAACGCTCATCCTCTTTATCCTCATAAATCTCGTCATAAAGTGGGTTAGCACGATTTATATAAGCGTGCGCCCAGCGATTCACAGTAATCCCTTGTATATCGCGGGCAGGATCGAAACCCCCTGCAGACAAGCTACCCGCAAGCTGGCGACGAAGATTTCGCTCAATAGTCTCATACGGAGTGATATATAACTCATGCCGACCGGCTCGTTTTTGTTCACTGGGTGTTAGTCCGGCACCTGATCTATGCGGATAACGCACCATATGAACAATAGCCGGCTTATCTGGGTCTCGAGGATACTGATAGCCGCCAAAATCAACCGGATAATCTAAATGGGTCGACACACAATATGCACCGGGGTTAATCAATGCACCAACGCCTAAGTTTTTCCATGCCTGCCAGTTGCGGAGGGCAACATTACAATACAGGATTGGCGACTTGACCATTGTGGTTAGCGCCTCTTTTTGAATATCAGGTAACTCCGGACAGAGGTGTGGAATAATTTGGTTGTAACATGCAAGCACAGTATGGCGCGCCCAAATACGGTTCGCCTGTCCTCCCCTTACATAGGTAATACCGACTCGATTTGATGACGCTGGTGTGCCATCGTGCTCAACATTTACCACTGTACTCTGCAAGCGCACCCGAACATTGGAGTCCGCCTGATCGAGTTTAGAATAATCAAAGGGAGCCAGCACAACATCCTCTATGGTCTTCCCTGGTGCCACAGTCGGTATTAAGCTGCGAACAAGCATGCGAGCGATGGATGTATTACCATCGGGAAAATGGTAAGTTACACCCATTTCAGGGCTAGACCCGAAGCCAGCGCTAGCATCAACGCTTCCATCACCAAGACCGGTAGCATTAATTCCCGGAAGCCCCCAGTAAAACGCTTCTAGTGCTGGTACCGCTTCGATTCCAACACACCAGTCCGTTAGTAGGTTTTCAAAAATCGCAAAGACCTCAGGTTCTTTGATACCTAAATTAGAGCTTATAAATTCGCGATAACTAATGCTGTTTAAATAACCACTTTCTGTGTCGAATGAATGTGCTGGAACGGCATTTTTAGTGGTCGTGAGTAGAAGTATCATCTCCTTTTTTGCATTGTCCGATATCGGCATTTTTTGGACGGCATCGTTATGGGAGAGTGCCGGCTTGGCCGCTGCGATCCAACCTTTGTAGTAATTACTGCTAACCAGTGGATAGGCAAGCGTGCGATCGACACCAAAGGTTTCTTGATCAAAATACAACCCAGCAGTCAGTTTGTTCTTTTTATAAAAATCGTGATCATAGGCATCACCTAAACGTTTTGGCTCAATACCTAGATCATCAAACAAACCCGCGGCAATATCGCTGTAGCCACCAGGACCCTCAAGAATTTCGCTTCCACCATGGGTCATTAGCTTCTCGCCAGCAACCTGAAATTCATTTCGTTTGGCATGGCCACCAAAGTCATCATGGTTGTCGAGGATTAAGATTCGAGCATTAGGATGTTCCTGGAGATAAAAATGCGCGGCTGAGAGGCCACTAACGCCGCTGCCAACGACAACTAAGTCGTAGAGGTCTGTATCGGGTTCGCTGACTGTACCCCAATTGTTACGGCCGGCTCGAGCTAGCTGGTGAGCTACTTCATAAGAACCAACGTGACTTCCGCGTAATCCTGTAAGACCCGGAGGATAGTAGGCACCATTAGAGGGCTCAAGACTCAGCATCCTCGAAGCAAAGGCCTGACTGGGCACAAACGCACTTGCTGCAGAAGCACCCATTCCTAATAAAAAATCTCTTCGCGAAATCGGACAATCCATTCCAAGATTGCGGTCAGACGATCTCATCACACACCCCTTGTTATCAGTTGTGATTAAATAATATGCCTAAGTCCAGACAGATCTCAACTAGTCACTGTTTGTGAGAGCCTCGATCTAATGTCGGCATGTACAAAACAATCCTTAGACTACATCAGTAGCTGACTCAAAAACGTTATACGATCCGTCTGATATATCTCACATTAATAGAAGCCACGTACAGCGTTCACATTATGGTCATTTCTAGGACACTCACACTAAGTTATTTCATTAGCGTGTTGTCGTCTCCAAAGAGTCCTTATTATCTTTAGAGTCTACACATCCTGTGCTCAAGCTATGCTAGTTAGCCATGTAGATAGATTTTTTAGTTTGAGCCAAAATATTTTTTAGCATCGGAATGAACGTTTCAACAGGTTCATTATCGTAGTCTGGATCAAATGAATTTTGGTCATATTTAGCACAAAATTCTGCACAGTCTTCCCAATGAGGATTACCTTTAAATTGTTCCCTCATGTTTTTATCTAAGCCTAAGAAGCCAAAGAAATAGTAGCCTTGAAAAACACCATGATGCTTTAGTATCCAATAGTTTTTATCCGAAATAAAAGGCTCAAGCATAGTCGCAGCGAAATCAGCATGATTTGTCGGTGCTAATGTATCTCCAATATCATGCAACAGAGCGCACACAATATATTCTTCATCTCTACCATCTCTCATGGCTCTAGTAGCTGTCTGTAAGCAGTGGGTATAACGATCAACTGCAAAACCGCCATGATCTCCCTTTAAAAGCTCAAGATGCTCCAGAATTCTATCCGGCAAATTTATCCCATGTTGAATGTTGGCTTTAGCAATAATTTGATAATCATCAGCTGTGCCTTGCGTCATTGTAGTAAACGTCGCTAATTTTTCTGCCACCGTGTATCTCCCCTCTAGTTAGCTACAAACGTACTTGATGTCATTGTTGACTGAATAGCCCAGCCAGTCAAATCAGGGCTAAATCAAGATTGCTGTCAGAGCGCTAAATTATCCCCGTTATTGGGGCCTGTTCGACAGTTGCTGAGTCCAATCCAAAAGTGTGAAGGTTACGTAATTGTTAGTCTACTTTGTAATGAAATGCTCGACAAAAAAATGTATCTGCGCTGGAGTTATTTATGAGAGATGTAGTAGCTAAGTCGATGACTAAGTTTTTTAGATTAATCGCCGACACGTTTTTTGCAAAAAGGTATGGTCACCGGGCAGTGGTACTGGAAACAGTGGCCGGAGTCCCCGGTATGGTAGCGGGAATGATACTGCACTTCACAAGCCTGAGAAAAATGAAGACGGGGTATGGTGCCGATATCAGGGAGCTGCTAGCTGAGGCAGAGAATGAAAGAATGCACCTAATGTTTTTCATCGAGATTGCAAAGCCAAATTGGTTTGAGCGTTGGTTAGTGCTGATTGCGCAGTTTACTTTTAGTGTTTTCTACTTTGTGTTGTACCTAGCTGACAACCGCACCGCACACAAAATGGTTGCCTACTTTGAAGAAGAAGCAGTGTTCAGCTACACAGAATACTTAGGCCTGGTAGAGAGTGGCGCTATGGAAAACGTCCCTGCCCCACAATTAGCAATAGATTACTATGGCATGAAGGCCAACGCCAAGTTGTCTGATCTTATAAAGCATGTGCGCGCCGATGAGCAACACCACAGCGAAGTTAATCATCGTTACGCAGCCGGTGGATCGCAGGCTACGCAGCCAGATGACAAGGATAGTATTAAAAATTCTGTCGAGATCGCAGACCTGTAGACTGTTAGCGTCAAAGAAGTGGCCGATGACAGTCACACTGTTCCATCCCCAAAGGGAGCGCTAGCCGTGTGTATGACCGCGGGCTAGTGTGACAACCCTTTTTTGATCACCCCACCCACTCCTCGCTAATTTTCGTGTAGGCATTGAAAAATATTCCTATCTTGCGTCTACATTATTAGCATGGTTTCACAATCCAAACTCTAAGCTCTAAGCTCTAAGCTCTAGCTTTTAAACTCTAAACTCGAACCTAGGTTTAGCGCCAACTCCGAACTAGTACTAACTTGAATGTTAAAACCATCAAAGTCTGAGTAGGAGAAAACGTGGTTTATAAGACTTTTGTACGACTGTAAACAACGGAGCTAGGCTATAGGCAGGGCCTACGGCAAAAAAGAGCATTCCATACAAGGCAATACTATGCAATTATGAATTTACCAAGTTAGTCGATAAGATATAAAGTCAGCTTAATATTTATGAGAAAAGGAGTACCTAAATTAAATTTTGAAGGGTTATCCTCACTAGTAGCCTTACCGGATTAGTCCTTTAGGATTTTACTTATCAATTTGTAAACTCACTTCAACCAAAGGTAATACTATGAAAAACTATAATCTACTTATTCTTTTGATGACATCATCACTGGTCTCTTTGAGTGCGTTTTCCGCGCATCATGAGGAGCATAGCTCCACTAAGATAGGTGAAGTTGCCATCACTGAAACAGCGCATAGCGCTGGATTTACTGAGATGAAAAAAATGGTCGGCAAATGGGAAGGAAAACTAACCCAGTTTACCGGAGTGGTCATCGACGTTTCTTCAGACTTCAAATTGGTTTCAGGTGGCAATTTGATTACTGAGACTCTCATTGAAGATGGTGTTGAGATGCTAACCACTTACTCAGACAATAAAGACGGTGAGTTAGTCGTTAAACACTATTGCGCACTGGGAACTCAGCCTGTATTTACTGCATCAAAAGTGGTCAAAGATATGGTCGCTGTCTCTCTAGACACAACCCAGGGTGGTTATCATCCAGAGCACCATAGCTATGTTAACTCTATGCAGTGGACAGTTGATTCAGTAGAAGGTACCTCGGCAATCGTTAACTCTACCCTTTACATGGACGGGACATTAGTGGAACAGCAAGCGGTAATCAGTCGCGTTAATTAATACTGATAGGCCGTTATTGGCGTCACTCGGGCCAGATATAATATATTGCCGGGTAATCGCTAAAAACACTAGGTAACTACCAAGACTCTTAAACAGCCTCCGCAATTGCAGGGGCTGTTTGTAGTTTCTGATTAATTACCATTATGATTCGCACTTGCATACTTTCTGTGATTTACTCTTGCTGATCCGCCTGCCCTTTTACCAAAACGATGGATCAAATGTTACAAATTTAAGTTTTCACTTACTAAGGAATAACATCATGCAAAAGAAACTAATACTACTGCCATTATTGCTAATGATTACAGGTGCAAGCATCGCAGACCATCATGAAGAGCCAGTAACTTCGATGAAAGCCGAGGGTGATGATGAACTTCGAGCCGAATACAATTTTTGTACGTTAAATGAAGGTAAAACATTAAAAGATGTTGAGAAATATTCGCAAAAATATGGTGATTTCGCGAATAAAGCTGGCCTTAAGTACAACCAGAGCTTACTAACCCCTATTCATGCTGGTGATAGTATGGGTACATTCACCCACGTTATTGTTGGTCACTGGCCTAATGGTTTAGAGATGTACAAAGAATGGGGGACTTATGTCAATGTTTTCCAAGAGAAGTATCCTAATCTAAAAGCACCACATAGTTGCGGACCTAACCTAGCTGCCTTTCAGCATAAAGTGGTTTCAGCAATGGATGCCTCTATGGAAACGGATGTTAAGAGACCCGTTCAATATGCTGACTGTTCTTTAAATGAAGGTAAAACATTGAATGACGCGAAAGTAGCAGAGCGAGCTGCAGCGGAGCTTATTGCTTCTGCTGGGATGAAAGGCTATGGCGTAAACTACATTATTCCATACTTAGGGCAAAGAGATCCTGACTATGATTTTATAAGCTTATCCTATTTCCAAACTTTTATGGCCAGAGCTGAAATGGCTTACAACTATTACAAAATCGCTGACAAAGCGGATGCCATTACCAGTGAAGTTTATAGTTGCGTTAACCCTAGAAGTTTTGTGGTTAAAAATCTTTATACGAACTGGGATAATAGCTGAGTCAATAATCAGCTAAGTACTAAAAAAAACCCCAGATGATTAATCATTCGGGGTTTTTTTATGGTCTCATCCATAAGAAAAAATGGACCCTCACTAATCGCTGCATAAAATGCCCTCATTATTTAAACCCACTGCCTTTGACTACCAAAGCCATTTATCCCATCAAAAATGGTTGTCCATTAACTGCCTGGAAAAACGTATGGGCACTAAACATGACATACGCAACAATGAAAAAAATCAGTGTTTTTAACTTAAATCTTGGACTCCAATGTTGCGGCAGCAACACTACAAAAATGGGAAAAGCGTGCATTGCATGCATTCCAAAGAAGTGCGCCACACGCAGGTCACCACCATCCATTGCCCAGTTAAAGAGCCAAACACCGTTAGCATCCGTTGGCGGAGCGTTTACCCAGTGCCCACCATTACTACTGAGATAATTTCCAAAACCTCCACCAAGTAGACAGGTAAGACAAAGACCTATAACAATGGCAAAAATTAAAGGGTTTGACATGGGGTTTTGCTTTGTAATCAGGTAAGCCATCCAAGGTAAAACTAACACCATAGAGGCCGCACCAATACCCATGATGATGTACATAATACTTGTAAAACTAGAGGACAGGTTGAAATGAGAGGCTTCACCCAAGCTTGCCATTATGGCGATGTACACTACCTCCGTTATACCCGCTATCAACGGTATTCCTACCAGCCATTTACCACTCGTACTTCTCAATGTCTTGGAATCTAAGAATGTGGCGAACCATGTTAAGGTTAAAAAATACACGCCTATCGATAGGCCAAATTTGACTGGCTTACTCCATACCGATATGCCGTTCAATGTCCTGTCATCAAAAAGCCCTACAACCAAACAGAACACCATCAGTACAAAATTAAATAAAGCAGCGCGGTACCAAAAAATCTGAGTTGATTTAAGCTCAACTATTGTTGGCCATCGGGGATACGCGAGAGATGATTGCAGGTTATTCATAAACTATCTTGCCCCTCGTTGAGCTGTCTCTGCTTCACAAATCCCACGAGCACTCGAAGTAACCAATACAAAGCAAGCCCTGCTGGCCCGGCCATAAGTGTGGCTAATAAACAGGGGATAACCAGTAAATGATGAATACCTTGACGTTGCGCATCTCGAACTTCCCATGCGCCAACAAACAGATCAAAGGCTAAATAATGTATCCATCCCGCCAATAGCAGATTCGGGTTAGAGAATAATATGGTGACTTCTTGTAATGACCCAAACCCACCACCACTAGGCGGACTGTTATTTGTCATTAGCCAGCCGTAGAACACGGCAATGAGCAAAGGCGCGATAACTGGAGCGATCCAATCACGCGTTACGGTCCATCGTGGGGCAAATACTAGCCCTGCCCAACCGGCCATAGCAATCGCAGTGCATACGCTAAAAACTTGATCTGCTGTCATGATTGTATTCTCTCCCTCTTTTCAATTATTCGCTCAAACCCATTAATAACTCAAGTTACAGGTATGCCTTTTTGAGTCTCAGCGAGATTCAATAATACCTAACGAGTTAATGCTTACCACGGCTCCAACCAGAAGAACTCAAAACTTCATGACCAAAATTAGCCGCATTGGGCTCTAGCTTCGTGGCTAAGGTATCGTTCCACCGATTTAAAAAGCCAAATAGCGATATAACAGCAACAATTTCTACGATCTCTCTCTCACTGTAAAACGCTCTAAGCATCTCAAATTGCTGTGGTTCAACCGCGTTTGGTTGCAAGGACGCGAACCAACCGAATCGCAGAGCTTCACGCTCTTTAGCGCTGAACAATGGCGACTGCTCGAAATCAAATACCGCTACAATTTTTTCTTGTTCAGCGCCTGCTCTGTGCGCAGAGTGTGCTGTATGTGCCTGACAATAGTTGCACCCCTGAGCCCGGCTACTGATCATTGCGATTAGCTGCTTGAGTTGTCCATCAACCTCTCCTGTCTGCAGCACCGTGGCTGCCAAGCTACCAAAGGTACCGAGCAGTTCGGGCCAGTGAGCCATCGTCAACATACTATTTGGAACAAACCCCATACTGGACTCAACTAGATCCAATAATGGCGCCATTGCAGGAATGTCTTCTCTGTCTTTTTTCGAAATATAGCTCATAGTACGCTCCTTTAAATTCGGCCTTACATTAAACTGGGTCAGCTATCTTAAGAAGTTGTTTACCTTTATTTTGGCCAGTGTAGAGTCGCTGTAAGGTGTTCGGTATGTTTTCAAACCCTTCTTGCAGGTCAACTTGGTACACGATATCACCGGCTGCTACCCAGCTCATTAAGGCGCTAATAGCCTCCATAGCTCTCGGCAAGTAGTCCAAAATAATAAATCCTTGCATGCGACCACGGTTGGTAATCAAGCTCATTAAATTAGCCGGGCCAGGAACAGGCTCGGTGGCATTGTAGTTACTAATAGCACCGCACATAACAACGCGCGAATGTAAGTTAAGATGATTTAATGCCGCTTCTAGAGTGGAGCCGCCAACATTATCAAAAAATACGTCCCATTTATTAGGGCAATGAATGCCTATTTGTTCGTTTAGGTCTTCATTTTTGTAATCTATTACCGCATCAAAGCCAGCAACATCCTTTAACCAAGCACACTTTTCGGGACCGCCAGCAATGCCCACTACTCGGCAACCCATAAGCTTGGCGATCTGCCCCACGACTGAGCCTGTAGCGCCTGCTGCACCAGAAACAAGTACTGTTTCCCCTGCCTTAGGCTGACCATGCTCTAGCAAACCAAAGTAAGCGGTCATTCCCGTAATACCCAGAATAGACAGCATCATTTCTGGGGACACTCCAGGCGGTAGTTTGTTGATGCCTGTAGGACCTTTACCTGGTGCTACCACCGCATAGTCTTGCCAACAGCCAGTTGTTTGAACAAGCTCACCGACCATAAAATCTTGATGTTTAGACTCTATTACCTGTGATACTGACCCGGCCCGCATCGCGTCTCCAATTGCTACAGGCGGCAAATAACCGGGACGATCAACCATCCAGTTGCGTTGAGTAGGGTCAAAAGAGAAATAACAATTCTTTACTAACACCTCCCCTTCAATAATCTGAGGTGTAGCGGTTTCGACGTATTCAAAATTCTGTGGACCAATCATTCCATCGGGTCTTGCGGACAAAATCCACTGTCTATTTATTGTCATCATTTTTCTCCTTAAAATATCTGAATACGAATCTTTACCCACTAGACGGCAATAATTCTTTTATCTGTTTAGCCAATGTCCGCACGAATACCCGCGATGATGCGACAGGCGTTTTTAATGAATACAGCTTCTGACGAGAAACTCTCTAAGAGTGCCTGCACATCTTTGGGAATATCTTCACCCTCTAGGGAAGGCCCCTGATCGGCACGTGTAGCACCAATTAACAAAACACCCATAACATTGACTACTTCTGATGCCTTAGGGTCATCAAGAATCAAAACAGGTGCGCTGGCCTTAGCAATGCAGTCAACCCGATCGATAAAGTGTCGCTTAGACTCAATCAAACTATCAATAGAGACATTGTGCTCGATGACATGCTCTAATCTAGTCAGTAACGGGATAAAACTACGATCCGCCACTGCGGTTTGATAAAGGGCCACTGCGTAATCTCGATCGGTCATCGCGCCATTCAATCTGTCGAGAAAAACATGGCTCCACCGTTCCAAGCTTTGGTTATAAAGCGTCAGAAGTACCTCCTCGCGGGTTTTAAAATAGAGGTAAAGGGTCCCTTTCACCACGCCGGCTAATTTAGCCAAACTCGCCATCGAAAAAGTCTCATAACCTACCTCATCGAAATGCCGCTCTGCCGCTTCCAATATTTGCTTACGACGAAAGTGTTTTTGATCCTGTGTCCGCGCGCGTCTTAATTCAGCGCTCATTTTTTAACCTTGCTCTTGATATTTTTCTCAGAAGCATCACCATAGGGAGGCATAAATCCAGCCAGCTTAGCCACCGGAATTCGCTTCGGCTGACGGTAAATACCCTTAGCATGGCTAAACGTTTTAAAGCCTTCAATACCGTGGTAAGCACCCATCCCACTGGGGCCAACACCACCAAAGGGTAGATCTTTTTGCAGCATGTGGAACATTACATCGTTGATTGATACCCCGCCCGACGTCGTACTGGTGAGAAACTGTCTTTCTTCTGACTTATCGGCCCCAAAATAGTAGGCCGCAAGAGGACGAGGGTTGTTGTTGATGTAAGCGATTGTTTCCTCGAAGTTCTTATAGGTCTTGATAGGCAGTAATGGCCCAAAGATTTCATCTTGCATGCATAACGCCTCATCATCTGGGTTAATGATCAGTGTTGGCGGGATTTTTTGTAGTGGATTAACCGTGAAATCTTCATTCGCCGGGTTTAGGGTCACTGTCTTAATACCGCGCTCTGAAGCATCAGCAAGATTATTGTTCATTCTCTGATAATGACGATCATTGACCATAGCGGTATATTGATTGTTGTTGAGCAGTGTTGGGTACATTTCCGCAACAACTGATGTGGCTTGTTCAATTACCTCATCTAGAATCTCTTCTGGAACCAATAGATAATCCGGAGCGATACAAACTTGGCCAGCATTTAACATCTTACCCACCATGATGCGCTGAACCGCTTCGCTGACATCCGCGCTCCGAGAGATTACCACGGGAGACTTTCCACCAAGTTCCAGAGTAACTGGTACCAAGTTTTTAGCTGCAGCCGCCATAATGTGACGAGCAATACTGGTAGCTCCGGTGAAAATCATGTGGTCAAACGGTAACGATGAAAAGCTCTGCCCTACTTCAGGACCACCTGTGAAAACATGCAGCTCGGTGGGATCAAATGCCTCTGCAACCATTTCTGCAATAATGCCCGAGGTCGCAGGGGTAAATTCAGAAGGCTTAATCATTGCTCGATTACCGGCAGCTAAAACACCGGCAAGTGGCTCAAACACCATTCCAAGTGGAAAGTTCCACGGCGCAAGGATACCAACAACACCTTTTGGCTGGTATTCAACCGTCGATCGACCCCCTAGAAGATTCAAAGGGAACATTGTGGGGCGTTTATCAGCCTTCATCCAACGTTTAAGATGCTTTTTACAATGCTTTAAACATTCAATAGACCCTGTGACATCAGTCATCAAATTAACCTGCCTAGGACGACAACCAAAATCTGCATTCATAGCTTCACTTATAGCCTCGGAATTCCTTACCAGTACATCGACTGCTCGATCTATACGATCTATGCGCGTCGCAGCTGAAACGAAACCCTCAGCAATGTAGCTTTCTCGTTGAGAACTTAATGATGCCTGCATGGCATTTTCGAGGTGTGCATCTACTATATTTTTTTGGGGTGAATTCATTTGGGTACTCCAAGCTATAGTTAATTGACTGACGGTCATTAAATAACTGACCAGCAGTCATTGCAAGTTCTTTTTTTAGAAAATTCATCTTGGTTTGCGTCCATACATATCTAATATAGGCAAGTGTATGAGTGCAATGACTGGTATCTCAGCGCTAGAGGCTTTACCACCCTGGGCGATGGTAGTTGTGTATTATTTTTCTATCTGTTTATGGTTTAAAACGAGGTTGGCCCAAACACTAAACCCCTGCTCAAGACCAAATGTTCTAATTAATAGCTAACGGTCTTTTCCCTACTAATTTTTTGCGTGTGCGCAGCAGTAGGAGAGTAACTAGCAGCAAGGCAAGTGAGTTATCTGGAGAAGAGCCGTCACCTACGGTGCAACCACCACCGCCACTGTTATTACTGAGCGTGGAACTCCGAGAGGCATCATTTGGGAAGGCATCTGCATTATAACCAACACCATCACCATCAGTTACTGGTTACAAATTAGTGCGATTAGTTTTGGCAAGTATTAATACCCAATCAAACCAAAAGAAAATCCAAAGTAATCTTCAGTACTCTCACCATCGGAGTCTAACCCTACAAATGATGCACCAAATTCATTTGCATCTGGTCCAAAAAAGTAACCAACCAATCTTCCTAGGGGGCGAACAGAATCGCTCACATCAGCGGTAAATTTACTACCAACAATTTGACCATTAGTGATGCTGACAGTAAGGGGGAATGTGATAATCTTAGAGTCAGCTCCGTTTCCAGCTACAAATTCGCTAAAGAAATATTTATCATCGAAAGTAAACTTCCCACTAAGAGTATTGTTTGCAAAATCTACGTCCAAACTACCATCGCCGGCTATAGCTAGTTGAATACTTTCTGAAGTATCTTCGTAGTGCTGGTATCCTATGTGCCTAATACTGAAGGTTTTTGATGAGTTTGGCATATCACCAGTTTTAGTGTAGTCACCATAGAAAGTTGGCAGAACAAAAATTCGATTGTCTGTTAACCTTTGGACTTCCATCTGAGTAAATCCAACATACTCAACTCCATATTTTTGACGGAAGTATTCTGATGGCATAAAGAATCTTGTTGCTGCATCTGCAAATATTGAGGTATAAAATAAATATGAAGGTTGTGTTTCGCCATACTCATACAAAGGCACCTCAGTGGTGTTGAAACCATTTAAATTTAGATTAAAGGTGAATGTGTCTCCATTTGTTGAGGACCCTGAATAGTCTAAATCTAACGTTGTGGCATTCACTTCTGTAAAAGATACAGAAAGGTCATTGTTATTTATGCCAGTAGTGTCAAGAAAGGATACTTTATTCGCTGTATTGAAGTTTGCTAGTAACCCGGCACCAAATGCATCCCATGTTTTATTAGTGTAGTTACCAATGATGGGGTCATAGCTATAAGTTGTACCTCCGTCACCGTCACCGCCACCGCCACAGGCAACGAGCAGCAACGGTGTAAGTAGAATAACTAAGGTTGAATATATATTTTTCATAATTTGTCTCAAATTACTTATAAACGGTTCTGCACTGACGTTTTTCTTCATAGCCAGTAATGACACGTTCCGTCTTGCGCTGAGCGCCTGCTGAACCACCGACGATGGCACCTAAGACAGTCATCGCTTTTCGGCCATTGCCTTTACCTACTTGGTTTCCAATCGCACCACCCACAACTGCACCCGCAGCTACCTCTGTACTAGAGGCAGGTCGATCCACGACTCCATAAATTGGAACTTGCACCATTGAACATTCCTCGGTCTTTGTCAGAACCCGTGCATCTGCGAACAAGTCTTCATCTACAGTTATTGATATACAGCCAGATACTGATAAAAAAACTGTGAGGAGAGACGAAGCGAGAATTAATTTTTTCATAGATAAAGTCCGTTTAGTTATATGGAGGTGATAATCTTCATTTTTTTACTTTTCTTACTTTTTAAATGCCAACGTTTCTATCCGTTACGCGATGAACCGTGAATTTAGATTCAAAAAAGTTTAAAGAATAGATTGTTGGTGTGCGTCTCTTTCAGGTATAAGTTGGAGACAGTACT
>CALDQM010000004.1:0-26728 GCA_937911225.1 uncultured Cellvibrionales bacterium
GCCGAGGTTATGGAGCATCGCAAAGGCTTTCAGCCGCGGGGTAAAACCTTGGGTGGGTCAAGTTCAATCAATGCCATGTTGTATGTCAGAGGACACCGTTGGGACTATAACCACTGGTCTGAGCTGGGTAATGCTGGGTGGTCTTATGATGAAATACTGCCCTACTTTAAAAAAGCCGAGCACAATGAGGTGTTTGATGATGCCTTTCACGGGCAGAACGGGCCGTTAAATGTCTGTAAAATTAGAAACAGCAACAAGCCAACCGATGAGTTTGTTGAGGCCGGGTCGAAGCTTTATACCTACAACGATGATTTTAATGGCGCTGAGCAGGAAGGTATTGGCTACTACCAGACAACACAAAAAGACGGTAAGCGCTGCAGTGCTGCAAAAGCGTATTTAGTACCGGCAATGGAGCGACCCAATTTAACGGTATTAACCGACACTCAGGTTAATAAGATTTTATTAGAGGGTAACAAAGCGGTCGGTGTGCAGTGCATTACTAACCAACAGGCAGTGGTTGATTTTACCGCAAGCAAAGAGGTTATTTTGTCGGCAGGTGCCTTTGGGTCACCACAAATTTTGTTGCGCTCAGGAATTGGCCCCCGCGAAGAGATTGTTAAGCACAATATTGACCATTTAATAGATCTGCCAGGGGTCGGTAAAAATCTGCAAGACCACATAGACTATTTGTCCGTTCACAAGCACGGCTCTCCAGAGTTGATTGGCTTGTCATTGCGATCGATCTTTTACACCTACCCAAAGGAGCTGATTAAGTATATCTTCAAAAAAACCGGCTTGTTCACCTCTACAGTGGCTGAGGCCGGCGGTTTTATCAAAACCAGTGACGAATTAGAGGTTCCTGATGTACAGCTACACTTTGCCCCCGCTATGGTAGTAGACCATGGTAGAACACAGTTATGGGGCCATGGTTTGAGCTGCCATGTGTGCCTTCTGCGACCAAAATCAACAGGCACCGTGACCTTGCAGTCAGCCGACCCGCATGATGATCCGCTAATAGACCCTAAGTTTTTGACTCACCCCGATGATATTAAGGTGTTAGTGGCGGGCTACAAAAAAATGATGGCCATTATGCGCTCTGCACCGATTAACAAGTATATTGCGCAGTGCTTAAGGCCCGTCAACATTAATGATGACCGCGATATTGAGCGTGCTATTAGAGAAGACGCTGATACGGTTTACCACCCTGTGGGCACCTGCAAAATGGGCAGTGACAACCTGGCGGTAGTTGATGAACGTTTGCGTGTGCACAAAATGCAAAACCTGCGGGTGGTGGACGCATCAATTATGCCAACCGTGGTGGGCGGCAATACCAATGCACCCACAATAATGATTGGCGAGAAAGCCGCTGAGATGATTTTACAAGACTTGTAAACGCTTAGTTAGCAAGGCAGGTGCTCCCTGCCTTGCGCTATATTTTTTTGTCGCTTTGTTGTGGTATTGCACTCTGTGCATTTATTGTTGCTTTAGGTTATTTTAAAGGTCATGGAATGACGAAATTACTAAATCTAGCTATGCTTAGTAGTGAGAAATCGTCTTTGATAGTCCTCTCCTTTTAAACTTTCGATAACCGGTTATGCGTTTCACCGCCATAGTGCTGCCGGTTTAAAACAACAATACAAGCGTAACTAAATTTTATGAACGCTGAAATAATACAAATAGTCTATGTAAATATAGTGTTTTATTGCTATTCAACAAATAGACCTGAATCACTACACTTTGCAGAGTTGCATTAAATCGGTCAGTATTGTGCTCCACTTTACACATCATATATTAGGATATTCAGCTCTAGGGCGTGAGCTAAGGGAACAGTAGGCTAAAAGAACTGAGTTTCTCTGCCCAGCTGGGATTGGCTGAAAAATCTAGATATTTATGGGGTATAAATTCTATTTAAGTTTTTTTTTGTTTTTATATACTTGCGTCTGCCATGGAAGGGAGAGAAAAATGATTGTTATCCGGAAATTTCAAAGTGGGTCATTAACTAAGATTACCACTTGGGGTTGCTGTGATGCTTTCGGGTATTTTTTGCCGCGCACTCTTGAGCAAAGTATTCAGATCAATGTAATGATCGATGTTAAATCCCGAGAAAAAATTCATACAAACATTTTGGGTAATGGGAGCACCGCCTACTATTTGTTTACTCAAGAACACAACTGTCAAGCTGCCATCGATGAACTATTAATCAAACACCGAGTGGTAGGTATGAAGCAGCTTTTAACCAACAGAGAACTAGATGTTATCAAAGCGTTGTTTGAGCTAAGAAGCACCAAAAAAACCGCTAGTCACTTGGGCATTAGCGACAGCACTCTAGTTAACCACCAATCTAATATCTCCAAAAAGATTGGCTTTCGTAGCAGTGAAGTTGCCGCTATGATCGCCGACTACTCTAGCGCTGAGCTACTCATGTCGGTCATTAGCCGCACAGATTAACCGGTCCGTAGGACAACAAAACCCTTTGACGTAAAGATACCAAAGCAAGCTCTTTTTACTGCATGTTGATCGCTTTTTGAAACGCGGGCCTAGACTCTATGTTTTTAATATAGGCCTTTATATTGGCCATTTCATCGGTCACACAACCACTTCTATTTGCCATAAAACAAGCATGCCCTAGCATGATGTCTGCCGCTGAAAAGTCGCCAATTAGGTAATCTTTTCCCGCTAGCGCATCATTAATGGGCGCTAAAGACTTAGTCAGCAGATTTTCGGCTTGCCTCAAGATATTGGCGTCCCGGCGTTCTGGTGGCAGTAAAAACTTTTGCACCACTATTTGATTCATGGGCGGCATAACCATGCCTTCGCAGTAATGAAACCACTGTAAGTACAGCGGAAACTCGGGCGCATCGACATCGGGTTTTAAACCCCCATTTTTGTGCCGCGCAAGAATATACTCAACGATGGCGCCTGATTCAAAAATAGAGGTATCGCCGTCTTCTAAAACTGGCACCCTACCCAGGGCATGTCGCGCTCGGTGTTCGCTTGATTTCAAGCCATCCTTGGTAAAAGGCATGCTGTTAACGCTGTACTCAAGGCCTAGCTCTTCTAGCAACCACACGATACGTCCGGCTCGGGTCCCTGCAACAAAGTGAACTTTTAACATAACCTGTTTCCTCCCATAGTGGCGCAGTTGCTACCCTATGTTAACGGCAAGTTTAGGGGTAGCGCGCTATAAATTTTTGTATCTCATCAAAGGCTTCCTGAGCTGCACGCAGCTCTGGATGAAAAATTTGCCAAACGTGCGGCATACCCGACCAAATTTGTAGGGTGGTATCAGACCCTGCGGCCCGCGCTTTGTTGGCGTAACGACGACCATCATCTAGCAAAATCTCACAGTCACTCGCCTGAATAAGGGTTGGTGATAGGTCATGTAACTTACCGAGTAGTGGTGAAATCTCTGGGTCCTTAGTGTTATAGGGCACCATAAAAGCGCCAGCGCTAAGCATTAACCAGCGTGGGATTTTTGCCAATTTTTTGGCGATGGGCTTAAGCATGATATCTGTTTTTAGGTTAGCTTTAATGCTTGGACTGATCATGCGCATGTCAGTAACAGGTGACAGCGCCACCGCGGCATTTGGCATCCGCCGCTGGGTGTCACGAGCCCATGCCAATAACGACAGGGTTAGGTTACCACCGGCAGAGTCCCCTGCCACATAAATTGCCGTTGCGGTTGATGCCCCCTGCGGACCATTGGCCAACACCCAGTCATAGGCGGTTCGACAATCTTCTATGCAGGCTTCACGTTTATGTTCCGGTGATAAGCGATAGTCAATAGCCAGCACCGCGCAGTTTGTTATCTCAGACAGCTTGCTGGTGATTACTCTGTGGCTAGTGGGGCTACCGGCGACAAAAGCACCACCATGAATATACAGTAACCGTCTGTTGGGGTCAGCATCTGGGGCAATCACCCACTCAGCGGGCACACCGTCTGCGTCAGCAGGTAAGCAATTGCTGGCTAGTGGCACATGGCTTCTAAGGGTGTCCATGAGAGCGCGCACACGATCAATGCGCCCTTTTAAAGGCTTAGACGCTGAAGATGTATCCTTAACGCTAATTTGCTTGTAGATGCCTTTTAACGCCATGGCATTAGCGACTCGCGTTTTAGAGTCGGTGCCAGCAAAGAAGACCTTCCCAAGGGGAAGATCATATTGCGCATTGGTGTCACGCTGCAACCACACACAAACGGCTATTGCAGTTACTATGATCAGCGCCATGAAAATCGACACAGCGCCGAACGTACCCATAGCTAGACCGAGTAGCTCAGTTGATTAAATTTCTTCTGATGAAAATCAGCATCGCCAAACGTAGTATTAATCATCATAAGCCGCTTCACATAGTGACCAACATTCAACTCATCAGTCATACCAATGCCACCATGGAGCTGAATCGCTTCCTCACCAATGGTTTTACCATAACGTGCCACGGTCGCTTTAAGCGCGTGAACTGTTTTGGACAACGCATGGGCGTCTGTTTCGCCCTCATCGACGCTTTTTGACTCACAAAGTCCACGATAGAGCATTGATTTAGTCTGCTCACACGCCATAAAGGTGTCTACCATACGATGCTGTAATACTTGAAATGAGCCAATGGGCGATCCAAATTGCTGACGAGTCTTAGAGTAGTCTACGGTTAAGGTATTCAAGGTGGCCATGATTCCTAACGCTTCAGCAGACAAACCAATTAAGATCTGAGGCATGACCTGCTCGATGAGATCCATGCCCTCACCCGCAGCGTTAAGCAATTGACTGTTCTCAACCGCTACATCGGTTAGAGTCAATGTGGCTGCACTCTGGCCGTCCATCATTTTATAGGCTTTAACCTCAACACCCGGCGCGGTTGCGTCGACTAAAAATAGGCTAACGCCACTGTGATCAAATTGTCCACCGCTAGTGCGCGCACTAACAACAAACTTGTTAGCTGTGCCGCCGTTGGCTACTACGGTTTTTATACCATTTAAAGTGTAGCCATTTGCACTGGCAGTTGCTGTGGTAGCTACGTCACTCATTTCATAGCGTGACTGGGGCTCCATGTAGGCAAAAGAGCCGAGGCAAGTACCATCAATAATGCTTGGGATAACTTGTTCTTTTAGTGCGGCGTTAGTTGACGCGGACAACAGCCCCCCAAACACAACCACGGTAGAGACGTACGGCTCAACCACAATGCCTTTACCCATCTCTTCCATAACAGCCGCTATGTCTACTACGTTGCCACCAAAACCACCGTATTCTTCAGCAAAAGGCACTGACAACCAACCAAGTTCAGCAAACATTGACCAAAACTCACGGCTGATACCGTCATCTGATTCGATAATGCCACGGCGTGTATCAAAGTCATATTGCTCACGAACAAAGCGCGAAACGCTGTCTTTGATCATGGTTTGTTCTTCGGAAAACTCAAAATTCATGTGTAAACTCCTAAATTCTTTTTAAGGGCCATTAAAGCCGTCTTATAGGCCGAGAACGGCTTTAGCAATAACATTACGCTGCACTTCGTTTGAACCACCATAAATGGTCGCTGCTCGTCCGTACATGTATTTACCACGCGCTTCAGCGGCAAAGTTATGACCAAGTTCATCACTGCTGAGCTCACCCGGTAATGCTCCACCATAGTTAGCCGCTAACTGCAGCTGCAGCTCATGAATAGCCTGGCTAATCTCGGTACCTTTAATTTTTAACAACGAAGACTCAGGTCCAGGCATGCCACCGGATGCCATAGACGCAAATACACGCAGCTCGGTGTATTCCAGAGCCATAAGCTCCATTTCAATATCTGACATACGCATTTGGAAAATAGGGTCTTCAATCATGGGCTTGCCGCCATTAATCTCGGCCGTCGCACGCTGTTTAATACCATCAAGCATTCGCTTAGAGTCTGCAACTTCAGCCATACCGGTACGCTCATGCGCTAAAAGCGCTTTGGCATAGGTCCAGCCTTTGTCTTGCTCACCAATAAGGTTTTCAGTGGGTACAGCAACGTCTTCAAACAGCACTTCGTTGAGGCTGTGCTTACCATCAATTGTCACAATAGGCTTAACCGTAATACCTGGCGTCTTCATGTCGATCAGTAAAAAGCTAATGCCCTCTTGTCGACGAATACCCTTGGATGTTCTTACTAAGCAAAAAATCCAGTCAGCATATTGAGCAAAGGTAGTCCAAATTTTGCGGCCATTAACAATATAGTTATCACCGGCATAGTCAGCTGATGTGCTCAATGCTGCCAAGTCAGAACCAGCGCCTGGCTCAGAATAACCCTGACACCACCAATCTTCGCTGTTAAGGATGCGGGGTAAGAAGCGTGCTTTTTGCTCTTCAGTACCAAAGGTGTAAATAACTGGCGCAACCATTTTTAGACCAAATGGCACTACATCGGGAATACCCGCCAAGCCACGCTCAGTCTCATAAATAAATTTTTGTGTACTAGTCCAGCCAGTGCCACCGTACTCTGTTGGCCAGCCCGGCGCTATCCAGCCTTTGGCATGCAGCTTTTTTTGCCAGCCTACAATATCGCTTTTGTAGTCGGCAGCTGGGTTATCGCCGATTCGAGTCGATGCACCACCGTCGTATTCTGCTGCAAAAAATTCTTTGACTTCATTGCGAAATGCAACGTCCTCTGCTGAAAACTTAATATCCAATGTATTCACTCCTATAATATGAATGCCGTCACTATGGAGACGGTCTATAAATTCTTGAATACACTTTAGGTTATGGCAGTTATCGGGTCAATACAGCAAGAGACCTTTAAAAGCGTCCCGCCGGTCATGTTATGGAGATAACATGGGATCCCAGATTTGCTTTTGGAGAGCAATTGAAGAGCATTCAACCCCAAGGCTACCTTGGGTGCTGCATTGATATCTAGATAAGTGCCCTACTCGGCTTTTCTAAGCGACTAAAATTAGTCCAGCATACAAGTATTGCAGCCTAGACCAATTGATCACACGATTTATGTAAGCGCTACAAAATCTAGCCACTTAATTAGCTAGCATAGGCCACTTTGAGTCGTTGCTTAAATACTTTTCCGCTTTCTTCCCTAGGCAAACTGTCATGTAAATCAAGTTGTCGGGGATATTTAAAACGTGATATTTTTCCATCAAGAAACGCATGTATTTGCTGCAAGTTTAGTGAATAACCAATTTCATTGTTTGTACGGGATATAAGATATTGTTAATGCTACTTATAGTGTTGAAAAGACCCATATCACCACTTACTTCAATCTATAGCTAGATGTCGGCTATTAGAAGCCCGTAGTGTAGTTTTTACACCACGGCCTTCGCCTTGTGTATATCTAACTAGGTATAGTTTTATATCGTAGGATTTCGCAGCCCGCGCATAAATACACTCACAAACCGATTTACCCGCATTTTGTAGATTTCTACGTCCGTTGAAGTATGCCTGAGACCAAGGAGAGTAAGGTTTAAAAGCTCCGAGGCTTCAGGCGCGCTGAGCAAAGCTCCCTTCAAGTCAATCTCTTTCTTGCGATTTGCCGACTTCAGTGAAGCTGTCAGTATATCCTTAGATTGCGCAAATGAGTCCGCAAAACTGTCGCCACAAAGGCGAAAATAAGTCTCAGCAATCTCTTCACCATGAACTGATTCAATGAGCAGCTGATGAAGGGGTAGATATCTTGCAAGCAAAGCAGCCTCGATTCTTGATGTGAGATCTAAAGCTGATAACCCTAAGCATCGCTTCGCTTCAACTAATCCAGATTCAGTGACAGATATTAATACGCAGCGAAAAATGTCATCTTTATTTTCAAAGTATGAGTACAGTGACGCCCTCGAAATGCCAAGAGCAGTAGCGATATCATGCATTGATGTCTTGCGATAACCATAATGTTTAAAGGTTGTGAAAGCTGCATTGAGTATTGCTTCGCGCTTATTTTCTTTGGCTGAATTTTGCATATTTGTGACGTCAGTATTCGATACTTGTTTTTAGAATTAGGACAAAAACATCCCTTGTGACAAGTTTGACAACACTATCCCTTTATGTCAATTTGTTGCACGATCGAATAGGGCCGCCAAACACACTCCATAACTCTGGGCGGTATTTATGAATCCGCCTTAACATTCACAGCCACTAAATGCTTGGAGACACTTGGGTTGTGGCCATTATTCGGTCAATACTTCAAAAGACCTTCAAAAGTATCCCGCTACGCCTGTTATCAGGATGACACTAGCTCCCAAATTCTCATTCGGGGCTCATTTAACTAAACGCCTATCTTAGAGGGTTATTTGATAGCGAGCTAGGTGCCGCAAGTACCAAGTCTTGACCATTAAATAGCCGCGGCTAGGTAACTGGCCTGGTTAATCGCGGCCTTAGCATCCAGTTCTGATGCTTCAAAAGCACCGCCAATCAAACTGGCTTCCATACCCATGGCTGTAATTTCATCAAACAACCCTCGCCGGGGAAGCTGGCCGGCACAAACAATGACTGTGTCGACCTCCAGTACCGACGGCATACCGTCTGTGCTGATGTGCAAGCCTTGATCATCAATTTTATGATATTCAAGACCATTCAGCATTTTTACTCCACGCTGAGCCAGCGAGATGCGGTGAGTCCAACCAGTGGTTTTGCCTAAACCACGGCCAACCGGACTCGATTTACGTTGCAGCAAGTAGACCTCACGATCAGCTTTGGCAATCTCAGGCTTAACGCCCGTGACACCGCCACGTGGGTGGTTTTCAAAATCTATGCCCCACTCTTTTGCAAATACGTCTCTATCTAAAGCACCTGAAACACCGCTGTGCATAATAAGCTCTGAAACATCAAACCCTATACCACCGGCACCCATAACCGCTACCCGTTTACCGACTTCACAGTTACCTCTAATAACGTCAATGTAGCTGACCACGCTAGGGTGATCAATACCCGCGATATCTGGCGTGCGAGGTGTTATACCCGTAGCCACTACGACATGATCAAAGCCACCCTCTTGAAGCTGCGCTGCAGAAACAGTAGCATTAAGACAGACATCAACATTATGTATTTCTAACATACGCTTGTAGTAGCGTAGCGTTTCATAAAACTCTTCCTTACCGGGCACCCGTTTAGCTAAATTGAACTGACCACCAATCTCACTGGCCGAGTCAAATAAGCTGACATGATGGCCACGCTGCGCAGCTACAGTGGCATAAGACATTCCTGCGGGGCCTGCTCCAACAACGGCAATCTTTTTTGGCACAGCAGTAATTCGATAGTTAAGTAGGGTTTCATGCGCAGCTCTGGGGTTGACCAAGCAGCTGACTGACTTACCGCCAAAGGTATGGTCTAAACAGGCCTGATTACAGGCAATGCAGGTATTAATTTCGTCTTCTCGACCCTCAAACGCTTTATTCACCAAGTCCGCATCAGCGAGCATCGGACGCGCCATAGAGACTATATCTGCATGACCATCGACCAACACCTGTTCAGCAACATCCGGCATATTAATGCGGTTACTAGTAATGGTAGGAATCTTAATTTCTTTACGCAAACGACCAGTCACTCCGGCAAAAGCTGCCCTTGGCACCATGGTTGCTATGGTCGGTACAGTAGATTCGTGCCAGGTAAAGTGAGTACTAATAATTGTAGCCCCGGCCTTCTCCATCTCTTTGGCCAGCAGTACAACTTCATCCCACGACATACCACCTTGTAGCATGTCCATAGCGGCGATACGGAAGATCAGAATGAAGTTCTCACCGACTTCGGCACGACAGCGGCGCATAATCTCGAGAGGAAAGCGCATTCGATTCTCGTAACTACCGCCCCATTGATCATCGCGTTGATTAGTTTTTTCTACTAAAAAGGTACTCAGCAGATAGCCTGCGGAGCCAATGATTTCGACGCCGTCATAACCTGCCAACTGTGCCATTTTTGTTGACTGCACGTGGTCATCAATTTGCTTTTGAACGCCCTCTTCATCTAATTCGTTAGGCACCATCCGGGCTATTCGCGACGGAATGGCTGATGGCGCAACACAAGCTGGGGTCCCTGCAAGTGGCCCTGCGTGCAAAATTTGCATACAGATCTTAATCGCTGGGTCTACGGCATGAACCGCGTCAGTCACTAGACGGTGGTCCTTGGCCTCTTCTGGGGTTGACAATTTTGCGCCAAAGCCGCCTTCCATGTTCGGGGAGATACCCCCAGTAATTATCATGCCAACCCCGCCTCTAGCGCGTTCGGCAAAGTATTCTGCAAGGCGTGGAAAGCCATCTTCGGCTTCTTCGAGACCCGTGTGCATGGAGCCCATAAGCACACGATTTTTAATCGAGGTAAACCCCAAATCAAGTGGCGAGAATAGATTTGGATACACGGCATGTTTAGTCATTGGTTTCCCCAATTTTTATTATTTTACCCCATCAAAACTTACAGCGATGTGGCTTTTTGAAAGGCTGGACGTGCCTTTAAACGCTCGTAATAGGCTTTAGTGTTCGGCTTAAACCCGTCGGATAAGCCCAGCGATTCGGCTAAGTACAATGCAAAGCCTACTGCAATATCGGCAATAGTAAAACGGTTGGCGACCAAAAACTCGTTATGTGCTGTTGCTAACTCAACCGAGCGCAGTCGCGAGTAAAACCACTTAGTGTAGTCCTCCGCCACCTTGGGTAGACGCGTTGCCTCTGGCTCAAGAATGGTATATCGCAAGACCAGCGTTTGCGGAAAGGTCAGTGTTGCATCGCTACGATGTAACCAATTGAGGTAGTCGCCATAGCCAGCCTCATTAACCCCTACAGCAAGATTTGTAGGGCCACAACGATCAACAAGGTATTGGCTAATACCCGCAGATTCAGTCATCTGAATTATGCTATCCGCGCCACCTGCATCATCCGTAAAAAAGGGCACGGTTCCAATGGGGTTAATGTCGGTGTAACCGGCATGCACAAAACGCGGTGGAAACTGCATGACCTCAAGTTCATAATCAAGGCCCATTTCTTCCATTGTCCAGAGTGGACGAATTGATCGTGAACCGGCGCAATGCCAAAGCTTTAAAGCCATACTAACCCCTATATTTTTATGTTAAGCATCTTGATCTTGGTTTATTTCAATGAGCACGTCATCCGCCGCAACCTGCTTGCCTGCGACAGCACTAACCTCCTCTACTATTCCGTCAATTTCAGCTTTTATCTCATAGTGCATTTTCATTGCTTCAAGTATGGCTAAGGTTTGCCCTTTAACGACTTCATCACCGGATTTAACCAAGACTTCTAATAATAACCCATGCATAGGGGCAATAACGCGCCCGCCACCGACCGCCTCATCAATCGCACCATCTAGAATAATGAGATCTTTGAAGAAGGCTCCGCGACCCTGAATAGAACAATGTAGTTGACCACGCTTAAGCCACATAAATTGCGCGACTAATTTGACCCCATCTAGCAACACCACGGCGCTGTTGGCCTGTATTGATAGCACTTGAACCTCTGCAGCCTGTTCGGCTACGCTGTCAGTGACCTGGTAGGTATCTATGCTGCTATTTACCGGTGATATTGATAGGTCATGAATAGTCTCATCAAACTGGTACTGCTTGCGCGACACCATAGCGCTGGCAATGGTCCAGTTTTGAAGCTGGCTACTCACCAGAAGGCTTTTCTGAAAGTGTCCTTTATTCTCTAAACAGAGCTCAAGTGTTGCGGCCACCGCGCTATCAGTAAAGCTTGCTGGCTGTATTTCAAGCTCAGCGTCAGAGAATTCTTCAGCAATAAAGGCGGTCGTTGCTGCGCCATCAATAAATGACTGCTTTTCTAGGCACTGAATCAAGAAGTCTTTGTTATTGGGTGTCCCAAAAAGAACCGTTTCTTTAAGTGCGCCAATCAACCGCAGGCGAGCCGCTTCGCGCGTTGGCCCGTAGCCTATAACTTTAGCCACCATAGGGTCATAAAACGGTGAAATAGCCTGCCCTGTTGAGATACCACTATCGACACGCACACCAACACCGGAGGCTGGCGCCCACAGATCTACTGGGCCAGAGGCCGGTAAGAAATCTTGGCTTGGATCCTCGGTATAGAGACGTACCTCAATGGCATGACCCTCTAGGTTAATATCATCTTGGCTCAGGCCAAGAGGCTCTCCTTGAGCGACTTTGATCTGAAGCGCAACAAGGTCTAGCCCAGTTATAAGTTCAGTAACAGGATGCTCTACCTGAAGGCGTGTATTCATTTCTAAAAAATAAAAGAAGCCACTGTCATCCAGCAAAAACTCAACGGTACCTGCGCCACGATAATTGACACTTTTAGCCGCATCAATGGCCGACTGGCCCATTTTTTCGCGTAATTCTGGAGTCATTACCGGACAGGGAGCTTCTTCAACAACCTTCTGATGGCGGCGCTGCACTGAGCAGTCACGTTCACCCAAATGGATGGTATTGCCCATTGTGTCAGCAAATACCTGAATTTCCACATGACGAGGTTTGATAATCGCTTTTTCCAGGATAAGCTCACCGGAACCAAAGGCCCCTTCCGCTTCGGCGCGGGCAAGCTTTATGGCATTGGCAAGATCGGCCTGCTTATGAACCAGACGCATACCTCGTCCACCACCACCAGCAGCGGCCTTAACCATAAGCGGCAAATCAATCTTAAGTCCCTCCGCTAATAGAACTGCATCACTTTGATCATGGCCTTCATAACCCGGCACACACGGTACTCCAGCCTCAATCATACGACGCTTGGACTCAGCCTTATTGCCCATAACATCAATGGCCTCGCGTGTTGGCCCTATAAAGACTAACCCTGCACTCTCTACCGCTTCGGCAAAGGCCGCATTTTCGCTAAGAAAACCATAACCCGGATGAATAGATTCTGCGCCGCTACTAGCGGCCGCTTGTAAAATAAGCTCTGGCACTAAATAGGACTCTCCGACAGGCCCCGGACCTATGCGGACCGCATCATCGGCTAACTGTACATGCGGTGCCCCAGCATCAGCATCTGAGTATACCGCGACGGTTCGATAGCCCATTTTTTTAGCCGTTCGAATGACCCTGCAGGCTATCTCACCACGGTTGGCAATCAATATACTATTAAAGTTGTTCATTAAACTATTACCTTAACTAATTGTTTTATATAATTTATTGTTTTGTTAACTGAGACTTTAAACATCGTTATTCCAATAGGGTTTACGTTTTTCAACAAACGCTGCCACACCTTCCACACCTTCTGAACTGAGCATGCATTGAGCAAACCCTTGGGATGCAAAATCCAAAGCCTCTGGTCTTGGACTGCGTAATGTCTCAAAAAGGATACCCTTGGTCACTGCATTAGCGCCTGGCGCGCAGGCACTAATTTGTTGCAAAATAGCGGCACACTGTGCGTCTAAGTCTTCTACGTCACTAGCAACACCATGGGCAATGCCAAGCTTAACGGCCTCCTCGCCTTTAAAGCGTGCTCCTGTGAGCATAAGCCGGCGAGCTTGAGTAAGGCCGACGCGCTCGGTAACAAAGGGGGCTATCTGTGCTGGGGGAATACCTAAGCTAGTTTCACTCAAGCGGAATCGTGCATCTGCGGTCACCAACGTGACGTCCGCAACGCAAGCTAATCCTAGCCCTCCGCCAATAGCGGCGCCTTCAACCAAGATAATAACCACTTGAGGTTGCTCGTTAAGCATAATCATAACGTCACCGAAGGAGCGGTTACTCTTGGCCACTTGCTCAGCATCAACAGTTTGCATACCTGACTTAAAACCTTTGATGTCACCGCCTGCGCAAAAGAAGCCACCTTTACCACGTAGTACTATAGTTCGAATACTACGGTCATCTTTGATCGCGGTGAGAACATTAACAAGATCATCTGTCATTTCTGCGTTCAGAGCATTCTTTGCCTCGGGACGATTGAACCAAATCTTCAGCACAGAGCCCTGTCGCTCTAGCAGCAGCATATTGGTTGTTGGCAGTTGTGTTTTCGCTATATCACTCATATAAATATCTCCACTGACCGTTAAATACGTGCAACACCAAAGCTATTAGGGCGCAATTTTCTGTAACGACCTTCACGAACCGTTTCCAGTAACATTCCTAAGGTCTTACGCATGTTACGTGGATCGATCATACCGTCGTCCATCATATGACCAGAGGTGTAAAAAGCATCAGATTGTGAGTCAAAGATGTGTGCCATCATTTTTTCTTGTTGCGCCAGCATCTCTTCGTCCGCGTCTACTCCCATAGCCGCCGCTTTACCGCGCGCCACCATAGACATAGTTTTAGCGGCCTGCTCACCGCCCATTACGCCCATTTTGGCGTTGGGAAAGGTATAGAGAAAATCAGGATCATAACCGCGCCCACACATGCCGTAGTTGCCGGCACCGAAGCTAGCGCCGGTCATAAAGGTAATGCGCGGCACATCAATGTTTCTTACTGCCTGAATCATTTTTGACCCGTGCTTAATCATCCCAGCCTGCTCAGACTTGGTACCGACAATGTAGCCGGTAGTATTTTGAAAGAATAGCGCAGGAATATTGGCTTGATCTAGCAACTGAAGAAACTGCGTGACCTTATTCGCTCCCTGCGGGTCAATTGGCCCATTATTACCAATAATGCCGACAGCTTGACCAAATATTTCAGCCTGAATACAGACAGTAGATACGCCAAATCGTGGTTTAAAATCTAAGAAATCGGAGCCATCAACTACCCGTGCCACTAACTCACGCATGTCATAAGGGGTGCGGTAATCTGTTGGAATGACACCGGCAAGTTCGTCGGGATCATAGATGGGCTCAAGGAACGCTCGTTTAGGCGGCAATGGACAGTTATCGTTCCACTGCAAGCGATCAACAACCTCACGACAGATTTGTAGGCCTTGGCCGTCGTTCTCTGCTAAATATTCAGCTAAACCGGAGATAGTCGCATGCATTTCCGCCCCGCCTAACTCTTCCTCGGTCGCTATTTCACCAGTGGCGGCTTTGAGTAGTGGCGGTCCTGCCAAGAAAGCACGGCCATTACCTTTAATGGCAATAACGTAGTCGCTGAGGCCCGGCATATAGGCGCCACCCGCGGTAGAGGAGCCATGAAGTATGGAAATGACGGGAATCCCAGCTTTACTCAATTGCGCGAGCGCACCAAACAGCGCACCACCGACACTAAAGCCCTCAACGGTGTAGTTCATTAAATCACCACCTGCGCTTTCTACAAGGTGTACAAAGGGCAGTTTTTGTTGAAGAGCGATTTGTTCAGCGCGACGAATTCTGTAACCGCCTGCAGTGGTTAAAGAGCCCGCTAAAATGCCGCTATCATCAACCACGACCACACATCGCACCCCGGAAATAAAGCCAATACCTGAAATAACCGTTGAACCAGGAATCGATTTTTCTTCTTTTTTTGTGTCGACCATGTAACCGGCGATATTGCCTATTTCTAAAAACGGCATTCCAGGGTCCAGCAGCCTCGCTAAACGCTCTCGAGGCGTTAACTGCCCACGTGCATCAAAACGAGGTTTACGTTTCTCTGAGAGTGCGCGACCTCGCCCATTGAGCTCATTTAGCCGGTCTACAAGTTCCAACATCTCTTTGCGCTGACGCAAAAAGGTCTCAGAGCTAGTGTTTATTTTCGAGGCAAATACTGCCATGTGGTTATCTCCATCTATCTTAAAAGGTAATTTTTAGTGATTAAGGTCAGCTGCAATAGCGGTGCTGACAGGGATTGATGCGTCGAGCATCAACTGACCGAAACCTTTTCCTTGAGCGTCGTTCCGAATACTCGCCATACCACCGCCACCCAGAACATCATGGATCAAAAAGTTAATCGTATTGGAACCAGGCATGAGGTATCGCTCGACGTAGCATGTACTTTGCCCCACAGCACCCTCGGGTAAAAAGTGCGCGAAGCGCTCCGCCACTGCCTGCTCACTGAGCGCTGCGTAGATGTAAGGAAGATACTCAGGCTGACGCGCAATAATACCCACATTGGCCTTGTTACCTTTGTCGCCACTGCGAGCCAATGCCAGCTTAATCAGAGGCACATTGACAACATCATTATCCAAAAGTAGTCCAGGTGCCTGTGGTCGATTAATTAGGTCTCGCTTAAGCGCCGTACCAAGAGTATCCGGACAGTCAATATATGTGCCGTCCATTTCAATTTGAATCTTTATGGTACCTTTTGGTAACGCAAAGGAAAACAACCTCACCACGGGCGATGGTTTAGGCCGCGCACCGGCAAAACCAGACAACCCAGGCGGTGTTGCCAGACCTAGTCCAACGCACTCTTTGAGTAGTATCCCAATGCCAGCAGGGTCTGCATGCTTTACAGCAATCTTCATGGACAACTCACGACATGCACTGACAGATGCATTTGCACCGTACTGGCTCTCCATACCGATCAGCTCAACACTGGTTTCACTATAATCAGGCAAACCAACCATTTTAAGAGTTCTGCGTGATGCTGTGAAAATAGCCGCGGCTAACTTATTCGCCTTCTTATCCGCATCAAAGCCATAAAAAGTCATGGTCGTCCCGCCACGAAACTCATCGGCATAGGTACAACACACTTTATAGCTATCCGGAGCAGCCAATCCTGTAGCACCTTTAACCTCAACCAGATTGTCACCGATCTCCGTAAGTGTAACCTCAGAAAAATCACAGACTACATCGGGCAAGATATAGGCTTGGGGGTCTCCAATTTCGTAAACCATTTGTTCAGCAATAGTTCCGACAGAGACCAGACCACCGGTACCCTGTGGTTTAGAGCAAATAAAGCTTCCATCATCTTTAATAGCAGCAATGGGATAGCCGATATTTTCAAGATCATTGGATAACTCCCAGTCGGTAAAGTTACCGCCGGTCGCTTGTGGCCCACATTCTAAAATGTGTCCGGCAAGAGACCCCATGGCCAGCTGATCAAGATCATCACGACCCCAACCAAAGGCATTAATGCAGGCCCCCAAAGTCACTGCACTGTCGACACAGCGGCCAGTAACCACTATATCGGCTCCCTCTTGCAACGCTCTTGCCACAGGGAAAGCTCCCAAATATGCATTTATGCTGGCAACTTTTTCGACCGCAGGAAAATCATCACCCGAGAACATTTCTTTGTAGCCATGACCGGCAATTTGATCACGCTGGCTAATCATGTCATCACCCAACACACAAGCGACTTTGAGATTAAGGCCCAGTTCAGCAATGACCGCGCGCAGCGCATTGGCACACGCCTGAGGATTAACACCCCCAGCGTTAGACACAATGCGTACACCCTGACGGGCAATTTCTTTAAGGTTGGGTTTCATTGCGGCACTTACAAAATCTAAGGCATAGCCAGTGTCTGGGTTTTTAGCCCTGGCACGGGCCATAATCGACATAGTGATTTCAGCAAGGTAGTCATAGACAATAAAGTCTACGTTTTCATCTTTTAGCAATTGCGGTGTCGCTCGGGCAGCATCACCCCAAAAACCACTGGCACCTGCAATACGAATCGTCTTGTCGTTCATCTTGATTACTCCCTGAAATAGTCCAGACCGGCATACAATGGAGTAGATAGTACGTTGCGGTGACTATTTAATCATTGGATTGTATGCCATCAACATAAGAGCCTATGCCAATTTCTATTTAACCAAACCCGGCGTTAATGGCTTTGACTTGGCTCTTTCCAGATAGATTGAGGCCATAATGAAGCTAAATGGGGCTCCCCAGGACATAATATCCGCTGTTAATAGCGCCTTAGTGAGGGGTTCAAAAACCCCATTAGCCGAAAAGACATCACTGAGAACACCGGTCATCAGCGCACCTATACCTAGCCCCAGAGGATTACAGGCGACCAATAGTAAGCCAGTCATCACCCCTCGTAAACGCACGGGCGTAAGATCTTGTAAGGTTGAAAATGTTGGGCCATAAAACGAGCTCACGCTGAACATACCGGCCGCCATACCGACATAAAACACCTTTCAAAGTTAACAAACCCTACGATTTTCGGATACTGACTTTGCGTTGACGCACTACAGCTATATTCAACCCGTTCGAAAGAGAATAATGCGCACTAACAGTTAAGTCTATAGACTTAAATAAAGTCTATTGACTTAACTGGGTCATTTTGGCAGACTTTACCGACCTTCTTTATGAGGAGGTCAATTCAACAAAAAGGTCTATTGAATAAATATGTATTTGTCAGCCGCTAAGCAACCCAAAGCCCTCCGCCCGAAAACCAAGCCGCTACTGGTGGATGTAAAAGCCGATTTAAGAGAGCGTCTTCTTCTGGTGGCAGTAAGACTCTTTGCTGAAAGAGGTGTTGAAGCGGTTTCAATGCGAACCATCAATTCTGAGGCAGGAACCAAAAACAAGTCGGCGGTACATTATCACTTTGGCAATAAAGCAGGCATTTTAGAAGCGATATTTGAGTGGGTTAATGAAAGAGTTGCGCCAGCAATAGAAGATCTGTGGCTGCAAATAGAACAGCGCGATGATAGAGGCGACTTGAGTGTTCAAGAGCTATTGCTCGTACTTTACGCTCCCCTAATTCTTGTTGGACAAATACCTTATTGTGGTCGTGACTTGTTAAAGCTATGGAGCAAAATGCTTCTGGATTCTACAGAAGGCGCTTTTTATACAGATGAACTATTTCAATCTCATTTCCTTGCTGTTGTTCAGCGATTAATGCAGCGTTTGCCCGATAAAAATGAGGAGCATCTTCGCTTTCAGCTAACCCATAGTGTTTTTGCTTTTCTCGCGGGTTCGGCAGCATTGGACTCACAGGTATCAAAAGATATTGATAACGCCCGAATAGATGATGATAGAGAAATGCTGTTTGCCTTTATTGATTACGCCAGTGGAGGAATAAGTAATGTCGAATCAAGCCAGGAGCAGGTCTATTGGGTGTTTTGGGAGAGCTACTTTTCAAAGTACGGCGTTTTTCTTAGGCAAGCAGCTCTTTGAACTTGGGCTGCTATGTTGTGGTGCCTTCTTTTCTAATTACGGATATAACTAAACGCAAAATCAGTATTCGAAAATCGTAGGGTTTGTTAACTTTGAAAGGTGTTTTATGTCTGTTCAAGAAAAGGTTCTGGTTCTAGTGGTGTTCTTGTCATGCGTCCCTCTGGCACATTCGGAGGAGATCAGCCCCGGGGTTCTGCGTACACCCGAGGCCCGCTTCGTCGATCTCGAGGGCTACCCGTTCGACGCGCACTACATGGAGATCGATGGGATGCGCGTGCACTACCTGGATGAAGGGCCCAGGGATGCAGAACCCATTCTTCTGATCCACGGAGAACCCACGTGGAGCTACCTGTTTCGCAAGATGATCCCGATTCTTGTCGAGGCCGGCTACCGCGTGGTGGCGCCCGACCTGGTGGGTTTCGGTAAGTCCGACAAGTACGCCGACGAAGCCGCCTACAGTTACGCCATGCAGGTGGCGTCCATGCGCGAGTTGGTGGTCCGGCTCGACCTGCGTGATGCAACGTTCTTCGGCCAGGACTGGGGTGGTTTGATCGGCCTGCCCGTGGTGGCCGCCGAACCGGACCGCTTCGCACGCATCGTCGTGTCCAACACAGCTTTTCCCGGGGCGAGTGGCTTCGCCGGAATGATTGGCTATCCGCTTTTCAAGGCATGGGTCTGGTGGCTCGGGCCGGTTACGCCCGAAGAGCTACGAGCCGACCTGAGCTTCCCGCGCTGGGCTGCCTACAGCCAACACGTGGAGGATCTGCCCATCGGCGACGCGATGGTTTTGTTAGGCGGCCCAGAGCAACCGCGCAAAGGCTACGAGGCCCCTTTTCCGGACCAACGCTACAAGGCGGCAGCGCATATCATGCCCTACCTGGTGCTCTCGCATCTTCGCGAAAATGAAGTGGCCTGGGAAACCGTACTGGCTAAGTGGGACAAGCCCTTCCTGGTCGCATTCACTGACGCCGACCCGATTACAGCTGCGAATGAGGCTGTCTTTCTCGAGCGGGTTCCCACCGCGCAGAAGGTGACGATCCGAGGGGCTCGCCACTTCGTGCAGGAAGATGCTGGGCCCGAACTGGCGCGACTGATGATCGATTTCATGCAGGACCGCCCTTTGCCGAAGGAAGTATCGACGGATCGGAGACAAGGATATTGAAGTCACGAATCCTGATTTCGCTGGCGGTCATAGCGGTCGCAGCTCTCATCTTCGTGGGCTTGATTACTCGCGATGGAGAATGGGTCGTTCCCAAGGGAGATGGAATCGTCGCTCTGGACGCCGGCGACTTCGAAGCATTTCCTCTACCGGATTACGCATCCAAATTCCTTACGGAGGGATACAAGAGTTACTTCGTCGAGGTAGAGCCGGGAATCAAGGTCCATGTGCTCGAGGTGGGATCCGGGTTCCCTCTGTATCTCCAACACGGCAACCCTACCTCGGGGTTCCTCTACCGGAAGGTGGCGGAAGCTCTCCCGACGGATCGGGTCCGCGTGATCATGCCGACGTTGGTGGGTCTCGGGTTCTCGAGCAAAGTACCAGCGAGTGAACATACGCTGGACAATCACATCCGCTGGATCCACGGGGTTCTCGAGCAGTTGAAGCTGACCGAACTGGTCTATGCGGGGCAGGATTGGGGTGGCCCGGTCGGCATGGGGGCCCTCACGCGTTCCCCCGACCTGCTGAAGGGGGTGGTTGTGCTCAACACTTTTTTCAACGCAGTGAAAGAAGAGGGTGACCTTTCCCGTGGCCATGCCATCGCCAAGAGGCCAGTCGTCGGTGAATTCCTCATCGAGGTTCTTGCTCTAATATTCGAGAACCTGCCGAAGATGCAGGGCGACCCCGATTCTCTTCCGCCCGATGTATTGGAGCTGTACAGCAGGCCGGTAAAAGAAAGCGGCAATGACAAAGCGCCGCTGGCGATGATGCGCATGGTGCCCGACGGGCCGGATCATCCCACGACGCCGGCGATGAGGGTGATTGAACGGTACGTTCAGGGTCTGGACATTCCGGCTGAAATCATCTGGGGAGTCAACGACCCAATTCTGACCAATCAACTCCCTGCCATAAAACAGAACTTTCCCAATGCGCCCGTCACAGAAACGGAAGGCGGCCACTTCCTGCAGGAAGAGGTGCCGGTAGAGATCGCCGCGGCATTGTTGCGGGTAGTGGCGCAGGGTCGATCCCCGAATCGTTAGGGGGGATGGGCGCTTGACTGATTTTCCACCAGCGCCCAATGGCAGCATGAAGAACGAGAATTGATGGGCATCGCAGTCACTGTTGAATTCTGGTCCACCGATAACGTAGCAGCTCGGAAATTGACCGATAAGGCCATCACGGGCTCCGCCTGAGACACTGCACTTATTTGCTTCAAGCGAATCCACAACCACAACGCTAAATCAGCAAGGACGCTACTGAGAACCTCATGGCACGGGCTGCTTTGGGCGCTCCTTCAAGAATGAACGAATATGAAATGCAGGATCACTGACACAGGCAGGCATTCGGTGAGATAGATCGGCTAGTCGCGATATTTTTCTTCCAGATAACGCTTATTCGTGAGGAGATTTGCTCACGACAGCCTTTTTACTTGTCCTATACTTGCACGGAAAACCTGTTGTGAACTGTTACGATAATTATTAGTTTGGAAAATACACATACTCATCGGTTTCTGCATAGGGCTCGCCACCGTGTTTATCGATACGCTGCGCTGCATTCACTGCGCTAGGCCAAGCGGGCGGCGCTTGCTCAGCATTGTGGGTAGCCAGTAACGCGTCTAGCTCTGCCACTTTCGCGACGTTAACCTCCGCCAAATTATTCTGCTCAGTCGGGTCTGTCTCAAGGTTGAACAGCCACTTTAATTGTGGGGCGTCTGGGCCATTTTTAGCATCTTCTGAGCGGATTAACTTCCAGCCTTTGTGTAATACGGTTTGGTGCGTGCCCTGGCGCCAGAATAAGGTGTCATGGGGTGGGTTTTGGTTTTTGCCTGTGATGTAGGGCAATAGATCTACGCCATCCATTTTTCTGTCGCTAGGTATTTGAGCGCCACCAGCATTAGCAAAAGTGTTAAACAAATCGATGTGGTGAATAGGTTTTTGATAAACCGTACCGGCTTTGATTTTGGCTGGCCATTTCGCCATATAAGGCACGTGGGTGCCGCCTTCAAAGTGATTTAGCTTCCAACCACGGTAAGGTTTGTTAATGTCTGCTAAGCGAATATAGCCTGCGCCACCATTATCACTGGTAAAAACAATAAGCGTGTTGTCGCTTAAACCATTGGCTTCTAGTGTTTCTACAATAGTGCCTACGCTTCTATCTAAAGATTTAATCATGGCAGAGTAAACACGTAGACCATGGTCTTTAATGTGGCTTAGGGAATCGTAGTCGGCTTTGGTGGCTTGTATGGGGTTGTGTATTCCCCAGTGGGCCAAATACAAAAAGAAGGGCCTATTTTTGTTGGCTTCAATTACCTTAACTGCTTCGCGGGTGTAGTAGTCGGTTAAGTACCCATCCGGTTGAAATTCGTTGCCATTAAAGCGGGCCTTGTACTGGGCGGTAGCCCACACCATTTTCTCAATGCCTTCATCAAGTACTTTATAGTTAACGACATCGGGGTTATCCTCAGGTAAATATAAAGAACCTGCGAGCTCTAAACTGTCGTCAAACCCCTGAGCTTGCGGGCGCATATCACCTACCGAGCCTAAGTGCCATTTGCCAATGTGCGCGGTGTAATAACCTTGCTCTTTTAGCGTTTCAGCTATGGTTATTTGCTCCGTCTCCATGCCCAAATATTCAAAAGAGGGTAGGATATCGGCAATATCGGTATCAATAAAATTTGGCAGCGGAGCTGGGTTTGTCTGTTGCATCCAGTTGAAAATAAGGGGGCCTAACTTGAAAATTGGAGTGTATTCAAAGCCAAACCGCGTTGAATAGCGGCCTGTTAAGGCGGTTGCACGAGATGGTGCGCACACCGAATTTGCAGCATAGCCATTATTAAACCGAACGCCTTGCTGGGCGAGGGCATCAATATTGGGTGTCATTACGCTGCCGTCGCCAGCGCCACCGTTATATAAAGACACATCGTTAAAACCCATATCATCTGCCATGATAAAAATAATATTGGGTGGGCGCTCGTTGGGTGTTAGCTCAGCAGTTGTTGGGCCCTGTGACCACTCAATAGGTGCATTGGGTGGTACGTTTTTGAAATTTATGGCTATAGGTACCGCCCAAACAATGAGGTTCACTCTGTTTTGCCAGGCGGTGCTTGCGGCAATTGCGATAATGACTGTCGCAATAAGTAGTTTTTTCATGGCAGGTTATTCCGTATTTCAAACAACTAAACTATGGGCTAGAGCAGTTATGCGGTTAAAACATAATTCATTGTAGATAGGCATGGGAAGATTCTTCTGTAAAGGTATCATCGTGCTTTAAAAATACAGTTATAGGCTACATCGACGAACCAATATTAGATATTGACACAGATTGTGTCAATATCTAATATTGCAGTAACTGCGAATGAATCTGTTCGATTTACAAGGAATGGGCCCAGGTCATGGCGGTATGATGCTCGACAGGCGATTGTAGTTCCGCATTCGAGTTTGACTTAGCGTCTCTGCCACGCTTGGCTGGCGTGACCAGTCCGTACCAGCGATGGTTCGGCGCGAGGACGCTGGAATCGCGTGAGATTGACCCTGGGTTTTGGTACGAGGGCTACTAATCGTGCAATGAAATCCACCGGATCGAAGGCCACCTGGGTCGTTCCGTCTCGGTAGAGCCTATGCCAATCTCTATTTAACCAAACCCGGCGTTAATGGGTTTGACTTGGCTCTTTCCAGATAGATTGAAGCCATGATAAAGCTAAAGGGGGCTCCCCAGGACATAATATCCGCTGTTAATAGCGCCTTAGTAAGGGGTTCAAAAACCCCATTAGCCGAAAAGACATCACTGAGAACACCGGTCATCAGCGCACCTATACCTAGCCCCAGAAGATTACAGGCTACCAATAGTAAGCCAGTCATAACTCCTCGCAAACGCACGGGAGTAAGATCTTGTACGGTTGAAAATGCCGGGCCATAAAACGAGCTCACGCTAAACATACCGGCAGCCATGCCAATGTAGAACAACGAAGATGAGGGCGAAACGAAGCGAAAAGAAATGAGTAATGGAGTCATGCAGAGCATTAAGTATGCAAGGAACCTAACTCTTCCTCCTTTGTAGCGAGACTGATACCAATCACTAAGCATACCGCCTAAGAAAGTACCCGCGGTACCAAATATGATGTAGATAAGCCCGTAGGTCGCACTGATTTCACCAACGCCGAAGCCTCTTTCACGCTCGAGCCACACAATGGCAAACTGACCTGCACCCAAGGGTAAGTGCAAAAAGACTGCGCCTAGCATGGTCCAGGCTAGCGCTGGAGTAGATTTGACTGTGGTAACCACCTCAGAAACAACTCGCCTCCAATTACCGGTCATCAATCCTGCTTGGGGTGCATCTTCCGCCGAGGTGCCCTGCTCCTCCATGGCTCCGCGCTTGGGGTCCTTTAGGAACAATAAACCCAGGGCCAATATCAGCCCTACTGCGCCTAATACAAAAAAGCAATTGCGCCAGCCAATCATTGGCCCCAGAACGCCGGCCACAATAAAGCTACCGCCAGCACCCAAAGGTACACCCAGATAGTAGATCCCAGTTGCCGTACCTCTTTTGGCCTTGGGATAAAGATCCGCAATCATTGATATGGCCGACGGTGCCATCACAGACTCACCCACGCCGATAAACATGCGTGACAGACCGATCTGCATGAAGTTTTTGGCCATACCGGATAAAGCGGTGAGAACGCTCCACAGCACAAGACCCGCTGCAATTAACCGTGGACGATGCACTCTATCGGCCAGTGCACCCATGAATAGGCCCATAATGGAGTAAAAGAACACAAATACTGGACCTGTCAGCAATCCAAACTGTGAGTCGCTCAAATTAAGGTCGGCGATAATAGAGGTACCAAAACTAGTGATTAAAGTACGGTCGACCATATTTAGGATATTGAGAACTAATAAAAACACCAATAATCCGGTAGCACCCTTTGCTGACTTGATCTTTTCCATACTAGTAATCTCTAATCTATTATTTTTATAAGGTGGACTTAGCAATTAATGACCGGCAGTACTCGCCAAGTTTGCTGGTAGCCTGACCATAGTCGGCAAAACGTTGATCTTGAGTCTGCTTGTTAACATAGCGAAAATACAGTTGCTGTAAAATACCCATTAATCGCCAGTAACCATAGACTTCATAGAAATCCCATTTGGAAACATCAAACCCAGTTTTTTCACCATAATAAGCGATCACCTCATCGCGACGCATCATGCCAGGTGCATCTGATGGCTGTTTTAAAATACTTTTCAGTACTGCCGGGTCGTCCTTTTGCACCCAGTAGGCCAGAGCATTAGAAAGATCCATTAGCGGATCACCCAAAGCGGCCATCTCCCAGTCTAGTACTGCAACGACATTAAATGGATCACGCGGATCAAGCATGACATTGTCAATCCGGTAATCTCCATGAATAAGTGCCGCAGGCAGAGAACTGGAGGCTTGATCCGGAAGGTTAGCCACTAACCATGCTCGCACATCTTCAAAACCAGGCACATCAGGTGTTTGAGCATTAGCGAAGCGTTTATTCCACCCTAATATTTGACGTTCCGCATAGCCTTGAGGCTTACCAAACTCACTGAGACCTGCCGCTTGAATATCAACAGTATGTAGCTCAATTAATTTATCAAATACCACCTTACTAAACCGATTGTGATCGGCCGATGTAAAGTGCCACTGGGTAGGGATTTTGTCTTTTACCAACACCCCATCAATTTTTTCCATCAAATAGAACTCAGAACCCAACATAGACTCGTCATCGGTGTAAAAGAACGCCTTCGGAACAGCCGGATACACTTTCTCTAGTGCACTAATGACTCGATACTCTCGGATCATAGAGTGCGCACCGGCAGCCTTAGTACCTGGCGGCGGCCTACGTAATACCAGTTCTCGATTATCATAAGCAATCAGATAGGTTAAATTAGAGGCGCCCGAAGGAAACTGCTTAATACTAGGTTGGCCTTGCAGGCCAGGCACAACGCTCTTCAGTACTAGATCTAGCTGCCGAGGGTCAAGCTCTTCACCTTTGCGAACATCGATGGTTGGATTTAACGAGTCCATATATCTCTCAATAGTGTCTTGTTGAATCATTATGATGTTTGATTACTTATTTGCATAGCTTCATCTTGCGACGGCGCTACTCAACAATTGAGACTACGCAGGTTAAAGTAGTTCACATTCCTCTTTTTAGCTCAACCTGCGCGAGATGCCCTGAGAAGATTGCATATTAATGGAAGGCAGGCACCACCAAATGGCTATGCCCACTTTAACCCTGCTGCTTATCGGTAATGGGGCTTACAGGCTTGGTCTACTAAAAAGGTTCCCATATCGCACGTTAAACCAAAATGGCCCCTGTCTCTGTGGTTCGGGCGGTAAGTTTTCAGCTAACCATATTATCTTTAGAGCATCCCCTAACAAAAAACTGCTGATAATTTCTTATATGGGCTCTAATGCTCTTGATTTTTTCACCGGACATTAATAAAGTGAGGTCAATACAAGAATCGACGCCAAATATATAGTGTTGAGCCATTAATAACTAAGAGGAATTTAAGTATGTCATTGGAAATTGTAACAGCAGGTTTAAAAGAGAAAGTAGGTGAAGATTGCGGTTTGGGAGCGACGCTAAAGTTTGATTTTGGCGATGATGGCGTACTACTTTTAGACGCAACGCAAGTACCTAATGCAATTAGCAATGATGATGGTGACGCACAGTGCACCATGGTGATTAGCATAGAGAACTTTATGGAAATGGCCGAAG
>CALDQM010000005.1:0-3794 GCA_937911225.1 uncultured Cellvibrionales bacterium
CTGACCAAGCGCATGGCTGAGGATCTTACTGAATACCTAGATGAACATGGGGTGCGAGTGCGCTATCTGCATTCGGATGTTGATACGGTAGAGCGGGTTGAAATTATCCGTGATCTGCGCCTTGGTGAGTTTGATGTGCTAGTGGGTATTAACCTTCTGCGTGAAGGGCTAGATATGCCTGAAGTGTCTTTGGTGACTATATTTGATGCCGACAAAGAGGGCTTTTTGCGCTCAGAGCAGTCGTTGATTCAAACTATTGGTCGTGCCGCTCGTCATTTGAACGGTAAAGCTATTTTATATGCCGACAAAATTACCGGGTCAATGCAGCGCGCCATTGATGAGACAGAACGTCGGCGAGCAATGCAGATTGAATACAATAAACAAAATGGTATTACACCCACCAGTATTGTTAAGGGTGTTAAAGACATTATGGAGGGAGCCTACGCCGCCACAGGTCAAAATAGACGTGACCGACAAGCCGCAGCAGCCAGTTCAGCTTATGATGTTATTGGTGGTGCTGAACCGATTAAAAACATTGCTAAAGAAATTAAGCGCTTGGAAGACAAGATGTATCAACATGCGCGTAATCTTGAGTTTGAGGAAGCCGCTCAAACCCGAGATTTACTGGGTAAGTTAAGAGAGAAAAGTCTAGCCTCTTAGTGGTTTTCTACCCAAAAAAAAGCGCCTCATGTTATTGGGCGCTTTCTAATCAGAGCAAAAGAGCTATTGCTGTAAACGCTCAAAATAACGGTCTCTAAGTTGCAGCGCTCTGCTTTCCATGGGTATTATTTGCCCGTCAATAACCACCAGCTCTGCCTCAGAGGTCACTTCTAGCGGGTCACCACTCCAAAGTACTAAATCAGCAATCTCCCCAACGGCAATGTCACCACTCACAGGTGCATTAAATAGTCGGGCAGGGTTTGTAGTCATAGCCGCAATGGCCACTGACTTATCTAACCCATTAGCAACCGCATTTCCCGCCGACTGCCTCACCAGATACGCGTTGTGAGTGTTGTGCCAATCCATGCCAGTAAATAGCAATGTAACACCAGCCTCAGAGAGCAGTTTTGCGTTATCCAGACGTGCACCGAGAGACTCATAACTATTGGGTAAGTTATGGATAGGATCGATTATCACAGGCACTTGCGCGCTAGCAATTTCATCAGCAACCATCCAGCCTTCAAGTACACTAGAAAGAATCAATTGTAGTTGAAAGTCAGTGGCTAGTTTTAGAATAGTACTAATGTCACTGGCTCGGTTGGTGTGCACCAGTAGCGGCTTAATACCGTTTACCACTGGCTCTAACGCGGCTAAGTCAGCATAGGAAAGCACATAGTCCCGATGCTCACCGGCAAGCGCTGCTTTACGGTTTCTTGAGAAGTCTTTGGCATCATCTAAAGCTTGCCGCAGTTGAACTAGCGCTGCCGCACGCGAACCACCGGCTATGCTTACCCCTCGTTCAGTAAAATCTAATGCCACGGCCAGACTTTGATGAATAACCTTGGGTTGATTGCCTAGCTGAACTAAGGCGACTTGGCCGGCAAATAAGTTAGTTGCAGATCTTGGAATCAGCAAGCTGTGTGTCAAGCCATGAACACGATTATGCGGTATTAGGGTTGAGCGTGGGTTAAAAGCCTCGGCAATGCGCAATGACGCTGTGACGGTCTCGTTCTCAGAATAGAAATCTACGGTTTGCTCTATCGCACCGACTTCAACCGTACCTAATTGCGTGGATGAGTTAAAAAGCCCAGCGGTGACACTCTTGCCCAGACCATCTATTTCTAGGTCTGCTGCTAAAGGCACCTGCTGCCCCATGGCCGCTATCTTGCCATTTTCTATGTAAAGGTGGGTCTTAGAGAATACGCCTAAAGATGTATATATGTCAGCATCTTTAATAAGGATAGAATTTGCAGTAGCAAGTGTTGAAACCACTGTTAGTGCCAGTAAAGGGAGAATATATTTCATGGTCGCACTGCTCCTGCTTTGATAATACCAAGATTAAAATCACTGGTAGGCTGTATAGATGAATCGTTTCGGTCGAAGCGCAGAGCGCCGTCAATCCATACCTTGCTAGCATGGCTATAAACACTTAATGGATGTTGAGTCCAAAGTACAATGTCGGCGTTTTTGCCTACTGCAATAGAGCCAATTTGATCTTCTAAACCGAGAGACTTAGCGGCATTGTAGGTACCCCAACGGAAAGCCTTCGCTGGGCTTATGTCCAGACCCATACGATTTCCTGCACTCATTGCCTTAGCAATTTCTTGGTTTAAACGCTGAATTTGAATAGGATCATCTGAGTGGATGACCGCACACGCCTGGGCATAGTCCACTAAAGCAATATTTTCTCGAACCATGTCAAAGGCTTCTTGTTTAAAGCCCCACCAGTCTGCCCACATAACACCACAAATATCATTTTCAGCCAGCATGGGTGCTGCCTTATAGGCTTCCACAGCATGATGAAAGGCTGCAATTTCATAGCCAAATTCTTTTGACATATCTATCATCTGTGCCATTTCATCCGCTTTATAACAATGATTGTGAATGCGGATATCACCTTCCAATACTCCTGCTAATGTCTCCAGGCGTAAATCTCGGCTCGGCGGGTCGACATCTTTTCCTGCTTTGGCATCACTAATGTAGTCATCCCATGATTTTTTATAGTCTGAGGCTTCTATCCATGCTGTTCGATACCCAGCCATATTACCCATGCGTGTTGATGGCAGAGTGTTGCGACTACCATAGACACGCTTAGGATTTTCTCCGCAGGCCATTTTTAGGCTGTAAGGTGCATTAGGAAACTTCATACCTTGCACCGTTACCGACGGGATATTTTTAAGGGTGACACCACGCCCACCAATTAAATTACCCGAGCCAGGCAAAATTTGTACGGTAGTTACTCCGCCAGCTAACGCTTTCTCAAATTGTGGGTCTTCTGGCCAAACCGAGTGCTCAGCCCAAACTTGGGCAGTGACCGGTGAGGTCATCTCATTGCCGTCTGAGTGATTGGCTGTACCTGGCGCAGAATAAACACCCATATGTGAGTGCACATCAATTAATCCGGGGGTGACCCATTTACCTGCAGCATCAACGCGCGAAATAGAGTCATCTAAGTCTAGAGCAGTACCTAGAGCAACAATTTTACCACCGCTAATTACCAGGTCAGTATTGCGTAATTCGGCGCCATCGCCAGTTAGTATATTCGCACGCAGTATCGCAAATTCGGCATTATTAGGTACGATATAGGTTGATGGGTAGGGGTCTTTGTCAGGTCGCATCGCTTTTGCTGTCGAATCAGCGCTCTCGTTGCAGCCTACAATTAGTAGCCATGGGACTATGGCTAAAGTTCTTAAAAGAAGAGTTTTCATTTTTAAACCTTTTAATTAATCATCTATGGTAAAAAGCATAGACGACATTAGTCTAACAAAAAAATACGGCCTACGGACCCATCAATTACTGCTTTTTTGATGATGTTGATCTCTACACTAGCACTAGTTTAATGCTTTAGTACTAACTCTTTTAGCTTATTTTAATTCCTAAACAACAGGCCTAAAATAACCCGACATTCGGGGAAATGTGCAATTGTATAAATTTCATCAGGGACGATGGGCTAACATGGATGTTGGCGGTTAGAGACATAGCCAGTTTTCGACGGGAGTAGTGTCGTAAAGTAATCAATTGCATTCAGGAAATGATCATCACGGAAGATGATTTAAAAGGATTATCGATGAAGTTAAAGATTCGAGTTTCCTGATTCCCCGTTTCTCTTTTGTCTATTATGTGGCTTAGCAACT
>CALDQM010000006.1:0-2229 GCA_937911225.1 uncultured Cellvibrionales bacterium
CCAACAAGTTGGATTTATGCTTTTGATGAGCCAGAGGAGTTAATGAAAAAGTGGGACCTGGCTATGGATGGAGTATCAGAGTACATGGGTATTTTACCTAAGGATCGAAATAAAGAGGTCTTGTATCTTCAACCAGATTTACATATCCGTCATGGATCTTTCGGAATTGGATATCCACAAATAAATCAACTTTATAATCCTAATGATGATGAGGTAGGGAATAGTGATCACTGGATGATGCAAGACCCCACGCATGATCCTGTTGAATATCATGAGTTAGGGCATGCTCAGTTAATGACAATGTTTCCTGGAGAAGGCGAGGCTATTGTTAATTTTCCCCATGCCTATGTCAGGAATGTAAAGTTTGGCGTAGACTTTGAAACTGCTTTTGCAGAGTCTAGAGGCGCATATAATAAAAATTATACCGTCGATGAAGCAGCAATTAACTGGATGGTCACACCTAACTTCGGTAACCATCAGCCGATGGATAAGTCTAATACTCCAGATGATGAGTTCAGGTACCAGCAGCGAGGCTATGCTAAATATGCCGATATCGTCCGACTCTATGGGTGGGATGCCTATACGAGCTTTAATCGTCAAGAACATCTCGACTTTATAAATAACGTTGATGCAAGTGAACTCAGTCAAACGGACAGCAGAATTCTGCGATTATCTGTTGCTGCAGGGTTTGATCTTACCCCACTCATTCACTTCTGGGGTGTTCATCCAACCGACCCCACAGCCTTGGCGTACGCAATAAGGATTAATGATTTAGAGCGGGACATAAAACTTAAAGAGCTGCTGTCGCGATATTTGTCTATTATTCCGGGAAATAATCAAATTTTTAACGAGCATTTTGAACGGCTCTACCCGGGTCGGCCAGAGGGAGGTGACTCTCGTTACGGGCTTGGTTGGTATAATGCTTGGCGTAATGTGTGGAATGAATCTTATGCAGAGAAAGCCAAAGCAGCTCAAAAGGGTTTAATTGATCAATACTATGATGCACCGCTGTTTACATCATCGCCTGCATTTAGCCTAACCAAAGGCAGCGGTACTTATATAGGGCAGGTTACTGCGACAGACCCCCAAGGAGATGCAATAACTTATTCTATCTCGGGTAAAGATGCATCTCTAATAAACATTGATTCAACTACGGGGGATTTGACCTTTAATTCGTCTGAGACTGTGTCTTCTTACAAGGCGATAATAACGGCGAGTGACGGTATTAACTCAACCTTACAAAATATCACTGTAAGTGTCACCAATCTTGCCTGTGACAATTTAGCATTGACTGATGATGTATATATTAATAGTAGATCGGATGGAATCGAGACCTTTGCTTTTGGAGATACTACAGGATACAAGTTTAGTGCAGGTCAGTTTATGGAAGTGGTAGATCAAGGATGTGCCCAGTTAGGGAAAGATGGTGAAAATTTTGGTGTTTCTTTCTGGCTTAAAGACTCAATAGATGCAGCAGCACCAGAGGACGTGCAAATTATTGGCACTAAGAGCCAGTATAATGATGATCAGGGTTTCATCGTTTATGCCCAGTATCAGCCTGGGAGAGAAAAGGTCCATATAAAAGCAGTCTCGAGTTCAGGGCCCGGTGAAGGCTACAAAGGAGTCAATGTACCTCAATCTGGAGACATTGTTCCTGGTCAATGGACGCATATTGCAATTAATTATAGAAATGATGGAGCCGATTCAACCTTTACTATTTTTATAAATAAGGTTGATTCAGTAGATGGCTGGCAGCAGGATGATGAGGCAGCTCCCAATGTATATAACTCTAATTTAAGAATTGGAGATCAGAGTGATGATAACCCAGATTTTCAAATAGCTAAGTTACGGACATTTCAGCGTCTTTTAACACAAAAAGAGATAAACCAACTGTATCTAGATGGAGAAGCTGATGCGGTAAGTGCAGGTGAGTAAGATTAAGATACCTTTTGAGATATGGGTGTTAATTAGGCTTGAGATTCTCACCAGATTGAGGTGGCTATTTAAAATTGTAGCCTGTGCAGTCGAATAAAAAGCACTTATCTATATATCAATGACTCAGTTTTTATGCACTCAACTCTGGCAGTGTTGAGGTCAGCGGTTTGATCCCGCTAGGCTCCACGACAGCTGTTGTAGGTTTTCACGGAGACGTTTTAGAAATAAACTCTTCTTCACACTGGCGCCGGCAGTTGCCGAGTAACTAGTACTTTTGGAGGCGCACCTTTTATG
>CALDQM010000007.1:0-2672 GCA_937911225.1 uncultured Cellvibrionales bacterium
ATAAGCGCATCGACAAGACTAGGCTTTTTGATGATTCGGCTGGATTCAGTCATTTTTAGATCTTCAGTGATTGTAATTTAAGTGCGCGGGTATTATCAGATCGCACGGTCTTTTTTCCTCGATAATACAATATGACTAAGGGTCTTTTCTACACCATCCAACGCGGCAATTGAATCAATGGCTATATCTAACGCTTCCGTCGTTGATTCTGTGACCATAGCCATCAGATCATACTGACCGCTAATAGTACACAACATATCTAACTGCGGGTGCTTATGAATTTGTTGCACAATTTTGGTAGTTTTTTGTGACACCACTGAAATCATAATATAAGCGCTCACCCTGCGCTGCTGATAATCAGGGTTGATTTTTACCGTGTAACCTTGAATGACCCCCGTGCGCTCAAGGCGTTCCATAGCCTGTTGCACTGTTGCACGACTCAATCCTAGCTGTTTAGCTAGGTCAGAAACCGAGCGACGGCCATTTTCTTGTAGCAGACTAATAAGGGCTTGCTGATTTTTCATAGCAAAATGATCCATTATTTAACAATTTGATAAGTAATAATAAACATATTTATAGCTTTGGCAATACAAATTGACACTTTAGCGTCGTAAGATGTAGTATCTGAACGGAGTTTTTAAAAGGAAAATACAATGGCGCTGGCGATTGAAGAAACGGATGTGGCAATGGACACTAAACAACGATTAATGCTTGAGAAGGATATTCGCGAGCAGGTAGCCTTTAGTTTGTCTTGCGCTGAAAACTACGTCGATCCGCTCTTGGCGATATCTGAGCACCGGTTGCGTGCTAATGCTAGAAGCTTCATTGCCGCTATGCCAAGAGTTCGCCCACACTTTGCGGTCAAGGCTAATCCAGATGTAAATATTCTTCGAATATTCAGAGAAGAAGGATGTTGTTTTGAAATTGCCTCCTCAGCTGAGCTTCAAGCGATGGTCGATCTAGGCATGGACTTGGACACAGTGTTCTACTCTAACCCAATAAAATCTCCAGCTTCCATTCGTCACGCGGCGGCGGCGGGTATTCAGTGGTTTGTGGTTGACACCCCAGAAGAGGTTTTAAAGATTGGTGCGATTAAACCTGATGCTAAATTATATGTCCGCACTGAAGTGAGTAACGAAGGGTCTGTTTGGCCACTGGCCGGTAAGTTTGGTGCAAGTTTGTCGGGTATTGCGGCAACTATTGAGGCCGCTAAAAGTATTGGTATGCAGATTACTGGGGTGACGTTTCATGTTGGCTCACAATGTTCCAACATCAATAACTGGATCGAAGGGATACAGGCTGCAAAAACTATTTTCAGTCAATTGGAAGCTAATGGTTGGACCCCAGAACTATTAAACATTGGGGGTGGTTATCCTGTCCAGTTTACCGGCGTGGAGCCGGCTATTGAAGAGGTTGGTGCTGTCATTAATAAAGCGCTTGAGGCTATTCCAGAGTCGATTCAGATAATGGCTGAGCCAGGTCGATATTTAGTGGGGTCAGCAGGCTGTTTAGTTACCCAGGTAGTGGGTATGGCAACGCGAGATGAAAAACGCTGGTTATATCTAGATACGGGTACCTATGGTGGGTTAATGGAATTGGCTCAAGGGTTCCCATCAAACATCGTCAGTCAGCGCACCGGTGAGCCACGAGAGTGGACGATTGCAGGCCCAACCTGTGACTCTATTGATGTGGTTGGAGAGCATAGCCTACCCTCAAACATGGAAGAAGAGGATATAGTGTTTATTACTAACCAGGGAGCTTACTGTGCGAGCTGTGCCTGTGATTTTAATGGGTTCCCTGCGCCGAAAATGGTTATGGTTGCCTAACTAAATCGTTTCAACTTGTGTTCCTGCTAGAGGAATACAGGTTCGTCATTAAAATGTGCAGAAACGGTCCTGCGATTATACCGTTTCTGCACAGAATTAAGTCGCTTTGGACTACTGTCTTGCCTAATTTGGTATTACCATTGAGGTTGAAGCAAGGATGTCATTAAAGTGATTGATAAGTTAATCGGAATCTATAACGCCAATGGTTCGATCACTGGCGAAATCTCCTTTCTATTTGGGAAATTAACAGGGCAGGCCCAGTGCGCACTCTGTGATATTTCCCATGGCCCATTCAAAAAGAAGTCTGCGTTTTCTCGTGCCCAGCAGACATTAGGTGTTCCCTTTGAGATTCTACATCTTGATGAATTAGACGCCACACTTTGCTCATTTAAACAGTATGCGCCCTGCGTGGTCGCCATTCGTGGTTCGGAGTGTTCGATACTGTTATCCAACGCGGAATTAGCTCGCTGTGATAGCGATGTTGAGCGATTTTTTGATAGTTTAAAAGCCAAGTTAGATTAGATAAGACATGAATCTAAATTGGAGTTACACGGCGTCTAATACTGATAACACCGACTTAATAATAGACAAAGAGACCGGTAAATGATGAAACTATTAAAAATAGCCCTTAAATACCTATTGCTGCTAATTTTGGTCGCAGGCCTTGGTTTGTATGTATGGTTTTGGGCTGCACCGGTAGGCGTTAATAATTATATTAATAAAGTGACCCTTCAGAGTCTCCTTCAGTCACCCGAATTAATGACCTCGATAGGGGCTGTTGATAACACTCCTCTGGATTTCCATAGTGGAAAGTTAGGCCGGTATGACAAGCAGTCTGAGCTTGAG
>CALDQM010000008.1:0-1282 GCA_937911225.1 uncultured Cellvibrionales bacterium
GGTACGCCGAAGCAGCATTTCAAACAGCCCTGGATTATGACCTTGCACTAATCGGCACCTCTGACGTGCATGATTTAATAGACTGGGACTACAAACCGCATGAAGGTGGTCATCGGCCAGTGACACTGGTGTTTGCGCAAGAGAAGACCGCGGAGTCAATCAAAGAAGCCTTGTTTGCTCGCCGCACTGTGGTGTGGTTTAAAAATATGTTAATTGGACGAGAGGCAGATTTATCTCCTTTGCTGGAGGCAAGCCTAAAGGTCACAGGAATGCAGTATCAAACTGACACAGTTATAGCAGAGATAACATTGGAAAATACGTCAGATGCAGATTTCGAGGCTCGATATACTGGGCCCTATAGTTTGGGTCTGAGCAGCGATCGTTTTTCCATTCCAGCCCACAGCTCTGTGGTGATCGAATTAAAACCGGGAAAAATGATTACGGCACTCGACTTGCCTATTATCTTAGAGAATACACTTATCAACCCAGACACTCACGCATCTATGGTGCTATCAGCGGAGCTAAAGTTAGCCGTAAATTAAGTTCACTAGACCTAACCTCATAAATCTTTTTATTAGCGATTCAGGTCAGTTAAGTAATGCTCTGCACTAAATAATAAAAGAACAGCAAGCCCTATTAGCGCCCAGATTTAGAGCTTTGATGCCAACGCTAGATTTGCAGTTCAGCAACATCTCTAAACTGCTCTAACGCCTCGGGATTGGCCAACGCATCAGTGTTAGATACCATCTCGCCATGCACTACTTTGCGCACCGCTAATTCTACGATTTTGCCACTAATAGTCCGTGGAATATCGGTGACAACTATAATTTTTGCTGGCACATGTCGCGGTGTGGTTTCTTTACGGATAGTCTGACGAATCATCTGCTGAAGATCTGTACTCAATTCAACACCTGGACGCAAAACGACAAATAAAATTACCCGTACATCATCGTCCCAGTTCTGACCAATACAGATACTGTCGACTACATCATTGAGCTTCTCAACCTGTCGATAGATTTCCGCTGTACCTATTCGGACACCCCCCGGATTTAATACGGCATCTGAGCGGCCATGGATAATTACCCCATTGTGCAATGTAATTTCACCATAATCTCCTTGGGCCCAAATACCAGGATAGGTTTCAAAATAGGCACTCAAATACTTTTTATTGTCAGGATCATTCCAAAAATAAATAGGTGCATTGGGAAAGGGTTTAGTACACACCAACTCACCTTTTGTTTGTGTAACAGTATTACCTTGGTCATCCCATATCTCAACCGCC
>CALDQM010000009.1:0-1584 GCA_937911225.1 uncultured Cellvibrionales bacterium
TAGACCGTAAAACAGGTGCTCCAATTGAGGGCAAGAGTATTCGGTATGACGAAAAGGACAATATGGAAATCGCGGGCGGTCAGTGGTTAACCGGTGATATCTATCTTTACAGCGTCTTTATAGAAGATGGTAAATTTCGTCCCGGTTATGGTGGCGACATGTTCCTTCTGCATATGGATAAATCGGTAAATGAGCGAATTTGGACATGGAAAGGTAACTATCTTAAAGGTCGAGGCGGTGAGAGAGCCTCTGGAAATCTCGGCATCATTTCAACTCTTCCGGATGATAAAGACAAGATGCTCGTTCAGCTAAATCCTTGGAAGCGCAGAGATGGCGGTGTAAGGCCAATCGTCTATGAGATGCAATTGGCCAATGGTAACATGAGAAAGGTAACCGTAGGGCCTGGCCGTGGCGCAAGGATAATGGCTAACATTGACGGCTCTATGCTTGGGTCAATCGTTCCAAAAGCCAATCAAGGTTCAGATTATTATTTTTATGACCGTTCTGTGGAAAAATCGGCGTGGCAATCAGTTTCGATTGACTTCCCGGGCAAGTTCAATGCTCTTAGAATGTCTAATGACGGTAAGTATGTTTATGGTCTAACCCAGTTTGAAGAAGGCATCAACGCGGCGCGACACCTAGTAAAACTATCGACCCAAACCGGCGACTATGAGTCAGTCTTTGACTTCGGGTTTGTCTCTCAAATAAATGTGAGTTTTGATCGAGAAGATGGCCATCCTATTTACGCTACCTGGGTTGATGACAAGCCTGAGTTAAAAGTGTTTAAAAGTAATCACAGCAGAGCTAAGGTTTTAGCAGGTTTTGCCAAAGGCTTCCCCGACTTTTTGGTCTCCCCAACGGGCAGCGATGATGCTAACAACAACCTCACCTTTCACGTTGGGTCTCCTGGTATTCGTGGTGAATACTATATTTGGGAAAAAGAGGCAGGTAGTGCGCGCTATCTATTTAGTCAACAAGAAAAGCTAGACCAATTGGAATTGAACTCATTTCAGTCGGTTAAGTATGAAACCAGTGATGGCGTGATGCTGCAGGGTTGGTTGCTTATGCCGCGTTCAGGAAAGGCAAAAGCGTTAATTAATCACATTCATGGCGGTCCACATGGGCCCTATAACGCCTACTACTTCGATACAGAAATACAGATCTTATCTGAAATGGGTTACGCGGTGTTTGCGCCTAACTTCCGAGGCTCAGGTGGCTATGGCAATAATCTAGAGCGTGCGGGTTATACCAAGTGGGGCACTCGTATGCTGGATGATATGCGTGATGGTGCTGAATTTGTACAAGAAAACTATGATGTTGGTGACAAGGTGTATACCGTTGGTGGCAGTTATGGTGGTTATTCAAGTGCTCAAAACGTGGTTCGCCATAACGACTACTATGACTGCAGTGTTATCGTCGCCGGATTTTTTGAATTTGACGAACTAAAATCTACGTGGGATGGTCGACGAGGGTTTAACACTAAAGACTTTACTGACACTGCTATGGGCACTAAAGCTAATAGTCTTAGGGCTATGTCACCGATCCATAACCTAGATAAGGTGAAGGTCCCCTTACTCATCATTC
>CALDQM010000010.1:0-1747 GCA_937911225.1 uncultured Cellvibrionales bacterium
CAAAGCCGGACTGCACTTTATGACGTTCAACAAGTCGAAGTTCTAAGAGGACCCCAGGGTATTTTGTTTGGCAAGAACACCCTTGCAGGTGCTATTAACGTGACTACTGCAACACCAGAGGCTGATGAAGAGTTTGGTGGAAGAATATCGGCCAGCAAAGAATCTTTTGGTGGCACAACAATAGAGGGCCACTTGACGGGTTCAATAGGCGACACCATTGGATTACGTCTTGCCTACAAAGACCGTTCCAACGACGGCTCCTTTGAAAATACTTATGCGGCGGCAGTTCAGAAGACAATGCCTACCGTTGATGAATCTATGTGGCGTGTCAGTGCAACTTGGGAGCCTACTGACTCAACCCGAATAGAGGTAAAGCATTCAGAAAGTGATAATGTTCGCCTCGGTGCAAACTCACTTATTACCGTTTTTGATCCAGTGGCCAATTTAGGCGCTGCCTCAGGTCTAATGTTCGGAACTATGGGCATTACTCGTCCTGAGTTCGGTGGGATCGTCGCCGGTGCAACTCAAAACCCCTACCGCGATGGCAATTCTATTGGTGGATGCGCGCTAGAAGCCAGCGTGGGTATGAGCTCAGCAATCTGTGCTGCCGGAGGAGAGCGACCTGAAGGGACAGACACTACGACGTCTGATACGTCCCTTAGCTTTGAGATGGAATTAGATAACGGCTATACGTTAAGTGCAGTGGCCGGTAGAGGTGGCTATGAGTTCCAAGATGGTCTGGATGCTGATTGGCTTCCGTTAGAGTTTATCGGTCGCTCCGACATTCAAGAATACGACCACACAAGTCAGGAGTTTCGTATTGCCTCTCCTACTGACGGGCGCTTCTCTTGGGTTGGTGGTGTCTATTTAGACCAGCAAGAACAAGAAATTGATCGCGCTGTGGTTATTGATGGTACCTTCGGATTGCCTGCAATCGTAATGAAGACGATCCTCGGCGGCGGTAATCCTGCGTTCGGGTTGGATACGTTCCTAGCCTTATCTCCGGCGCAGGTCGGCGGTATAAACGCTACAACACCTGTTCCTGGAACGCCCTTCACTCTGCAAAGCCTCTATGATGCAACAGGCTGTGCTGTCGGCGCTCCTTCATGTGCGGACTATACCCTCAAAGTGGGTGTTGAAGGCTCTACAAAGTTCCAACGTGCCGGTCGCATATCGAACTGGACTCAGGATACAAATTCTCGGGCTGTCTTTTACCAAGGAACGTTTAATCTGACAGACTCGGTTGCCATTACTGCCGGTGCTCGATATACAGAAGAAGAAAAACGATCACATGCTTTGATGGACCTGACCACTAACTCAACTGGCGATGCCACACCGAACGCCAACGGCGTACTGGCTGCCATCGTTGCCGGTTTCGGTCTTGGTTGGGCTCATGAATTTGATGAAAGCCGATCGAGCAAGCAATTTTTGCCAGCGGCAAATATTGAGTGGACACAATCAGAGGACAGCATGTTTTACCTGAGCTATTCAGAAGGCTTTAAGAGTGGTGGATTCAACTCTGTAGATGATCAAAATCCAGCATTCACCGCTGCTGGTATCCAGCCTACCGTGCCAGGACTAGGCTTTGAATATGATGATGAGAACGCAGAGTCAATTGAACTAGGTGGAAAGCATACCTTGCTTGATGGCGGCATGACATTGAACTGGGCGCTTTATGACAGCACTTATAAGAATCAGCAAGTCTCTACCTTTGTCGGCACCAGTTTTGTTGTTACAAACGCTGCCA
>CALDQM010000011.1:0-23367 GCA_937911225.1 uncultured Cellvibrionales bacterium
CCGGCCGGAATACCGAGTTGTCAGTGTCAGTGGTTTCATGCAGATCAATGTGGCAAAGAATCGGAACATCCAAGAGTGCAATATATGCCATCAAATGGTGGCATTCTTCAACATTGGTACCATTACTGAATGACCTGTTAGGGTCAATAGCATTGGGCGTCCAACGATTTATTGTTTCATATCCCCAGGGACTGAGGCAGGGCGCAACAATGAAGTTAAATTTCTCGGAATAACTTGTTAGGGCAATCTCAACAAAGCGTAGCGCACCGTGCACACCGCTGGTTTCGTAACCATGCACACCGCCTGTCACCAATACGTTGGGTTTGTCAGCTTGCCAATGCTTAGTTTTGATTGCCCAAAGGGTATAATTATTGGGGTCGTATGAGAGTGCACCATACTGTTCAATCGTTAGCTGTGCTTGAAAAGACTGTTTAAGCAATTCTATTTTAGCAACCACCTGTTCTTGATAAGAGCGCTTGATAGTTTGCTGGTCTAGCCACATCTTTTTTTCTTCGAAACCCCATGGGACACCAGGAGTACCTATTGCATCGTCTTGTTCTAATGTCATAATTTATCGCCCTGTTAGTTTTGCTTAAAAACGTGCATCACAAAGTCGCCATGTTTACTAATTGACGCCCAATGAGTTAAATGAAAGGGCAACTTTAGTATCCTTAAAAAGTCCAATTGTATCAACACATACGTCGATTTGGATTAATTTCCCTGTTCTCTTTAAATTAATAGTTTAATAGTTGTCATGAGATGGTTCAGGCATCTATGCCATATACTGTTTTTGGGTAGCTTAGTCTTCGGAGCTTTACTCTTACTCATATTGTTTTGATCCTCTAATACTATAAACCCTTATCTCGATAGCCTTTGTCACCTAATTTAAAAGTACTGGTACTTAATAGTTTTTACTTATGATAATGAGTACCTGTTCCATCAAAACGAAAAAGCTGTTCATATTCGGCATAAAGAGGTAATATTTACTTATGTCTGGTACCAATTTGGTAGCGGATAGAAATTGCCACCACTAAAATACATTGTAGTTATTGGTATGCATCGCCTCCTAAGCAATGTTGCATTATGTTACTGAGTCCGATGGGACTCCGGTATTGGGATGTAAGATTTTTCTGACGCACTTGATAGGCTAGGGTACCTTTAACAGATAGGGAGAAACAGCAATGAAAGTTTCGTTTTCGGTCAATAATAAGATAGTCGAGGGGGAGGTAGAGCCAAGAACCCTTCTAGTCGATTTTCTCCGTAAGAACCTTGGAATGACAGGAACCCATATTGGCTGTGACACTAGCCAATGTGGCGCATGTGTTGTCCATATGGATGGCCGCTCTATTAAGAGCTGCACGCTACTTGCACTGCAGGCCGAGGGTAGAGAAATTAAGACCATTGAAGGTTTAGCAGACGGTGACAAACTACATCCGATGCAGGCAGCATTTCGAGAGGAGCATGGATTGCAGTGTGGTTTTTGTACTCCGGGTATGATCATGAGTGCAATTGATCTGCTGCAAAGCAATGGAGATCCGACAGAGTGTGAGATCAGAGAAGGCCTGGAAGGTAATATCTGTCGATGTACTGGCTATCATAACATTGTAAAGTCAATACAGACGGCGGCAAAAGCACAATAAGTAAAGCGTCTGTTTATGTAAAAATGTAAGAGGGAAAACTATGTATCGATTTAATTATGAAGCACCTACCTCGATTGACGGTACTCTAACTGCACTGCGGCAAAATTCTGAGGCGAAAATCATCGCTGGCGGAATGACCTTGCTACCAACAATGAAATTACGTTTAGCTAGTCCTGACCACTTGGTTGATATCAATAATATTCAATCGCTTGCAGGGATCACTAAGAATAATGGATCGATCGTTATTGGAGCCATGACACGTCATGCGGATGTCGCTAGCTCAGATTTAGTAAGAGATTGCATCCCTTGCCTTGCTAATTTAGCCGAGGCGATTGGTGATCGTCAGGTAAGAAATCGGGGTACTATTGGTGGATCTGTCGCCAATAATGATCCCTCTGCAGACTATCCCGCTGGTCTTATCGGTCTTGGCGCCACAATAGTGACAGATCGGAGAGAGATTGAGGCCGATGACTTTTTCACTGGTATGTTCGAAACGCTATTAAAAGAGGATGAAATTATTACTGCTGTACGTTTCCCCATACCTAAACGTGCCGCCTACATGAAATTTCCTAATCCCGCCTCGCGCTATGCGATTGTTGGTGTCCTGGTTGCCGAAACGCCGAGTGGCGTTCGTGTAGCGGTCACAGGTGCAGCATCCTGCGTATTTCGAGTCCAGACAATGGAGGTTGCGCTAGAGAATGAATTTACAGCAGATGCTATTGCGTTGCTAACGTTGGATAGTACTGAATTTAACGAAGATATTCATGCGAGCGCAGAGTATCGAGGACATCTCGTCAATGTGATGGCTAGGCGTGCGGTCTCAGCTATTATCTAGAACCACAGTATTATAACTAATTTTAGGAATCGATACTGTTATAAAAAAAAGGACTTCTCACCCCACTATAAGTCAAGTCAGCCTAGTTATAGGTTATGAGTGTTGAGATACTCCAGAACTCAATCGGTGGGCGCATAAGCGGTTATTTGTATCTCCACCAGTCCCCGGTCAGGAAATAATTCACTGACACCAATCGCCGTCCATGCCGCATAAGGTGGCGGTAGGTATTCATCTTTTACGACCATGAACGCATTAATATGTGCTGCCTTATCACCCACAAAGTGGGGGCTGTGAAATACGTGAAACGTCGTAATTTTTATGACATGGTGGAAGTCGGTATCTGCAGCTGCCAGCGTCGCTTGGATTGACGAGAAAGCTTTTCTGATGCCAGCCTGATATGTTTTTAGCGTGGCAGGGTCATTACCTGGAGGCTCGACAACAACGCCAGATAGGAATACGAAGTCTCCAGCGCGATAAGCGGGAGAGAAGTGGTATTCATCAGACAATACCACATCCTGTTGGGTAGCCACGATAGCTTCGCCGCTGATGCCAATACTATTAAAGTTCTCGCTCGCTACGCTTGTTGTCACTAACAGTATCGCACTTGCCAAGACTGGGAAAAATAATGTCATTAAAGACTCCTGAACCCGATTCCTTTGCAGTTATTAGCAGACTATATTTTAGCAGCGACTAATTCCATCTCGACTAACCAGTCTGGTTTAGCTAGCGCCTTGACAATAATTCCGGTGGAAGCTGGCCGCGCATCACCAAAAAACATAGATCGCGCCTTTGCCATCGGCCAATAGTCTTCCTCTGTCGTGACATAGGTTGTTATTTTGACAATATCTTCAATACCCATATCAGCAGATTCGAGTATAGCCATTAGATTAGCCAAGGTTGAGCTAGTCTGGGCCTCTACTCCCTCGGGCATCGTGCCGTCAGGCATTAATCCTACTGCTCCAGCGGAGTAGAGCCATCGCGCACTTGGTGGAACCTCAATGCCATGGCTGTATGCTGCCAGAGGCGGGAGGATTGTGTCAGGTACATGTTTTTTATTCATGGGAACTCCATTAATTGTAAATAGGCAAATGAAAACGAATACGATGCCATGCTCACTGGGAAAAATTATTTAGTGTCTATCCTAAATTTATTTGCGCGATACACTCGATCTCAATCATCATTTCTGGTGCGACTAAGCGACTACATTCGATCCATGTTGCAGTTGGTGGCGCCGACTCCGCTTTGACATAAAAGCGAGTTCGAATATCGTTGCTCGCTACCAGCGCGTCCATGTCAGTGGTAAATATGGTCTCTTTGACTACGTTCTGGAGGCTTATACCATTCGCTTCGAGTGTTTCCTCAAGGTCGGTGTAGACCTGCGTCAGCTGCGCTGCCATGTCGTCCTTACCGATAATATTTCCTTGTGAGTCCCAGCTTACGCAGCCTGATACATAAAGCATATCGCCGACCTTACAGGCCTGCGCATAGTAAATACCTTTCTCAATATCGGGTCGCTTATGGAAAATCTGGTTTGCTATAGGCATGATAAGTCCTTTAAATTATCTTTATGCTATTAAATTTTGGAGATACGAGCTCAGTGTGTGAGCTCGTATCAAACGGGCTAGAAGCTATATCGTACGGTTGCATTAAACCATCTTGGGCGATCGACAAATGTTTGCTGACTCGCGAAATCTGTCGCAACATCAAAGATCTGTGTGGCATAGAATTGATCGAATAGGTTATGCACCTGCATCGCTACTTCCCATCTATCGTCTATACTGCGAAAACTGGCGCGAGCATTGACCAGAGTATAGGCAGCCTGCTTTCCGATAGGTGCTTCTGTAATGAGGAAGTTAAAGTCGCTACGATAATTAGCATCTACTGACACGGCAAAAGAACCTGTGTTGTCGAAGGATGGTAGCCACTCATAACGTGCCAAGGCATTAAATTGCCACTTAGGTGTTTTTGGCATCCTGCGATCAATCGCCTCGGGAAATGCTGGAAAGTTGAGGCCAAAGGCTGTGGCATCCAAATATGCAACGCCGCCTTGAAAATCTAGACCTCGCGATGGTGATCCTTGCAGTTCAAGCTCAAATCCATAGATTTCTGCGTCTCTATTGACAATTAGATTGGTCTGTCCCTCAAAGATAAAGGCCTGGTGGTCATCATAGTCATAGAAAAATGCGCTTCCGTTGAGTCGTAGAGAGTTATCCATGAGAGTAGTTTTAAATCCAGCTTCGTAGGATAGTAAAATTTCCTCTTTGATCGGAACTTGCTCAGGTCTCAATCCTTCACCTTCTGCTGACGCATTGAATCCACCCCCTTTAACACCCCGAGTAATACTTAGATACGCTAAAAAGTCATCATTAACGTCCCAATCAAGTCCTATTTTACCTGACCAAAGAAGTTCGTCATATTTGGCAAGATCACCAACTGATGCTTCGTTAAACTGATATAGATAAGCAGCGGGATCTAATGGCCCCCAAAAGTGTTGCTCTCGGTCAGTGATGGAACCATCGGCGTTGGCCTCCCACATTTCGAATAGGTGAATGTAGTCTAGGTTCTTCTCCTCCTGAATCAAACGTAGCCCAGTAGTAAGACGAAGATTGTCAGCTAGATCGAACTCGCTTTGTGCGAAGATAGAAGACGAATCGGTTTTTTGTTCCCAGAACGAGGAGAGTACTAGTATGCCTGGCCCATGGCTTGTAACTTGAGGCCCACAGGTGTCAGTTAAATCGGTATGTATGGTCCCGAAGCAGGGGATTGTGGTAGATCCATCGGCTGCCAGTGGCCCTGTTAATTCCCAGTCAATAATCTCATTAGCTCCATATGTAGGTGCCGTTCCGATCGATTCGATGGCGGACCTTAATGTAATTCCGATACCATAATCACCATCAATTCTTAAATAGTAAGCTCCAAATACCCAGCGCGCATTATCAGTCTCTCCACTAAAACGAAACTCTTGAGAAAATTGGCTGGCATCATTAGCAATAAAAGTGTCTAGGATAGGTGTCGGAGTATTATCGCTGTCTTCGAAATACTGCTTCTCGACAGTTGCATAGTCACTAATTGAAACGAACTCAAAGTTATCAGCACTCCAGTCTAGACGAGCTCCGAAGCCACTTGTTTTGAGCTTGGCCATGCCGATCTCATCATGAGCAATTGTGAACGGGTCATCGTCAGGTTCGTTGTGCCCAAAATAGTCACAGCCCGGGCAGTTAATCGAAGGCAGCAGTCCTTCTGCTGCATCACCAGCCAATGGATTTGAGACGACTTGATCTTCCCCACGTAAATAACCGAATTCGGTTACAGGATCATAATCAGCACCTTGTGTGGATGCGCCACCGTCTAAGTTGTCACTGTTAGCCATACGAGCATTCACAAGTAGACTTACATCGTCATTGATTTCGAAAAGTAGCTGCCCACGGAGTGAATAAGTGTTGTCATCGAATATATCTGGTCCGGCACGATTCTTAACGAAAGGGTCGTGCCAATTACCCATAGCAGAAAGCCGGCCGGATACCGTATCACTTATAGCACCGCCGATAGCGCCCTCAAAACCACGATTATTTTCCGTTCCCACCTTTCCTATTATGTATGCATCGAAGTCCTGGGATGGTTTAACTGAAGTGAATGAGACACCGCCACCGGTAGCGTTTCTACCCCAAAGTGTGCCTTGTGGCCCACGCATTACTTCAACCCGCTCTAGATCGAAAAGCTGAAAACCTGCGCCGGACGCCTGACTGATATAAGCCTCATCCAGATAGATTGCCGTCGGATGTTCTTGGTGATCGGCGAAATCATTATTCAGAACGCCACGGATAGCGAACCCATATGATTGTCTAGAGTTAGGCTGCACTAGCATTACTCCGGGAGTATAGTCAGCAAGCGCCGTCGATTGAAACATGCCTAGCTCCCTCATTTGATCACCCGTTAATGCAGCGACGGAGATACCGACATCTTGTAAATTCTGCTCGCGATGCTGAGCAGTGACTATTATTTCTTCTAGCGTCTGAGCATAAGCGTTTATGCCAGATAATAAGGTCGTTACTAAAATAAATGAGAATAGTGGTAGAGAATACCACCGTGTTTGATAGTGATGATCTGTCTGTTGGCGCATGTCAGCTAACTCCTGTGTAAGTACTGAAAGAAAAACAGTCTCGTTTTACTGGTACCTGCGCTATCTAAAGAGGGCTACGCGCTGGTACCAAATGTACAGTTATATTACCGTAAGGTATTTTTAGCACATGTGTAGGAATAATACAACACTTGATTTATATGATTAAAACTATGTTCTTGAGCTTAGGTCGAGTGGAATAAGACGGCTTCTGCGCTTGGCATTATTTGGCGCGAGGACAGAATAAATAGTGCTCTTCGAATTTCGTATGTTAGAGGGAGAATACTAAAAGATGAGCTTTACTCGGCGAGCTCCAGTATTAGGAGCTATATTAAAGGGAGACTCAAGATAAAGGGAAACAGCATTGCAGTGCAGGCGCAATTTACCTAGTTACCTGAGAATATTTTATAACAAAATGGTAATATTATACTAGATTTAGTACCAAAAACATTCTATGCTGAGGTCACGACAAAATTCACGGAATCAAAAAAGACCCAATCGGAGATCGGATTATGAGTAAACAAAAGCTATTGCTGCTAGTGCCCTTACTGGGATTATTCTCTTTGGTAACACCGGTGTTAGCCGAAGAATTCGCCGAAATCAAACCCCTTGGAGCTACAGTAGTACCGCCGGCCGCTCTCCCTCCTCCGGGAACCAAATTTAATGTTCTCGGCAGGCCCTCAGGAAAACCGGACGCTTCAGTAATATTCGGCGAACGTTGCGCCGAGTGCCACGCCCGAGGGCTTTTTTCGCCTACCCTGGAGCAAATGTCGAATCTAACCACGGAGGAAGCACACAAGGAACTTACCTGGGGCGTGATGATGGAGTTTGCTAATGGCCTAGACGATTTTGAGCGATGGGAATTGGCCAAATATGTCACTAGTCTCAAAACTGATGAAGAACGGGACCCACGTGGTCACGGTATGAAAATGTGCAAGAATACAATGCCGTTGGTCGCCGATCCCAAGCATGACTGGCCGGGATTATCCAAAGACAACCGCTCATCTCGAGTCGCGACTAATTCACAGATTAACTCCGAGACTGTTAAAAACCTTAAGCTCAAATGGGCTGTAGGCATGCCGCAGGTTCATTCCTTCGTTGGTGGCGGACAACCCGTCTCAGTTGTTGGTGATCGAGTTTTCATCGGTAGTCTCAATCATTGGGTCTACTCCTTTGACACCAACTCCGGTTGCGCACACTGGGCTTTCGAGGCAGAATTTCGAATTCGATCAAACGTCGCTGTGAGTGACGGTGTCATCGTATTCGGTGATACCGGGGCAAACGCTTATGCATTGAATGCTGAAACCGGCAAGCTTATGTGGCGCCACAAAGTAGATTACACTCCGACCGCCCGCGTGAACGGCAAGGTGATGCTGCATGACGGAGTCGCCTACATCCCAGTGACTAACTACCAGGAAGTACTCAACATGGGTGGTAGAACCCTCGAATTTCCGTGCTGTACGGCTCGTGGAGCAGTCGCTGCCTATGATCTCCATACCGGTGAGCGTAAGTGGAAGACCTTTACCATCGATGAGAGATCTGAATTTATTGGGCTGACGCCAAACGGTGTGAACCGCTATGGTCCCTCCGGTGTCACCGTGTTTTCGGGTATGTCAGTCGACGAGAAACGCGGCGTCATATATGTACCGACAGCGAATCAGCAAACCGAGCCGGTCATTGAAGAATCCGATGCCATCATTGCGCTCGACATGGAAACGGGCGCTAAGGTTTGGGTTAAAGGATTGGCACCTGAGCATATGGGTGGCCAGGACGTCTACCACCTCGGCTGTGAAGCCTGGGTCGATGCCGAGCGAAAAACCTGCTCACCCTTAAATCCGAAAGGACAGGGTGACCGGGATATCGTAGCACCTGCGATACTGGTAGAACGACAGGACGGTAAGGAAGTGCTCTTGGTTGGAACCAAAGACGGGACGCTTTATGCGCTGGATCCAGATGCTAAAGGAGATATTATATGGCAAACCCGTGTTGGTAGGGGTGGTGAAGTCGGCGGCATCGAGTGGGGTTTTGCCAGCGATCAAAAGAACGCTTACGTGCCTGTCCTAGATATGGATGCGGATATGCAGGGAAGTGGTTCGTTAACGGCAGTTGATCTGATGACGGGAAAATTTGTATGGCGTGTCGAGAATGTAGAGGCAGAGTGCGAGGGTAAGCCGGTACCCCTATGCGGTAATGCCTTCGGGTTGCCTACTACCGTGTCCAACGACATCGTTTTCTCGGGCACCAGCGACGGCGTGTTGCGCGCCTATAACAAGAATACCGGGGAGCCAGTGTGGAGCTACAACACGGCGCACGACTACAATACCGTCAATGATATTAAGGGCTATGGTGGTGGATTGAGCTACGGCGGTCCTGTGATAGTAGACAACAAGTTATTCGTGTTTTCGGGCAATGATTATGCGCAGTTCACGATGCCTGGTAACGTACTATTAATGTTTGAACTTGATAAATAGCACTAACATCGTCGCGTTGCAGGGGAGTGCTTTGCTCGACTTCAGCGCGGTGATAAGTGTTGCTAGGTATTACTTTTTCTGAACTGAGTGTTATGAGGTTGATTGATGAATAGTATTGGAAAGTCGGAGCGGCGTAAGGAAGATAGGCGCTATATCACAGGTGCGGGAAAATATACGAGTGATGTAGATTTTCGTAACCAGGTTTACCTCGTAGTTGTGCGTGCTCAAATAGCGCATGCACATATCCGTAATATCGATACATCAGCAGCGCTCGCCGCCGAAGGTGTTGTAGCCATATATACTTCTGCGGATTTAGATGCCGGAGGTATAGGTGATATGCAGCCTGGCTGGATGATTTATAATCCTGACGGTTCGCCAATGCATGCAGCGCCTCGTGAAGTATTGGCCCGTGAACGCATCCGCTACGTTGGGCAACCGGTAGTAGCAGTTATTGCTGAATCGGCTCTTCTCGCTAAAGATGCTGCTGAACTAGTCGAGCTTGATCTTGATGAATTACCTGCCGTTGTTAATATAGCTGATGCAAACCAAGAGAACGCACAAACGGTTTGGGACCATATTGAGTCGAACCAATGTTTTGAGTGGATGATTGGTGATCGTGAATTAGTGAAGAGTACGTTTGCCTCTGCAGCGCACATCGTAGAAACTGATATCATTCAAAATCGCTTAGTGCCAAATGCACTTGAACCCCGTGCTGTCGTTGCTTTGCATGATGCAAGTAACGATGAATATACGCTTTACGTGGCATGTCAAAACCCCCACCTCCTGCGTACTTGGAACTGTGAAAATTCATTACCCGTTCCAGAGTCTAAACTACGCATAATTTCAGGTGATGTGGGCGGTGGCTTTGGATCGAAAATTTATCAGTACTCAGAGGATCTGGCCGCACTATTTGCTGCTAAGGCAATAGGTCGACCGGTTAAATGGGTTGCGGAGCGCAGTGAGTCATTTACTTCTGATGCTCATGCTAGAGATCATGTAACCCATGCATCCTTAGCGTTAGATTCTGATGGAAAATTCCTAGCACTTAGTGTTAACACAGATGCTAATCTGGGTGCTGCCATATCGAATTATGGTGCAGCTATCCCCACGGTTTTTTACGCCACGATGATTTCGGGTGTCTATAAAATCCCAGCACTTGAAATAAGAGTTCGAGGGGTAATGACTAATACGGTACCAACAGATGCATACAGGGGTGCTGGGCGTCCTGAAGCGACTTATCTGATTGAACGCTTGGTTGATCTAGCTGCTGAAAAAACGGGTATTGATCGTATTGAAATTAGACGGCAGAACTTCATTCCTCCAACAGACTTCCCTTATCAGTCACCCTTAGGACTTGTTTATACTGAAGGCGCTTATGATCAGTGCGTTGACGGGGCGCTGAAAAATGCAGATATGGACGGATATGCGAGACGAAAAGTTGAGTCTGAGTCTGGAGGTAAGCTTCGTGGTTTAGGAGTTATTACTTATACTGAGCAGGCTGGAGCAGCTCCTTCTCAGGCCGCGATTGCTCTAGGCTCTGGGCATGGCTTTTTTGAGGTTGCGACTATTCGAGTCAATCCTGATGGATCGGTACGTGTCCTTACTGGCGCGCATAGTCATGGACAAAGTCATGAAACGACATTTGCGCAGATTGTTTCAGAGCAGCTAGGATTATCCTTAGATGAAATCGAAGTGGTCCATGGTGATACAAGTCAGCTTCCGTTTGGTGTAGGAACCTTCGCGTCGCGCTCAATCAGTGCAGGGGGTAGCGCTGTACTCTTGAGTACCGGCAAAATTATTGATAAGGGTAAAAAAATTGCAGCGCATATTCTTGAGAGTGAAGCTGGAGATGTCGAGTTTATCGATGGATTTTTCAAAGTTAAGGATTCTGACCGCATTTTGTCATTCAAAGAAATTTCTCGTGCAGCATATGTTCCTGGAAACTTTCCAATGGATGAGCTTGAGCCAGGATTAGAGGAAACGACCTACTTTGATCCACCAAACTTTACTTTTCCTGCCGGCTGTCATATTTGTGAGATTGAAATTGACCCAGAGACTGGCGAGACAAGAATCGATCGTTACACTGTGTGTGATGACTTTGGTGTAGTCGTTAACCCGATGGTCGTGCATGGACAGGTTCATGGAGGGCTTGCTCAAGGTATTGGTCAAGCGCTTCTGGAGAATGCCGCATATGACGCTGACTCAGGCCAACTAATAAGTGGCTCTTTTCTCGACTATGCTATGCCACGTGCAGACGACTTGCCAGCATTTGACGTGTCGGAGTTAGATCTAGTGTCAATGTCAAATCCATTGGGCGCTAAGGGCGCAGGAGAAGCCGGTACTATTGGCGCTCCAATTACGGTGATGAATGCTATTTTTGATGCGCTTAAACCTATCGGTGTCACCGAACTGTCAATGCCAGCAACTCCTTCGAAGATCTGGTCTGCGATACAATCTGCCAAGACTACCTAGCCTTTTATTGTAGGGAGTTCAGAAACCGCGCCATCACTCATGAGCGAGTGGATAAGCATTGAGTAGAGCTCATGGAATGCTTCAGAGATTGTGAGACCAGTCCGCTCATTGAAGTCAGGCTCACGTATTCGATTGATACTAGCGAATACGACTTCAGCCATAAATGCTGGTGATACTTCCCTAAAGACGCCTGTCTTCACCCCGGTGTCGATAATTCTATATAAACCATCAACACGCAACCCGATGTGGTTACGCCAAAGTGTTCGTGCTGGTTCCCAGTCATCTATATCGGTTACAACAGATTGGCTGAGTCGCTCGGAGGCATGCTCGCCGATCTGAAGATACTCATAGACTATCCTATCTGGCCCAACAGAATTTCTGGCTACATCATTCCCTTGTTCCCTAATCCGGCTAAAAAAGTTATCAAGAGCCCGCAAGACGAGACTTTTTTTGCTTGGCGCAAGTTCATAGAGAGTACGCTTTGAGCACTTTAGTTTCGAAGCAATGTCAGAGACACTAAGACTTGAAAAACCCTCACTAAGGATTAGCGCTTCGAGAGCTATCAGAGTTTCTGCGCTACGTTTGTTGAGGTTATTACTGTATTTAACTAATGAAATCATCCCTAAATTATATCCGAATGACTAATGCAATAAAATAGTCACAACCTTAGATGTAGAACTATTTACGCCACTAAAGTAAAAAAAAGTTATAACTACTCGTGTTTCCGTGGCGATTAGATACGAAAGTAAGTTATGTTGTTAACCGTCTGTAAATTTCCGTTATTTTTTGAGGGAGCTTGTCTACTTCATCGATGACGGTATAGTTCGTAGCGCCATACATATATGGTAAATACTCTTGTGCCTCTTTGTCTATGGTAATACAAAAGGCTTGGATGTTAGTTTTTTTTATTTCGAGCAGAGCATGCCGAGTATCCTCGATTCCGTACTGCCCTTTATAACCGTCACAATCTTCAGGTCGGCCATCCGATAGCGTAATCAGTAACTTGGTATGAGCACTAGTCAACTGGAGTTGACTTCCTAAATGGCGAATTGCGGCGCCCATACGTGTAAAACTCTTTGGCTTGATGCCACTGATACGTTGCCTTACGCACAAATCATAAGGCTGATCAAAAGTTTTGATACGATATACTTCACACCCTTGGTTACTACGGCCTGAAAACCCGAAGATTGCATAACGATCGCCTAGCATTTCAAGTGCCTCACACAATAATACCAACGACTCTTTCTCTGCTTTGTTGACCCACCCAACTGTCGAACCACTCATATCTACCATGAACATAACTGCAATGTTGCGGTTCTGATTACGGTAGCGAGTATAAATATGTTCACTCATTTCTTGTCCATTAGCGACCTCAGCATAGGCCCTGATAATCGCATCAAGATCGAGATCATCACCATCTAACTGTCTTCTTTGCAGTCGAGATTCGACCAGCACGCCCTCGAATGTTCTCTTGATCGAGTTAACCAAGTGCCGATACTTTTTCAGAGTTTCGTCAACAAATGACTCATTACCCAGAGTTGCAGGCAGTTCGCGTAAGCTACACAAGTTTTCATGAAACTGTTGCGCACGATAGTCCCATTCATGATACCTAAATATACCAGATTTTTTAGGTTCAGATTGCTGCCTACCATTTCCAGCTGTCGCCGTTGGAGACAGCTCTCTATTGTCGTTTCCCAGATCTAGTAATTGAAGATATTCTTCAGGAATCCCATCAAAATCCTGAAGTATTGAGCTTATGAGCTCTGGTCGAAAATTCGATAGAGTATTAATCTCTGCATCTACCATTAGTTGGATATTTGCCTCAGGCTTTTCGTAATCACTATTCTTTAACCCAAGTCTTTGTGTCAGTGATGCATCACAAAAATTATCTTTTTTGAACTTCATTTCATTCACGTCTATTGCCTGAATAGCTCGCTTAAACTCAGATTTCTCACGCTCGATTCTCGCTATCATCACCTTGTGTACTTGATTTACAAACATCTCTCCTTGGTAATTTTTCAGTGGTGGCAGTGGTAACTGTTTTACCTGATCGATCAAACGGATTGAGTCTTCAGCTGTTGTGCCTGATTTGATTAACGTACGGGCATACTCACGCCATTGGGTCCACTGTGTATACGCGTCGTCATTTTCATACCCAAATATTTCAAATTCTCTAGATAGTCCAGGGAAATCCCGTGCCATACATGCATCGAGTCGAATGCACTCAAGTCTATTAAATACCGGCATTACATCATCGGTTGAAAAACGTCGTATCAGTTTTTCTACGACTTCATAGCGCCAGGTCCCATACCAAGTTTGTGCCCAAAGATGAGCTGCGGTGAGTTTGTAGAGTGTGAAATTAGTCTTGGCAAACGGAAATATCTCGTAAACGGCTGGCAGGTACAGGGACTCTGTATCAGTGAATGTTTGCTTGTCGCTGATGATTTGCAGCTCTCGGCCCCCGAGACCGCGAACGAAATGCCGTAAGAAGATGCTAGCTTCACTAAATGCACATTCTGCAGAAGGCTCAACATAATGGGCATTGGCGACCTCATTGTCACACAGGCTGTTTTTCATAAGAATATTATGTAAAACGTTCTTTGTTACGTGCTCGCTCATCTGCCTTGGCTCCGACATGCATCTAGTGTTAGAAAACTGATCGACAGAGTTCTTGTATTACCTCTAGCATGTCAGCATCATCTGTAAGGGCTTGGGCAATAGCCGTGTCTGTAGCGGTCACCGGCGCGATACCATCGTTGATTAGCTTAGCTGCATTAATTAGCAACCGTGTGCTGGCACCTTCATCGAGCCCGTTTCCTTTGAGATTACGCGTCATAGATCCTAACTTTACAAGCCGACTGGCAATATTCGAATCGCTACTAGTTTCCTTTTCAATAATTCTCTGCTCATGACTTGCGCTTGGATAATTGAATTCTAAGGCCACAAAGCGCTGCCTAGTGCTCTGCTTGAGGTCCTTAAGTATACTTTGATAACCGGGATTATAAGAAATGACCAAACAAAACTCTGGAGGAGCAGTCAGTAATTCCCCACGTTTTTCGATGGGCAACAACCGACGATCATCGCATAAAGGGTGAATGACTACCGAAGTATCCCTGCGTGCTTCTACGATCTCATCAAGATAGCAAATGCTACCATCTCGTACTGCGGTTGTTAGTGGTCCATCTACCCATACTGTCTCGCCACCCTTAATTAAATAGCGACCTACTAAATCTGAGGTGGTAAGGTCGTCGTGGCAGGCAACAGTGATAACTGAGCGTTTCAAATGCCAGGCCATATATTCAACGAATCGAGTCTTTCCACAGCCAGTGGGACCTTTGAGAAGCACCGGCAAATGATTTCGATAAGCTGCAGCAAACACAGCGACTTCGTCTCCTATTGGCTCATAATAGGGCTTATTTGAGAGAGCGGACTTACTTGAGTTTACGGGTTTTTTTGGCATGAGTATTAGTTTAGATCATCGAATGAGATATTGTTGATTGATTATTAGTCATTCTCCATCTCTCGTAGTTTTGTCTTCAGTACTTTGCCATAGTTATTCTTGGGCAACCTATCGACTGTTCGATAAAATCTAGGCCGTTTAAAGCGCGCCATATTCTCGATACAGAAATTATTTATCAATCTTTCATCGACTGTTTGGTCTTTCGATATAACCATGTAAGCAACGACCAGTTCTCCCCATTCACGGTCTGGCCGACCAATTACAGCGACCTCTGATATACCAGGGTATCTTATTAAGACTTCTTCCACTTCTCGTGGATAGATATTTGTCCCTCCAGAGATAATTAAGTCTTTTGAACGATCCTTCAGCGTCAGGAATCCTTCCTCGTCAAAATAGCCACAATCGCCTGTATGTAACCAACCGTTGCGTAAGACTTCTTTAGTCGATTCCGGGTCACGCCAGTATCCGCTCATAACACTTTCTCCTCGCACCAGTACTTCTCCCGCCTCGCCCGTGGGAAGCCAAGTGCCCTCGGGGTTAGCAACACGGACCTCCACTGCGCTTTGTGGGGTACCTACTGACTGAAGTCTCTGTAGCCAGCGAGGATGATCTTTTTCCGCATGTATGCGTGAATTCAGTGCAGTAATCGTCATAGGGCTTTCGCCTTGACCATACAACTGAGCAAGTTTTGGTCCATAGCGCTCTAGTCCGGCAAGACAATCTTCAAGATACATGGGACCACCACCATAGATAATAGTCTTCAGATTTGATGTGTCGGTATCCTTAGGGTGGTCGAGCATTCGCTTAACCATTGTTGGAGCCGCAAAAACTACTGCGGAAGGCCATGATTCAATCAAGTGATAAATTTCGTTAACATCAAAACCACCGGTCTCCGGAATCACATTACAGCTGGCATGCATTACATGAGCAAGTGCGTAAACACCGGAACCATGACTCATGGGTGCTGCATGCAAAATTGCTCGCCACGGAGGCTGCTGGTCTACGTCGGAAAAGTAACAAAATGAGCTTGCCAGCAGATTATGATGACTAAGTACTGCTCCTTTTGGTTGCCCCGTCGTTCCGCTGGTATAAAATAACCAAGCAGGATCACTTGATTCTCGATGAACCATCGGCATAGGACCATGATTTAGTAACTGCTGATAATCCTGAGTAGATATATCAATAACTACTTTTAGAGTTTCTACTTTAAGTGAGGCTATCGTCTCGATCAGGTGAGGTGATACAAAACAGAGTTTTGCCTGGCTATGTTCTAGGATAAAAGAGAATTCTTTTTGGTGAAGTTTGGCATTTACTGGCACTGTCACTAGGCCAGCATGCCAGCATGCATATAGGATTTCTAAATACTCTGGACAGTTACTCATCGTCAGGGCTACTCGGTCTCCCTGCTTAAGTTTGAAATGGTAGGTTAATGCAAAGGCGAGACGCGCTACGCGGTCAGCTAGTTCGCCATAAGTTCTTAATACCTGAGTGCCGTATGCGATAGCAGGACACGCCGAGAACGTAGTCCCAGATCGTTGCATGTGTTGCGCTATATTCATATTTAGCCACTCAAAACACTATAGTTTGATCTAACGACGGTTTCATTGACATTGATCTAACTTTACTAAGTAAATGTTCTACATATAAAAAAGATTGTTATAATTTTTTATCCGCAGATACCCCTCTTAATTAAGGGCTGAAAAAATCAAACTCTAAGATACTTGATCCTTCGCTACTGCATCACGAACATACCAAGATCGTTTTGCACGTTTTAGCATCAACAGATAAACAACCGACGCGACAATAGCGGTTGCCGGTGAGGAAGAAGCAACCCATTGACCACCGGCATTAAAAAATAAAAGACCTATAAATGCAGCAAGAAACCATGCCAAAAGTCCAGCAGGATTAATAGCAGGAACGTAATGCTCTCTTAGTTCTAGTGTTGGTCCCATAAGCTTCTCATATGCCGGTGAAAGTATATGTGTTACAGCGATTGAGACCCAAGCTACAACCATGATAGCCAAATATGATAGCGCCTGATAAATGAAGCTAAAGACATCTGCCAACATAACCACATACACGATGATTCCTACGAAAATAGCAGTCACTATTTTCGGTATATGAACGCTCGTCAGTCTCTGGAGTATGGACTCCAAGTTAACAATCGCCATAAAGAAGTTTGCGGTATTTATCCGTGTCTGACTTACCCAAATAAAAATGAGTCCAGAGAATCCCATTAACTTAAGAAGACCGAGAACAACAGAAATTTCAGAGAGGTCTCCCTCTGTGGGTATGGTGGCGACCAGGAAAATGCCTGCAATTCCGTTGACTAAAATGGTAAATAAGAAAAACGGACTACCAAAGTTAAATTTAGTATGAAATTCAGTATCCTCCTCTCGACCAAATCTTGCGTAGTCCCATGCGTACATCAAAGTTAGGAACACGCCCATAAAGTAGGTAAAACAGCTCCATGTCCCATAGCCGGTAAGTTCGTTGCTCGGTCCAAGTTCTAACCAGGCATTAGTATAACCATACTGGTAAATACTCAGTCCTACAGCTGCAATTAGCCCAATAATATAAAAGGGAAGGAGAACGCCATTTAGCTTTCCTAGCCAGTTTTGCACACTGCCGAATACTAATGGAACACTGTACGCAATCACAATAAGGTAGGCCTGTGAGAGTGATAATGATGGGAAATAATCCTGGATCGCGACAGCGATTACTGATGCTTCAAAAACACTGTAGTAAATCGCGCCCGTAAAAAAGATGAGGGTTGCCAGTAACGCGCCATGATAACCAAAGAGGACCCTGGAAAATAATGCGACCGAGAGACCAGTTTTAATTGCGTATCGCGATATGATCCCACCTGTAACTGCATAAACGATTACGGCGATCGACATTCCTGCAAGCGCATTCAAAGTGCCAAAGCTCATTGCCAGAGATGCTGATATAACAAGCCAGAACATAGCTGTACCAACTGCCCACCATGCCATAGATAAAGAGCCGGCTGGCATGCGTGCTGTACTCGGGACTGGTACGTTTAAATAATCAAGATCTTCAGACATTACCTTTTTCCTCTAAAGTTGCTTTAAAAAAGTATACAGCGCAACTGGTACCAAGTCGATCAAAATATTACCATAAACGTAAATCAAGTCTCCTTTTTAAGAGTTTATAGATGGTACGCGATACGCTAAAAGGCTTTGTTCTAGGAGTGATGAGCCTTCTCTATTTAAAACTATAGGCGTAGATGTATAGTTTAATAGAATAGATTAATAGCTCTAACTATTTCGAGGATACAAAAAAATAACGATGTGACTAATATTTACTCACAAATTAAGGTAATATTATATTGTTTCTGGTACCGGCTTATTCTTTGGCTAATCTCCCAATAAGGTATAAAAAAATATATTTGGCCATGGAGAAGTGCACAAGGGTGCTAAAAGAGCGAAATTTTTACTTTTCTTAGCTCGTGAGTTACCTACTAAAACGATGGGTGTAACAATAACTCAAAGGTAAAGAATCATTACTTGGAGGTTAAAGTGGATATTGAAGGCACATATAAAATTGGCTTAGCTCGGCAGCAAGTATGGGATGCGCTGCAGAATGCAGATGTTCTCCAGCAGTGTATACCCGGATGCCAGGAGCTTGAACTGTTATCGGATAACCGCTATTTAGCAAAAGTTGTAGCGGCGATTGGTCCGGTTAAAGCGACATTTAATACTAATATCGAGATGCAGAATTTCAAGCCTCCAGAAAGTTATACACTTATTGGCGAAGCAAAAAGTGGCGCGGCAGGGTTTGGAAAAGGCAGTGCAGATATTTCACTCACCGAATCGGGTGACTTTACGACGTTGCATTATAAAGCACACTTTAAGGTTGGGGGAAAGCTGGCTCAAGTAGGGTCGAGGCTCGTTGCAGGTGTCACTCGCAAAATGGCAGATGAATTTTTTGGTAAATTTAGTCTGACCTTAGATTATAGTGCCGAGAGAGTAGTCTCAGTAGATGATGAAAAGTCAGTAACTCGAAGAGCTAGATACCATCGATTTTTATATATCGCCGCCGGAACTACTTTTATCCTCTACGTTCTGTGGTTACTATCTTAAAAATAGCAGTTTGACTCATATTAAACGTCGCATGACATTTTAGGTAGGCGGCTGCGCAATGATTTCGGAACCCCACTAAAGCGTAAATTATACGAAAATATTTCATCCGAATTAACTCTTTCTTACCCACTGATGGGTGAGAGCATCAAGTTTTGCAATCTCACACAATCGTGTATTGTTAAAAACGAAGCATGCGTCGCACGAGGCCGTCATTTCGAAAGGCATGATAGAGCGCGCCACTAATGTGTACTGCAATCATTGCAAGTAGGATCCAGCACATCCAAAGATGAATGTCCGAGTAGAATATATTTAGCGCTTCATCCTCATAACCCCAGTTCGGTAATTCTAAAACCCACCAGAGAGTCGTATTCCATCCGCTGTATGATGAAGACATATACCCACTGACACAGCATCCAAAAATCACGATATACAGGAGTGTGTGATTAATTCGTGCAAATATCTGATTCCTTTGATCTTCAGAGGAGATGGCGATCTGAATTGGTCGGTATTTCAGACGAGTGTATAAAAAAATAGCTAAAACAAACACAACTGTAATTCCTAAGCTTTTATGCATTTGAAAAGGAAATACACGATATGTGAAATCTGCTGACGGAAAAGGTAGTCCCAACATCCACCAACTTGAAACGAACAAAAAGAAAATAGATACGGCCATCAACCAGTGCATGATGACTGCCGTTGTACTGAAACCGTGTTGCTGCATAGTCGACCTCACTTTATATGTCTTTTGATTATTGTAGAGGGCTAATCGCTAAAGTATCTCCGATACCCTGCAACTGCGCCAGCGGCCATAGTAAGATGGATGAAAAACCATAATAGAATATTCCAGAGATACGTCGAGCGTAGTAAGGGACCAGTGTTTGTCGCTGCAACGAATCCCGTTATATCAATAATGAGTAATACTGAAACGACCATCACGATACTCGTTGGTGCCCAAGTACGATATTGAACCAGAGCTGCACCAATAAATACCGAACTGAACGCAACGAATGTACCTAGCAAAGCTAGATTCATCTGAAAGTCTCTAAACCAGTTAGGTCTCGAAACGATCATGATTTTGACCTTCGCGCTCATTAATTGGCACTCTACTAAGGAAATCCCTTCTTCAATAAGCTCATCCTCAGGGCACCTTGGCAATATTCCGCGCATCACGGCACTATCTGATGTGATAACTTTTTGTGTTATCCATTCATTACCGTGGCCGGCAGTCGCTAAAATACCGAAGACAACAACAACAATGCCTAGACAGCTCGCCCACCCTGGCGTTGATTTTTTTTCAACTATTTTTGGCATTGTAATATCTCTCAAAATCTACGATCGGTTCTTTTATAAAAAGGATAGACTATTTGGGGAAGCAGTGAAGTCCAATCTTTTACGCATAATGTTTTGTAGCCATCGCATAGTTTCACTTCAATTCTCTTGCTTGTTAGGGCACGCAACTACCACCACAGCTTTAGGTTCATCGAAAATTTTCTAGGCATGCCCGGACTTAAAAATCTGGATTTCTCTGTACCAACTTCCTCTAGTACCTCTGAAGCCTCGCCATAAAGACCAAAGCTTTCATAATCTTTATTTAGTAAGTTACTTATATTTATTGTAAAGTTAAACCGGTCACTGAATTGGTATTCGAGTGATGTATTTAAAAGAAAGTAGCTAGCAATTTTAGCGTCTAGGTTAGCTTCATCACCTCGGAGATATTGTCCTGAGTTAACTAACATATCGACTCGACTAGTAAGTCGCTCAGATAAATAATAGCTTATCCCCAATTTTAGGTTATGTTCTGGAATTCCCGGGATATGTGCGCCGGGATTAACCTCTAATACTCCATTTATAGCAAATGGGTGATTAGGGCTACTTGATATAAATATATCTTCAAATGTCGCGTTGAGATAAGAATAGTTAGTGAACCAAGCCCAATCGTCGGTGGTACCTTTTAGATTTATTTCTAGACCAACTCTTTGAGTATCCGCGGCATTAGTAAAAAAGCCTTGATTGGACAGCACACCACCTGTTGTTTGAAATAGAATATCGTCTTGATTGGCCGTATGAAAAGCACCGATATGCCACTGATCCACATGTTCAGTTTCGCCGCGCAAACCGATTTCATAACTCAGCGAAAGAACATCGTCTAGTGGTGGATCTGCTAAAAATGTATTAGGTAGATTACAGGGTGCATCAGCATGCGCACAAGCTAGCTCTACCGGAGTGGGTGCTCTTGATGCTTGATACACGCCAGCGTATACATTAGTAGTACCATTCAACTGATAGGTCATACCAAGGCCACTATTCAGTCTGCTATACCGGTGGCTTCCGTCTAATTCTGGTCGATTCCCACTTTGGTCCTCGGTTTGAATCTGCGCACTGTTATAACGGGTAGAAAACGTAACAGAAAGGCTTGGCATAAGCTTTATGGTGTCAGTGAAATATAGCCCTCCTAATTGATTTTCTGTTCTAAGGTCAGTAAACCCGTCCGCATCAAAAAAATCAGATGTTGTGGTCGAGCGACTTTCGGTTAATTCAGCGAACTCTACGCTCGATTTGAATCTAGTTTGGCCGATAAGAAAGTCTGTGCCAATGATAATATGATGTGCAACCCCTAATAACTCTTGATTAGTATAGAGTTGAATCGTACTACCCCAGGTTTTTTGTGCTCGCTTACTACGATTGTTAATAGCATTAAAATTATCAGCCACTAAGTTACCGCGGTCGTCTTTAATCGGATTCCCTTCATCACTGCATAGAAATAACTCGAACGGTGAATGACATTGATCAAACTCAGAAGCGTCTCCGTTGAAGCTGTCGCTAACGTTATCACGATAAAAAAGGTTCATACTCAATTGCGTATCTATCATGAACCAATGTTTGAAGGACAAGGTAGCCATACTCATATCGTTTTTAGTAATATCAGGATGGGTGAATACTTCATGCCGTGTGCTATTTAGTAGTAATTCTGGAACTGAACCATTGCCACGCAAAGTGGTATCACCTCTATTCAGATATACATCAATTTCACTACTTTTATTGCGCCAGCTCAATGCGGCGTAAGCATTGAGAGCCTGCGAATTAGAAAAGTCTCGCCAACCCTCTTCCTCCATGCCATCTATGGTAATAAAGTACCCCCAACTATCGTTATTACCCCCGCTGGTTATATTTAGCGCATGTGTCTCAAAAGAACCATATTCAAGCGTCATAGTTCGCTGAGGCGTAGAGAAACCATCCTTGGTCTTTAACGCAATCGCACCACCCAGCGCATTTAAACCAAGTACCGGATTAGACCCTGCCACGACACCTACGCTCTCAACGGTACTAATGGGAAGTAAGTCCCAGTTGACCGTATCACCGAAAGTTTCGTTAATTCGCACACCATTTTGATAAACGACTACCCCCTGAGATACACCAAGTAGCGGTGACGCAGTAAAACCACGTAGACGGATATCTGGCTGTAGTGGATTATTTTGTGCGCCATTACTCGTAATGCTACCAGCCTGTTGTTCGAGCAATTGAGCAATGGAGTAGCCGACAGTTTTTGCTATATCTTGCGCGTTAAAAATTTGTATAGCATGAGACGATTTGTCACCTGATATAGCGCTGGAAAGGGGCGCGATACCAAGAACTTCTATTTCCTCTAGCACTGTGCTAATTACATCGGATTCTGCTTTATCATCGGTCATCACAACACTCGACGCGCCAGAGCAATACAGTAGAAAGATACTGGATGATAGCGTCAGTAGTCTTTGTTTCAATTTAGCCTTCTTCCAAAAGGTAGGCGATATATTCACAATTTAGTGATTCTCAACAGGCATAGCCATTTAATCAGTTTAGGTTTTTTCGTCTCTGAGCATTCTATACTTTCTATGATAATCGGGAACTCTTTTGGTACCGGTTATGTATAAATATTACCTACTTATGAATTAGATGCAATGTTTTTCGGACATTAATAAAATGAAGTAGCGATTGTGTATATTTTAATGGATGCTATCTCTTTAGTTTTTTGATGCCAACTCTTGAAAAACAGTCCTGTTTTGTATTCGTTTTATGCTTGACGATTAAAATAGGCTTTGATCCAAAAATCTGGCAAGGGTTTTTATATTTTCTTTATAAAACCTTCTACATCCATATTCTGCCTAAGATGCTATTCTCTGACATGAATTTTTAACCATGAGTATTTTATGCCTGAAATTGGCTTGTTATCTCTGGCTCCTGTCATCATTACATTGGTCTTATCTGTGTGGTCTCGCAATGTTGTGTTAG
>CALDQM010000012.1:0-23406 GCA_937911225.1 uncultured Cellvibrionales bacterium
CTTGATTATGCAAATCAGCTGGAGGCTGAGGGTCATCAGGTCTTAAAATTAAATATCGGAAATCCAGGGGCGTTTGGCTTCAATGCGCCCGACGAGATAATGAGAGATGTCATACATAATCTTCGAAGTGCTCAGGGCTACTCACATAGCAAAGGGCTTTTCGCAGCCCGAAAAGCCGTAGTGCAGCGCTATCAAATTCAGAGGGTAGTCGACATCGATATTGATGATGTAATCATGGGGAACGGCGTCAGCGAGTTAATCGTTATGGCGATGCAAGGGTTACTTAACCCCTCAGATGAGATCTTAATTCCTACCCCAGACTACCCGCTGTGGACCGCAGCGGTCGCCATATCTGGCGGAAATCCCATACACTATAAGTGCGATGAACGTCGGGACTGGCAACCTTGTCTAGCAGACATCGAGAGTAAAATAACCCCTCGCACGCACGGGATAGTAATCATTAATCCAAACAACCCTACAGGCGCAGTTTACTCTAAAGAGATACTCTGTAAATTAGTAGATCTGGCAGAAAAGCATAGCCTTATTATATTTGCTGATGAAATATATGATCGAATCTTATATGACGATAACATTCATTACCCCCTACCTGTTCTGACCAAGAATACTCTCTGCCTCACTTTTAATGGGCTATCAAAAGCCTATCGACTAGCAGGGTTTAGATCTGGATGGATGCTTATCAGTGGTGCCAGAGATAATGCCAGCAGCTACTTAGAGGGCCTTGAAATGCTAGCGTCCATGAGGCTCTGTGCAAATGTACCGGCTATGTTAGCCGTTCAAACAGCGCTAGGAGGACGGCAAAGCATAAACGATTTGACACTGCCCGGCGGCCGACTTTTAGCACAAAGAGATTTATGCTTTGATTTACTGACAGCAATCCCAGGGCTGACCTGTATAAAACCAAAATCAGCTCTATACTTATTTTTCAAATTAAATCCGTCTATTTACCCGATTGAAAACGACGAAAAATTCGTGCTTGCGCTACTCAAACAGCAACATCTCCTGATCGTTCAAGGATCAGCATTTAATTGTATCGATACTCAACATTTTAGGATCGTTTTCCTACCTGACAGAGATCTACTTGTGGATGCCATCACCAGACTGTCGAGCTTTTTATTGACATACCGGCAGTTGTCTTTGATCGATCATTAGAGCCGAGTCAGCGAACAGTCCTACCACTAGTTTATTGTTCATCTGACATTAAAAAACCTAACAACGCTAAGTCTCTCTGCAGGCCGCCCCGCTCTGCTTGCAGATAAGTATCGACAATAGTTGATCCAAATTCTCTCCGCACAGGGTATTCACGACGTAGGGTATCGAACATATCACGTTGTTGACTAGTATTCTTTACTAGCCCAGACAGGGCCTTACGCATCCTTTTATCATCTGCAAGAACGTCATAGCTTGCTAACACGGCTTTGTTGACCGAATTTACATTCGGACTACTCATTGTTACCGGCTCAATACTCAAGCGCGCGGCGTAATCTTCTTGGACGCCTAGCCAGTCTAAAAAATCATCAAAAACCATTGTCGTCCCGTTCATTTTTCCCTCAAGACTGTTACCTGCAATATGTGGGGTTCCAATCGACACATGCCGTAAAATTTCAGGGCAGATATCAGGCTCCGACTCCCATACGTCCAGCGCGACGGACAGCGGCCTACCAGAACGCAAAACCTCTAAAAGAGCCGCCGTATCTACCACCTCACCACGCCCTGCACTAATCAGCAAAGCATCAGGAAGTAGCCTGTTAATGGCCGTCCTGTCGATCATATGGTAGGTAGGAAATGACCCTTCGTAAGTCAAAGGGGTATGCAAGCAAACAATATCACTCTCCAATACATGGTTAAAATCATGCAAAGGAAGGCTACTCTCCATCGACAAAAATGGGTCGTAAATGCGACAGGTCACATCCAATGCCGACAACATGCTGTAAAGTCGCCCACCAACGTTGCCACACCCAATAATACCGACGGTTTTGTTCAGCCAATCAGGCACCACCCTGCTCATAACCGACAAGTCATATTGAACAACTGCCTTAGCGTTGCAACCTGGAGAAAATGCAAACCGTATACCGGAGGTACTCAAAAATTTAGTATCTACATGGTCAATGCCTATGGTCGCTGAACCCACAAATTTGACACTTGAGCCTTGGAGTAATTCTTGGTTTACTACGGTAACGGATCTGACCAATAAAACGTCGGCATCGATCACATCCTCTGCTCGAATAGATCGACCAGGAATCAGCGTAACATTACCATAATGGCCAAATAACTCCTGAACCAGAGGCATGTTTTCATCAGCAATAATTTTTAGTAATCGATGGTTCATAACTTCTTTATACTCGAAAATTAGATGTTATTGGCCGATGCTTTAGGTCAGCCACTCGCGCCGTAAATACATTACCGAACCCCATCTCTTCGGCAAATAAATCAAACGCCTGTACCTGAATTCCTTGCCAAGTAATATCATTGGGAACTGGCATTACATCGATATCTGTCACTATTGTTGCTAGTTCTCGCGCTAATTTAATTTGATCTATACTCCCCAGTAGTTTATCAGCTAATTTTTTCGCGCCTCTAATCGGCAAATCCTGGAGTTGATCAAGGTGCTCCAAAATCGCCTCAACATCTGGAAAATGGGAAAGTAACTGCTTAGCAGTTTTTTCGCCAACACCGGGCACACCAGCGATATTATCGCTTTTGTCACCCACTAGTGCTAAATAATCGACCATTTGGGTGCACGCTATTTCTAATTTTTGCTCTAGCTGTTTCTGAGACTTTGGATGGGCCTTACCGAAGTCCCAGTATAAATCTTGATCCCCGACTAACTGCATTAAATCCTTATCTCTGCTCACAATAACCGGCTGGACCCCTACCCCACGCATTATGCTCGCCATAGAGCCAATCAAGTCGTCAGCCTCATAAATATTAGACGCCATCTCGGCCACACCTAGGACCCGGCAAAGCTGACGGCAGGCATTTAATTGAAACGCTAAAGCATCATCAGGTAATTCGCGATTCGATTTATAATCAGCACACAGTTGGTGGCGAAAACCAGTTTGAAGACTCTCATCAAAGGCACAAAAGATATAATCCGGTTGTTTCTGTCGCAATAAATCGATCATGAAACTAGTAAATCCATACACTGCGTGAGTTGGCAATCTACTCTCAGGAGTACGCCAGTTTTCAGGTAGTGTAAAGTAGCTACGAAATATATAGATTGAAGAATCGATGAGTAAAGATTGCATTAGTAGCCTCTATACAAGGTGCTTTAGTTGATAATGTTCAGTACATTTGGCATCGATGTCATAGTGATTCATAAGGGCCTCTAAAAACTGTAATCCTCGAATAGGTAGCCTACCCGACAAGCACCACTGCTGAGTCTGGTCAACCACTGCCAATTTAAACTGCTTATCATTGGCGACACTCGTATCACTGGTTAAGTTGTCCGCACTCACATGAAATGATTTCCCACAGGCCACACTGAACATCCATTCCAATGCCTGAGGTTTCACCTCTGCTAACTCAAACTTACTTTGATCCATGATTGTCCTTCCATCAGGATTATACCAGTAGCCAAAATCTTCCATTGCTCGCCGATCTTTACCCGCAATACACCAATGAGCGACTTCATGAAGTGCGCTGGCCAAAAAATCTTGTCGATAGAATAGTTTTGCTGTGGGAGAAGTAGCTCCCGCAGGTAAATATAACGGCTCATCAGCACCACCAATTAGCTCAGTCCCAAACGTAGTCGTAAACTCGGCAGCAAATACTTCATTGATAACGACTAATTTATTTGATTCATTAAGTGTGATGAGGTTTTACTTCCCAATAACTGACAATAGACGCTAATTGACTCTAGTTTACATGAGTTTTAATGTATCCAAAACAACGCAAATGTAGATTTTAGCTACTACTCAAGATTTAAATGTTTAAGGTACGAAACACAAATTGTTGTGCTTTTAATTTATGTAGAGTACCTTATGTAGTGTTAGTGTTTTTCCTCACTACTGCCATAAGGAGATATCTCTATGCCTAGTTCGGCGCCTCAGCACTGCCATGACAACGTAATCGATATCTTCACTCGCAAGCCTCTCTCTGAGCTTGATGACAATCGTATAATTAGAATGGCCGCAGAGCTTGATGGCCTAGAAATACTCTATAGTAATACGGATAACCCAGACAAGTTGTTCTCAGTGAAAATTTTAGCGTGGGGCCTCAGACTCAATGGAGAGGTTGTTGGGCTAGTACCTTGGCTCGACAAACTAATCCCCTGCAATGAGATTAATGATCCTTTGAACGGCCAATGGCAAGGTTATTATGATGAAGGGGTTGATGAGCTGTTTTTTAGTGCACCAATGCACAAAATAGTAGAATTAGAAACGGCCGCAGAATACTACGATTACCAGTGCGACTCTGCAGATGAAATAATTCAAGAAATACCCGACGCCATCGGCACTCATGCGGCGTTATCTGCTCATGATTCACAGGGTATCGTATTAAAAGAAGTTATTAGCTGGCGTCTCAACAACAGTGGTAATCTTGAGGCAATGTTGGTCGATGAAGATAAGAAAGTTACTACGCCAGTACTACCTGGAGATGAGTGCTTGTATCCAGCAAACGAGTGCTCTGACTTTCGTTACTTTTTCCAGCACAACATTGCCAACCAGATCAAGAATCAAGATCCCGATGCAATGGCTGCAATGTCGCTACTCGAGGACAGGAAGTAATGGTTAAACTATTGAGTAGTTAGATGTCTACCAACATTTAACTTGGATTACCGTAACTCATCAATCGATCATATCGCTGGGTGAGTAACTCGTCCATAGGAAGTGCCTTAAGCTCTTCGAGCTGGGAGCATAAATGATCTTTGAGACTCAAACTCATTGCCTCAATATCACGATGAGCACCTCCCATTGGTTCAGGAATGGTTTTGTCCACTATATTGAGCGCCTCTAAACCCGCGGACGTAACGCCCATGGCTTCTGCAGCTGCCGATGCTTTATCACTGCTCTTCCACAAAATGTTTGCACACCCCTCAGGGGAGATAACCGTGTAGGTGCTGTATTGCAACATATTTACTCTATCACCAACCCCTATGCCCAGTGCACCACCAGAGCTACCCTCGCCAATGACTGTACAAATAATTGGGGTCTTCAATCTAGACATAACGGCTAAATTACGTGCGATCGACTCAGAAATATTACGTTCTTCAGAATCAATTCCTGGGTAAGCACCAGGAGTATCAATCAGTGTTAAAATTGGCATTTTGAAACGCTCAGCGGTTTCCATCAGACGCAATGCCTTGCGATAGCCCTCCGCTTTTGGCATACCAAAATTACGCATTACTTTTTCAGTAACACCTCTACCTTTTTCTTGGCTAATTATCATTACTGGGCTATCACCTAATCTGGCAACGCCACCAACAATTGCACTATCATCGCCAAAATGACGATCACCATGCATTTCCTCCCAGTCAGAAAAAATACGTTGGATATAATCAAGTGCGTAAGGCCTATGCGGGTGGCGAGCGACCTGAACGACCTGCCACGGCGTTAGCTTGGCGTAAATACTTTGCGTAAGCTTACGAGACTTCTCACGAAGCTTTGTGACCTCCTCTGCGATATTCAGCTCATTATCATTGCCAACTAGCTGAAGCTCTTCAATCTTAGCCTCTAATTCGGCAATTGGCTGTTCAAAGGATAAATAATCTAGGTTCATTGTAATAACGTTCTCTGTTAAGCCAGCAAGGCGATGCAAAAGAGTATTTTAACATCTAATAATTACTTGGCTACTAATGGTTTAATCATAGCCCATAGACACATTTGTCTTACCGAATTGCTGTCTCAAGCGACTAATTAATTCATCTCTAGGTTGGACCTTCCATTGATGACCTAATTTTAGAGTACCGCTAGCATTAGGCTGGCAGTAATCTACGGTTACCGCACAGTTGCCGTCTTTAAATGCACTGAGCGTTGTGTGTACTTGTTCGACCCAACCATCATTACCCGCCGTAATGTTTATTTCAAGACGCCGTAACTTGCTACAACGAGCCTCGTAAATTGACTGTATAGATTCGGCGACCATTTTTAAGCCTCCAGTGAAGCTATCTTCAGAAACGGATCCTTTCACTACAAGCAGTGCATCTTTAGCAAGGATCTCTCGATAAGCATTGTACTTGTCTGCCCAAACAGACAACTCGATACGACCACTCTTATCATCGAGCGTCAGGAATGCAAAACTATCTCCGCGCTTGTTCTTCATAATGCGCATACCAACGACCATACCCGATATCGTCTCAGCGTCTTTACCGGGTCGTAAATTAACGATCCTCTGAGGCAACATCACTTTTAATTCATCCTCATACTCATCGATCGGATGACCGGTCAAATACAGCCCTAATGTCTCTTTCTCGCCATTAAGTCTCTCTCTAACTGACAGAGACCTTACCGCGGAGTACGCGTTATAATTGATCTCTGGAGCACTGTCCACGACAGAATCACCAAACAGATCACCCATGCCGCTCACTTTGTTACGCGCGTGCTGTTCGGCTAACTTAACCGCCTCGTCCATACACGCGAGCATTACAGCCCGCCGATATCCTATTTCACCCTTAGGCCCGATTTCATCAAAAGCGCCGGCACGAATCATTGCCTCAAGACCTCGCTTATTTAATTTACGCCCATCAACACGAGCACAAAAATCGAACAAATCAGTGAATATACCACCTTCGATGCGAGCAGATGTAATACCGCTAACAGGGCCTTCCCCGAGCCCCTTAATAGCGCCCAATCCGTAAAGCACACTACCCTGTGGATTGACGCTAAAGTGAAATTGCCCATAGTTAACATCAGGTGGCAACAAGTCGAGCTTCATTGCTCTGCACTCGTCGATAAAGGTGACAACTTTGTCGGTTTTGTCCATATCTGAAGAAATAGTTGCGGCCATAAATTCAGCGGGATAGTGCGCTTTTAACCATCCAGTTTGGTAAGCCACCAACGCATAAGCTGCTGAGTGGGATTTGTTAAATCCATAACCCGCAAACTTTTCCATTAAATCAAAAACATTGGAAGCCAGATTGTTAGCAAATCCCTTACCTATCGCACCTTCCACAAATAAATCACGCTGCTTTGCCATCTCGGCCGCATTCTTTTTGCCCATCGCTCGACGCAATAGGTCAGCCCCACCTAAGGTATAACCCCCCATTTCTTGAGCAATTTGCATTACCTGTTCCTGGTAAAGGATCACACCATAAGTGGGTTCAAGTGCAGGTTTAAGACATTCATGCTGATACTGTGGATGGGGGTAACTGACTTCCGCACGGCCTTTTTTACGATTAATAAAATCATCGACCATCCCAGATTGTAGTGGCCCCGGACGAAATAACGCCACCAGAGCGATGATATCTTCAAATCGATCTGGTCCTAACTTACGAATTAACTCCTTCATACCACGTGATTCGAGCTGGAACACAGCGGTTGTCTCTGCTCGCTGCATCATCGCGTAAGTGGCCGCGTCATCAAGAGGTATTTTTTCTAGAACTAAGGGTTCTTCATCTCCTTCTAAGCGCTTTCTATTGATCATCTTTACTGCCCAATCGATGATCGTCAATGTCCGTAAACCGAGGAAATCAAACTTAACTAACCCCGCATCTTCGACATCATTTTTATCAAACTGCGTTACTACACCGGAGCCATGCTCGTCACAATAGATCGGTGAAAAATCAGTTATTTGGGTCGGCGCAATGACTACTCCACCAGCATGTTTTCCACAGTTTCTTGCTACGCCCTCTAGCTGAAGCGCCATTGACCATATCTCAGAAGCCTCGTCATCCGCTTTAAGAAATTGACTAAGATCATCCTCTTGCTCAACCGCCTTCTCAAGGGTCATACCAACTTCAAACGGTATAAGTTTAGATAATTTATCAGCTAGACCATAGGATTTACCTTGAACTCGAGCAACATCTCGGACAACAGCCTTGGCCGCCATAGTTCCGAAAGTAACAATTTGAGATACTGCGTCACGACCATACTGCTCGGCCACATAGGCAATTACACGGTCTCGCCCCTCCATACAAAAATCTATATCAAAATCGGGCATTGAGACCCGTTCTGGATTGAGAAACCGTTCAAAAAGAAGATCGTACTCAATAGGGTCAAGGTCCGTAATTTTTAACGCATAGGCGACCAATGACCCCGCACCAGAGCCCCGCCCGGGGCCTACAGGAATATCATTTGACTTAGCCCAACGAATAAAATCCATTACAATCAGAAAATAACCAGGGAAACCCATCTCTATAATGATATCGAGCTCAAACTTTAAACGGTCAGCATACAGCACCTGCTTCTCTTTAAAATCCGATGACAAGGGATCAAATAAAGTTCTCAAACGTTCATCTAAGCCTACCGTAGATACATCTATAAAGAATTCATCAATACTCTTACCGTCAGGAATAGGATAGTCCGGAAGGAAGTATTCCCCAAGCCTTAGATCAAGATTGCAACGCTTTGCAATCTCCAGCGTATTTTCTAGAGCCTCGGGGATATCATTAAATAACTCAGCCATCTCATCACTAGTTCGGAGAAATTGTTGCTCCGAATAACGGCGCTCACGCCGCGGATCATCAAGAGTTCTACCCTCATAAATACAGACACGCGCCTCATGAGCCTCAAACTCTTCTCTATCAATGAACCGTACATCATTTGTGGCGACAACAGGACAATTATAGTCAGCAGCAAGCGCAACTGCAGAATGGATATAGTCCTCTTCATCAGCTCGGCCTGTACGCTGCAGCTCCAGATAGAACCTTCCGGGGAACAACTGCATCAAATGCGTTAGAGAGGTCTGTGCGTCAATATTACGCCCAGAAACGAGAGCGACACCAACTTCGCCAAGTCGACCGCCAGAAAGCGCAATAAGACCGCCGCCAAGTGCTTCCAGCCAAGCCAGCCTAATGGTGGGAACAGCTTGACGTTGTCCCTCTTGATAAGCCTTAGAAATAAGGCATGTTAGGTTTTTATAGCCTACCTGGTCCATCACTAAAAGTACTAGCTGAGTTAAGGCACCCTCACCAGACTCATCCAGCACCAGAACCTCAGCTCCAAGTATGGGTTTGACGCCAGAACCCTGGGCTGCTTTGTAAAACTTTACAAGGCCAAAAAAGTTATTGAAGTCCGTTAATGCAACCGCGGGCATCTCTAACTCAGCAACCTTTGACGCAAGCGGCTTTATTCTCACCAGACCATCAACTAGTGAGTACTCCGAATGAAGTCTTAAATGCACAAATTTTGAAGGCATATTTATTTTTTAGTTAAGAGGTGTTTAGCATCGACGCCATAATGGGCAAAACTATCAGCCATTAGGTCGAAAACGGTCCCTTCGAAGCCAGGGATATCTTTATCACTACTATTGATTGGACTGACTCTATCGCCCCACTTAATGATACCTGCACCGCAAGTCAGACCAGCCCCAAATGTCGCAGTTAAAATCCTCATTCCTGGCTTTACGGTGCCGTCCGCTATTGCATCGCATAGTGCCAAGGGAATCGATGCCGCAGACGTGTTGGCGTACTCATCTATTCGAACAACAATCTTGTCCATTGAAAAATTAAGCCTTTTTGCTAGTGCTTGAATAATTCTAATATTCGCCTGATGAGGGATAAAAAGATCAATATCATCAGGTGTGAGACCTTCACGTTCAAGTACATTAGCAATGGAGTCACTCATACCTTTAACGGCACTCTTAAAGATCTCTTGACCCTCAAAGTTTAGTGATATAAAAATATCGTCCGTATAATGCAGCGGCGACATACCCCAACTCGGTAAGTGAAGACATTCGCGGCTATCGGGAATGCAACTCATGTGCGAAGACACTAAGCCGACCTTGTCTTCCGAAGCTTCCAACAGAATCGCGCCAGCGCCGTCACCGAATAAAAAACATGACTCGCGTTTTTGCCAATCCATCGCCAATGAAATTCGCTCTGAACCAACCACAAGTGCTTTTTTGATCGACCCTGCTCGAATCATATCCGTAGCAACGTTTACCCCATAAAACCAACTTGTGCATGCAGAATTCAAATCAAATGCAGCGGCCTTTGTGGCTCCAAGCTCGTTTTTAATATAACTCGCTGTATTAGGACAAATTTCCTCTGGGCTCGTGGACCCTAAAATAATTAAGTCGACATCTTCGGCGTTTACTCCGGCTGACGCTAAAGCGCGCTCGCAAGCCAACCATGCCATCTTGCCGGTTGAAACATGAGCATAGTGACGCTGCTTTATACCTGAACGAGAGAATATCCACTCATCATTTGTATCTATAACTTGACTCATATCGTCGTTAGTCATCAGAACAGGAGGAACATAGCTACCCCATCCAGTAATTTCAGCGTATTTCAAACGATATTCTCCTAATAAAAAAATTATTATATGACTATATTAATGTAAAGGTTGTAGGTGTTTAACTCAAGGTCTTCGTATCATTTTCTGACATTACAATGGATATCTATTTACAAACAAATAGCCGAGGACAACGGCTATAGCAAAACCATCCATCTTGACTCAAAACAATGGCTTTTGTTCAGCTGTAAGCTCGTTACTCACTGGGGCAAATGAGCGTCGATGAATAGGGGTTGGCCCCAACCTCTGCAGCGCTTCGAGATGCTGAGGGGTCCCATAACCCTTATTTGCAGCAAAGCCATAGCCTGGGTAATGGCTATCCAAAGCTAACATCTCTGCGTCTCGCACAACCTTGGCAATAATTGAGGCCGCGCTTATAACGTCCACACGCCCATCTCCTTTAACAACAGCTTCACTTGCGTACTCCCATTGGGGGAGCCGATTACCATCGACCACTACATAATCAGGTTTAACGTCCAAACTAAGTACTGCACGGCGCATGGCCATTAGAGTCGCCTGTAGGATATTAAATCGATCGATCTCCTCCACAGACGCTCGTCCGACTGCCCAGCACTCGGCCTGGCCAATGATATCTGCATAGAGATTCTCTCGCTGTCTCGCACTCAATACTTTAGAGTCAGCCAGACCTTCAATTTGATGGTTTTCAGGTAATATGACCGCGGCGGTGACTACATCACCCGCTAGTGGGCCCCGACCCACCTCATCAACCCCTGCCAGACATAAAATACCCTTTGGCCTTATCCAAGGCGTCATGAGGCTAGCAACTTAGCAATAGCCTCGGCCCCAATAGTCCCAGAGTCTATGGCGAGAGATTCGTGAATACTATCGAATCTAGCAATCAAATCCTGTTTCTTATCACTATTAAGCGCATCATTTACCGCGGCTACCAAGGCTTCTACCGTCGCATCATTCTGTATGAGCTCAGGAACTAACATCTCACCTGCTAAGAGATTAGGAATCGATACAAAAGGCGTTTTGATGAACGGTGACACTAAGGCATAAGTCAGAGCGCCGAGGCGATAGCTCACTACCATTGGTTTTTTAAACAACATCGCTTCTAGAGCGGTAGTGCCAGACGCTAACAAAATAGCGTCTGCACTCTCCATGGCAAGGTGAGATTGCTGCAGTAATAGTCGTACATTAAGGCCCTCGTAACGCGAGAGAATTTCTTTGAGCTGATCATATCTTGCGTGATTAGCCGCAGGAATAACAATCTGCAAACCACCCAGTGAATTTCCTATTTGCTCTGCAACTGTTAAAAATAGTTCTGCTAACAACTTTACTTCGCCTGCTCTACTGCCAGGCATAACGCATAAAATAGGTTGATGTGCATCAAGTCCTAACGTTCTCTTTGCTAAAAGAGCATCTGGGTGCGGAGGGATTTGGCTCGCCAGTGGATGTCCTACAAAGCACACGGGGACTTCATGCTGTTTATAAAAATCTGCCTCAAAAGGCAACAGTGTCAACATCAAATCAACCGCTTTTTTAATCGTTTTAATACGTCCCTGACGCCAGGCCCAGACAGAAGGACTTACGTAATGTACCGTTTTGACGCCTGAGCGGCGCAATTTCAACTCTATATTGGTATTAAAGTCAGGTGAATCAATACCGATAAATACTCTAGGTGGTGCAGACCTATAACGGCCTACGATTGCTCTCCTAATTCGCAGTAGCTCTGGAAGTCGCTTTAAGGGTTCGATTAGGCCCATAACAGACAACCGCTCCATGTCAAATAGAGAATGAAGACCCTCTGCCTGCATTTTTGGACCGCCGATACCTTCAAAAACCGCATCTGGGAAGATTTTTTTTAAACCGCAGATTAAGTCAGCACCTAGCAAATCTCCAGATGTCTCTCCGGCAATCATGGCAAAAACTGGTCTATTGGAACTCATGCGCTAGCGAATGATGCCGCGAGTCGAACGCTCAACAGAATCAACAAACATTGTTATCATTGGATCATCGCCAAGTTCTGCGATCGCGCTAATAGCTTCCTCTAAACGCAGACCGCGCCGATATAAGATCTTATACGCTTTATTCGCCAAAGCAATTTGTTCGGCCGAGAAATTACGTCGCTTTAGCCCTTCGCGATTAATCGTTCGCGGTTCCGCTGGGCTACCTGACACTGTTACGCACGCTGGTACATCATGATAAACAAAAGCCGCCGGGCCAATAAAGCAATGAGCGCCTAGACTTACGTACTGATGTATCATTGCAAAACCAGATAAAATTGACCAGTCGCCCACGTTTACATGCCCTGCAACCGCTGCGTTGTTTGTCATAACCACATGGTCACCAATAGTACAATCATGCCCGACATGGACGTATGCCATAAACAGGTTATTGCTACCTATCCGAGTTTCTCCATTGTCTTGAATGGTACCTCGATGGATCGTAACACCCTCCCGAATAGTATTGTTATCTCCGATAACAAGTCGAGTAAGCTCACCTTTATATTTTAGATCTGGCGTGTCTTCACCAACACTGGAAAACTGATAAATCGTATTACTGCGGCCTATCACTGTTGGACCCTTAACTACGACATGTGACGCTATTTTGCAGCCATCACCGATCTCAACGCCGGGCCCGATAGTAGTCCACGGACCAACGGTAACGTCTTTGCCTATTATCGCGGTAGGATCAATAATAGCGGTTTGATGAATCACTGGAATTTTTCTCTATCTCTATAAGCACACAGAAGAGTAGCTGCGCAGGCAATTTCACCATCTACTGTCGCAACCGTTTTAAAGCGCCAAATATTCCGCTTTACCGCTTCAACTTCGGAAGACAACATTAGCTTATCACCCGGAACAACTGGCCGCTTAAACCTTACTTTATCAACTCCCGCAAATAAATAGAGCTTACCGTCATCGGCAGAACTGCCGGTCGATAAAAACCCGAGAATACCAGATGCCTGCGCGAGGGCCTCGATAGTCATGACCCCAGGAAAGATAGGAGCACCAGGGAAGTGGCCGTTAAAAACCTCTTCATTAACGGTAATATTTTTATAAGCTAAAATCCGCTCATTGGCAACGTAATCAACAACCCGATCCACTAACAACATAGGATATCGGTGTGGTAGCAAACCCATTATTTCATTTACATTCATAGACGTTTCCAAGTGAATTTTACTGTAGACGACCAACTGTAAGATCTGCCCAGGTCACCAAATATACAACAAGCGTTACTGTTCGAGCTTTTTAACCCGCCTTGCTAGCCTATCTAACTGTCCAATTCGTACAGAATTTTTACGCCACTCAGTTGTGGTCATTAACGGCATCGCGCCTGAAGAATAGGATCCCGGCTCAGATATTGACTTGGTAACTAGCGTGCGAGCAGTTAACTGTACATTATCACACACAGTGACGTGTCCAACGATACAAACATCGCCAGCCATAATGCAATTACGACCTATCTTTGCACTACCTGCCAAACCAGAATATGACGCAATAGCCGTATGATCTCCAACTACCGCGTTGTGGGCGATCTGCACATGATTGTCCAGTTTGACGCCATCACCAAGGATAGTGTCAGCAAGTGCTGCCCTATCAATGGTTGTACAGGCTCCAATCTCAACATCATCTCCTATAACCACACCACCAATTTGATGGATTTTTTCCCAACTGCCATCTTGCCGCTGTGCTATACCAAAACCATCAGCACCAACGACGGCACTACTATGTATACGTACTTTGCATCCAATTCTAACATCATGATAAATCGAAACATTAGCCGCAATATAGCCATTGGCACCAATAGAGGATCTTGCTCCGATAAAACTATTAGCAGAAATATGGCAGCCCATACCAATATATGCGTTCATTTCAACAACGACGTTGGGCCCTATATAAACATTATCACCCAGCACGGCGGTTGGATCTATCACCGCGCTGGGGTGAATAGATTCAGGCTTTACAGGCGAAAGATCGAACCAACTTGAGATACGCGCGTACGCTAGGTAGGGCTGAGCCACAATTACGCAGTTCCCAGCAAAATTTACCGAGTTATCAGACGTCAAAATTACAGCACTTGCCTTGGTAGTGGCTAACTGTTTCGTATATTTAGGGTTATCTAAAAAAGCTAACTGGCCATCACCCGCATCGTGCAAAGTGCTTAGACCAGTTATTCTTAGTTTAGAGTCCCCTCGTACCTCGGCATCGAGGTAAGCGGCTATTTCACCAAGCGAAAAATCGACACTCATAAAGGGCCATTACTTGTCTTCGTTAACTGCGTTTGTCTTCTGGTTTAGTCGGTCAACCACTTTTGCCGTAAGATTATTTTCAGCGCTAGCGGACAAGACTGATTCAGCTCTTAGTAATAAGGTAATACCTTCTTCTTGTATCACCTCAGTAAGTGCCTGCTGAAAAGTCGGCGATAAATCTTGTAATATTTTTTGCTGCAATTGCTTTTGCTCACCTTGAATTTTTTGCACCGCAAGATCATAGTCTGCTTTCGCATAGGACATTCTTTTCTGATGACCCTCTGCCTGCTCTGCAGACCAAGTTAAGCGTTTTGCTTCCACTTCTTTTGACATAGCTTGTAGATCGGCCGCAGAACCCTCAGCTTTCGCTTTTAACGCCACAAAATCGGCGCTTTCCAGAGACTGCTTAACTCTAGACTGTGCATAATCAGAGGCAAACATAGCCTGCTGAACATCCAAAATAGCAATCTTATCTTCTGCAGCTACTGCAACCGATGAAAAACCAACTACACCAACTAACAGTAAAACGAACGCTTTCAAATTCCTCACAACACTTCTCCAAACCTAAGATTTAATTAAAATTGATTTCCCAGCGAAAACTGGAAAACTTCTGTTTGATCGGCTTCATCTGAGTTAAGAGGTTTCGCCACACTAAACGTGATGGGACCAAAACCACTTAACCAAGTTGCACCCAGACCGACCGAGTAACGCAGCTCCCCCTCTTCGGGACTATAACAATTTACCTCAAGAGGACCGCATTTGGTATTAAAAACATTACCTGCGTCAAAAAATAATGCTGATTGCACTGAGCGTTGGTCTTTAATGAACGGTAATGGGAATATTACCTCCGCGCCTAGGACCACCTGAACGTTACCACCCACCGGCCGCGCTCTGGAGCTTGAATAACCCTGAGACTGACTATTTTGAGGACCCAGCGAGTATTTCTCATAACCTCTGACAGACCCCAAACCACCCGCATAAAAATTCTTAAAAAATGGCATCTGGCTGGTATCGCCAAAACTTTCCCCGTAGCCAAGGTCAGCTTTGACCTTAAGCGTAAAATCTTTCGTCAGACCCCGTAAATGAGACGCCTTATAAGTAAGCTTAAAATATTCTAACCCCGATCCTGGCATGGCCACATCCGCACTAAGCCGCTGAGAAGTTCCGCGAGTCGCAAAGATTCCTCTATTTAGAGTAGATTTAACCCAATTAACGTTGAAATTGACTGAACGGAACCAGTCACCATTGGCGGCAACGAAATCTTCAATCACCGGCGAGCTTGTATAGTCACCCAAATTCAGCTCTAAGTGCTCGTAAGTGAAACCAAATCCGATGCGCTGCACTTCAGAGACGGGATAACTCCAAGTAACACTGGCGCCCTTAGTGTTCTGAGAAAACGGCTGTAACCTAAGCTTACTGTAATCAGTCTCACGCGCATAAATACTGTAACCCGCGCTAACACCATCAATAGTGAAATAAGGCTCAGAGTAACTGAAATTAAGCGAACTCTGGTAAGCACTTTTATTGATCCCTACACCCACCTGTTTGCCTGTACCGAAAAAATTATTCTCAGTAAGATTGGCGCCCAACATTAGGCCGTAACCCTGAGAGTAACCAAGGTTAGCTCCAACCGAACCCGACGGTTGCTCCTCGACGGTATAAACGACATCAATCTGGTCGTTAGTGCCTGCAACCGGAATATTCTCCACCGACACCTCTTTAAAGAAGCCTACACGCTCCAAGCGTACCTTAGACATTTCAATCAACGCGTTGTTGGCTGAGCCACCCTCCATTTGACGCATCTCGCGCCTCAAAACGGAGTCTGCGGTCTTGGTGTTGCCACGAAAATCAATTCGTCTCACATAAGCGCGCATGCCGGGCTTGATCAAAAAAGTGACGGTAGCGGTTTTCGCATCCTCATCAACTTGAGGAAACCCTTCTACCTCAGCAAACGTGTACCCTTCATTGCCTAAACGCCTCGTCAAATAGTCACTAGACGCGGTCATTAAAGCCTGGGAGAAAATGACTCCCTCCCGCAACAAAACAAGCATTCTAGCCTGTGCCTCAGGGATAATAAGATCACCAGCCAGCTCAATCTCGCTAATGGTATACACATCTCCTTCACTAACATTGATGGTAATGAATACAGACTCTTTATTAGGGCTTACCGAGACCTGAGTGCTGAGAACTTGAAACTTCAAATACCCTCTATCCAAATACCAACTTTCAAGAGTCTCTAAATCTCCAGATAGCTTTTCTCTAGAGTATTTGTCATCGCTAGTAATCCATGACAACCAACCCGTTTTGTTCTGTTCAAACTGTTCAAGTAAAATCGGCTCAGCAAAATTGCTATTACCAACAATATTGATATGACGGATCTTAGCAACATCACCCTCATCAATGTCTATGTTGACGGCCACTCGATTGCGTGGAAGTTGCTTAACCTCGGTTTGGACTAGCGCCCCATAACGACCCTGGGAAACATATTGCCTTTGTAACTCTTGACTCATTCCCTCTAAGATAACTTGGCGGAATATTTGACCTTCGGCTAACCCATTTTCGCGGAGCGCATCCATTAACTGATCAGTCTCAATCGCCTTATTGCCATCAATGTTTATCTCGGTCACTGCTGGACGCTCAATCAGACCAACCACTAATATGCCATTCTCTCTCGCCATAATGACATCTGCGAAATAACCAGTGCGAAAAAGCGATCTTGTGGCTTCTCGGACTGTCATATCATCGGCAGTGTCCCCGACACTTATCGGCAGAGCGGCAAACACAGTTCCCGCAGAAACACGTTGGAGACCCTCAATACGAATATCTAGAACCTGAAATTCATCAGCATAAGAGCCAGAAGAGGTGATCAGGATGAATAGAATCAAGCCAGTTAATAATTGCTTCATTAAAATCTATAACCTTAGTAATTAATCGGCGTAAGAGAACTCAAAATGGACGCATGAGATCATTAAATGTGGCGAATACCATTAAACTTATTAGCATTGCAAACCCTGCTTTATAACCAGCGAGTTGAATCCGCTCAGACACAGGCGAACCTTTCAGTACCTCAATTAAAATAAACACGATGTGACCCCCATCAAGGACGGGGATTGGCATGAGGTTCATCACGCCCAGCATTATACTCAGAATAGCCACAAAGCGAATAAAATTATCGAGGCCCGAACGGGCTGTGTCACCAGCAACTTTCGCTATAGTGATGGGTCCACTTAAGTTCTTGGGGCTAAGATTACCCGTTACTAGTTTACCTACTGACTTAACGACAAAAATACAATTAACAACAACCTCTTCGAACGCTCGTGGAATTGCACCGAGCAGTCCGTACTCAACCTTTGTAATCAAGGAATCTGGGTAGGTAACGCTTGATGATAACTGGATACCCAACTGCCCTACGATTTTGCCCTCTCTCACCGCACTTTCCGGGGTGGCATAAATATCAACATTGGCAGAAGCCCCAACATCATCAACTCTCTGAACGCCAAGTTTGAGCCTTTGACCCGAGCTCTCAGAAATCTGTTGAATAAACGTACTGATAGATACTACCGGCAAGTCGTTCACCGCTAGAATCTGGTCACCTGCACGCAGCCCCGCTCGATCGGCAGCCGCTGAGTCAACAACATCGGCCACTAATAATGCATCGAGAACAAAAGGTGGCGAAAGACCCAGTGTTCTCAGTGGCATAGGTGCTTCTTCATCAGCTAACCAATCATCGACGCTGACAAGTAGCTCATATCGAATAGCGCTATCTGGATAAGTAACTAAAAAAGGAATCTCACCATTTGTGCCAATAAAATCAAATAACTCTCGAGACACTGCTGCCCAAGAGTCGACCTGGTTACCGCCAATATCAACGATTTTCATACCTTTTTCAAAACCAGACTGTTCGGCAATTGATGTAGGTAAAACATCGCCAATCACAGGGGACAAACCGCGCTCCCCGCCTAGAAATATAAACCAGAAAATCACGCCAGCCAGTAAGAAATTAGCGATTGGACCAGCACTAATGATGGCCAGCCGTTGTAGAGCAGTTTTTCGATTAAAGGCAAAAGATAGGTCCTCTGGCGAGACATCACCGACCCGCTCATCGAGCATTCTTACGTAACCGCCAAGAGGTAAAATTGCGAAGATAAATTCGGTCCCATGCTTGTCATGCCATGTAAAAAGCGCCTTACCAAATCCAATAGAAAACTGCTCTACACGCACACCACAACGCCGAGCCACCCAAAAATGGCCGAACTCATGAACGGTAACTAGTGTTCCCAGCGCTATAAACGTATAAAAAATAGTTAAAGCAATATCCAACATTTAAGACGTTATCCTCGAAATATAGGCAGTAGCAAGACTGCGGGCTTTAAGATCTGTCTCTTGGACTGCAACAAGGGACTCAGGTTCATTAAATATAGCAACAGACATCGACTCTTTTACAACATCAGCAATTTGCGTAAACCCAATGCGCTTGTCCAAAAAAGCCTGAACGGCTATCTCATTGGCAGCATTGAGCGTTGCCGGTGCGTCAAGGCCAATCCGTGCCGCTTCGCATGCAAGCCCTAAGCATGGAAAATCATTAAAATTAGGCTTTTCAAAGTCAAGACGAGAAATATCGAACAGATCTAAGTTTTTCACGCCTGAATCAATTCTATCAGGCCATGCTAGCGCGTGAGCAATAGGGGTACGCATGTCTGGATTACCTAACTGGGCAATAACTGACCCATCGACATACTGAACAAGTGAGTGAATAATGCTCTGCGGATGAACTACAATCTCAATCTGATTTTCGTTCATATCAAACAGCCAGCAGGCTTCAATCAACTCTAACCCTTTGTTCATTAGAGTTGCCGAATCAACAGATATCTTATTACCCATACTCCAATTTGGATGGGCACATGCTTGCTCGGGCGTCACATGCTTCATCTGTTCCGCAGTCCAGCCTCGAAACGGACCACCAGAGGCCGATAGTAAAAGTTTGCGCACTCCTACCGCCGACAAATCATTCTTTTGTTGAGGCAAACACTGAAAGATCGCATTGTGCTCACTATCAATTGGCAGTAACACTGCGCTCGAACGCTTGAGGGCCTCCATAAAAAGATGCCCTGCCATTACTAGCGATTCTTTGTTGGCCAACAACACCTTCTTGTTAGCATTTACGGCGGCTAATGTGGGCACAAGTCCAGCAGCGCCAACAATAGCTGCCATCACTATATCTACATTACTATCACTTGACACCGCACACAGTGCATCTATCCCAACCAGTATTTCAGTGGAAACCTTAAAAGAAACTAAGAGCGCCTTTAATTGCTGCGCCGCATCAACGTCCATCACCACCGCATACTTTGGCTGATGTATTTGACATTGCTGCGCGAGCACCTGAATTTTGGTCTTACCTGAGAGAGCAAAAACACTGTATCTCTGGGGATGACGCGCCACAACATCGAGGGTACTCAAACCAATAGACCCCGTTGCACCTAATATTGTTATCCACTGCGCGCTCAAGAGACCCAGACTCCCAGAAGAAGAGCATATAGAGGAAGCGCAGCCATGACGCCATCAATACGATCCAAGACACCTCCATGACCGGGAAGCAAAGAACCACTGTCTTTCACACCACTATAACGCTTAACCATACTTTCAAACAGATCCCCAATTATCGAGTAAAGAGCCACAGAGAAAATTAGGAACGCCGCCTTTAACAGTGAGATTTCCATCGGCAGATATTTGACTAAAAAGACAATCAAAAGTACCTGTAACCCCATTGCCCCGACGAAACCCTCCCAGGTTTTACCCGGGCTTACTAGCGGCGCCAGTTTATGCTTACCAAACAGTTTGCCGGCAACAAAACCACCTACATCAGCAAAAACAATGATTAAAATACCCAGCATTAACCCCCACTGTGCATGGTCACCCAGCAAAATAGTCACAACTGACAACCACGTTACACTCAAAAGTATGAGACCTAATAGCGCTAGGACAGGCCTAGGAGACCATAGAATTGAGCTAGATGGATACCCTTGGATCCATAAGAAGATAATCGCCCACAAAGCCACGGTCCCAATCAAAATGTTTTGAGCCTGCTGAGGGAGGAAGTTATTAGGCAGCCCTAACCACACACTTAAGCCAAAGATAATAAATATTAAGGTAGAGAGGTACATAACTCTAGCGGATGTAGAGCGGATTTTAATAAGTTTAGACCATTCCCAACCTCCCATCATCACGAGAGGAAGAACGGCTATAGCAAACCAAAGAGAGGGCAACAGAAATAACATCGCCACAAATAATGATGCCATACAAACTGCGGTTATTATTCTCAGTTTAAGCATCTAAATACCTAACCTATAAGCACTGTAGTGTTTAAAACTAGCCAGCGGAGACCATCAATGCCGTAGCAACCAGAGAAGCGCCCTATCGCATGCATATCTTAGCCCACCTTGTCAGATCTAATGAAGAGATTAAATCTCCATCAAATCCTTTTCTTTAGCAACCAAGGAATCGTCTATTCGACCAACGAAACGATCGGTTATTTTTTGAATATCATCATTAGCCTTACGTTCTTCATCTTCACTAATAGCTTTTTCTTTCAAAAAATCTTTCACAACTGAAAGAATATCACGACGAATATTGCGGATTGAGACTCGCGCATTCTCAGCTTCTGCCTTCGCCTGCTTACCGTAGGTCTTGCGCGTCTCTTCAGTAAGAGCAGGCAGAGGGATACGTATTACCGTTCCAGCTGTCGATGGATTCAACCCTAAGTCCGACTTCATTATAGCTTTTTCGATATCTGGGACTAGCGACCGTTCCCACGGCGTTACTGACAAAGTCCGCGAATCTTCAACGACAATAGATGCCGCCTGGGATAACGGTGTGTCTATACCGTAATAGTCTACCGAGATCCCATTGAGCAAGCTCGAATGCGCTCGACCAGTGCGAATTTTATTAAAAGCATTACCCAGAGCGTCCAAAGACTTGGTCATTCGCGCTTCTGCATCACTCTTTAGTTCTTCAATCATTGTTTAATCTCTCAGTCTTCTTCTATCAACGTACCTTCATCGCCGCCAACAACAAGATTTAGTAAAGCGCCTTGCTTGGACATTCGGAAAACTCTTAATGGCATTTTATGTTCACGACACAAGCAAATAGCCGTCAAATCCATTACACCGAGTTTTTTATCAAGAATTTCATCATACGTAAGGCTTGAATACAGCTCTGCATTAGGGTCAAGCATTGGGTCAGCACTATAGACCCCATCTACTTTAGTCGCCTTCAGAACAACCTCTGCGTTAATCTCAATACCCCGCAAGCAGGCTGCGGAATCTGTCGTAAAGAACGGATTTCCCGTCCCCGCTGCAAAAATAACCACATCACCGTCTTTCAAATATCGAATAGCACGACGACGATCGTAGTGTTCTACAACCCCACTCATTGGGATGGATGACATAACTTGGGAGGAAATATTAGTTCGCTCTAGAGCATCTCGCATTGCCAAAGCGTTCATCACTGTTGCCAGCATACCCATGTGATCGCCAGTAACACGGTCCATTCCGGCCTCATTTAGTGCCGCACCGCGGAACAAGTTACCACCGCCGATCACCAGCCCTACCTGAACACCTATACCGACTAGCTGACCAATTTCTAGTGCCATACGATCAAGGACTTTAGGATCGATCCCAAAGCCCTCACTACCCATCAACTCTTCCCCACTAAGTTTGAGAAGAATCCTCTTGTACTGCTTTTGGTTACCAGAAACTGACATAACGCTTCCTAATATTGGTTAACTAGCACCCTTAACTTGAGCGGCAACCTCTGCTGCAAAATCAACTTCTTCAACCTCGATGCCCTCGCCAACTTCGTAGCGAACAAAAGATAATACCTCTGCCCCTGCTGCTTTGACTAATTTACCGACGGTTGTATCAGGATCTTTTACAAACGGTTGATCAACCAAGCTACTTTCCTTCAGAAACTTATTTACTCTACCAGCAATCATCTTCTCAATAATTTCTTCTGGCTTACCGCTCTCTCTTGCTTGAGCAGCATAAATCTCTTTCTCCGCAGCAACAACCTCAGCGGACATCTGGTCAGAACTAACCACTGCAGGATTCACCGCGGCTACATGCATAGCCACATCTTTTGCTAATGCTTCATCACCGCCACTAAGTCCCACTATAACAGCGATTCTATTATTGCTGTGAACATATCCGCCAACCACAGCCGCTTCAATAGTAGATACTCTGCGTGGTGAAATATTTTCACCAATTTTTTGTACGAGAGCCTCTCGAAGCGATTCTAGCTCGCCAGCCATTAATGCTGGCATATCAGTTTGCTTTGAATCAAATGCGGCATCGACTACGGTCTGAACAAAACCTTGGAAACCCTCATCTCGAGCAACAAAATCAGTCTCACTGTTAATCTCAACAACAACACCAAATCCGCCGTCAACCTTTACGGAAACAAGCCCGTCAGCCGCTGTACGACCGGCTTTTTTAGCCGCCTTCATTCCACTGGACTTGCGCAATTCTTCAATTGCTTTGTCTATATCAGCACCGGCCTCAACCAGAGCTCTCTTGCATTCCATCATTCCTAGACCAGTACGTTCACGCAGATCTTTAACTAATGCTGATGTTACCTGTGACATCATATCCCTCTCATAATCGTTTTTTCATTTAAAATAAAGGGGGCAGAACCCCCTTTAGATAACTGCATTTTCGATCTCAGTTACTTAGCTTCGTCAACCTTTGGCGCTTCGACAGCAACCTCAGCAGGCGCTTC
>CALDQM010000013.1:0-3750 GCA_937911225.1 uncultured Cellvibrionales bacterium
GATTTAAAATTCCGGCAGGATCCAAAGTTTGCTTAGTAGCAATAAGGGTTTGCCTATAGAGGTCGGATGTTTGTTGCTCATAACCGGCCTTATGGTCACGTCCAACAGCATGGTGATGAGTAATTGTCCCTCCTAGATTTACCACCAGCTCATTAGCGGCCTGTTTTATTTGCCGCCAATTTTTTAGAGCATTAGAGAGGTCGCCGTTAGTGTCGCCTAGAGCATAGAAGCTAAAGTAGGGCGCTGGACCATCGGGATAGATATGGGTGAAGCGGCAGGAAACTAGCCCAGTGTTGCCAGTAATTTCAAGAATAGCCTTCTCCATTCCTCGTTTTATGCCTTCATAGAGTTTTTCAAACTTGTCCCAGGTAATAGCCGTTTCAAACGTGTCGGCTATTATCCCAAAACCAACCATTCGGTTTCTATAATAGGGCATTCTAATAAACGTATTTCGCCATGCTGCTGCAGTAGAATCGGCAGATTCAGGCTTTATGGCTTCATCTTGGGTATTGATATATTTTACGTCTGTATATTTTCCACCACAGTCGTTGGCAATTATCAGTGCACGTTCCATCTTGGGTGTAACTGGATGGTCCGCAGATTCAAACCCCAAAACCAGTAATGCACAGGATTCAGATGCTAAATGATTTGCGTGAACTTCTGATTCATCAAGAAGGCGACAATTACTAGGGAAAAGCCCTGATTGAGAGATTAGCCTAACAGCCTCAACACCTTGACTAAAACTTTGGAAGGTAACGGTAACTGATGCTTTCCATACCGGTAGGCTTTGAAGTCGCACCCAAGCCTCTGTAATAACACCAAGCGTACCTTCGGAGCCCAGAACCATTCTGTCTGCAGAGGGACCTGCACCAGACCCTGGAAGTCGACGTGTTTCCATAATCCCTGAAGGGGTGACTAATCTTGTCGACTCTACGAAGTCATCAATATGAGTATAAACTGAAGCGAAATGCCCGCCGGCGCGCGTTGCAACCCAACCGCCAAGGGTCGAGAAGCGAAAGCTTTGAGGAAAGTGACGTAATGTAAAACCATGAGGCTTGAGCTGTCTTTCAATATCAGGACCTAAAGTTCCCCCTTGAATCCTTGCACTTCGACTTATGGCGTCAATATCTAATACTTTATTAAAATGCTCTAAATCTAAGCTTACCGATGCTTGATAGTCTTTACCGATATCTGATTCTACGCCACCACAAACACTGGTACCTCCGCCAAACGGTATGACAGCAATGTTGTTTTTACTGGCATACGCTAATAGTTCGCTAATTTGTTGCTCTGTTTTTGGGAAAGCGACCCAGTCCGGCGGGTTGTCAATTTGGTGTAAGAACATACGCACAATGTCAGGGTAAGACTTTCCGTAGCTGTGCACTAGTCGATCATATTTTGTGGTCGAAACAAAAGCGGTCAAGACCTCGGGCAATTCAAGGCGAGGTGGAGGTAGGTCAAAGTCATCAATAGATGGTGGGGCAATCTCAGTGTTGTTCGGCGCCATGACGGACACCATGGCTTCTACTAACTGATCTTCCTGCGCTGACAGATGCTCATCGGCGTAACCCCAGCCCCAAAAACGTAACTCAGCTCTTTCAGAAAGAGATTCTATTTTAGACATTACAGGTGACTCCTAGCGACAGACCTTCAGGATTTTTAATCTTTTCGCTAGGTTACACCAACTTGCTGCTTAGAGGCCACTCTAGAATAAACGTTTAACCTCAAACGAAACTCCGCGACCTTCACCAACAAAATACCTGTAGCTACCAAAACCATAATCAGCTCTATCAGCAATATGGCGATCAAAAAGGTTAGTTAATTGGGCAGCGAACTCCCAGTTATCATAGCTCTGCTGAGCTCTAACATTAAACACATTATGCCCAGCGTATTGATGTGCATTTTGGGGGTCTAGGAAATACTTACCCAAGTAAATCCATTCAAGCTCTACGCTCGTCCGCTCAGTCGGTTGATACAGAGCATGAGCGCTGCCTTGCCAGCGTGGAGCGGTATCAATGTCATTGCCGTCTATGTTGATGTTGCCGTAAAGCCGAGCATAGGAGTACTCATGCACCGCCCAGGATCCAACGGTCGACAGTTGCCAGTCATCAGAGATTTGGTGACGCAATTGCCACTCAATGCCGTGATGTGTCGTTTCTCCGTCATTAACAACAAAGCTGTCGGAGTCTTTAACAATAACTTGGTCTTTGTCCATCTGGTAGAGAGATACTTCAGCAAACCATTGCGCAGACTGGTAGCGCAGCCCAGCCTCGATACTAGCTAGCTGCTCGGGCTTCACATCTGCAATTTCCTGTTCTTTCTGAAGGCGGTAGAGCTCATTGATCTGTGGCGCTCTATAAGCACTAGCTAGCCTTAAAAAGGCGCCAGTAGAGTCGGTAAAGGCGTAATGGGTGCCTATCTGGTAGTTGACGTCATCAGTTCGATCAGACCTATCTGCCGGGCGGAAATAACGGCAGCTACCGGTGCTAGATTTACATAGAGTCCCGTCATCACGTGTATTACCAACAATCATATTATTTTGATAATCGTACATCAGCGACTCATACCGCAAACCCGCTTCTACTGTCAGCTTGTCTGACACTTGCCACTCGGCATTTGAAAACACTGAGTATTGCTGGCTTTTTACCTCAAAGTCATAGTGCTGGCCCTGAAATCGCACATTATCAGGAGTCCCAAGAGCGTTAGCTTGTGATTCCTTCACCCACATATCAGCCCATTCTGCGTCGGCGCCAAACCACAAGGTCAAACCATTAAAGTCGACTTGATAGCTAGTTTGCAGGCCGGCACTGCTCTGGCCATTTTGTTCTTGCGCTTGACCGGGCAGGTAATGTTGCAAAAAAGTCATTGAGCTGCGCCTAGCATAAGGAGTTATCTTCCAACTTCCCGATTGCTGGCCTAGTGACCCTTGCCCGCTAATTTGTGATGATAATCGCACAGCTGATGCATCGCGATAAGCTTCTGGATTTGGGTTAGTCTTCCAAACAGCATCGTCCTTGTAAGATTTAAAGCCTTTAATATAACCCGCGGTTTCTTGGTTTAGATTTACCGCAGATAAATGTGTCTGAGTTTCAATATCGGCATTGGACCACCCATGCTTTATCGATATCTTCTGTTGATCAAAGCCTGATTCATCCTTAAACCCGCCATCAGAGACTCCATTAGCCGCGACCTGTAATGATTGAGACCCCTCAATACCGCGCCAACCTATTTTAAGCCTGCTGTAGTCATGGCTACCTAGCTGAAGAGAGACTCGATTTTGGTCGATACTGGGTGAAAGTACATTGATGACACCGTGCATAGCGTTTGAACCATAAAAGACCGTTCCTGGACCGCGCCAGACTTCTAGCCCCGAAGCCTGCTCTGTATTGACTTCAAATAGCTGGTTGACATTACACATACCTGTTGGGCGTATTGGTAGTCCATCTTCCGTGGTCAGAATTTCGGCGCAGCTCCCAGCACCAGTAAACACAGGAGAGCGAACCGAGGCTAAAACTTCTTGCCCATTACCTCTACTTAGCCAAACACCGGGCATACGAGCGGTGACTTGGTTTATATGAGCATGTGAAATCCTATCGAGCTCTTCGTTACCTACCTGTCCTGCACTGCCAATAAGTTGGTCCAAAGGTTGTTGGTCACGGCGGCCAGTTACAACGATGGTTTCAATTTCTGCAGATTCATTCGCCTCGCTAGAGGTGATTGTGGGTAGAGCAATAAGAGCAGTAAAGACAA
>CALDQM010000014.1:0-37260 GCA_937911225.1 uncultured Cellvibrionales bacterium
CTAACCTTTCACCATCATCTGTAACGGTTGAAGGAACGACTGTTGAGATTAGTGTGGAGCTTAGTGGTCCTGCAGCAGTTTACCCGGTCACTGTGCCTTTGAGTGTCGGTGGTACTGCAGGTGTTGCTGATGTGACATCATACTTTGCTGTTGTTGAAACAACTTCTGCTCAAGTCTATGAAGTCAACTTAAGCCAAATCATGGCGATTGTGCCGGATTCTGTTTATACGATAATGTTTAAGGCGAAGTCATCGATAGAGCGCACAATTATTGCAGGTGTTGGTTTGAATTCGGGTAGTTATGCGAATTCTGCAGAATCTGTATCTCTGACGACTGAGTGGCAAACATTTACACTGTCACAAACCAGCACTGGTTTTGGCGACGACAGCAGCCGTGTTTTATTCGACATGGGTGGATCTCAAGGCGGACAGGTTTGGCTTGATGATGTCAGTGTTACAACAGCAGATGGAACCGAGCTTGTAACTAATGGTGATTTCCAAGATGGGATCACAGGTTGGAGTAGTGGTGCAGCAGTTGCTAGTAACATTACGACCATCTCTAACTCTGGGGACTTTACTGTTAGCGATTCTATTGTTATCAGTGCCGGAACTAAGGGTATGGTGACGATGACCGTTACTGCTGATGCGGAAGTTGAGACATCTGAGACTGTTGTAATCACTCTTGGTACGCCCACAAATGCTGTTGTAGGGTCTGTCTCTGAGCGAACGATTACTATTGTCGAAGAGAACGTCGCTCCAGTACTTACATTAGCGATAACCCAAGGTGAAAATACTGGACGAATCGTTGCTGCTGATGCAGGAACGGTAACGGTCACAGCAAGTTATAGCGATCTTAATGCCGGTGATACGCATACGTTCAATTGGGAAGCTGCGGTGAGTGATATGCCTGGAGTCGTTATTGATGGTGCGGTCGCTACGTTTGACCCTAGTACCTTAGGTGATACTGTTGCTAACGCTGGTGCATCTGTCACAGATAGTGGTATCGGATCCCTGACCACTGCGGCTTCAGCAACGATTAAGATTTTAGCTGCAGCGCCAGTTCTTGCTGAAACTGATACTGATGGTGATGGTGTTGCTGATAGTGCTGAAGGCTATGGTGATAGCGATAACGATGGTATCCCTGATTATCAGGACAATATTGTTGAGACTTATCTTGCGCCAGTTGGCGATAGTGGTCAGGTGGTTCAGTCTGACGTAGGCACTACTATTTCGTTAGGTGACACGGCTCTAGCCGGTGGAAACAACGAGGTGGGTATCGTTGAAGCTGATGTTGCTATTGAAGATGAAGATTTTGTCTATCTAGGTGGCCTGGTCGACTTCGAGATCTCCGGAGCTCAAGTCGGGGCATCTTATAATATCGTGCTACCACTGAGTGCAGCAGTTCCAGAAGATGCGATACTGAGGAAGTTCATCGACGCTAATGTGGGTTGGCAGGCATTTGTAGAAAATGCTACCAATGCCATTAGTTCGGCCACAGCGGCAAGCGGAACCTGTCCTGAGGCTGGTAGTGCAAGCTATACCGCTGGTTTAGCGGTCGGATCTACTTGTGTCCAGCTTATGATCGAAGACGGTGGTCCGAATGACGCCGATGGTGCAGCAGATGGAACTGTTACAGATCCAAGTGGTATCGCCATTCCTGCTATTGGTACTCCGAGTGACAAGAGTGAAGTATCCTTGTCTCGAGAAGAAATCAGTGCAAATGGTACTGACACTGTGACAGTGACAGTGACTGCTTATGATGAGAAAGGTGTTGCTCTTGATAAAATGTTAGTGTCGGCGTCCACCGGGATATCGGGTGTTGTGGTCAGCGACTTCGCATACCAAGGCGATGGCATTTACACGGCTCAACTCACCGCAGGAACCACTGCGGCTAATGGACCTGTATCTGTGACTATCGATAACGGCAAAGTGTCTGTTGTTGTTAAGTCAAATCGGTTGGTTGTTAAGGCACCATTTGTTGCTAGTTCAGGCAGCGGTGGCGGCGGTTGTTCAGTAGGTGATGGACAGTCATCAGATTCGTCACTGATCTTGCTAATGTTAGCCGGGTTGTTGCTTGTCGCAAGACGCCGTTCTATTAAAATAAAGTAATGTCCTTTAAGTAAGTGTTAGGAAAAGGTCAATCAGATTTCTGGTTGGCCTTTTTTTCTAAAGGTCACTTTAGTTGTTCCCCCTATTCCCAACTACGGCATGTTCGGAATTTACGATTGAAGAGTTTTATCACAGAGAGCTGCACTATGTGGATACTGAATACTACAATGTCATTTCGGATTTTGGCGTGGATTATTGCGCTAATCACTTTTAGCTCTCCAACTATTGGGGAAACAGAATCTGAGGCTAATGTGTCTGCTTCGTCTATTTCGGTCGCTAGCCTAAATGTCGATATCGACGGTAATGAGCAATTTGACGCTCTTACCGACGGGTTATTAGTTCTTCGAAGCATGTTTGGTCTAAATGGTGAAGCTCTTATTAGTGGCGCGCTAGCAGGTGATGCTGTGTATGCTTCATCAGATCAAATTGAAGCTCGAATAGCCGCTTTGGGTTACAGGATTGACATAGACAATGATGGTCGTATTGACGCCCTTACCGATGGCCTACTCATTTTACGCTATTTATTTGGTTTAACTGGAGATGTGCTAACGGCTGGCGTTATCGCCAAGGATGCGCAGCGGACGGACTTTAGGGAGATCGAAGAGTATCTTCAGCAGGTAACAACCTTAGGTACAAACCCTAGTGGGCCCGTATTTATTTCAGCTGCTACGTTTAATTTCGATGAAAACAAAGTGGATTTGTATATAGGAGACATAAATGTAAGTAACGCTACAGGGTTTTCTATTTCCGGCACAGACATAGAAATAACAGAGGGCGGAGCCTTAGTCTTTAAGTCATCGCCTAATTATGAAACGAAGAGCTCCTACACTGAAACTGTCACTGCTTATAATTCAACCGTTAGTTCAACTCAAGAAATTACAATTACTATTAATGATCTTGACGAAGCACCCGTATTCACGTCTTTAGCCAATTTTTATGTTTCTGAGCCCACAGCTGCAGCTGATGTAGCAATTTCAGTATCGGTCGCGGCAAATAATTCTGGTTCAGGTAATGTTTATGTTATTGATGGACAACAAAAAAAATCGATAACTCTGGTTGCAGGGACGAAGTATACTTTTAGTCACCCTACATACCATCCTCTAAAATTCTCGACCACTAGTGATGGAACCCATGGAGGCGGAGTAGAATATACGGCTGGTATTGATGCATCAGCTAGCGGTTTGACTACTATAACCGCCGCATCGGACACCCCAACAACGCTATATTATTATTGTTCTGTCCATAGAGATATGGGCGGGGCTGTTTCAATTCAGCTCAATCAGACAGATATTGGAATTTTAATAGCAACAGATGAAGATGGAGATGCTTTAAGTTTTTCGATTAGTGGGACTGACGCTGCGGCGATTAGCTTAGATGAATTATCCGGAGTGATGAAGTTCAACATCATTCCAAAGTTTACAACGAAAGATCAATATTCCTTTATTGCAGCTGTAAGCGATAGTCAAACAACCGTCAAAAAAATAATTTATATCGATATAGTTGCGTCTGATCAGATAAATATAACCTGTGATCAGGAATACTATTCTCAGAAGCCTGATCCTGTAGCGAGTGATTCGGCATATAGATATTACGAATACTCTTGGCAATCAAATCCACCATTATGTATAAATATTAGAGAGCCAGAGTTACTTGAGGATGACTGGGAAACTAAAGTTATAGATGGGGTAACGTTCGCAAAAAACACGCTAGCAAGTATTGTACCCGTTAATATATTTTTGGTTGATCAGAAAAATGCATCGACAGAAACGTTAAGACAGATAGACCGAGAACTGTGCAAGATACGCGGTCAAGGTGGCGAAGAGTTGGAACGCTGTGTAGACAATTCAGACCCTTGGGGAAACAGATTTCCAGCAGCGGGTATAAGCCATAATAATCTCCATAATGGTGCTGAACTCAATTATTTCAGAGATGTTTGGACTGATACGGGGGCTCCAATAAGAATCCTTATGCACGAGTACTATCATACTTATCAAAATTCAATGAAATTCTACTTTGAGGATCAAGAGCGATTTGGGATTAGAGTTAATTGGGAGGATGAGCCCGAGATATATTTATATGACGTAAAAGATTCTGTGGCAGTGTTTCCCGGCTGGCTTGAAGAGGGGGGAGCAGACTTTGCTGGCTGGGCGCTAACAGCAAAATTTGATCCGTCAATAGACATAGTCGCACAGATAATCGAGCATCTTGACGAAGGACGAGCAGTAGTGAATACAGCCGCACTTAATGGAGACATTGTTTCGCTAAAAGATTATGAGTATGCAGGCTATCTATATGAGTCGTCTGACAATCCGAACAACGGACTAGCAAGAAATTTTGCCTATGCCTATACGGGTGGGTTTATGGGGATGGTCTACCTCTGGTCATTGGATGATGCTAACTATAAAAAAATCATTGTTGATTACTACAGAATTTACGCGGAGAGGGATCAGGCTAATCCTGGGCAGGGATGGAAGATTGCATTTGAAGAGCTATTTGGAATGACAATGGAAAAGTTTTATGAAGACTTCGATGCCTTTATGCTTAAAAGTCGCGAGGACCAAATAGCCATTATTAAGACCAAAGAGGAATGGGCGGCAGCATCCTTGGATTAACAATAATTTAGGTAGTTCTGCCAATGTTATAGTTGATTTTTTATTTTGATAAATAGGCATAGTATTAACTAGCGACTATTTTAGTCGCCATGTATAGAATTTTTTTCAGTAAATTCCAATACTCTATAGAACAGCCTGTTGTAGCATAACTTTTAGATTTTTAGAACTGGATTTCAAGATGGGTAGAGCGGACCAAAACCGTAAAGACTCTATGGCTAAGACATCTGGTGCTAAGGCAAGGGTATACAGGAAGTTCGAATTGAAGTTTTTGCATAAAGTAGACGTTTGTAATTTATTGCGCAAAAACAAAGGTGTTTTGTTCTGGACAATATAAACCGTAGTTATTATCCTATTTTTTCAATTCTAACCATAAAATTAAAAGAGAACTAATTTGATTAATCAATTTTCTAAGGATAGTTGTTTACTCCTAATCGATGTGCAGAAGGGTGTTGATGTTTTGTCTCACTGGGGCGGTAAAACTGGCCGCAGAAACAACCCTGAAGCTGAAAATAATATGCTTGCATTATTGGCTGAGTGGCGACAACGTGGGTTACCTGTTGCCTGGACTTTGCATGATTCTCGCGAAGCGGCCTCCCCATTAAAGCTTTCCGAGCCCGGAGGTGAATTGAAAGCAGGCTTTGAAATTGCCGCCAACGATATAGTCATTGAGAAAGATGTAAATAGTGGTTTTGTTGGGACATCGCTAGAGATTCTGCTGCGCAGAGCGGGTATTCAAAGGCTGGTAGTGGTTGGGTTTTTTACCAATTGTTGCGTTGAAACTACCATTAGAATGTCCGGGAATATGGGGTTTGACACCTACCTTGTGCCAGATTGTTGTGCAACAACTAATCGCTTAGGTCCTGATGGTGCAGACTATGATCCAGAACTGGTTCATTCCATGGCGGTGGCCAACCTCCATCGTGAATTTTGTACTGCACTTGAAATGAATCAAACGCTGAGTCTTGTTGCAGGGGATTTAATGGACGCCGATCGCTGTCAGGGTAACGAATGAAAGCCCCTCTGATGATCAGTAAAATTAGCAATTCATTGAATGTCTAAGTGCCAACCATGCCAGTAAAGGCTTATGGCGTATCCTCAATGGTCGCACCCTTGCAAAGGGTTGCTCTCCATGCTCCGGGAAATACGTTGCGAAACGCAGATGCTCATCAGTGGCATTATGGGGATAGTTTTGACCCAAACGCGTTAGGGAAAGATTATCAAACATTTGTCTCCAGCATTGAGCGGGCGGGTGTAGAAGTCCTATGGATGCCAGAAAATACTGAGTCCGCCGATGCGATTTTTACCTATGATGCGTCTTTAATGACGCCTCAGGGTGCCATTTTGATGAAACCAGGAAAGATACTCAGGAAAGGCGAGTCAGAGGCACATCGACGGTTTTATCAATCAATGAATATTCCAATTGTCGGACAAGTGACCGGTGATGCAACATGTGAAGCCGGTGACACGCTTTGGCTAGATGATCACACATTACTCATCGGACGTGGTTACAGAACGAACCAGGCTGGGATTAACCAGATGCAAAGCATGCTAGGTAATCAAGGGATAAATGTTTTAGCCTTCGACTTGCCGTGCTATCAGGGTGAGCAGGCGTGCCTGCATCTAATGTCATTAATTAGTTTGCTGGCGGAGGATTTAGCGTTGGTGCATAAAGTGCTATTGCCTGTTGCATTAGCACAGCTCTTGATCTCAAGGGGTATCGAATTGCTTGAGGCGCCAACGGATGAGTTCGAGGCCTCTGGCGGATTAAACCTGAATGTACTTACTCTCGCTCCGCGTCAAGTTGTTGCTATTGAAGGATATGATCAAACGTTGTCGCTGATGCACAATGCGGGCTGTAAAATTGACATCTTTAGCGGCGAGTCACTGTGCATACCCTGTGAAGGTGGACCAACCTGTATGACGAGACCTATTTTACGAGGCGCTAACAATTAAAAGCTAAAACATAACGTCTTTAATAGCTGTTAAACCATGAGAGGATCGAGAGATCTCTGGGAACGTTGATGAGCACAACAACAAAAAAGATGGGCTTCTGGCAGTGCTGGGGAATGTCGGTGGGCGTAATGATTGGCTCGGGTATCTTTTTACTCCCTGCAGTGCTTGCACCTTTCGGGTGGATCAGTTTGCTGGGTTGGTTGTTGACCTCCGCAGGAACCATTGTATTAGCTCTAGTGCTGGCCAGATTAGCTGGCACTACCGATCGTGCGGGTGGTCCCTATACCTATGTGAGGGAATCTTTCGGTGATCTAGCCGGATTTCTAATCGGCTGGGGTTACTGGGTTGGCGTCGTGTTTGGCGTCACCGCTATAGCAGTAGGTTTTGCAGGTTATATGGGGTCGGTGTTTCCTGTATTTGCAGCTAACAGCTTTACTCAGGCACTGGTGGCAGCCGCAGGCATTGGTGCGCTAACCTGGGTAAATGTAAAAGGAGTATCCGAAGCAGCCTCTGTTCAGCTGGTATTGACCATCCTCAAAATTATTCCATTAGTTTTGATTATTTATTTAGGTATTGCCTATGGCGATAGAGACAACTTCCCTTCGTTTAATCCGCAGGGGTTATCCATCTTTCAGGCTTTGTCCACTACAGCATTATTGACCATGTGGGCTTTCATAGGAATAGAGGCGGCAGTGATTCCGGCCTCCGATGTAGAGAATCCCAAGAAAACGATTCCCGCTGCGGTCGTGTCTGCTGCGCTTAGCGTGTCATTACTCTATGTAGGCGCATCTGCCGCTATTATGTTTTTGGTACCTTCCGATATATTGGCGGTGTCAGAGTCACCCTTTGTTGATGCTGCTGCGCACATGGGCAAGGGAGGAGCGCTATTGATTGGCATAGGTGCCTTAATCTCTACCGCAGGTGCTTTGAATGGTAATATCTTTGTGATGGGCCAGATGTCCATGGCGATAGCTGCAGATGGTTTAGCTCCTGCTGTAATCGCAAAGAAAAATAGGGGTGGAGCTCCCGCTGGAGCGCTTATAGTATCTAGTGTATTTTCAACCGCCTTACTAGTGCTAAACTTCACTGATGGGCTTGTCAGCGCTTTTTCTTTTCTAATTTCCATGTCAACTCTTTCAATTCTCGCACCCTATGGATTATCTGCTTTAGCAGAATTCAAGCGTTCCTGGCGCAGCGCAAAGGCTTGGGCTGCGGTCGCTCTTTTGTCAGTCACATATACTCTAATAGCTGCAGCAGGTTCTGGTTTGTATGTATTGCTTTTAGGGGTAGGTTTATTTTTATTAGGGATACCACTATTTATGGTTTTTCGTAGAATCATCTAGTTGAGAGCGTAGACAGTAGTTCGCTGAATCATCCGGTATGGAATGCTAGCTGTTGAAAAGTTTTAATTTAACCCATGGGCTTAGATCTCGCTAGTTTGAGCCAATCGCGTTTAATCAACGCACAGAGCACTATTTTGATCGGACATACGAAAATCTCGGTACTAAAAATAAACGCTACTTTAAGTCTTGTACAAAGCTCTTGCGGCGTCCCCGATGCAATTAAATTAGTAAATTCCGATGCTCTGTGTCACAGGCTGTTGTAGAATAACAACTCGTTTTTAGAACTGGGTTTCATCATGGGCAGAGCTTATCAAAACCGCAAAGACTCTATGGCTAAAACCTCTGATGCCAAAGCTCGGACTTATAGTAAATACGGACGTGAAATTTACGTTATCGCTAAATCAGGTGGTTTAGACCCTGCGGGTAATTTAAGCCTGCGTAGTGTTATTGATCGTGCTAAAAAAGACCAAGTGCCGACTCATGTTATTGATAAAGCCATTGAAAAAGCTAAGGGTGGTGCAGGGGAGAACTTTGAATTGGCTCGTTACGAGGGTTATGGGCCGGGCAACTGTATGGTCATTATTGACTGTTTGACAGACAACCCAAGTCGCACGTTTAACGATGTCCGTTTGTGTTTTACCAAAACTAAGACAAAGATAGGCACTCAAGGGTCGGTTAGCCACATGTTTGATCACCTTACTATTCTTCGGTTCTCGGGCCAGGACGAAGAAGAGGTTTTAGATATCTTATTGACTGCAGATGTTGATGTTGTTGATATCGAGAATGAAGACGAAATATTAACTGTTTTTGCACCGCACACAGAGTCGTTTAAGGCCAAGCAAGCGTTGAGTCAGGCGTTTGGTGAGATTGATTATGACGTCGATGAAATTCAATTTATCGCACAAAATACCACAGCCTTAACGGGAGATGATGTAGAGGTATTTGATACGTTTATAGATATGTTGGATGATTTAGATGACGTTCAAAATGTCTTTCACAATGCTCTTATGGCCTAAATTATAGGAATTACGAGTTCTGTGCATAAAAGCCCTCTAGAGGGTATAGCGACGCTATTAGAAGTTCAGTTTGTAATGAGCGGTGGTGCAATTATTTAGTTAATACTCCCCCAAATGCTATTCATATATGAAGGTGCATTATGTTTAAAAATATTGGTATTCACTCAAAACTCAATTATCGGTCGTTGTTACTCGTTTTGATGGGTATTGTTGGGCCATTTAATCTGGTTAATTCGGCAGAATTGATGGAAAGTGGTGTCAGCGTTATTCATGCCGGAACTCTGTTGTCAAACCCAGGTAGTAAGCCGTCTAAACGACAAACTATTGTTATTCGAGACGGTAAGATAGTGTCTGTTAACGACGGGTTTTTAGCAGTGGAAGACATAGATGAAACGGCTAAGCTAATTGATTTATCCGCAAGCTTTGTGATGCCAGGTTTAATGGACATGCACGTTCATCTTCAAGGTGAGTTAGGTCCAGATGACGATCGTCAGAGACTACGAATGTCCTCAGCAGATGTGCTAATGGAAAGTGTACATCACGCAAAATTGACTCTGCTTGCTGGGTTTACCACCGTGCGAGATGTGGGGTCTCAATCCGAGGAGATGTATGCGCTAAGAGATGCTGCGAGCAAGGGTTGGGTATTGGCGCCAAGAATCATTGCAGCCGGGGGGGTTTCAGTAACAGGCGGTCACGGAGATGTCGACGGTATGAATCCGGATCTAATGGAAATGTACACATCAAAGACTGTTTGTGATGGTCCTTATGACTGTCGACGAGCAACTCGCAGAGCGATTAAGTTCGGCGCGGATATGATCAAAATTACTTCTACCGGTGGGGTGCTGTCAGACACCAATACGGGTACCGCTCAGCAAATGACAAATGGTGAACTAAAAGAAGTTGTGGATACTGCCCATGGACTGGGCCGAAAGGTAGCAAGTCATGCCCATGGGGCCGACGGCATTAATGCTGCCCTTAGAGCAGGAGTTGACAGTATTGAGCATGGTAGCTATGCCAATAAAGAGAGTATTCGGTTGTTCAAGAAAACAGGAGCCTATTTGGTGCCGACGCTATTGGCCGGCAATACCGTCATGAAAATGGCTAAAGAAAGCGACTTCATGTCGGAAACCATCAAGGTTAAGGCCATTGACGTCTCATCTGCAATGGCTGGAAATTTCACAAAAGCTTACAATGCAGGGGTTAATATTGCCTTTGGCACAGATAGTGGCGTCTCTCAACATGGCGTCAATGCGCAAGAGGCTGTGCTTATGTATGAAGCGGGAATGAGCACGTCAGACATACTTCAATCTGCAACGGTCAACGCCGCTGCGCTGATTGATTACAGCGACTCATTGGGCACTATTGAGCCAGGTAAGCATGCGGATATTATTGCTATGCATAAAAGCCCGTTAGAGGATATAACAGCGCTATTAGAGGTTCAGTTTGTAATGAGCGGTGGCATGATTGTTAAGCAGTAAAAAACTATTGAACTTAATGACTTTAAATAAAAAAAAGAGGTTTATCTATGAATTCTACTATCATCAAAATTATTGCGGCTATTCCCGGTATACCACTTCTGATGAATGCTGTGTTGTTTGTTGTTCAGCCTGAAAAAGTTACGGCTGATTTAGGAATGCCTCTACTGGAGGGGCTCGCACGTAGCACTCAGTTAGCTGATTTAGGCGCGCTTTTTACATTTGGAGCAATATTGGTTTTTTACGGTGTATTTAAGTCAGAGGGGCATTATTTAAGGATTGGGGCTCTTTTATTAGGACTGATTGCAGTACTTAGAGTTATTGCCTGGGCCGTCAACGGCGCCGAGTTTGCGACTCTTTTGATTATAACCGAAGTGGTCTTGGTGATCTGGTTGGTCGTAGCTGGGGTATATCTGGATAAGTCAAAGCAGGCAACCGGAGCAGAGTAATGAAGTTAGTTAGATGGATTTTAGGAAGAATCATTTTAGTACTTGATGTGATGACTTCGCCCACACCAATTGTGCGCGAAGCCTCTGTTCAAAAAGCAATTGATGAGGCTACCGCCAACATGTCACTTTACCAGTTTAAGACCTGTCCTTTCTGTGTCAAAGTAAGGCGCGAGCTTAAGCGGCATGCCCTTAACATTGAGATACGTGATGCTAAGGACAACGCAGAGGTCAAAGCAGAATTAGTGCGTGAGGGCGGCCGACATAAGGTTCCATGCTTGCGCACGGAAAGTGCGGATGGCAGTGTTACTTGGCTTTATGAGTCGAATGACATTATTGATCATCTCAAGCATCAATTTAATTTGGCATCTTAAGCTAACCGTAGTATCTATATACGAGTCGATCATCCGCCAAGTAAGTCTCTCATAGCCCCTAAATAGATTATCCAGGCCTTGCGCCCTGATACTGTCAAATGCACTAGTGTTTGGGGTTTCTTTCCCAAATAGCCCTTTTGCTGGCTTATATAACCCGCCGACTCTAGTTTGGTTAAATGGGTCGAGAGATTACCGTTACTGGTGGCTGTTTTCTCAAGGAGTTCTGGAAAACTTGCCGGGTTGACGGCCGAAAGGTACGCCATAATGCCTAACCTCAATCGACCGTGAATCACTTCATCAATCTCGTCAATGTTTAAAGTGGGATTATTGCTCGACACGTTCACTCTCAATAGTTTTGATGGACGGGAGTACTACGGTGAAAACGGTTGCTACAGCCGCGATCAAATACAAGAGGGGCTGACCAAAAGCAGCTATACAAACAATGCTTGCAAGAAACGAAGCACCTGAGGGATAGGCAAGCCACTTATGGTGGCTCATTCGTGCTGTGACACCATAGGCAAGTCCTTGACCGCCAAAACCAGCGATGACCACGAAATCAAATAAGGCCGGTGTACCCGATCCGAAAAGTATTGAGAGTGTAATACCCACCCAAAAACATCCCAGCATAATACTAAACATGAGCCACACTGATTGCTCAATTTGGTTAGCTGTTGAATGAAAACTTGGTTTTTGTTTAAGGGTTCGACTTAATATCGCGCTCGCAACGCCGCCGATTATTGAGAAAAACACCCATAGAAAGCCGAGGTGCCATATTTCAAACGGTAGTTTCCCGGTGATAATGCCCCAGTGAGTTCCTAGGGTCGCGGTTAGCAATAGACCCCACATAAAACCTATGGGGCCGCCAACTAAAGGAGCCTCCTGCCCAGCCTTGGCTAAGTCAGTTGCATAGTTAAGATTATCAATTGCTTGTTGAGATGGCATAATACTTCCTTGTGATTTAATAGAAAACTAGTTTGTAATACAAACTAAAGTAAGTCAATGGTTGTTTTCTTATTCTGTATTAAAGTTTTTGCAGACGATGGCTTAAATCTGAATATTGCTTTCTATTAGACTGAAGCGCTCACGGTAGAGGTTATCTCTGGAAGTTCCCGTGTTGCCAAAAAAAAGCCCCGGAAAGCATTAACAGTGATAGAGATGAAAGCGTCTAAATAAGGTTAGTAGCAGGTTAATAGTTCTCAGGGCGCTTACCCTCAAAATTGGTGTAATACGCTCTGACGTAGGCGATGTCTTGCTCGTAATCTCCTGACCGGTCCAAGAAGGAATCTAGCACTATTCTTTTTTTGCTAAAGTCGAAGGCTCCAAGGAATACTTTACCGTCAACAGCGTCAGCTATCCTTAAAAACCCCGATTTAAGCCTTTCGGTCTTTGCTCTTGTTCCTTCTGGCGATATCACAATTAAAGAACCATTAAGTTGCGCCATGTTCTTTATTGCAACATCTGTAAGCCCAGAGCCAGGCTTTGTCTTGTCCACGGGGATTCCACCCATATAGGTTAAAAATCGTCCTAAAATAGGTTGTGTAAATAAACTGTGTTTACCGAAAAAGGTTATTTTTGCATCCAGTCCTAGTATGGCGGCAAAGCCAAAAATACCATCCCAGTTTGAGGTGTGAGGGCCTGCAATAATAATGATGTTTTGATTCTCGGTGACCGTAGGTAGGTAGCCCTCAACTTTCCAACTAAATGCCCTTAAAAAGCATCGACCTATCCATTGGATTAATCTAGGTCGTGAGGCCCAATATTTTGAGGGAATCTGTGTTCTAGAGACTGACTTACTAATATTTTTACTCACGATGGTTTTGGTGACTCCTTAGGTAGGTCGAGGTAAAAAGCAATATGACTATTTTTTTGCTGGTGTTAGATTATTTTAATGCTTTGGTCGAGACAGCAAGTAAGCTGCATATGCACCCAATAAACCTGCGGCTGATACAATTAGATAATAAATTTTGTACCCCAGTCCTCCCGGATAATTCTCTATTAATGGCGCACTAAGTAGCGGGAGGTAAACTTCAGGAAAATAGCCAATCATGGAAATAATACCAATGGCTAATCCTTTAATTTTATTAGGGACATTACACCCGCCTAACGTTGCCCAATACAGCCCTCTAACACCATAAGTCAGTAATCCGATTAGTAGCACAACCGCAATCATTAACAGGGCGGCAGAACTTGCCGGTACAAATGCCATTAGCGCTAACGCGCAGGAGGCCATTACCAACAGTATTGATAGTACCTTTTCAGGGTTAGCCCAGTCGCCAATAAACCCGGCAGCAATGCCTCCAATGGGCCGCATCCATAATTTGGCAACAGTGATATAGCCAACCATAACCGCGGTGAGACTGAAGTTTTGTTGTAAGTAGGCAGAAAAAGAATAGGTCGCATAGAACAACTGATAACCGCATACAATACAGATAGCGCATAGCCATATTTCACGACGACTAAGCACGTTCCTTAAGTCATCAAGGAACACACTGTTTGCGGTCTCCTCAGTAACAGCCGCTGATTCCTCTAGATCATCAAGCAGCCAGTAGACAAGAGGTGATACGACCAGTAGAACACCGACATAGAGATAGATAACTTGTTTTAGAGCCAGCTGCGTAGCGTTGGCATCTTGACTTAGAATATAGGCAAATAAGGCGATTGCCATAGTAGCTAATAGTGCTTCAATTAGACCGCGGCCACCATCCAGAATGCCAAAGAACCTACCTTGCTGATCCTTATCGGCTAGCATAGCCACCAACTTAATATGCGCAGACCAAAATGTTAGTCCTGTTGCTATACCCCACGCGCCATAAATAATGAGCAATGAAGAATACGAGGGCATGGTTGAAAACCATATTCCCAGCAAAGCCGTTGCAAGCAATGATAGTGACAGTAATTTTCGCGATGAGAACCTATCTGCTAGCCAGCCACTAGGGATATAAGTCACCATAAATATAATGCCCAGCATTGAGCTGCAATAGCGCAACTGAGTCTGAGTAATGCTGAATGACTCTAAGATTGAGATCTCAAAATTTTGACGAAGATAGAGTAGGGGATAAATTGCGCCAGCAGCGACGACGATCAGTGCAAGCTGGCTGTAACTACGAAAAGCAGAAGGACTAAGTGATAGCAAAATAACCTCTTAACGGGCGACGGGAGATCAGTGTATCGTCGTTGTGGCTGAACACCAAATAGCCTTACTTTATTTTGAATATGAATGGTCTTATTACGCTATTTTATTAGCTCTAAATGATAACTAGTTGCAATAAGATGCCTGCGCAGATAGCATTCGTACTCGAACTCTAAACGGACTTACTATGCCTATGTCACACTATTTTTATCGCCCCATCGCTTTCATGACCCTTCTTTTATTGTGCATTGCCACACCATCAGTTGTTACAGCAGATGAGGCTCATGAGATGAGCGTCTTACCCCCAGAGTTTCGTCTTGCCTTTATGACCGGTCATGTTAAGGCGGGCTTGGCACTTTATCGGTTGGGTGAACTGGATATGGCAGCACCACATCTTCTCCATCCAGTATCTGAAACCCATAAGCAAGAACGTATGGGCCTAGAAAAATTTGGTTTTAATAGTGCTCCGTTTATACAGGTATCAGAAGCGCTAAAGTCTCAGCAAGCCGCGTCTGAAATAGAGCCTTTGTTACAACAAGCCGATGCTAATCTTTATGATGTATCACAAAAAATGGGCGGTAATTCATCTGATATTATAAATTTCCTTCTGGACACCATTATTGATGAATATTCCATCGCCATTACCGGTGGTAAAATAACCGACCTAGGCGAGTATCAAGATGCCTACGGGTTTCAGGTTGTTGTTCAGTCTCAGGCTGCCACGCTTTCTGACGATAAGCGCGATTCATTAGCGCCTGCACTTGCCGACTTAGAGGCGTTGTGGCTGGACGGCCCTCTACCGGTACAAAACCCAACGTCCGTTAATGATATGGTGGCTGTGGTGCAAACTATTGCCGAACGCCTGAATACTGAAAAGCCCCATTAGGGGACTATTAATAATCGATTTTGCGGTCGTTAGTCAGGCCATTTATGCGTGTTTAAAATAATTATAAAAGTGGAGAGCTAAGAATGATTTCAGAAAATCAACAGCCAGTTAACTCGGGATTTGGAGCAAAAAGTGAGCCTTCACAAGTAATGGCAGGTATTGATCTGAGTGGAAAAATTGCTGTTGTCACTGGGGGTTATTCAGGAATAGGCCTAGAGACAGTGCGTGCTCTTACTGACAGTGGTGCCCGCGTTTTAGTCCCGGCTAGACGAGTTGACGTGGCTCGGGACGTTCTGAAAGATATTGTCGATGAAAGTGATGTCATTGCGCTTGATCTAGCCGATATCAATTCTGTGCGTGCTTGTGTCGCCAGTATTACGTCAATTGTGAATTCCATCGATATATTGATCAATAATGCCGGTGTCATGGCGTGCCCAGAGACTCGTGTTGGCGACAATTGGGAGCTGCAGTTTGCGGCAAATCATCTGGGTCACTTTGCGTTGACCCTAGGATTGCTTCCGACGTTAAAGATGTCTGGTAATGCAAGAGTGGTGGTGCTGTCTTCTACCGCGCATAAGTTATCGGCCATTCGTTGGGATGATATTCATTTCTCAACTGATTATGAAAAGTGGAAGGCTTATGGGCAGTCTAAGACCGCAGATAGTCTATTTGCCGTAGCACTTGATCAACGTATGAAGGACAGCGGCATTCGAGCCTTTTCGGTTCATCCTGGGGGTATTATGACGCCATTACAGCGCCATCTTGATCTTGATGAGATGGTGGCACTTGGCTGGCTAGGTAAAGACGGTAAGCCATCTGAGATGGCGGCAGCTATGTTTAAAACGCCATCACAAGGTGCTACCACCACGTTATGGGCGGCAACTAGCCCTCAGCTTGATGACATTGGCGGTGTTTACTGCGAGAACTGCGATGTTGCAGCAATGCAGCAAGACGGTCCGGGAGCACGTTATATGGGTGTGGCACCTTGGGCAGTGGACACAGAGCAAGCGGAGCGTTTATGGACCCTGAGCGAGAAAGCCATAGTTTAGGGCCGCAAGATAACTATATTGGAGCGACGGCAGTAACTAGAAAGCTTAGCGATGTATGTCCGTGATAAATGTACTAATTTTTTCAGCAAGCACGCCTGTTGAGGACGGTGACATAAGATCGCCTGCTAAGGCATGGTAATCCGGGTCTTCAGTAGCGTTAAATTCAAAAAGCTCTTTTTTTTCAGAGCCTAGCCGAGCAAATGTCTCCAGTATGGGTGGCACACTGATTGTTTTGTCCTTAGCCGAATAGATCATCAAGGTTGGTGTGTTAATTTTTTCAATAGCAGAGTCATTGACGATCTTAACTAGGCCCATCATGGGTAGCATTGAAGATGTAGCATAGTCATTTGCCCAGTATTTTTCGTGCAAAGGATTTTTTGACTCCCAGTGACGTACTTTACCTATTAACGTCTCAGCAATTTGTTTGCCCCAGGGCCATAGGAGCATTCTCATATCACTGTCTGCGTTATAAAAATTGGGTGACAATAGAATCATTCCTGCAAGATCGGTGTTAGATGATTGCAAGGCCAGCCAAGTGGCTAATGTAGACCCTGTAGAAGTACCTATTAAAACAACTTTGTTGCCCAGCCTGCGGCCCACTGCGATAGCTTCATTGGCATCATTCACCCAGCTATTGACACTTCCATCAACCATGCCGGCTCCGCCACGACCATGACCGGCCAAGCGGGTGTAAAATAGGTTAGCGTTCAGTGATTCAGCGACTATGTCTGCCAAGGGTGATAGTTCTTGCCGGGTTGCTGAAAAACCATGGAACGACACGATAGATATAGCGGTTTTTTCACCGGTATCTCCAGCCCACATGATGGCTTTTTCTGTGCCCTGGGTAATATCATCAAAACGGGCCTCTGACTCGGCCAAATAAAGGTCTAAATTATCTGGAAGCATAACCTCGTCTAACGCAATATCCATATTGACGCGAGGGCCCAGCAAACCCACACCAATGATTAAGGCTAGACCTGTAACTAAAATGTGGGTTTTTTTCATCGATTAAGCCTATTCTTTTATACTTTCTAGACCCATTACCGCGAGTGGCTGAACCATCGCTCCATAACCTAATGCGGCTTGACTGGACGCGTTACCATCGGCACCGCGTTTGGCAACACCCTGAGTAATGGCGGCGAGTCGAAAGCAGCTGAAAGCCAAGTAAAAACTCCAGTGGTCAATCTTGTCTATGCCCATCCGTCGACAATAGCTAGCAACGTATTCCTCTTCTGTTGGGATGCCAAGCGCTTGAGCGTCAAGCCCACCCAGGCCTGACATAACGTTTTTAATGTCACGAACAGGTAGGCGCAGCCCCATACACTGGTAAGCTAAATCTGCGTAAGGATGTCCCAGTGTAGAGAGCTCCCAGTCTAGTACTGCGATAATTTGATTGTCATCTTTACTGAACATAAGGTTATCTAAACGATAGTCGCCGTGAACCAATGAGACTTTGCCATCATCCTCGGGAATATTGTCACTAAGCCAGTCTATTAATTGGTCCATTTCTGGAATAACCGTCATTTCTGATGCTCTGTATTGGCTAGACCAGCGATTGAATTGTCGCTCGTAATAGTTGCCAGGGCGCCCATAATCGGCCAAACCCACCTTTTCAATATCTACACTGTGAATGGCGGCGAGCACTCGATTCATCTCGTCATACATTTTTGCGCGCTGCTCATTATTCGCAGCGCTATCAAGCTTTGATGCCCAATGAATGTTGCCGTCACAAAATTCCATCACATAAAACATAGACCCTATAACATCTGGGTCCTCGCACAGATGATGTGCCTTTGCGACGGGGACACCGGTATTTGCCAAAGCGCTAATAACCCGAAACTCGCGGTCAACGGCATGTGCTGACTTAAGCAGTTTGCCTGGAGGTTGGCGCCGCAGAACATAGCTACCTGAGGCGGCATCGATTCTAAAAGTAGGGTTAGATTGCCCGCCAGGAAATTTCGTGGCCGTAAGTGGCCCCTTGAAGCCAGGCATATTAACGTCAAGATATTTTTCTAGGGTAACTTCATTTAGCGAGCTTACTTCGGACATCAGAACCTCTATTAGAAATAAATGGAAACGCTTCTATCGATTTAATAAAAGTATTTAAGAGCCTAGTATATTGGCAGTTGCGCTGTCATCATATATGAATAGCGCCGGGCTCAGCCAACTATAATACCAAAACCAGATCAAAGGGATCTAAAAAGTAGAGATTAATCTTATGCTTGATAAATACACCTTATATGGAATCCCTCATTCGCTATATACCGGACGAGTGCGATCATATTTAATTAAGAACGCCATTCCGTTTAAGGAGTTGTCCTGCGGCCATGAAAGCTTTAAAAATGAGATTGTGCCAAAGGCCAAGTTGGCTACTATTCCTGCTCTGCTAACACCCGCTGGAGATGTTATTCGTGACGGTGCGGCCATTATTGAGTATTTTGAGGTACGCAATGGACGTCCTTGCAGGCCTAAGTCTTGGCGACAACGGCTTATCAGTGATCTGTTTGATGTAATCGGTGCTGAGGGGTTGCTAAGGCCCGCTATGCATTATCGCTGGAACTTCCCTAATGAAAACCTAGAGTTTTTGAAATACCATTTTTTCCACGCACAGCAGTTGGGGCCTCATCGCCAAGAAAAAACTGATTATATGATGGACAAAATGCGCTTTGCTGGCCGCATGTTTGGCGTGTCCGATTCTAACCATGAATTTGTAGAAAGCCTGTATATGGAATTTTTGTTGGCGTTAGATAAGCATTTTGCCAAGGTTCCTTACTTGCTTGGGTGGAAGCCATGTATCGGCGACTTCGGTTTGCTGGCCCCGATGTTCGCACATCTTGGCAGAGACCCGAAGCCCTTGGCCATTATGCAAAAGCAGGCGATTCATGTGTTTCGATGGGTAGAGCGAATGAACAGCCCACAGCAGGATACATCAGAATTTTTTGAAGCGGGCGATGATTTCCTAAGTGAAGATCTTATTCCTGATACGCTTGTTGACGTACTGCGTGTTTTGGCTAAAGACTTTGTACCTGAGACTCTTGCTGCTTCGGCGGTTATTAATGATTGGTTGGCTAATAATAATCCGGCAGCGGGAACTAGCGCTTCGCGCTATTTAGGGCATGGCGATAGTAAGGCAGAGTTTACAGTGGGTGACCAATCCCTAGTTGCCGGAGCACAACCCTATCGATTTTATTTGTTACAGCGAGTGCAGGACTACTTCGCTACATTGAGCTCTGATGAGCAAGCTAACGCCTTATGTTTACTAGAGCGATGTGGCCTAGAGACAGTGTTAGAAATAAAGTTAGGCCGACGGCTCGGCCATCAGGATAATCTTGACGTATGGCTGTAGCACTTTTTAAGTGCCGTGACTGACTTTAATAATAGGTAGTTATTTCAGACTCGCCGCTAAATTCGAGTGAAAATTAACAATAGCCTTTTCAAAGAGGCCAAAGGTTAAATGAGTGTTGCCTTGCGCCGTCACAGTCTCTTGAATGGAGCAGGCGGCCGCTAAATCTTCATCTTGTCCTGACTCATTGACAAAGATAGCATCTCTTTTTGCATCTTCGATTGAAATACTATTTTCGGTAGCTAGTCGAGTAGTCATTAAATAGATCACCATCTGAGTGCTATTTGGACTTAGAGGCTCCATTATCGTTAAGTTCGAGTGTTTGGACAGGGCTGAGATGCTGGCGTTAGGAAAGACATGGTTGACGGTGGTTAGCATACCATCAGCTCGACGCTCATCTGGGGGTATAGCTCTTAACTTTTCAATGCGCCGAAAAGGAAAAGTGACACGAGCATTAGCACCATAGGTCTCCACCAAATTTACATTATCTAGCCCGTAGGGGTAAAACGTCGTTTTATGCAAAGATTTAATATGATAACCCTCTAAGAGTGTTTCAGTGATTAACTTCCAATTCGCTTTATTGGTGGCTTCTACTTCTTGGAACATCTCTTGTTCGGGCGTAAAATAATCAAGATTATTCTCCAGCATCTGCGAATTAATTTTCCCCTCTTGCATGACGTAAACAAGCCCTCCTTTTTCTTGTGCCGACACTTCGGTAAGGCCATGATCTTCAATATTGACCTCGGGGAAAGCCTCTGGGCCTCTAATGGCCTTGAGTTTACCTTCTAGGTCATAGGTCCATGCATGGTAGGGGCAGACGAAGGCTCGAGAACAACCGCTGCCACTGGCGACCTGCATGCCTCGATGACGACAGGCATTAATAAAAGCGCGTACTTTGCCGTCTCTGCCGCGTACGACTACTAGAGGGGTGCCAGCCGCTTTTCGAGCGATATAACTCCCTGTTTCGGGTAAACCCGCCGACGGACAAAAGGGTACTGGTCGTCGGCGAAGGAGGGCTATTTCAGCATCAAATCGCTCTTGAGAATGATAATTCTCTACCGGTTCGCGCCAGACGGTATCGCCAAGATCTGTGGTGCCCTCATCGATGTGAGTAAAGATACGATTAATAGTCTGTTGCTCATCTAACAGCGGGACACTTGCAATAAGGTTATGAGAACTACCGGGCATAGACATTTTGGTCACTCTAGATTGTTGTTATTATTATGCGTTTGAACATATACGACCCTCAGCCATTTTTCAACTTCTGATCCTGATATTTCCACATTAACATTGCACTAATGCTACCAAAAAGACTCCCTTAGGAGCCTTTTTGGTACAAACAATGTTGTTGATGAAGTTATTACAGTGTTAGACCACCATCAACCACAATGCATTCACCGGTTGTGTAGGTTGATGCATCTGATACCAAGTAAAGCACGGTGCCCGCCATTTCATCGGGCTCGGCATGTCGGTGCAGAGGAATGTTTTTAATCGCATCATTTAATATTTTTTCATTAGCAAACAGTGCGCCTGCAAACTTAGTTCTGGTTAGTCCCGGCAGTAGGGCGTTAACACGTATTCCATGTCGGCCACACTCTTTGGCAAAGGCTTGCGTCATGTTGACCACAGCAGCTTTAGATATTGAGTAGATTCCTTGCATGGGGCCAGGTTTCAATGCGTTGATTGACGCGGTATTTACAATACTGCCGCCTCCGTTGTCACGCATTAATTTACCGCCCTCGATACACATAAAGAAGTACCCGCGGATGTTAACATCGACGGTCTTTGTGTAGGCACCAAGGTCTGTATCCAGAATGTCACCAAAGTAAGGGTTAGTAGCAGCATTATTGATAAGAATGTCGAGTTTTCCATGCGCTTGCTTAATATGTGCAAAACAGTTGCTAATATCGTCCATGTTACCTACATGACAGGCAAGGGCTTCAGCACTTCCACCTGCAGCAATAATGGCATCTGCTACGATCTGACAGTCATCAATTTTTCGGCTGGATACAATAACATGAGCACCTTGTTCGCCAAGTAGCTTTGCAATTGACTCGCCAATACCGCGGCTAGCGCCAGTGACGAGTGCGATTTTGCCGTGTAGATCAAATAATTTTGTAGCCATTATTATTGTTACTCCATTTAGTTTTTATAGGCCTGTTAGGCGCTGGTTAATAATTGCATCGGCTTCAGCCATTATGTCGTCGATAAGCTTTTTCACAGTAGGTTTGTCATGGATAAGACCAGCGACCATTCCGCATGACCATGCGCCCGCATCCATGTCGCCGGTTTTCATGATTTTTGGATACACACCTGCAACTTCTTCGACGATATCCTCAAATTTAAGGTCAGCCCCTAGTGCTGCTTCTTTCTCGAGCAAGCGCTCGACAGCCGGATTATTTAGTACTCGTTCAGTATTGCGAAGTGATCGCATGACCAAACGTGTGTCTAATTCACTTGCGTTAATGATGGCCTGTTTCACATTCTCATGAACTGGGGCTTCTTCTGTAACAATAAATCGCGTACCCATGTTCATACCCTCGGCACCCATCGCCAAAGAGGCAACCAAACTACGTCCATCAGCCATGCCACCTGAGGATACAAAAGGTATAGTCAATTCGTCTGCTGCTCGCGGGAGCAGGATGAAGTTAGGTACGTCATCTTCGCCAGGGTGGCCGCCACATTCAAAGCCATCTACTGAAACTGCATCACAACCAATAGATTCTGCTTTTAATGCATGTCTTACCGAGGTGCACTTGTGTATCACTTTTATACCGTTCTCTTTCAGTATTGGCAACCACTTGGCGGGGTTATTGCCGGCCGTTTCAACCACTTTTACGCCACCATCAATAATCGCTTGAATCAATCCGGGATAGTCTGGGGGAGTCAAAGAGGGCAAAAAGGTCAAGTTCACGCCAAACGGCTTATCGGTCATTTTATGGCAGCGTGCAATCTCATTAGCCAACTTCTCTGGTGTGCCCTGAGTTAAGCCAGTAATTATCCCTAAGCCACCGGCATTTGATACTGCCGCTGCCAATTCTGCAAGACCCACATGGTGCATTCCACCTTGGATAATAGGGTGCTCGATACCCAGCATTTCAGTAATTCTCGTTTTCATTGTTTACCCTTCTTAAGTTGTTATGGAAAATAATTAATGGGGTTAGTTATTTTTTGAATGGCCTAATCTTACAAGGAAGCGGACTAATCCAGCAAATAGAACCAACAGTATGCCAAACATCAGTCGTACTGATAGTAAGCTGATCTTGGGCTCTACGGGGAATACATGGGTTGCCTCGATAGCAGCCCATTTGTGGTCAGCAAGGTCCGTTGATGACATATCTACGATCATTTTTAACATGTCACGCACGCTCCGATATCTTACCATTGCGACTATATCCCACTCACCATGAGTGGTTTCATTGATGAATTCACCACTTACCGATGATAAGAATATGGGTAAGCTTCCGCTTTTCAGAAGCAGCGGCATAATACCTGCGCCGTAGCGGGCATCGGCCAGCAAGGGGTCAGTTTCATCTGCCCACGGAGACCCTTTGGGATACTGCGCTTTATCTCTAAAGCGGATTAAGTTGACCATGATAAATTCATTGCCGTTGTCTGTGGCCGCTAATGAGCGCATGTATTTTATTGCTTTGCTGGGATCTTTGCCGCGTGCTGTCGCATGGGCTGTCATAGACTGTATGTACCCATCAAGTTCTGTCTCTTCCACGGCATTGCCACTACCGCCATACCAGCCGAGTCCGCCGACATAAATAATTAACAGAGCTGTGTAAAAAATATTCACTTTTACAGTTACTCGGAAGTTTGCCCCACATAATGTACGCCAATTCGTGACGCATGGGCGGCCATAGTGGATCTGAACCCATTTCTTATATGGCAATAGGTGAAGCGATCTTTTTGCGCCAGCTGCAACGCTAGATCTAGCGCAGCGTCTTGCAACTCATCGACGGGGTGAATACTTCTAACAAGGTCGTGTTCAAGACACTCTATCCCAGTGTATGCGACGCCAGTAAGGACCATGTCTTTGATAGCTTTTTGGTTCGGTAGTAGATTAACAATATCGCGAGCGACTGGGCTAAAAGGGATCTTTATATTCACCTCAGGAAAACAAAATCGGCCACGATCATTACGCATGACTCGATAATCTGTTGCTGCGGCGAGGATCGCGCCACCGGCATAGGCATTGCCGTTTAAGCAAGCTATCGTCGGTGTATTAAGTAGTGCGATTCGGCAAAGGACTGTATTAAATACGTCTGAAAACTGTTGCTTTGCAGCGTCATCTTGAGCATGTAGCCAAACTAGGTCAATACCAGTAGAAAAGGTTTTTTCATGTTCACAGGTCAACATTAAGGCAGTGTTACCCTCATAGCACTCGATCTCATCCAGTGCGGCCAAATAGTCATGCATGACCTCGGTGGTCAATGTATTTTCATTACCATTTTGAGTGTTGGTAAGTGTTAATACGTGAATTCCTTGTCTAATATCGAGCTTCATAGTTTTCATGGTATTTACCGTGGATATTGGTTTTAGTGTTAATGGTTAGTGGATATTAAACGCTAAGTATCCACACCAGTAAGTATTTAAAGTTCTTTTCACGCACTAATCCGGGCGCTTAGTCTAGTATCTCCAAACAATTCTTTACTGAATGCGCAGTTAATTAGTGGCATTAAATTGTGTGTATTTTTCTACCTGATGACAATAAAGTTATCCAGCAGATGCTGTAGATTATGGCATTGACCATGCCATAATGTAAATATACTATATAGATTTCCCCATAAATGCATTGTGTCATTTAATGGGCCTTACAGATTAAAGACAACCAATAGGAGAGTTTATAATGGTTACTTCGATGGTAATTGTGAGCGTTGCAATAGTGGGCTATGCAGTATTTTGGTCCTGGTATGTGGGCTTTGGGCATAAGATTTCAGAGCAGCAGCTATCTTGTTACATGGCCTGTATTGAGCAGACTCAACTTAGCCCAGAATCTATCGAGAGTTTTCGCAATTTTTTTACTAACGATGATGGTAAAGAGTTTTTTATGGTCAATCTGTTGCATCTAAAGAGTCCAAAGCGCGAGTCCAGAGCATTGTTAGATAAGTACACTTCAGTTTTTGTCAGTAAGTTGATGAAGCGAGCAGGGCACCCTTACTTCTTTGGATTGGCGCAAGCAATGAATATAGAGAATGTACATTGTGATACCGCTGATGGCTGGACATCCGCAGCGATCATGAGATATCGAAGTCGAAAAGATCTTGGTGATATGATAGTGGACACCTTAGGTCAAGAACATCACGGGTTTAAACTGGCTGCGTTAGAAAAAACCTTGGCTTTCCCTGTGTCGGGCACTCTTAACATTGGCAGTGTTCCGCTAATGGTTGGATTAGTTGTCGCGCTTATTAGTTGCGTCATACATCTAATGATTGGGTGATATTTAATTTGTTGACTTCATCTACCGGGCCCGCATAATTTTTAATCTCCTATGACCGCTATTTCACCAGCATTTCAAAGGGCACAAATCCTGAATTCGACACCGAATCTGCACAATAGTTTGACGGATTGGACTACCCAATATTTCTACCAAACGCTATGCTTTTGTTTAGATAACGTCATTATCATGCCCCCTCGGACGTCAAGCCTATGCCAAAACAGCGATCATCTATTTTTTAGTCATCGCCTTTTTCGACAGCTGCGCCAGTGTTACTCGTCTATTGAAAGACTAGCCAGTCAATAAATAAACTGATTAGTCCGAGTGTTTTGGGTAGTATTGCCCGCAATGTTGGGCTTTAGTATTTTAATAACAGTGAGAAAACTTTAATTATGACGTCCCAGAATTCCTTGTTTCAACCTTTTTACTTAGGCAGTTTGAGCCTAGAAAACAGAATTGTTATGGCGCCGATGACGCGTAACTTTTCACCAAACGACAATATTCCTGGAGACAATGTAGTTGAGTACTATCGCCGTCGTGCCGAGGGCGGGGTTGGCTTAATTATCACCGAAGGCACTTGTGTCGGCCATATAGGTGCAAGTGGTTATCCCGGCGTACCTTACTTTCATGGCGAAGCACGGTTGGCTGGTTGGAAACGAGTGGTTGAGGCCGTACATGCAGTGGGTGGGAAAATAGCACCTCAGCTATGGCATGTCGGTGCGGTACGTAAGTCAGGTACCATGCCTGAGGGTGATGTGCCGGGTTTTGGCCCCTCTGGTATGAATGTGCCGGGTAAAGTAAACCGACATGTGATGACACAGCAAGATATAGATGACGTGGTACATGCTTTTGCACAAGCGGCGGGAGATGCTAAAGAGGCGGGCTTTGATGCTGTTGAATTGCACGGAGCTCATGGATACCTTATTGATCAATTTTTCTGGGCTGGTACTAATCAGCGTGAAGACCACTATTCAGGTTCAATTGAAAATCGCGGTCGTTTTGCAGTAGAAATTATTACTGCGGTACGAGCTGTTGTAGGACCCAACTTTCCTATTATATTGCGGTGGTCTCAATGGAAACAGCAGGATTACACGGCTCGCTTAGCGTCGACTGTAGAAGAGTTAGAGCGCTTTTTGAAGCCCTTGTCAGATGCCGGCGTAGATATTTTTCACTGTTCGCAACGGCGTTTCTGGGAGGCTGAATTTGAGGGTAGTGATCTAAATTTAGCCGGTTGGACGCAACGAATTACCGGAAAACCGGCAATTACTGTAGGCAGTGTTGGCTTGGATGCGGATTTTACGCCAAAGCCAGGTGAGTTGACCTTTAAGGAAGCTGATCCAGCGAGCATAGATACCCTGTTACATCGTCTTGATAATCAAGAATTTGACTTAGTTGCTGTGGGGCGCGCGTTGATTGCTAATCCAGACTGGGTTAACTTGGTTGAGGCCAAGCGCATGGACGAACTCAAGCCATTTCGTAAAGAGCAGTTAGGTCAGTTGATTTAGTCAAAGGTATCGTTTCACCATTAAAAGAGGGTAGAGTTTTGGAGCTAAAAAATAAAATTATTGTTATTACTGGTGCTGGTAGCGGCATTGGTAGGGCCTTAGCCGTACGCTTCCATGCCGAAGGCGCTCAAAAGATTATTGCTGTAGATATCAATCTTAGTAATGCTGAGGAGACCGCAAAAATGGTTCAAGGTATTTCTATGATGGCTGATGTCGCCAAAGAGGATGATATCGCTCGTGTCATTGAAGACACTGAAGCGAATGTAGGTCCTATTGATTTGTTTTGCTCTAATGCTGGAGTGGGTATGGGTGAGAATATAGACTCGCCCAATTCAGAGTGGCAGGCTATATGGGATATTAACGTAATGTCTCACGTTTATGCTGCGCGGCACTTGGTACCAAGAATGGTTGCTCGTGGAGGCGGCTATTTTTTGAATACGTCATCTGCAGCGGGGTTGCTCAATCAAATCGGTGGCGCTGCCTATGGGGTAACCAAACATGCTGCAGTAGGGTTTGGTGAGTGGCTGGCTATACACCACAAACATGAGGGAATCAAAGTATCGATGCTTTGTCCTCAAGCAGTGCGAACACCCATGACGGCTATTGAGAATGATGCGATTGCCGCGGCTGCTAGCAACGGTATGATTGAACCAGAAGAATTGGCAGAAACTGTTGTTCAAGAGCTGCATAAAGAGAGCTTTGTTATTTTGCCGCACCCAATTGTGCTGGAGTATATGCGTAACAAGACTAACAATTATGATCGCTGGATTGGCGGTATGAACAAATTGATGAGAAAAATAACGGGTCTGATATAAGCAATTATTAACTAGAACAATAAAGAGGGAATCTAATGGGTTTTGAGTTAACCGCTCGTGCGGAAGAAATAAATAATAAGTTAAAGGCTTTTATGGACGAACATATTTACCCGCGTGAAGCTGAATATGATGAGTTTACCAATGATCATAAAAATCTATGGCAATATCCTGATTGGTATGAGGGTCTCAAGCAGGAAGCGAGAAGTCAGGGTCTTTGGAATCTTTTTCTTCCAGCAGAATACGAGCCTTGGAGCCCTGGTTTAACTAACAGCGAGATAGCACCTTTATTCGAAACGATGTCTCGATCAGCTTGGGCGCAGCAAATTTTTAACTGTAGCGCTCCAGATAGGGGCAACATGGAGGTCTTGGCCAAGTATGGAACGCCAGAGCAACAAGAACAGTGGCTCATGCCCTTGTTGGCTGGTGAGATTCGCTCTGCTTACGCAATGACGGAGCCCGATGTAGCCTCATCTGATGCAACAAACATGGAGTTAAAGATTGAGCGTGATGGCGATGACTACGTGCTCAATGGTCGTAAATGGTGGACTACTAGCGCAATGGGCCCTCAATGCAAATTGATGCTCGTGATGGGTAAGTCAAATCCAAATGGTCCGCGACATCAGCAGCATTCAACAATATTGGTTCCAACTGATACTCCCGGGGTATCTGTCGCACGTCCACTGCGAGTTTTTGGAGAGTATCACTCGCCAGGTGGAGAGGGAGACGTTGTCTTCAGAAATGTGCGGGTTCCGGTGACTAACCTGATTTTAGGCGAGGGTAGAGGGTTTGAGATTGCTCAGGGTCGTCTCGGGCCTGGCCGTTTCCAATACGCTATGATGTTTGTTGGTATGGCTCAGCGCAGTCTAGAACTTATGTGTGAGCGTGCAGTGAGTCGTGTTGCCTTTGGTGAGACTTTAAGTAAAAAGACTAGCGTTCAGCATGAGATTGCTCGCAGTCGCTGTGATATTGAGCAGTGTCGGTTACTCGTACTCTCTGCTGCTGAAAAGATGGATAAGTATGGTGTTGATGCCGCACGTGCTGAGATTTCAATGCTCAAAATTGTTGCTCCCAAGATGTGTGAGGACGTATCCAGTCGGGCTATGCAAATCTTTGGCGGAATGGGTGTAAGTCAAGACACGCCGTTGGCGCATATATTCACCATAAGCCGATTCTGCAGAATTGCTGATGGCCCGGATGAAGTGCATATGTCGCAACTAGCAAAATTAACTATTCGTTCATTAGCGAGGCAGTAAAAATGGGTGCTATCAGTAATGTTACAGAAGTCGTCCGAGTAATGTCAGATGTGGTGCGTGCTTTACCCGTTTTATTGGCAAAGCTACCGGAATCGGATGATCCTGCGTCTATCGCAATGGTGTTTGAAGCGACTGTAGCTCGCCACCCTGATAGAAACATGATTGTCTTTGAGGGTCGTGAGATAAGTTGGGGAGAGTTTAATAAGTTAGCCAATTCTATGGCTCATGCCTTAGTTTCTCGAGGCGTAAAGCGCGATGATTGTGTTGCGGTGATTATGGAAAACCGGATTGAAATGTTAGCTGCAATTATTGCACTTCAGAAGATTGGTGCTATTGCCGGAATGGTTAATCCAGGTTTGGTAGGTGCTCAATTAGCGCACTGCGTGAACGTGACTAAATCGGTGAAATGTCTTGCCGGAGAAGAAAGTTTTGGTAGCGTAATGGATGTGCGCGCAGACCTGGCGATGGATGATAAGGATATTCTTTGGGTAGCGGATTTGCGTGAGAACTCACCGCCAGAGGCTATAGTAGACATTATGGCGGAGCTAGAACAATATCCAACGACTAATTTGGAAGATACCAAAACCATACTGGCGGGTGCAACGGGTTTTTACATATTTACTTCCGGAACTACTGGAATGCCTAAGGCTGCCAAAGTTGGGCAGAGGCGTCTATTAACGGCAGGTTCTTCATTTAGTAAGGTTGGTGTCAGAGCAAAGCCAACCGATAGGATGTATTTGTGCCTACCTCTATTTCATGGAACAGGCTTTATCTGTGGCGTTAACAGCGCAATCTTCAGTGGTGCTTCGATGTTTTTGCGGCGTAAGTTTTCAGCGTCCGCATTTTGGCCAGAAATTCAGAAGTATCATTGCACTATCTTTTTCTATGTAGGTGAGCTTTGCCGGTATCTTGTCACGCAACCACCGTGTCCGGAGGAACTCAATAATCCGTTAGATAGAGTTTTTGGAAACGGTCTAAGACCTGATGTTTGGGATGAGTTCAAAGGGCGTTTTGGTATCGATCGGGTCTGTGAGTTTTATGGCTCTAGCGAGGGAAATGTTTCGTTTATCAATGCCTTTAACAAAAACAAAACCATTGGCTATTGCCCAGGAACAATCCTACTTCTTGAATATGATATTGAACAGGATGAATTAGTATTGGATGAGCACGGTAAATATATTCAGGTTCAGCCCGGTAAGCCTGGCCTGCTATTGGCCGAAATTGACGATCGCTTTCGATTTGATGGTTACACTGATGTTGCAGCGTCAGAGGCAAAGACACTGCGAGATGTTTTAAAGCCCGGGGATGCTTGGTTTAACACGGGCGATCTAATTACCGAGGTTGATGTAGGGTTTTCGGCAGGAAAACCGCACTATCAGTTTGTTGATCGCGTTGGCGATACCTTCCGGTGGCGTTCAGAAAATGTCTCGACAAATGAAGTAGGTGAGATCTTAAATGCTAATGATCAAGTGGAGATTGCTAATGTCTATGGTGTCGATGTCCCGGCTGCCGAGGGTAAGGCGGGCATGGTTTCACTAGCGTTGAATCCAGGCTGCGTTTTTGATCCTGTCGAATTTTCGGCCTATGTCATGGCTAATTTACCTGCCTTTGCGCAGCCTGTTTTTGTGCGGATTCAGTCGGATATGTCAACCACGGGGACATTTAAGTTAGTAAAAGGTGAGTTGCGTAAGCAGGCTTTTCATTTAGACCAACTAGAGGGGGATGCAGTCTACGTACAGCTACCTCGTACCAGCAATTATCAGCTCCTTGACCAATCGGTATATGAGTCAATTAGAGATGGCGTTGCGGGATATTAAACTAACACTACAAAAGGAGTTTATGGGTGGATTTTTCATCAGATGTTATAACTATTGAAAAAACAGGTGCGGTGGGTACGCTTTGGCTGGATCGTCCTGACAAGTTCAATGCTCTATCAGAGCCGTTTTGGCTAGCCATTCCAGAGGCGCTGAAGGCGCTTGAGGCAGATAGCAATATTCGTTCAATCATTGTTGCCGGTCGCGGTAAGCACTTTTGTGTGGGCATTGACTTAGTTCAAGGTTTTATCGATGCCGATAAAAGGCCGTCTGGTGAGTCCGAAGCAGTTGCAAATTTAAAGCAACTACAGGGCACCAGTAAGTTTCAGGCAGCCATATCTTCTCTCGCAGAATGTCCGTTACCGGTTATCGCCGTGATTCACGGCCATTGTTTGGGTGCGGGTATAGACATGATCACTGCCTGTGATATCAGAATCGCTTCGGCGGACAGTAATTTCAGTGTCCGTGAAACGCGTATTGGGTTGGTAGCCGATGTGGGGACGTTACAACGATTACCAAAAATACTCAATGCGGGTCATGTTGCTGAGCTGGCTTATAGTGCCAAAGATATAAATGCTGCTCGTGCAGAGAAAATCGGTTTAGTGAATGATGTTTATGAGTCTTTTGAGGCTACCTATGCTGAAGGAATGGCTTTGGCGCAAGAAATTGCGGCTAATCCACCTATGGCTGTGCGTGGCACCAAGTTCATGCTTCAGCAGAGTGAGACAATGACGACTGAGCAGAGTCTGTTGATGAATGGTATGTTTACTATGATAACCAGCTTGAGATCTAATGATCTCCAAGAATCAATGCATGCCTTTGCTGAAAAGAGGCCACCTGTGTATACGGGAACATAAATGTAGCCAAACCAACCGTTTCTGCACATGTTTATGACGTTTTAGAATACCCATCACCGACAATTAACGATAATGTCTGGTTTAATAATTCACCAAGTGAGGATTTTATGAGTAATACCGCATATATTTATGATGCTGTGCGAACCCCGCGCAGTAAAGGTAAGCCAGGTGGCACACTGCATGAGGTTAAGCCAATTGACTTAGGGGCAGGCGTGCTCAGAGCTCTGCAAGAGCGCAATGATCTGGATACATCCTATGTAGATGACGTCATTATGGGTTGCGTTTCTCCTATCGGCGAGCAGGGCAGTGATATCGCTAAGATGATGGTTCAAAATGCTGGTTGGCACGAATCTGTGGCTGGCGTACAGCTCAATCGTTTTTGTGCATCGGGACTAGAAGCAGTCAATACTGGCGCACAGAAGGTAGCGTCTGGTTGGGAGCAGCTGATTGTTGCTGGCGGCGTAGAATGTATGTCGCGGGTGCCTATGGGCTCTGATGGTGGTTCTATGACGGGTGATGCGGCTTTTGCTATTCAAGAGAGCTTTGTTCCTCAAGGTATTGGCGCTGATACCATCGCTACTATTGATGGTTATAGTCGTGAAGATGTTGATGCCTACGCCATGGAGTCACAGCGGCGTGCCGCACATGCACGAGATAGTGGATGGTTTGATGGCTCAGTCGTTCCTGTGCGCGATAAGAATGGTTTGATGATTCTAGAGCGAGATGATTTTATTAAGCCCGACACTAACATGGAAATTTTAGGCGGCTTGAGGCCCTCATTTGAAATGATGGGAAATATGGCATTTGATGAAATAATACTTCGAAAATACAATACTTTAGAGCGTATTTCTCATGTACATACTCCAGGAAATTCATCAGGTATTGTGGACGGCGCAAGTGCTGTATTAATCGGCTCAGAAAAGGCCGGAAAAGATCTAAACCTAACACCTCGAGGGCGCATTTTAGCAGGGTCTATTTTATCTTCAGATCCAGTGCTTATGCTTGCGGGCCCCGGACCAGCAGCAATTAAATGTTTAAAAACGGCAGGTTTAACGGCAAATGATATTGACTTGTGGGAGATTAATGAGGCGTTCGCATCGGTGGCCATGCGGTATATGAAAGTTCTCGATATTGACCACTCCATCACTAACGTTAACGGTGGTTCAATCGCTATGGGTCATCCACTTGGCGCGACCGGTGCTATGTTGGTCAGCACTATGCTGGACGAGTTGGAGCGCCGACAGTTGAAACGGGCCATGCTTTCGCTTTGTGTGGGCGGTGGAATGGGTATTTCTTGCCTGATTGAGCGCGTTTAGTCCAATTTACGCAGACTAAAAATTAAAGACTTTATAAAAGGTTTTAACAATGGGTGTTTTTAAGTACGAGAAAGACGAGCAGGGCATTGTCACTGTGACAATGGATATGACTGGACCTGTGAATGCAATAAATGCTGAATATAACGTTGCTATGGAAGAAACAGTGGTTCGTCTGGAGGCTGAGACTGGTCTGACGGGTGTAATATTTGCCTCCGCCAAGAAAGTATTTTTTGCCGGCGCTGACCTCAATGAGTTAGTGCTCATGGATTCAGGCGCTGATGAGGCGTTATTTGCAAATGGCGAATTAATTAAAGGTCACTTTAGGCGTCTAGAGAGACTGCCCGTTCCTGTTGTTGCGGCTATTAACGGTGCTGCACTGGGCGGCGGTTATGAGCTTTCTCTGGCCTGTAATCATCGGATTGCCTACAACCACAAGTCAGTTCAGATCGGTCTGCCTGAATGTGCTATCGGGGTTTATCCTGCGGGGGGCGGCGTAGTTCGCTTAACTAAGCTGATTGGTCTTGAAAAATCGCTAGATATTATTTTGAAAAGTCAGCGATTAATCCCTGAAAAGGCTTTGGCTGCTGGACTAATTGATGAGTTAGTTGAGTCATTAGAGGCTCTTTTGCCCGCTGCAAAGGCATGGATTACAAAGCACGCCGGGAACAAGGATGCTTCGGTACAGCCTTGGGATAGGAAGGGCTATAAGATCCCAGGTGGATCTATAAAGGCGCCGCACAATGCGCAGTTTGCGGCTATGGCTCCCACAATGTTGCACAAGCAGACGCGTGGCCTTATGCCGCAGATGACAGCAGCAATGGACATTGCGTTTCAATCAACCTTTATTGATATAGATACGATGTTGCGTGTTGAGGGTCGTGAATTTATCAAAGTTGTCACTGGCCCTGTGGCTAAAAACATGATTACGGCATTTTTCTTTCAGTTGGGTAAGATCAATGCCGGCGCTAGTCGTCCCAAAGGTATTGATAAGAATCCTACGCGCAAATTAGGTGTGTTAGGTGCTGGAATGATGGGGCAGGGTATTGCATATGTTGCCGCTAAAGTAGGCATTGAAGTCATATTAAAGGATATGACTCAAGAAGCCGCTGACAAGGGCAAAGCGTATTCGGAAGGACTAGTGAATAAAGCCGTCAAACGCGGAAAGATGTTTCAGTCACAGGCGGATGCTTTGTTAGGGTTGATTACTCCCACGGCGAAGGATGAAGATCTTCGTGGTTGCGATTTAATTATCGAAGCGGTATTTGAGAATATAGCACTTAAAAACAAAATTATTGTGAATACGGAACAATATTTGTCTGAGGATGGATTCTGGGGTTCAAATACATCGACACTCCCAATCACTGAGCTATCACGAGCGGCCGTAAAGCCTGAAAATTTCGTGGGTATCCACTTCTTTTCTCCGGTAGATAAAATGCCGCTGGTTGAAATTATCGTAGGTGATAAGACTAGTGATGAGGCGTTGGCGAAGGCATTTGATTTCACTCAGCAAATTCGCAAAACCCCCATTGTGGTTAATGACTCTTTGGGCTTCTTTACCTCTAGAACCTTCGGTACTTATTTAGATGAGGGCTTACAGCTTTTAACCGAAGGTGTTCATCCGGTTAAAATTGACACCTTAGGTAGGGCTATTGGCATGCCGGTTGGTCCGCTTCAGGTTGGTGATGAAACCAGTTTAGAGCTGACACGTAAAGCGGGTGAAACTTGGGCTGCGATGGGTGTTGAGGATAAGTGGACCAACGGTGATGTCACGCGTCGAGTAATCAAGGACATGATTACCGATAATGGCCGTGGAGGCCGCCACCACGGTGGCGGATACTATGAGTACCATGCTGATGGGTCAAAGAATGTTTGGCCTGGCTTGTATGACCTCTATTACAAAGAAGATACCTGCGTTGCTGATGAAGATATAAAAGATCGCTTAATGTTTCGTCAGGTGATTGAGGCACTTAAATGCTTAGAAACAGGGGTTTTGAGGTCTGTTGCAGACGGCAATATAGGGTCGATCATGGGGATTGGTGCGCCAGCTCATACTGGCGGTTTGATTCAGTACGTAAACACCTATGGTTTTGATAAGTTTGCCGCTCGATGCGATGAGCTTGCTGAAGCCTATGGAGAGCGCTTCACTTGCCCTGAGATAGTACGGACGCATGCTCAAAGTGGCGATTTAATGGTGTAGCCGCATGAATGTTGTATAAGAAACCTGGCTAGTGGATAACCCTAGCCAGGTTTTTTTGTGTTACTACATTATATAGGCGCGTGTCGCATTCAAAAGCTCTGGGAACATTGCACCGAATTTGGCCATCCAGAAATTAAACCAATACTCAATTTTTTGTAAGAAAGTCAGCTCCAACCGCTCAGACAAGTTTTGTTGTTTGTCATCTAAATACGCATGGATAGCATCAACATCATCCACGCCAAGAGTGTCATAGAAACCGATCATGCCCTTATGTGTGCGTGTGCCTCCAATAACAATTGAGGCGAAGTCATTATGAGTTTGTTCGCTCATATAACGTAGGTTAGGCACAATGTAGTTGCTCAACGCATTGATACCATGGCAGGAACCGCAGTTATTGTGATAAATGGACTCCCCCAGGGCAATCACCTCGGGGTCGGTATTGGCGGCATGACCTAGCGCTCGAATGGTTGTCAGCTCTGCATTAGCCAGAGAGTTTGTTTGATTGAACTGACCCTTCTTGAAAACGAGAAGTTTGTTTTGGTTGGTTTTGTTACGCTGAAGCTCATCACCAACAGTGATCATAACGGTTCCACCACTGCCCTGAGCAACGGCCACATATTGTTCACCATCAAGTTCAAATGTCATTGGCCCCGCAAGAACTGCGCTATCGGACTTGTATTGCCAGAGTTTTTCACCGTCATAGGCATCATATGCTGCGAAAGTCCCGTCCCACGTCCCTTGAAAAACGAGGTCTCCAGCTGTACTCAAGATACCGCCATTAGAGGGCTTGGCATGATGTACTTGCCACGCGCGTTGTTTCTTAATGGGATCCCATGCCACTAATTCCCCAAAAATAAGGGCATCCATTGATGCTTTTCCGGCAACCCAGCTTCTTGGATCACGGTTAGTGTTTAAATCGACACCGGTATTCCAACGATTCACTCGATACATGACTTCTTCTAATGCGCTAAAGTAGGCAGGAATACTTTGAACTGGGATGTACATAAGGCCTGTCTTCGCGCTAAAAGACATAGGTTGCCAATTGTGCGCGCCATAGGGTGATGGCCAAATGTAGCTGCCACCATTTTTTTGGTAGTCAGCAAATTTACTCTCGACCGGCCGGCCTGTTTCCATATCGACGTGCGTAGCCCAAGTGGCCTTTGCAAATTTGTCTGCGGAGAGTAGCTCTCCGGTTTTTCGATCCAGAACATAAAAGAACCCATTTTTTGGTGCTTGCATGATGACTGATCGCGATTCGCCCTTGATCTGTAACTCGGCTAGCACTAACTGTTGTGTCGCCGTGTAATCCCAGTTATCCGCGGGTGTAACTTGATAATGCCAAACGTATTCACCGGTGTCTGGGCGTAGCGCGACTATTGAGCTGAGATAAAGATTGTCACCACCGCCGGGACTGCGTAAATCGCGATTCCAGGGAGATCCGTTTCCTGTTCCAATGTAGAGCAAATCTAACTCTGGGTCATACACTAGCGAGTCCCAAGCAGTGCCACCACCTCCGCCGAGCTTATACCATTCATCGCCGCTCCAAGTGTCAAGTGCAGCTTCTAGGGCAGGGCTCTCTTGAGGTTTGTTACGATCGCCAGGCACAGTATAAAAGCGCCACTTCATTTCCCCAGTGTTGACGTCGTAAGCGCTAACATAGCCACGAACACCTAATTCAGCGCCACCATTACCGATGATGACCATTCCTTTTACAATCCGTGGGGCTCCTGTGATGCTGTAGTTGCCATCTGTTGGAGTACTTTGAATGGACCAGTTTTCCTCGCCCGTTTTAGCATCTAAGGCAATTAATCGTCCATCTAAAGCGCCAAAGAACACTTGCAGCGGTGCGCTGGAGCTGTCTTGCCATAGTGCAACGCCACGGTTAACTGGGCCGCAACACGTCTTTGCTAGTTGTGCTTTGGGGACTTTAGCATCGTAATGCCACAATTCTTCACCTGTTCGAGCATCCAGCGCATGAACATGACTCCACCCGGTGCTAACATAAATGACACCATTGTGAACCAGTGGTGTCGCCTCCATGCCTCGCGCAGTATCAAACTTAAATGACCACGCTAGATCCAGCTCGTTAACATTATCGCGATTAATTTTATTCAGCGGGCTAAAACGTTGCTCTTGATAGGTTCGGCCATAGCTTAACCATTCTCCGCCAGGCTCGAGGATAGACTGTTGATTGACGGTCTGTGAGGATTTAGCAACACTAACGCTAATACCAGCGCTCAGCGCTAATGCTAAGATCAGGAGAGAAATAGATCGCATGTAGGTTTCCTTTAGAAACTATTTTATTAGTATTTTTTTAAAGTTTTA
>CALDQM010000015.1:0-37424 GCA_937911225.1 uncultured Cellvibrionales bacterium
CCAGAAATGCCCACTTGGAAGTAGTCTGGTTGTTTAAACATGGCCATTTGCACCATATAACCTCCATAGCTGTGCCCATAAATGCCAATACGCTGGGGGTCAACAAACGGTAATGACCGGAGGTACTTTACCCCTGTGACTTGGTCATCAACTTCAACAGACCCCATGGCTCGGTAAATAGCGTCTTCAAATGCTTTGCCGCGGTAATTCGAGCCTCTGTTATCTAGCCCAAACACCACATAACCTTTATTCACGAAATACTGCATGAGTAGACCACGGTTACCACCCCAGCGATTGCGCACAACTTGAGCGCGTGGGCCACCATAGGTAAACACTAAAACAGGGTGTTTACCTTGCACTACACGGGGCTTAAAGAGCTGGTAGTGTAAATCGATACCCTCCTCTGTTTTTAAGGTGCCAAATGATGGTTTAACCCATTGTTTTTGATACTGCCCAAGGGCATGTTCTGGTGTTACTTTATTCTCTGAAAGCCAAGTAATACGTGCGCCATCGCTACTGTGCAAACTTACCTGCGGCGGTGTATTAATGGTAGAAAAGTTGTCGACATAAACAGAGGCATCTTTGCCGAAGGACACCGAATGAAAGCCTTGGCGTTGGCTAACTTTTTGAATATTTTTGCCATCAAAACCCACTTGGTACAAATGCTTTTCAAGTGGGGTGTCTTTGCGCCCGGTGAAGTAAATGCGCTTAGTGCTGTTATCAATCGCCTCTACTTGATCGACAACCCACTGCCCTTTAGTAATTTGCTGCACCAGCTCTCCGGTATTTTTATACAGATACAAATGCTTAAAGCCATCTCTCTCTGAGGCCCACACAAAGTGTGCGTCGTCATCTAAAAAATAAAGATCACTATGCAGGTTTAACCACGTATTCGCAGTTTCGGTAATAACCACCGATGTTTTGCGGCTATCAAGGTTGTAGTTGCGCAAGACTAGTTGCTTCTGATCTCGGCTTTGCCACTGATAGGTCAAGTTTTGGCTGTCTCTTTGCCACTGTACCCGTGGAAGGTAAAAGTCTTTGTTATTGCCTAAATCTAGCCAAGTGGTTTTTTTACTAGCGAATTTAAATACGGCTAACTCAATAGTGACATTGGCCGTACCGGCCAGTGGATAACGTTGCTCAATCATTTTAATGCTATCAGCATATATCTCACTGCGGGTAATCACCCCTACCGGCGCCATATCTACCTTGGTAAACGCAATGCTACTTTCATCGGGTGACCACCAATAACCAGTAGTGCGAGACATTTCCTCTTGGGCAACAAACTCCGCCATGCCGTACTTTATAAGCCCCCCGCCACCCGCTGTAATAGCCGTTTCCTCGCCAGTAGCTACGTTTATTACATAAAGGTTTTGCTCACGTACAAAGCTAATAAACGTACCCTTAGGTGACAGTTTAATATCTGTTTCAAACGCATCTGTGTCTAACAGCTTCCTCACTGTCTTAGTGCTTACATTCGCGTAGTACGCATCACCGCCAAGGGGAAAAATTAGCGCCTGGCCATCAGCTGACCACTGGTAGCTCATAATGCCGCTACCATACTGCCGCTGACGTTCTCGACGTGCTTTTTCCTCGTCAGACAGTTTCTGCTCTCCAGTGGACAGATCATCCGCATCAAATAATATCTCGGTTTTGCCGCTCGCCACCTCGTATTGCCACAGGTCATAACGTTGATAGTCCTCTGCCTTACCGCGTATAAAGGTAATGCGCTTACCATCTGGTGATATTTTAAGCTTTTCAGGGGTGCTACCAGCCAATGCTGGGGATTGGTGAATTCGCTCAATGCTGAGCTGTTCGGTAACGGCAGTAATAGGCGTTAAAACCAGTGATGCTAATAAAATGAGTTTATTCATGGGAGCTATATTTAATCCTTTAAATGGCCGACCTCTGAGGCCCTTTCAAGCAAAGAATATAAGGTAGATGTACGCTTATCGCAACTGATTTATAACCCGCCAAACGGCTATAAAACGCTCAACTTTGGGTGAAGCTAGCCTGCAAAACGTAAAAAACCCGATCTAGCAGCGCTAAATCGGGTTAATCAGCTAACACTGCTGAGGTGTGAGGCTTAGTCGCCTTTAGTTTGCGCAATCCAGCTTTTTACTTGGCGCTCAAGCATGCTTAATGGCAATGCTCCACCGCCTAGTACGGTATCGTGAAACGCCCTTATATCAAACTTGTCGCCCAACTCATCTTGTGACAGTTTACGTAGCCGCTGAATATCAATCATACCAATCTTATAAGCCGTGGCTTGCCCAGGAATAACTAAGTAGCGACGGATTTCAGTTTTAATGGTCGTTAATGGCGCAGGTGAGTTTTCTGCAAAAAAGTCTATGGCCTGTTGCTGTGACCACTTCTTATGGTGCATTCCAGTGTCGACTACGAGGCGAATAGCGCGCCAAATCTCACTGCCCAAGCGGCCAAAATCAGACCCTAGGGTAACAAAAGTGTTGGGCATTTCTTTGGCTAATGCCTCGGTATAAAGCGCCCAGCCTTCGGAATAGGCAGTACTGCCCGCTTGAGTGCGAAACGTTGGTATTCCTTCAAGCTCTTGAGCAATAGAGATTTGCATATGATGCCCTGGTAGCCCTTCATGATAAGCAATAACCTCAAGCTCATTTTTAGGCATGGCCTTCATGTCTGACAGATGCGCATAATAAATGCCGGGCTGAGACCCATCTGGGGTACCTGAAAAATAATGCTGTGGTGCGCCGTCTTGCTCACGAAACGCTTCAACACGCTTAACCACTAAGTCAGCTTTGGGCAAAATACCAAAGAAATCTGGCAGCGCTGCTTTAAGGTTTTCAATTGCCGCAGTTGCATCATCTATATAGGCTTGGCGGCCCTCATCAGTGTTGTCATAGTAATATTTCTCATCATCTTTGCTGTCTCTAATCATCGCAAAGTACTCTTGTAACGAGCCTGTGAAGCCGTCTTTCTCTTTAATGGCTTCCATTTCACCGCGAATACGCTTGACTTCATTAAGACCCAGTTGATGAATATCTTCTGCTGTCATATTGGTGGTAGTAATGCTTTTCAGCCGGTACTCATAATAGGCAGCACCATCAGGCAGCGCATGTACACCCTGCGCCGTCTCGCTGGTGTTGCTTATATCATTGCTCATAAACGTAATTAGGTTTTGGTAACCCGGCGCAAAATGATTAACTAAGGCTGCGCGTGCTGCGTCTAACATTACATCGCCCTGCTGTTGCGTTATTGTTCCAGCCTCAACCAATGTGGCGGTCTTAGCCTTAGCATCAGCCCACAGCGTAGAGTCTTTATCACTGTCATCAAACGGAACACCTGAAATAATTGACTGTGACTCTTTTATCACTGTCTCATACGCAAAACGTGGGGGCCGAACGCCCTCCTCGGCAGCCAGCTTTGCCTGACCAGTAAGCTCATTCATTGCCACACCAATGGCGCTTAGGCGCGACACATAGTCTTGCATGTCCTGCTCAGTGGTCACTTTGTGGTAATTCATCATTAACGTAGGAAAGAACGAATGCGTACCATTCATTTGATGAAAAACATAGCCACGGCGCATAAAGGGTTTACCAGCCAGCATTGACTCATACTGGTGTTCCCACAGATCGTATGACAGCTTGGCATCATCGGTAAGCTCGCTGTAGCTAAATGTGGTCTTCATCTCTTTGACAGACTCGCCCTTGCGCCTTAATTGCTCAAGCTGGGCAGCTTCACTCATGTCATCAATTTCGGCATACCTATCTTTACGACCCTGAAACGTTAAGCCAAGCGGACTAGACATTAATTGTGCTTCGTACTTTTCATCAAACCATGCATTTAGCTTTGCAGATTCTGATAGTTCAACGACGGCAGACTCCTTATTAGCAGATAGATCTGCATTAGATTGAAACGCACAAGACGTAATAAAAAGACAAGCGGTTAGTAATAAAGCTAGATGGCGCATAAATTCCTCATAACAGTAATTTCGAAATAGGTTTAAGTAACATGAAGCATAGAGCATAGAGCATAGAACAAATAGGACGCTTCGATCGCCCAATTTAGATTCAGCATAGGGGCGCATCATAGCGGTTTTATCCCTATAGGATTAAATATAGCGAAATTATTTTGTGAATAAAATTGCGATTGAACGACGATTTCACATCGTCCACCTAACGCCCTCTTTAACTATCCTTTACCAATCGTATCTTTTGTCATGCAACCCACTCTTTTTAAAGCTTCTCGAATCATTTCATCCGTAAGTTGTCCAAGTTCACAGAACCACTTTACAGTTATTTATAAAGCCAGTGTCCGCAGAGGTCAGTCAAGATCTGTTAACCGCTTCTTGTGCGTACCAAACAGTCTAGACATGTGTAAAAAATCCTGATGTTAATAGCAGTTACCGCCTATCCATTCTGCTCACTTCTGGTAAACTTTGGTCATTACTAAGGGAATATCTATGCACCACTACTTATCACTTTTTACCGCTGCTAGTTTATCTATGGCTGCCACAGCCTGGGTTCCGTTTGCTGAGGCTAATGTTGCCATTGAAACCGAAGATGGCCAGTCATCAGTTTACCGAGAGGTATTAGACCGCTTGGCCAGTCGACATTACCGTACCCAACCGGTAGATGATGCCTTGTCACAACGTTATTTAGATGAGTACATTGGCATGTTAGATGCGGGCAAAAACTACTTGCTGCAGTCTGATATTGATGAGTTTGAGCAGTGGCGGTTAAAGCTGGATGATTTGGCCAAGCGCGGTAACATTAAGCCGGGTTTTGTTATGTTTAACCGCTTGCGAGACCGTGCAATGGCTCAGCTTGAGGCAAATGTTGTGATACTTGAAGACAGCGACTTTACGTTTGACTTTGAAGGGCAAGACAGCATTGTGCTAGATGGTGATGAAAGGGACTGGTTGGCGTCCTCTGAGGCAGCAGATGCGTTTTGGATGAAGCGCATGACCGATGCCATGATTCGGTTATTACTAAATGACAAAGACACAGAAGAGGCCAAAGAGTTACTGGTAAAACGCTTTAAAAATCAAATTAAGCAGTTTGATCAACGAGATAGCCAAGATGTGTTTCAGTTGTATATTAACGCGCTGGGTTCGTTGTATGACCCGCACACGTCGTACTTTAGCCCCAGAGCCAACGAAAACTTCAAGATCAACATGTCGTTGTCTCTCACGGGTATTGGTGCTGAGCTAACCACGGAGGATGATTACACCAAGGTAAGCCGGCTTATACCCGGTGGCCCGGCTGATTTACAGGGTGTGCTTAGGGCTGAGGACAAAATTGTAGGTGTTGGGCAGGCTGATGACCCCGTTGTGGATGTGATTGGCTGGCGCATTGATGAGGTGGTTGAGCTTATTCGTGGAGAAAAAGACACCACGGTGCGGCTTGAGTTAATTCCCTCTAAGGGCGATAGCAGCAATACCAAAACCATCACCATCGTAAGAGACAAGGTGAAGCTTGAGGACAAGTCTGCGCAGAGTAAAATTTTAGACATTCAGATGGATGGCCAAGCATTTAAGTTGGGTGTTATTGATATACCCGCGTTTTATATGGATTTTGAAGCCTACCGAGCGCGTGACCCAGAGTTTAAGAGCACCACGCGTGATGTTTACAACTTAGTTGAAGAACTTACAGACGCTAAGGTTGATGGCATTGTGTTAGACCTACGTAATAACGGCGGAGGCTCATTGTATGAGGCTACCTCTTTAACGGATTTGTTTATTGATTACGGTCCGGTAGTGCAAATAAGAGACGCACAGCAAAAGGTGTATCGTAATCACCGTGCTTCTCGTCGTGCGGCCTACAGTGGCCCTTTAATTGTAATGATTAACCGCTTAAGTGCCTCTGCCTCAGAAATTTTTGCCGGTGCACTGCAAGACTATGGCCGCGCGCTAATTGTTGGCACACAGAGTTTTGGTAAGGGCACCGTGCAAGACGTTACCGCACTGAGCGAAGGTCAGCTTAAAATGACCATTTCTAAGTTCTATCGTGTATCCGGTGACAGCACCCAACATCGTGGTGTTATTCCAGACATTGTCTTTCCGTCGTTGCATGATGTTGAGAAGATAGGTGAGAGTGAACAAGACAATGCCCTCCCCTGGGATCGTATTCATAGAGTGCCACACCAAACACAAGATCAGCTAACCGCCTTTATTGCACCACTAACAGCGTCGCATCTTAAACGCCGCAGTGCAGACCCTGACTTTGCCAGTTTGGTGGAGAAAATTGAGTTAAGTGATGCTTGGGAGACCGAAAAGTCACTATCGCTAAATTTAGAGCAACGCCGCTTGCGCAGTGAGCGCTGGGATATAGGCCTATTTGAAACTGAGAACCGCCGCTTGGTCGCCAAGGGGGAAGAGCCTTTTGATGATCTTGCTGCCTGGAAAGACAGCGGTGATGACGAAGAGGAAAACGATGAAGTAGAGAGTTCAGAAGAGAATCAAGTAAAGAGCTCAAAAGAGACTATCGCAGAGAGCGCAATAAAGGAGACACAAGCTACTGCGCAAAATGACTCGCAAAACACAGCCAAAAGCGATGCGTCAGATTCACTAGCAGATGGCACTACAGACTTAGAGGCAGACGCCACAGAGGATGCTGTTGAAGAAGAGGAAGAGGAGAATATTGCCGAGTCAGACCCCATGCTGTTTGAAGCAGGCAAGGTGCTAAGTGAGCAGATTCAGCTGCAGACACAAGCTAATAGCCAGCGGTTAGCCCTTGTGAAAGGAAATAAAGAGGCCAGTTTATGAGTGACCCCATTAAGGTAATTTCATTCAATGTTAATGGTATACGCGCCAGGCTTCATCAGTTAGAGCATGTGCTTGCGCAGCACAAACCAGATGTCATTGGCCTGCAGGAGATTAAGGTTAGCGATGAAGACTTTCCCCTAGAGGCGGTCACGGCCATGGGCTACAACGTAGACTTTTTTGGCCAAAAAGGTCACTACGGCGTAGCCATGTTAAGCAAAATTGACGCTACGGCTATTACTCGTGGGTTTCCTACCGATGAGGACGACGCACAGCGCCGCATGATTCATGGCGAGTACCGTTTTAACGACCAGGTGTTGCATGTCATCAATGGCTATTTTCCTCAGGGAGAAAGTCGTAAGCATGAAACTAAGTTTCCGGCCAAAGAAAAGTATTATGCAGACCTAGTGCGCTATGTGAATGACACCTTTAGTGCCGATGACAAGGTTATTGTCATGGGTGATATGAACGTTGCAGCAGCCGACGCAGATGTGGGCATTAAACCTGAGAACGCCAAGCGCTGGTTGCAGCGTGGCATTTGCTGCTTTTTACCGGAAGAGCGCGAATGGTTGCAGCAACTAATGGATTGTGGGCTGGTGGATACATTTAGGCACATGAATAAAGACGATGATATGTCCTTTAGCTGGTTTGATTATAGAAGCCGTGGCTTTGAACTAGACCCAAAGCGAGGGTTGCGCATTGACCTTGTGCTTGCATCAAACGCACTAATGGAAAACTTGGTTGGCACTGGTATTGATTTTGAGGCGCGCGCCTTTGAGAAGCCGTCGGACCACTGCCCTATTTGGGCAGACTTTGCGCTTTAAATAGCAGCAATAGGAAGCCTGTCAACCGATTGTGCCGCTTTGCGTTAAACACAACAGGAGCAGATTATGCACAGGCTTATGTTAACGTTTATATCGCTAATTACACTGGCATTGCCAGAGAATGTACTGAGTGATTCTGTAAAAAGTAGCGCACCCCTGCCCTCAAACGATCCCATAGTCACTAGTAGCCATGGTGGCCACAGGCCTAACGAGTCGCCAATGGGTCAGCGCAACGCAACAACCATTAAAACTGACCATACTAGGGTCGCCGAGAGGCTGGCGCGCAAGCCAAAGCACACCAGTCCGTTTTGGGATGACTTTTATAATACCGCCACTGTGTCTATGTGGGTATCTGCGGTGCCAGGCAACACGCCCCAACACAAACGGCTGTATAACGCTTATGCGGGTGCTACCAACGACAGTACCTACACCAAACACTTGCGTAGTTATCAGCAAGAACGAGGCGGTGGCCCCTTAGCGCAGAAAGTGCAGACTCAAGGTTATGCTGAGTGGCTTTATATTATGTACCGCATTGATCTTGATGGGCTCTTGGTTGAGCCATCAGATGGAGAGCCTTAGTCAATGGATGCTCACACCACCAATGCTAAGGCTAAGCTGAGCAGCACTGACCCTCTGTCGGAGGGTGCAACTGATGCTTTGGGGTACAGCACCCTTGAAGAGTTTCTAAAGTTTATTGAACGACGTGCCTTTCACATGGCGAGAATTAGCACCAACAATGTGGATGATGCCCATGACATTGTTCAAGACACAATGTACAAGCTGGTGGAGAAATATGCTGACAAGGCCCCGGCCGACTGGAAGCCATTGTTTTATACAATTTTGCGCAGTAAAACAACCGATTATTACCGGCGTAACGCCATACGGGATAAGGTTTTCCCGTGGAGAAAACCCGACAGTAACGAGTCAGATGACTATTTAGAGCCACTGATTAATTTGAGTACTAGTGCAGGTACCGATGATCCTGACAGCATGCTAGTGCGCTCAGAAAGGTTGCAGCAACTGACTAGCGCCATTAAGCAACTACCGTTACGTCAGCAGCAAGCCTTTATGTTTCGAGCATGGGAGGGGCTAAGCACTTTACAAACAGCAACAGCCATGGGCTGTACAGAGGGCAGTGTAAAAACGCATTATTCAAGAGCAATGAAACGCTTACGTGCCCTTTTAGGAGACTATTATGAAGGATAAAACCGACTCGCAATTGTACAGTGATGACTTAGATGCGCTGGTGCAAAATACCCATAGCAAAGACCTGTTTAGGCTGGCCAGCGCACGACAAAATGCCTTACGCCAAACTGCGCGTCGGCCAAGCTCTATGACTTGGCTGGTAGCCGCTACCTGTTGCTGCATGCTAGCGTTTGTATTGATCAATCCGAGGATTGAACCCGCGGTGGTTGAAAGTGCTATAACAGCAACAAAACCCTTCGAGCCATTGGCCAACCAGGAGCTGGAAGCATTAGATGATCTAGACTTTTACTACTGGTTAGACATTTATGATGCTGAGACAATCGCTAGCGCCGACTAACCCAGCGGTAGTGTAACAACCAAAAAAAAGGCCCCTGAAGGGCCTTTTTTCTTTAGAGCAACAGCTCAGCCTAATTTAAAGCGCCGCGTCTAGCTCTGGTAATGCAACAAACAAGTCAGCCACTAAGCCATAATCAGCCACTGAAAAGATGGGTGCGTCTTCGTCTTTATTGATCGCTACAATCACTTTACTGTCTTTCATACCGGCCAAGTGCTGTATCGCACCAGAAATACCCACTGCCACGTAGAGGTCTGGTGCAACAATTTTGCCCGTCTGCCCTACTTGCATGTCATTGGGAACAAACCCGGCGTCAACCGCCGCGCGTGATGCGCCAATGGCAGCACCTAGCTTGTCAGCGATGCCGTCAAGCAAACCAAAGTTCTCTCCGTTACCCATTCCACGTCCACCTGAGATTACCACTTCTGCAGCGGTTAGCTCTGGGCGATCTGATTTAGCCACCTCTTCACTCACAAAGGTTGATTTGCCGGCGTCATGTTCGCCAGTTACCGCTTCTATTGAGGCAGAACCACCTTGCGCAGCACAGGCATCAAATGCCGTTCCACGAACCACAATCACTTTAATAGCATCGCTACTTTTTACGGTTGCAATAACGTTGCCCGCATAAATAGGACGCTTAAAGGTGTCTGCATCAACAACCACAGAAATATCAGAAATGGCCTGAACATCTAACAAGGCAGCCGCACGCGGCATAATGTTTTTAGCATTACTGGTAGAGGTGGCCAAAATGTGGCTATAACCCGCACCCAGCTCTGCCACTAACAATGCAACGTTTTCTGCCAAGGCATGGCCATAAGCAGCAGAGTCAGCCAACAACACTTTAGCAACACCGGCAACTTTCGCCGCCTCATCAGCAACAGAAGAACAACCATGCCCTGCCACTAAAATGTGCACGTCACCACCAATAACACCGGCAGCTGTTACCGAATTAAGGGTTGCAATGTTTAAGGTACTATTGTCATGTTCAGCAACAATTAAAATACTCATGAGATCACCTTCGCTTCATTTTTCAGTTTATCAACCAATTGCGCAACATCATCAACCTTAATTCCGGCTTGACGCTCTGCGGGTAGTTCAACACCTACCTGTATCACTCTAGGCGCTACATCAACACCAAGCTCTTCCGGCGTTGTTGTGTCTAAAGGCTTCTTTTTAGCTTTCATAATGTTGGGCAATGACGCATAACGCGGCTCATTAAGGCGCAGATCAGCGGTGACCATGACAGGAAGCGGCAGTGTGAGGGTTTGTAAGCCACCATCGACCTCTCGAGTCACACTGGCGTTACTGCCATCAATGACTAGCTCAGATGCAAATGTTGCCTGCCCAATACCCATTAGAGCTGCCAGCATTTGACCGGTTTGATTGTTGTCACCATCAATGGCCTGCTTGCCCATCAAAATAATGTCAGGAGATTCTGAGTCACACACCGCCTTTAAGCATTTGGCAATTGACAGTGGCTCTAAGGTCTCATCAGTTGACACCAAAATAGCCCTGTCTGCGCCAAGTGCAAGTGCCGTACGCAGTTGTTCTTGTGATTGCTGAGCACCCACAGTAACAGCAACTATTTCTGTCGCTATGCCTTTTTCTTTAAGCCGCACAGCCTCTTCTACTGCAATTTCACAGAACGGATTAATAGACATTTTGACATTAGCTAAATCGACGCCACTACCGTCTGCTTTGGGTCTCACTTTAACGTTGTAATCTACGACGCGTTTCACGGCTACCAGAACTTTCATGGTCATCCTTTCTAATCATTTAACAGTGTGAAGGCCCTAGCAACAATGGTCTGCTACAACCCAGTATTTTCAGCCGGCTATATTGCCCAAATAGCACGAAAAAATCAACTCAGATGTCACTGTGTTTTGACCCATTGGTCAGCTTTAACGCCCCAGAATCACTATGAATTGGGCTGATTTATGTTCAGTATAGTTTCACGTGTATGGTAAACTGACCACTTAGGTCATCTTTCAAATAGATTTGCGGAGTACTGGTTTGGAAAGAGAATCAATGGAATACGACGTCGTCATCGTTGGCGCTGGCCCCTCTGGGCTTTCAGCGGCGATAAGACTCAAGCAATTGAACTCAGAGATCACTGTTTGTGTGGTTGAGAAAGGCTCAGAAGTCGGCGCCCATATTCTGTCAGGTGCAGTTTTTGAACCAAGAGCGCTAGAGGAGCTATTTCCAGATTGGAAAGAGCGTGGCGCACCCCTCACAACTGCCGTTACCAAAGATGAAATGTTTTTGTACACCGGTGCAAAAAGTGCCATCAAGCTGCCCCATTTCATGATTCCAAAACCTCTCCACAATGATGGTAACTATATCGTTTCTATGGGAACAGTATGCCGCTGGCTTGCAGAGCAAGCTGAAATGCTTGAAGTAGATGTGTACCCAGGGTTTGCTGCATCAGAAGTGGTATTTAATGAGGATGGATCGGTCAAGGGCATTGCCACTGGAGACATGGGCATTGGCTTGGATGGTGAACAAAAAGCTAGCTATGCCCAGGGTATGGAGCTTCATGCTAAGTACACGCTATTTTCTGAAGGTTGCCGCGGTCATCTTGGAAAGCAGCTTATCAAAACCTTTGAGCTGGACAAGGACAGTGATCCTCAGCATTACGGTCTAGGGATTAAAGAAATTTGGGAGATACCAGCAGACCAGCACCAAGAAGGCTTGGTTGTGCATGGCATGGGTTGGCCGTTGAATGAATCTAGTAGTGGCGGTGGTGCATTTTTGTATCATGCCGAGAAAAACCAAGTGTATATTGGTTTGATTGCAGATCTTAACTACAGCAATCCTCACATGAGCCCTTTTGAAGAATTTCAACGCTGGAAGCATCATCCAGAAACCCTCAAGTATTTAAAGGGTGGGTCACGGCTCACTTATGGCGCCCGTGCCATTATTAAGGGCGGTCTGAATTCACTACCCAAAATGAACTTCCCGGGTGGTTTGTTGATTGGCTGTGATGCTGGAACACTCAACACGGTTAAAATTAAAGGCAACCATACCGCAATGAAAAGCGGCATGATCGCGGCAGAGACCATTGCAGATGCCATGAAGCTAGGCGCTGAGGCCCCTGCAGACTTGACGACGTATCACTCAAACTTTAAGGCGTCTTGGCTTTATGAGGAACTATATAAGTCTCGTAACTTCTCAGGATGGATGCACACGTTCCCAATACTTATAGCCTCTGCGTTTGTTTGGATAGAGCAAATGATTTTTGGTGGAAAAATACCCTTCACGATTCGCGATACTCTGCCAGACCATGAGGCGATGAAGCCTGCGGCAGACTGCAAGAAAATTGACTATGCCAAGCCAGATAACGTCATTAGCTTTGATAAAGCATCGTCGGTGTTTATGTCTAATACCAACCATGAAGAAGACCAGCCGTGTCATTTAACCCTCAAAGATGCTGAGCTTCCTATTGCTTACAACTTAGCTATGTTTGATGAGCCAGCGCAGCGATATTGCCCAGCTGGAGTTTACGAGGTTGTTGTAAACGAAGATGGTAGTAGTCGTTTTCAAATTAATGCTCAGAATTGTGTGCACTGCAAGACGTGCGACATTAAGGAACCCAGTCAAAACATCAATTGGGTTGTACCAGAAGGTGCTGGCGGACCAAACTACCCAAATATGTGACAGAAGACTATAAAAAAGGGTGAGATTTTCTCGCCCTTTTTTATGGGTGTGACTATTAGGCCGAATCGCCTAATAAAAACTGCTGCCCCATGCTAGAGATAAACAACTGCTCTACGCCATCGACGTTTTGTATCTCAGCCCAGTCAACCAATTGGTAGTATGCGTTTCTACTCAATAGCCCTGTCAGCTGATCACGAATGGTAACCAAAGGTACGGGCTCATTGGTCTGTGCGTTGAAGTCGACCCTTAAGGGGTGATCTTGACTGATAACAACATTATCGCCGGTAGAGGTGATACAGGTAATGGCTTGCTGGCCACTTCGGGTGTTGAGCTCAACGGCGGTAATAAAAAACGGGGCAACATCGACGTTAATTCGCCACTTTTCGACGGGACTGACCAAAAAGTGTTGGCCGTCTTCGTATTTTAGAATACCTGCGAATAGTTTAACTAGGGGTGCGCGCTTGATCTCTCCGCCTTCGTGGATCCAACGCCCCTCTCGATCAATGACCATGTCCATATCACCGGAAAGCTCTGGGCTCCATAGGTGGACAGGGGGTAATGACTCACGGGATTTGTCCTGCTGAGAGAGAACATCAGAAAACAGTTTATCAAGACCTTCGGTGTTCATTTTTTGCGTTGCTTTGGCGCACTATCACCAGCTTGATGGTACTGGCCTCGGTTACCCATGGTCACACCAATACTAGAGATAAACCCCATTAACGCCGACGTATCCCCTAGATGTCCCCAGCTCTTGTTAAAGCAAAGTTCAACCGCACCCTGAGCTAGCGCCCAACATGAAAGATAATGATAGTGTGGCGGCACATCTTCCAGAATACCCTCGCTAATAAGCTTGGTAATCATGCTACCCAGCGCATCTTCATGAGAGCGTCTAATGCGTGAGAATTCATCAAGCTGTGGTCGGATGTCATCTGCGTCAACCAGTCTGTCTTCGAGCTTCTGGACTAGCCGATCTAATTCAGGACGCTCTAAGCGTGAGTCAAAGTAGGCTTTGGATACCGCACCTGGATCACCATTCTCGGCTTGCTCAAGTGCCTGCTCTAAACGCCTAGCAATGCTGCGCTCGTAATCGAGCATGATTCTTACTAAAATTTCGTTTTTAGTCAGGAAATGCTTATAAACCGTGCCCTTACCTATTCCGGCCTTGCTGGCAATTTTTGAAACAGTGACCCGATCAATATTCTCACCAATGAGCAACTCTAAGGCAGCGTTGACGACTTTTTGCTCACGCGCTAAAAACAACTTCTTTTTTTCACGAATTCGATCCGAGCTAGATGTGTTTCCCTGTGTCAAATTATTCACTCCTTGGCTGAGAGTCTACCAGAGCTATGCTTACTTCGCACAGCTTGCTACATCACTATTTTGCGATTGCTGGCCCTTATGAACTCTAACTTCAGATCCTCATAGGTATGTACCGATGGAAACCGAGGGAACTCATTTACTACGTTGTCTGGCGCTTGAAACAAAATACCCGCGTCAGCCTCCGATAACATGGTTGTGTCATTGTACGAGTCTCCAGCGGCAATAGTTCTGTAATAAAGACTTTTAAGTGCAACGATAGACTGCCGTTTTGGATTAGCTTGACGTAATTGGTAATTCAGAACAGTGCCATCCTCTGCACACTCAAGTTGATGGCACAGCAATGTTGGATAACCCAGCGGCTTCATTAACGGGCTGGCAAACTCATAAAACGTATCTGACAAGATGACCACCTGAAATCGTTCACGCAACCAATCTACAAACTCTACGGCCCCCTGCAGCGGCTCTAGTGTCGCAATGACCGCTTGAATTTCATTAATGCCTAAATTATGTTCTCTCAACAAACTAAGACGATAATTCATCAAAATATCGTAGTTGGGCTCGTCCCTAGTGGTCCTGTTAAAGCCTTCTATCCCTGTTTTTTCGGCAAAAGCGATCCAAATCTCGGGTATTAAGACCCCTTCTAGGTCCAAGCATGCAATTTCCACAAAAAATCCCTAAACGATAAAACAAAAGCACTCTACTGAAAATATAAACAAGGCGCAACGAGCGAATACACTAGTCATAATTAATTGTGTAACTAGGCACTTCCAATCCAGCAAAGTAATCGATTTGCGCTTCTCTGGTCGTCAAAGCCATTACATTTTGAACAACATCCCGCGTGAGGTGCGGTGCAAACGCTTCGATAAAGTCATACATGTAGCCACGCAGATAAGTACCTCTGCGAACACCAATACTGGTCACGCTCGGCTCAAACAGATGTGCTGCCTCTATCGCTACTAGGTCAGAATCCTCTATTTTGTCATACGCCATGTAAGCAACAATACCCACACCAAGCCCTAGTCGTACATAGGTCTTAATAACCTCAGCGTCAGTGGCTGTGAAAACAATTTTGGGTGACAAGTCTTTCTCACGAAAAGCTTTGCTGCGCTTAGAGCGCCCTTGATGTCCGAAGGGATAGGTCACAATAGAATACTTGACCACATCTTCTAAGCTAATCTTTTCTATATCAACCAACGGATGATCTTTGGGGACTAAAATACAGCGATTCCAATGGTAGCAAGGCATCATAGCAAGACTACCAAACAACTCTAAATCTTCATAAGCGATGGCAAAGTCTGCCGCCCCATCGGTTGCTTCTTCCGATATATGAGATGGAGAGCCCTGCACCATGTTAAGAGATACATCTGGATACTTGGTAATAAAGCTTTTAATAATATTAGGGAGGATATACCGAGCTTGAGTATGCGTGGTCGCTATGGACAATGACCCAAAAGAGGGGCTTTTGTAGTCACGGGATAATTGTTTAATGGCCTCAACTTTATGTAGCACATCACCCGCCAATTCAAGAATCTCTGCTCCGGTTGGTGTCACTTTAGTAAGGTGTTTGCCGCTACGAGAAAAAATCTCTACGCCCAACTCATCCTCAAGAAGTCTTATCTGCTTACTAATACCGGGTTGAGACGTGTACAAACTCAAGGCGGTGGCCGAGACATTTAAGTCATGATTAGCAACTTCCCATATATATCGCAGCTGTTGAAGTTTCATTTAACGTTCTCTCTAAGTTCGCTCAAGCCCCAAAGTTCGAGTATATACCTGAAAGTTATGGATGGTAAGGGTATGTATAGGTTTTTAGAATAAGCAAAGCTGTAAGCTGCGCTGAAGGGACGAGCTAGTAATGAAAAATACGACAGCTAGAACATTTGACCGGCGAATCTAACGATTATAAAACCTAGCATAATGGCGTAGCCAAGATAGTACCAAGCGGAGTGGCTGGCCTTTTTTTTGTTGTTTTGTAGGCTCAGTAGTGCCTTGTCCTCAAGGCCCCGTGCATCCACTTCAATTTGCAAAAAATGCTTAGCTTCGCCCTTTGGATGATCGTTAAAAAGCGATAGTATTTTCTCGTCACTAAATGACTGATATTTGTTGGAGCGGAGTAAGTTAGCCATGGGATTTGATCCAACCGCTCTGTTTGCTACTCATTAGCTACACCATGCGGTACATGACCGGTTGCCACATACTCTCTAGCAGATGAGCAGTGCGCTTGCTGGTCATCAAAGAATACGTCGGCGCCAAAGGATTTCAGGAAGTCACCTTTGCTCAAACCGCCCAAAAACAAACTTTCATCAATACGCACGTTCCAGTCACGCAGGGTACGCACCACCCGCTCATGGGACGGTGCAGCTCTAGCGGTAACCAGCGCTGTACGAATAGGACAGTCTTCTTGACTGAATTCTGATTGAAGCGACTGCAAAGCCTGTAAAAAGTTTTTAAACGGTCCGGCATCCAGCGGCGTACGCGCGGCTGCTTTCTCGTTTTCAGTAAACGCTTTTAAGCCGCGTTCTTTATAGATTCTCTCTGACGCATCAGAAAAGAGTACGGCGTCACCATCAAACGCAAATCTTAGTTCATCGGTGTCGCTGGGCCCTCCACGAGAAGGTAGCAACGTCGCCGCAGCGACTCCGTTATCCAATGCGCTGCGCACATCATCGGCATTGGTTGATAAAAATAAGTCACAGCCGAACGCTGACACATAGCGATATGGCGACTCGCCACCGGAAAAAGCGGCACGTGAAATCGCTAAATCATGGTGCGCAATAGAGTTAAACACCCTCAACCCGGTATCAGCAGAATTGCGTGACAACAATATTATCTCAACTCTTGGCTCTCCCTCCAGCTTGTCATTAATACGCAGTAATTTTTGCGCCAGAGGAAACGCTTCACCCGGTAACAATATCTCGTCCTCATGCTCGCGCTGATAGTCTGCATAAGCCGCAACGCCCTGCTTTTCGTAAATGTCATGGCTCTCGGCCATATCAAAAAGCGCAGTGGATGATATCGCTATTACCAATTTTGATGGATTGTCCATACTAATACTCATACTCACTAGTCGCCTACCTGAGCCTCTGCGGCTTTCTCTTCCTCAAAGTACTCTCTGGTTAACTTAAACACAATCGGAGATAGGAGAATAAGAGCAATAAGGTTTGGAATAGCCATCAAGCCATTTAGCGCATCGGTCATTTTCCATACCAACTCTAGACTCATTTGTGTCCCGACAAAAATACCAATCACCCAGAACACTCGAAAGGGTGTAATTACCTTGGGACCAAGTAAGAACTCTGCACAACGCTCTCCGTAATAACTCCATCCCAACATAGTTGTAAACGCAAACAGGACGACACACAGCGACAACACCAAGTCGCCAAAGGGTAACGCGCCAGTAAAGGCCGCCAACGTCATGGCTGCACCTTGCGGCTCACCGTTCCAAACACCGGTTACAATTAATACTAATCCAGTCATAGTACAAATAATTAAGGTATCTATAAAGGTACCCAACATTGCAATGGTACCCTGCCTTACTGGACTATTTGTCTCAGCAGCGGCGTGCGCTATAGGCGCTGAACCCAGACCCGCTTCATTGGAAAAAATACCCCGCGCAATACCCATACGTAATGCCAGCATAATCGTTGCGCCCGCGAAACCGCCCGATGCTGCCGCGCCATTAAATGCACTGTCAACCACCAGGACGACAGCTGCCGGAATTTCGCCCGCATGTGTGACCAAAATAATTAACGTTGCGGTTATGTAGATAAGCGACATAAAAGGCACCAGTTTTCCAGCGACGGTAGCAATTCGTCTAATACCGCCCAATAAAACAACGCCGACTAGCGCAGCCATGACGATGCCACTAACCACTGTTGGTACGTTAAAGTTAGTCTCTAATACCTGAGATACAGCATTAGATTGAACTGTGTTAGCCAGACCAAATCCAGCTAGGGAACCAAACAACGCAAACGCCATGCCCAGCCATTTCCAGTTTTTGCCTAGTCCATTTTTAATGTAGTACATGGGCCCACCTACTTTGCGCCCAGATTCATCCGTTTCTCGGTAGTTAACCGCTAACACGGCCTCTGCATATTTAGTGGCCATGCCTACAAAGGCGGCACACCACATCCAAAACAGCGCCCCTGGTCCTCCCATGCCTATAGCTGTAGCAACCCCAGCAATATTTCCCATGCCTATGGTGGAGGATAACGAGGTCATTAACGCGTTAAACGGCGTAATTTCCCCTTCACCACTACTTTTGCGACCTTTGAACAACTGACGAAATGCATAAGGGATATGGCTTATGGTCATGCCCTTTAGCCCGATGGTAAGAAATATACCCGTCCCTAAAAGAAGGGTTAACATCACTGGACCCCATACAAAACTATTGATTTGATCAACTACTTGCTCAAACATAACTGCCCCTTTACTAAAATTGTAATTGTTTTTGTTGTGCTATCAGCCCAAAGATACCGCCGGTATGTAAAAAAACGATATCTTTTTCGTGTGTATATTGACCTGCCTCGATCTCCTTTAGCATGCCACAAAACGCCTTACCTGAGTACACGGGATCAAGCACTATGCCCTCCTCTGCGGCTACCAGTTTAATCGTTTCAAATACCTCTGGCCCAGCGTGACCATAGGCAGGACCCAGGTGTTTATCGTTGGTGATAACCGGCAACCTATCAACATCAATATCAACGGCGTATTCTTGCTTCCAGGCTGCCAAGTCAGTATGAACTTTATGGTCAAAGTAAGCTGCGTCATCGCAAACCGCGTAGCCATGAACACTGAGATCAAGGTTGTGCAACTTAATTCCAGCGATCAAGCCCGCTTGTGTGCCGCCAGAACCGGTGGCATGGATAATAGTTTTTGGGTTGATATTGGCAACCTCAAAGTCATGCTTTAACTCTTGAACCGCCGCAATATAGCCCCACAGCCCAGTAGCATTACTACCGCCCACTGGAATGACACAGGGTTTAGCGCCTAGAGAGGTATAATGATCACTCCACTGCGCAAATAGCTCTTCCAGCTTAGAATACTGTTCAGGACCATAGTGATTGATGGTTGCGCCACTAAGTAGATCTAGCAGCAGATTACCGACTGGCTCAGCCGCTGAATCAGCCCGCAGTAAAAGATGGACACCGAGCCCTAATTGGGCGCCTAGCATGGCGACTGCTCTGCAATGATTTGATTGCGTACCACCCGCTGTTATTAGAGTGTCACAGCCATTGGCGATGGCTTGGGCAAGAATAAACTCAAGTTTTCGGACCTTATTACCCGAGGCTACGCACCCAGTTAGATCATCACGTTTAATCCAAATTCGAGGACCACCAAGACGCGCTGAAAGCCGCTCTAAGCAATGGAGCGGCGTCGGAACACAGGCTAGTGACAACCTACTTGGATAATCAACCATGATTAGAGCGCATAACTAGTACTCATAGAGACAACGCTTTGGGTTGCTGTTTTAAATTGCCTTAATAGTACCTTTGGGTAAAACGGCATGAACAGCAACTTTTTGAAATTTAAGGGTTAGGTTGTTGTTAACCTCTAAGACCACGTAATCCCCTTCCATTTTGGTGATCTTTCCCAACATGCCACTGGTCATTACGACTTCGTCACCCTTACCCAATGCCGTGACTAGATTTGTATGCTCTTTTTGTCGCTTACGCTGAGGACGGATGATTAAAAAATACATAAAACCAAACAAACCCGCAAACATTGCAATGGTAATCATAGGATTGGGTTCAGCAGCAGCACCTGACTGAGCATAAGCATTGGAGATAAAAAACATTATCGAATTTTCCTTTTTAAATTAAATTAAATTAATATGTTTGAGTAGCACGGCCCAATAGAGGCCTGTTAGGCAAGGTTCTCTTTAATCCATTCTAACGTATCTTCATGATGACTTTTTGTTTTTACTTTAGCCATCACATGAGCAATCCTACCCTGCTTATTGATGATAAAAGTAGAGCGTAGAACACCCATAAACTCTCGACCCATGAACTTCTTCAGGTCCCAAGCACCAAAGCTCTCTATGACACTATGGTCTTCGTCAGATAACAGCGTGAAATTTAACTCCTGCTTGTCTTCAAACTTGACGAGTCTGTCTACTGAATCTGGGCTAACACCCATGACCACTGTGTCCAAGGCGGTAAATTCGGCATTAGTATCTCGAATGCCACATGCTTGAACAGTACAACCGGGCGTCATGGCTTTTGGATAAAAATACACAACAACGTTTTTGGAACCCTTGAACTGCTCAAGAGACACTAACTCACCACGCTGGTTAGCCAGTGAGAAATTGGGGGCTTGCTCGCCAACACTTAAAAATGCCACACAGATACCTTTTTATGCCGTTTAACCGAACGCGATCGTATCAAATTTCCGCCTGCTAATGTGACAAAAACCAACAGTAACGGCCAATTCATCGCAGGAAGTACTTATTACCTACAAAAACGCCACCAAGCAGACACTCGATGGCGTTATTTTTTTACGCTGGACTCAATAACTACGGCAATAAATGCTGAACTGCATCGCGCTCTTCGGCCAACTCTTGCTCGGTTGCTGTCATCTTGTCACGAGAGAATTGGTTTATATCCAAGCCCTGAACAATCGACCAATCTCCGTCTTTACAGACGCAAGGGAATGAGTAAATCAGTCCTTCTGCAATCCCATAACTACCGTCACTGTATACGCCCATACTCACCCAATCACCATCAGCACTACCCATTGCCCAGGTGCGCATATGCGCAATTGCAGCATTTGCAGCGGACGCGGCACTGGATGCGCCTCGCGCACTAATAATGGCGGCACCACGTTGTTGAACGGTAGGAATGAAGTCGTTCTCATACCACTCTTGATCAACCATATCGATCGCCGGCTTTCCTGCCACTTTAGTCTCATGAAGATCAGGGTATTGGGTTGCGGAATGATTACCCCAAATGGTCATATGAGTGACATCATTAATGGTCATACCCGTCTTATTAGCGATTTGACTCATGGCTCTATTGTGGTCAAGTCTGGTCATTGCCGTGAATTGACGTGGATCAATGTCAGGCGAGTTACGCTGTGCAATTAATGCGTTGGTGTTCGCAGGATTACCGACAACCAATACCTTGATAGCCTTAGAGGCATTATCATTCAGCGCCTTACCCTGAGCAGAGAATATGGCGGCGTTGGCCTCTAAAAGATCTTTACGCTCCATACCAGGCCCACGCGGACGAGCACCTACCAGCAAGGCGTACTCCGAGTCTTTAAACGCCACACCTGCATCATCAGTGCACACCATTCCCGCTAACAATGGAAAAGCGCAGTCTTCTAACTCCATCGCTACGCCTTTTAGGGCCTCAAGCGCTGGAGTAATTTCTAACATCTGTAAAATAACAGGCTGGTTAGGTCCAAGCATTTCGCCAGCGGCGATGCGGAATAATAGGGAATAACTAATCTGGCCTGCTGCTCCAGTTACAGTAACGCGAACGGGTGAAGTCACAGTTTGTCTCCAATAGTGTTTGTTGGTTGGTTAAACGCGCTCATTATAAGCGCGCGTCAAAAAAAAGCATTACTAGACGTGGTTATGGGTACTATTGCCATGCAAAATACCCAAACCAGCTATTTACATAATTCGCAGTACCGATCATTCATTTGGGTGTATAGGTCATCGGCAAAACTCGCTGACGCTGTATCTAGACCAGCAACAATATCCACTAAATGTTCATTATCTTCTACGTCGGCCCATTGCTTTTGATAGCTACCGTCTTGGTACCCATTATCTTGCCGAAAGAAATTGAGTACGTTCTTGCCCACGTAGCCCACATAAAGTGTTTCAAAGTCCATTTTAATACCGACCATTAACCGAGCAAAGCCATCAAGATCAAAATCTTTTGTGGCTAAGGTATGCTCAGTAAAGTCCTCTAGATCAGTGGCAAAGTCGCCACCAGCTTCTGGGGCAGAAAAAGCCGTTTCGACCCGCTCAATAATATCCTCCGAAGAATCTCCACTTAGAAGCATTAAACTCAAACCAAAGTGCCAAATATCGACCAGTTCAAGGGCGATTTGATCGACATCAGGGGTTTGCTTCTTCCACCATTTCCAACCGTAATGGTCAAGCAGCTCCGCACACTCAACCCATATGGCACGGTACCACTCGAACTCTTGCTCTTTCCAGTTGGCATGCACCTTTGTGTTCATGTTGTTTTGTAGCTCAAGCATTGTGACTAATTGATGTTTCATTTTTATTCCTTAACAGTCAGGTTAATGCGATTTATTAGGCTCGAACAAAGCTATTGCCGAGTTTTTCACTACCTATAACAGTATTGGGCCCATGCCCAGTGACCACTAGAGCCTCGTCATCAAGACAGTAAATACGGTCCTTTATCGAGGTCACAATTTGATCAAAATTGCCCCCTGGTAAATCGGTACGGCCAATACTTCCCTGAAACAGAGTGTCACCCGCGATTAATGTTTTATATTCCTCAAACCAGAAACTCACAGACCCTGGCGTATGACCCGGCGTATGGATAGCGACGCCGCCACAACAGTTTAAGGCTTGATCGTCTTTAATAAAGCCATCTGGCTCGGGCAAGCTAATAGCCGGCACACCAAACATTGCGCATTGTTGCTCTACCATGTCCCATAAGAACTTATCACCTTCATGCAGGTAAATAGGAGCACCGGTGGCTTCCTTAATAACACCTGACGCTAAAATATGATCTAAGTGAGCATGGGTATGGATAATTGCGACCACGGTTAGATTGAGTTCCTTGAGCAATGCAAGGATCTGGTCTGCATCACCACCTGGGTCGACCACTAGCGCTTTGGAAGAAAGCCGATCGCCAATAATCGAACAATTGCACTGTAGGGGACCCACGGGAAATGTCCGAATAATAAATTGTGAGGGCGACTGATGTTCTGTGGTCATTATAAAATGCTCTACCTATTTGATCGTTTTAAGCAGCGGCTAGTTTAAACAGTCGCTGAAAGTTTTGTGTAGTTATTTTTGCTAATTCTTCTAATTCGATGCCGCGAACCTCCGCGAGACATTTAGCGACCTCAAGGACATACTGAGGCTCATTTTTTAATCCACGGTGAGGTACCGGTGCCAACCAAGGTGAGTCGGTTTCAACCAGCAGTCTATCCGCCGGTATCTGCGCTGCCACCAAGCGTAAATTAGCGGCACTTTTAAAAGTAATAATCCCCGAAAAAGAGATATAAAACCCAAGTTCAATAGCCGCTTGAGCCATCTCCAAGGATTCAGTAAAGCAATGCATCACTCCGGCTGCGGGAGAAGGGTATGTTCTCAATAGCTCGATGGTTTCATCAACCGCGTCTCTGGTATGAATGATCACCGGCTTACCACACTGCTGACTAGCCTTTAAATGATTAATAAAACTTTGTCGCTGCCACTCAATGGTCTGGGCACTGTAAAAATTATCTAACCCTGTCTCACCAATAGCTACGACCCCAGGCAAACTAGCTAATGAAACAAGTTCTTCCACCGAGGGTACCGAACTTGAGTCCTTATGGAGTGGATGAACTCCGACTGAGGTATAAACATCAGGGTAGTTAGCCATTAGGACTGGCAGCGATTTTGATGAGTTAAGATCCACTGCCACGCTGAGCATTTGCATCACCCCTTGTGACCGAGCATCTGCGATCACACCACTAAGCCCTCCGGCTCGACTACTTAAATCTAGCTGATCGAGATGGCAATGAGAATCTACTAACATATTGGTGGCTTACCTAATGGGTTGATTGTTTAAACGACGATTCAGACAAGCATTAACGTTTTGCGAAAACCTGTCCCCAGCTCATCAAAAGCTCTTCCCAAAGCAACTGTTGATTTACCGTGCTGCCAGAAACAATCATTTGATGCATATGATTGAGTCGATCAAGAAACAAATACACATTTTGATTTGACTGCGCCGCAGCATCGTGGGTAACAGCCAAGTGCAGATAGTTCATGAACCACTCAAGGGCAATGGCTGTATTAAGTTTGCTGCACTGCAAAGCGGCATCTATAAAAGATTGTTCGCCGCGTCTAACGGCCTCTATAACGCCTTCTAAAATTTGCTGGTCTTGTAAGGTGCCACTTTGAATATACTGCAACGCTAACAATGGACGTCCCGCAGCAACCTCAAGGGCCTTGTCGACATTTGCATCATGCCCTGAGACTTCACTTAACCATTGACGTGCAGTGTCCAGAGGCGGCGCAAGCAAAGACTTCTTCTGACAACGACTTCTAATAGTCGCTGACAACAAACTAGGCCTGTGGGCTACCAAAATAAGAAGCGTTTTTCCTTGCGGTTCTTCGAGACTTTTCAGTAGTGCGTTTGACGCACTTATATTCATTGCCTCACCGGGCACAATAATGGCGATTTTCCAACCACCCTGCTGGGCTGTTTTGTCCAGTGTGCTACATAATTTTCGAACATCACCAATCAGGATATCTTTACCCTCATCAGCCGGTTGTAAAATAGATAAATCCGGATGGAACCCGGCAGACATGAGTTGGCAACTTTTGCACACACCGCACGCATAGTTATTCATTTCAGCCGCACAAAGTAATCGCTGCGCCAATGCGGTCGCGAGTCTTTCCTTGCCTATGCCGCTGGGCCCACTAATTAGCAGTGCGTGAGGCATTCTGCCCTGCTCTATGGTCTTATTTAAATCGGCCCACACAGACTCATGCCAAGGTAATGGTAATGCTAGACCTGAACTAGAAACCTCCACGTTAGCCCTGCCTCGGCATAAAGAAGCTCTTTAATGCCGTGGTGATATCACGCTGAACATCTTCGAGCGGTTGCGAGGCATCGATAACAACACAGCGCTCGGGCTCATTAGCCGCGATGCTTAAGTAACCTTGCCGTACTCGCTCAAAAAACTCTGTTTGTTCTCGTTCAAAGCGATCAGGTGCGCTGCGCTGGCTCGCACGTTGCAACCCAATCTCCACGGGAATGTCTAAAATCAAGGTCAAATCTGGTCTCAACTCTGCTTGTACTAATCGTTCAAGGTGCGCAATTAACGTACTATCCATACCCCGCCCAAAACCCTGATAGGCATAGGTTGCATCGGTAAAACGATCACACACTACGCAGAGGCCTGACTGGATGGCTGGGACTATAACTTGATCTAGATGTTGCGCTCTACCTGCAAACATTAATAATAACTCAGCTGAGTTACACACCTTTTCATCCCGTGGTGTTAGCAGTAACTCACGAATCTGCTCTGCAAGGGGCGTTCCTCCGGGCTCTCGCGTGGTGACAAAATCAACCTGTTGTTGGTTCAGCCACGTTTGGATAAACTCGATATTGGTTGTTTTGCCAACGCCCTCGGTGCCCTCAATGGTGATGAACTTGCCGTGCATTTAATACCTACTTTTGCTCTAAGTTATTGGGGTGAAGACTGATATTGTTTTTTGCGATAGTCTACTTGGTACTTTTGCACTGCTTTATTATGTTCTTGCAGCGTATCAGAGAAATAATGTCCGCCATCACCTCTGGCTACGAAGTATAGGCTAGAACCCTCCTCGGGGTGAAGCGCAGCACGAATTGCACCGGCACTTGGCATGGCAATAGGCGTCGGCGGCAAACCATCCACTCTGTAGGTATTGTAAGGCGTATATGCCTTTAGATCACTGCGTCTAATATTACCGCGATATTGGTCGCCCATGCCATAAATCACAGTAGGGTCTGTTTGAAGCCGCATGCCCTTCTTAAGCCGGCGGACAAAAACACCCGCAATTCGGCCTCGCTCACTGACTAAACCGGTTTCTTTCTCAACAATTGACGCCATTATTAGGGCCTCATAGGGCGTGTCATATGGAAGATTAAGCTCCCGCATTTCCCACTCATCAGCAAGAGTCTGCTGCATTTTAATATGCGCCTGCTTTAAGATATCAACAACAGAGTCATTAGATGTATAGGTGTAGGTATCGGGGAAAAACCAGCCCTCAGGATTAACAACGTTTATATCTGCCCTTTTTAGTAGCGGTAAAGACTCATCGGCAATACTTGCCTGAAACTGCTCAATACTAGAAAGATGCGCCACCCATTGTTGGAACGCCCACCCTTCAGGAAAGGTAATACTTCTGCGAACTACCTGACCGCTGTTAAACTTTAGCAATAGCGATCTAGCCGTATCCTCGACGGTGATCCAATAGTCTCCCGCTTGAATCTCTGTTTGATCAAAAATAACCGCATAAGCGGATACAACGCTGGGGTTGGTAATAATATTTTGAGCCGATAACTGTCGGTTAACCTGACCTAAACTACTTCCTTTGGCGATTGTCCAAACTACACTTTCCTGGTTTGGCCTAGCTAAGTTAACGGGATTATCCATATGTTGAGTAATAAAATAATAAAGCCAGCCACCACCCAATAGCGCGATTAGCAGAGCCGAAAAACTGATACGAATAATTAGTCTTTTCACTGGAAGCACGGATAAAGTGTGCCAAGCATCGCCTGTAGGTCTTTTGTTGTCCGACCTAAAGGATAATTAGCCATGACATCATCTCTACTGGCCACGCCGGTTACTGGCAATAAGCCTCTGATCGAATTACACACAAATATTTCGCTTATCTCGGCCAGTTCAATCTCTTGAATAGTTTTTACCTCTAGCGCTAGGTTCAAACTTGGAAAAAGGGTATCGACCAATATCGACCGCATAACCCCTGCCACTCCCGCCGTTAAAATACTCGGAGTAACCCACACCTCAGATCTCGTCTTGATAAATACATTGGCTGAGGTCGTTTCAATGAGGCAACCCGAACAATCAAACATCAAGCCGTCTTCACAGTCTGGTCGATGCGGCTCATTACGCGCGAGAACCTGCTCTAACCGATTGAGGTGCTTTATTCCTGCCAACTGGGGATTAGTTGATAACTGACTAGTACATCGCCAGAGCTTAATGCCTAAAGACTTTTGCTCTGCTAGATCAGTAGGGAGCGATGTATGGCTGATGATCAATCGTGGTGTCATCACGTCAGGATTTTTATAACCTCTGCCGCCACTACCCGCTGTAAGAATAAGCTTTACGACGCAGCTAGCACTCTCGCTGTGCGCCAGGTCCACTAAAAAGTTATTGAGCGACAACGCTACCTTTGAACGACTAACCTCTATACCTAGACATTTAGCTCCGACCATTAAACGATCTAAATGAAGGTCCTCAAGCGCAATGACGCCATTGCTATAAAGCATGGACTCAAAGATACCATGCCCATAGGCGAGCCCTCGGTCAGAGTAAGGCAGACTAAGTCCATCGTCTGCTTCTTCATCAGCACGAGTATTCAATAATAGTTCGTCATCAATATTCATGGCTCTATTAAACAGAAATTTGAGGCAAAAAAAAACCGCCCTGATAGGACGGCCTCTAATGCTCGAAAATCTAGCTGTTCGCGTTTATATAGGTAATTGCGTCATTTACTGTCGCAATCTTCTCTGCTTCTTCATCTGGAATCTCAGCATCAAACTCTTCTTCCAATGCCATAATCAATTCAACTGTATCCAGCGAATCTGCACCGAGGTCTTCTACAAAGGAGGACGTAACATTAACGTCTTCTTCCTTAACACCCAGTTGCTCTGCAACCATTTTTATAACGCGTTCTTGAATATTACTCATCTTGTGTCCACTCCATGTAAGGGATCTGATGCTTTTCTTGGTACTGCGACTGATGTCCCAGTAACGGCAATCTGTGTTTCAACGACGGCATTCTACCTTACAAATCGTAAAATGCCAGTATCTATTAAAAAAAAATCTTATGTAAGTCACAAAATTTGTCAATCAGGCCATGTACATTCCACCATTAACATGAATAGTTTCACCTGTGATATAGCCTCCTGCGTCGCTAACCAAGAACTTAACAACTGCAGCAATTTCACTTGGCTTACCCAGTCGAGCAAGAGGTATATGCTCTAGCATTGAAGCCTTGCTGTCCTCTGGTAGGTCATTGGTCATATCAGTCTCAATAAAACCTGGCGCTACTGAATTGACGGTAATACTTCGCGAGCCAAGCTCTTTTGCGAGCGCACGACTAAAGCCTTCTACACCCGCCTTGGTGGCAGAATAATTACTTTGGCCACCATTCCCCATAGACCCGACAACAGAGCTAATCGTCACAATACGACCCCAGCGCGCTTTGGTCATCGCTCTAACGCAAGCTTTTGATAACCGAAATACTGAGGTCAAGTTAGTATTGATCACGTCTAACCACTCTTCTTCTTTCATCCTTAACAGTAGATTGTCTTTCGCAATCCCAGCATTATTGATAAGAATGGTCGGCGCACCAAACTGAGCAATAACGGCAGATAGAAGACTACTAATGGAGTCAGGGTCCGTGACATTGAGAACCATACCTGAGCCTATGATCTTAGATGATTCAAAGCGCTCACAAATCTTGTCAGCACCGGCTTGTGAAGTTGCTGTGCCAATGACAGTGTATCCGGCCAGCCCGAGCGCCTCAGCTATAGCCGCCCCAATTCCACGGCTTGCGCCGGTTACAAGAGCTACTCTAGATTGATCATTCATTTAATACACCCAAAATAAGTTAGTTTAAAGACACAAGAGCATTTTCTAGACTATCTAAATCGTCCGTAGCAAAGGATCTAAGCTCACGATCAATACGCTTAGAAAGGCCATTCAAAACCCGGCCCGGCCCGCACTCAATAAGATTCTCTGCACCTCGTTCGCTTAAGGTTCGGACGCAGTCAACCCAACGCACGGGACTATAAATCTGTTCAATCATAAGAGTCTTTATAAGACTCGGATCCGGCTCTACTTGTCCATTGACATTATGAATGACCGGGACCTGTGGCTCACTAAAGACAGTGGATTCAACTAGACCCGTTAGTCGCTCAGCAGCAGGCTTCATTAGCGATGTATGAAACGGCGCGCTAACGGGCAAAGGCAAAGTGCGCTTAGCGCCGGCGGCTTTGCACAGCAGCATTGCTTGTTCGACGGCCTTGGCCTCTCCGGCAATAACTACCTGCCCTGGAGCATTGTAATTTACTGCAGCGACTACGCCGTGGATTTGCGCCTCGGCGCACACAGTGCGTATTGCTTCATCATCTAAGCCGATAATGGCAGCCATAGCACCAACGCCAACGGGGACAGCATCTTGCATATAGGCCCCACGAGCTCGAACGATCGATACGGCATCTACGAACTGCACCACACCGGCAGACACTAAAGCTGACCATTCACCCAAACTGTGCCCAGCGAGCTGAGCTGGCCTAGGACCACCCATTTGCTCCCACAGACGCCATATGGCGACGCTAGATGCCAGTAATAACGGTTGCGTCGTCTCTGTGAGGTTTAGTTCATCCTGAGTACCCTCTTGTGCTAGGTTCCACAAATCATAGTTAAGCACTTCAGATGCTTCGGCGAACGTATCCAAAACGATACTATGAGTCTCACCTAACTCTTTAAGCATGCCGACTTTCTGTGACCCCTGCCCTGGGAAAACAAACGCTAAATTATGTTTCATGCGTTAAACCTACTCCTTGTTGGTAATGATAAGTTTAGTCTCTAACAATGGCGCTAGCGCCTTGGGAAGATTTCGCTCCGCCGCCGATATCGCAACATCCAATGCATGACCGAAGGCTTTTGTAGAAGCACTTCCGTGACTTTTAACGACAACACCATTTAAGCCCAGTAAATAAGCGCCATTATAGAGAGCCGGGTCTAGTTTGTTCTTTAGATCCTTAAAAGAGCGACTGATTAGACTCAAAGCAATACGCGCTAGCCAACTTTTACTGAACAATTCTTCTAGAAGGGATTTAATCATACTTGCAAAGCCTTCAGATGTCTTAAGAGCAATATTGCCACTGAATCCATCACACACAACAATGTCAGCCACTCCCTCAAAAATACCGTCGCCTTCGATAAAGCCCTGATAATTTAAGTGAGTGTCATTCTCGAGTAAATCAGCTGCATGATGCAGATGACTGCTACCTTTTGTTTTTTCGATACCGACATTTAGAATCCGAATACTTGGATTGGAATTATTATCCAGTAATTGAGTAGCAAAGTTGGCCAGTACGGCAAACTGATACAGTTGCTCCGCTGAACATTCAATATTAGCACCAAGATCTAGGACATAGGTACGCCCAGAAACAGTTGGGAAAGTAGTGCAAATAGCGGGACGAGAGATCCCAGGAAGGGTTTTGAGGCAAAACAAACCTAGAGCCATCAATGCCCCGGTATTCCCCGCACTTATGCAGGCATCAGCCTCTTGGTCAGAGACCGCTTTTACAGCGGACCCCATCGAGGAACTTCTTTTAGATCGTAATACAAAAGAGGGCTTATCAGCGTCAGTAACATGAACATCGCAATGAATAACTTTAATACGATGGAGCACAGACGACTCGCGATGAACAGCGAGTTCTTTTTTAACCGCACGCTCATCACCATAAACAAACGCTTTAACATTACTGTTTTTCTTCAGGCAAGCAACCAGAGCAGGCACAACCACAGAGGGGCCAAACTCACCGCCCATAGCATCTACCGCAATCCTGAGTGAACTCACCAAAACAATAACTAGTCGGCGTTTGTCTCGACGACTTTCTGACCACGATAAAACCCGTCTGCAGTCACATGATGACGTAAGTGTCGCTCACCCGTTACTGAATCAGTCGATATAGTAGCTTCTGTTAATGCATCATGCGAACGACGCATGCCGCGCTTTGAACGTGTTTTCCGACTTTTCTGAACTGCCATTAGATACTCCTGATTAAAACGGTTTTGCAGTTATTGCTTCTTTTTCAACTGCTCCAAAATACTAAATGGACTATCTTCGATAGTACCATCTGCTTCTGGAGCCGCTACATCTAAAAACGCGTCTCCAGTACACTCTCCCACAACATGATAATTCACCAGTGGTAGAGCCAATAAAATCTCATCTTCCAGTAACTCACTAAGACTGGCCATTCTATCAACAACTAGCCAAGGCTCATAATTACTAGCAACCCTATGCAAGTGATCTTCAGACCATATCACCTGAACGGCAAACTCTGCATGCAATTCAATCTGAACAGTGTCAAGACAACGCTGACAAATCACATCAGTAGCAACATCTGCTGTGCCGTGAGCCACTTTTGCTCTAGACTCATCAAGTTCAAACTGAACTGATGCTCTCAGCGGCGAGCATATTGCTGAAACCGATGACGCCAATCTTGGCAGACTCTCAGTTTTAACCTCGCCTTCAAGAAGATATCCTTGCAGAGCTAGTTTTCGCGGGTCAATGTGCGTTGGCAATGCCATAAAATAAGGTCGATCTCGTTTAGCCGCGCATGATAGGCACAACACTATGGCCTGTCAAAGAAAATTGGGTAATTTCAGTACTTTAAAGTCATGGAGACGTTTAGAATGTCACATCATGCTACAAATTAGCTAATTGGGAACCATTCCTTCTCACAATATTTATTAAAAACTGAACATTACTATGCCCAAACTAATTCTTGCATCAGGATCACCTTATAAAGCGGCTCTCTTGCAGCGGCTAATGCTGCCATTTTCAATCGAACACCCTAATGTCGAGGAATATGCGATTGAAAATGAGGCGCCGCGCCAGACAGCTGAGCGATTAGCGGTTGAGAAAGCGCGTTGTGTTGCGCAAAATAATAATGGATCAATTGTTATTGGCGCTGACCAGGTCGCAGATCTTGATGGTCATCCCATCAATAAGCCTCAGAGCCACACCCTTGCCTTTAAACAACTTAAACAACAATCTGGCAATAACGTTGTTTTCCACAGTGGACTGGCCCTGGTGCGGTACACGTCAAACGGCACACTCGAGCAATGTAGCAGTGTAAGTTCAACCAAAGTTACATTTAGGAATTTGCAGGACAGCACAATCGAAAGTTATTTAAGAGCTGAGACACCTTATGATTGCGCGGGAAGCTTTAAGGCGGAAGGGCTAGGTATTAGCCTATTTACCAATATTGAAAGCTCGGACCCTACCTCTTTAATAGGGCTACCTTTGATTGACCTTTGTACGCTGCTGGCTAAGTTTAATGTAAATATAAATCAATAAATTACATTATATTAATTCTCTATATTACTGATATCTAAACATAATTTTTAACTTCTGAGAAATTATTGAGACACGCAACAGGGTTCCATACGGTCAAACGATCTTTTGAATGAGCCCCATATGTCATGGCTATTGAACGAATACCTGCTCGCTGTGCCATCTCTAAATCAAATTCCGTATCGCCCACCATTACTGCATCATCAGCGCTAACTAACAGTTCGCCAAGCAACTCATTGAGCATTAATGGGTTTGGCTTTGACAGGGTTTCATCTGCACAGCGTGAACTATCAAAAAAACTACTCATATCAAGCGCGGACAAGACTCGATCAAGGCCCGCCCTGCTCTTTCCCGTGGCAACAGCCAAAAGATAACCCTCAGCCCGAAGCTGAGACAGCGTTTCCATCACACCCTTGAAAAATTGGCATGGGACACTGTCTTGCGAACGAAACTGAGCCGAATAAGATGCTGTGAAACGAGCAGCCTGGCCCTCACCTATACCGGGAAACAATCGGTTAGTTGCCTCAGGCAGGCCTAGACCAATAATATCTGCTGCGTTTTCTCTGGAAGGAACATTTAACTGGTTTTCAGCAGCTGCTAGCTGAATGCAGCTAGCAATGCGAGCAACAGAGTCGCAAAGAGTCCCATCCCAATCAAAAATAACTAACTTTGTTGCCGTCATAATAAATTCCTTAATGCGATTAAGCCAAGTTACCGAGCAACTTTTTTAGGTCTTTTGGGATGGGTGCTTCTACGTCGACCCAGTCATTGGATAACGGATGCTTAAACCGCAAGCTCTGCGCGTGCAAAAACAGACGCCTCCCGCCCAAGGTTCGCATAGCTTGATTAAAGTCTTTATTACCGTACTTTTCATCACCGGCAACTGGATTACCCGAAAACTGGCAATGCACACGAATTTGGTGCGTTCTGCCAGTCTCTAAGGTGACATCCATCAATGTTGCCTGTTTATATCGCTCAATGATCTTAAAGTGGGTGACAGAAGCTTTACCCTCCACATCCACCTTAACAATGCGCTCGCCCGAGGAAACTTGGTTTTTAAGCAATGGGGCGTTAATGGTGCTCTTGCCTTTAGGCCAAGTACCCATAACCAGTGTTTGATATTTTTTCGTAATCTGGTTGCGCTGCATCGCTGCTTGCAACTCAAGTAAAACACTACGCTTCTTGGCAAACATAAGGCATCCAGAGGTTTCTTTGTCGAGCCTATGGACAAGTTCCAAATAGCGTTCATTAGGACGTTCTGCCCTGAACGCTTCAATAGCGCCCAGAGATACACCGCTGCCCCCATGCACTGCAAGCCCTGAAGGCTTGTTGAAGACTAGCATTCCTTCATCTTCAAATAAAATATTCTCTGCCAAATAACTCCGCAGCTCTTTGCCCACAGCTGGAAGAGCGCCACGCTCCGCTACCCTAATCGGCGCTATCCGAACCAAATCACCAATTTTAACGCGAGTATCGGGTTTAACCCGGCCTTTGTTGATACGCACCTCTCCCTTGCGAAGAAGATTATAAATTCGCGACTTTGGAACACCTTTAAGGTGCCGAATAAGGAAATTATCGAGACGCTGGCCAGCATGTTCTTCGCCAACTTCTACAAAGGACACCTTATTAAACTTAGACGTTTCTTCCACGGAAATGAGGCCCACAGGTTGTAATAGCCGCGCATTGTAACGATGTGACTACCATAAACATACCTTATTAGGCGCTTTAGTTTGTGCCTTCACCGGTTTATTGGTATATTGCGGTCGCTGTCAGGGCGCTACGTCTTAAGGGCAAGCAATAGTGACAGAAGTAAACGCCTAAAATAGTTTAGGCAAAGCACACATGGCGACCTGCCAAATAAAGAGCAGGAAGCAAACAATAGCTGAGTGAGCTCAGCCAGTAATGGTCCGAAAGAGACAAAGGTTTTAGGCATACCACTGCCGCTACGGTACTCGATTATCAATCGACATACCTGATTAGAAATGCGTTGATAAACAGTGGTAGGCCAAGTAAATACGAAAAATTTAGTAGTTTAGAGAAAGGTTTTAAAGGCGATAGGTAGCCGCCATCATTCAGTTGTTTAGAGTGTTGATATTTAATAGGTTGCCCCTTAGACCCCTAGTTCTCTAACCTAATGTAACATTGGTTTGTTTGTACACTCCATAATAGGTAGGCAGTTAAACTACTATTTTGGAGATGGAAAGATAGTAAGCCAGATTAATATTACACTGACGGTAGAATCCGGCGGTGGATGTTTCTGCCTTATTAACCTCTTATTTTCGTCGCCTATATTCCCCTTCTCCCCCAATGCACTGGCACTCTCTCAAAACAACGAGTAAAGGTGAATTATGAAACGTATGTTAATCAATGCATCGCACACAGAAGAAGTGCGTGTCGCAATGGTCGATGGCCAACGGCTGTACGATCTAGATATAGAAAACAGAACAAGAGAGCAAAAGAAATCAAATATTTACAAGGGTCGTATAACCCGTGTAGAGCCCAGTCTTGAAGCCGCGTTTGTAGATTATGGCGCAGAGCGTCATGGTTTCTTGCCATTAAAAGAGATTTCCAGAGAATACTTCAAAAAAGGCGCATCTGAAGGCGGCAAAGTACGCATTCAGGACGCACTTAAGGAAGGTCAGGAAGTTGTGGTTCAAGTTGAAAAAGAAGAGCGCAGTAATAAAGGCGCAGCGCTTACCACGTTCATTAGCTTGGCTGGTCGCTACTTAGTGCTTATGCCTAACAATCCTAGAGCTGGTGGTATCTCACGTCGCATTGAAGGCGAAGAGCGGGCAGATTTGCGTGAAGCTATGCGTGGCTTAGATATTCCAGATGGTATGGGCGCTATAGTCCGTACAGCTGGCATTGGCCGCGCCACTGAAGAACTGCAGTGGGATTTCAACTACCTACTACAACTTTGGAACACGATTACTGAAGAATCTAGCAAGGCTAAGGCGCCCCACTTCTTGTTTCAAGAGAGTAACGTCATTGTTCGAGCCATTCGTGACTACTTAAGACCTGATGTTGGCGAAGTGATTGTTGATGGCGAAGAGGCCTATGCTTTAGCGGCGGCATTCATAGCGACAGTTATGCCTGACTTCACCAGTAAAGTGAAGTTTTATCAGGATGAAATACCCCTTTTCAATCGCTACCAAATTGAAAACCAAATAGAAACGGCATTCTGTCGAGAAGTCACGCTTCCATCTGGTGGCTCAATCGTGATTGATATCACAGAGGCCATGGTTTCTGTAGACATCAACTCAGCCCGCGCAACCAAGGGCGGTGATATTGAAGAAACTGCATTTAATACAAATAAAGAAGCCGCAGAAGAAATCGCCCGTCAACTTCGCTTGCGAGATGTTGGCGGCCTGATCGTTATTGACTTCATTGATATGCTTAACACTCGGCATCAAAAAGAAGTAGAAAACAAGATGCGTGATGCGCTTGAAGTTGATCGAGCTCGCGTTCAAGTGGGTCGTATTTCTCGCTTTGGGCTACTGGAAATGTCTCGTCAGCGATTACGTCCTTCGCTGGAAGAAACGATGTCACGTACATGTCCACGGTGTAAAGGGCAAGGTACCATTCGTGGCACTCGCTCTTTGGCGCTCTCAATACTGAGATTGGTCGAAGAAGAAGCTCAAAAAGAATTTAGTCGTGAAATTCGGGCCATTGTGCCGGTTCCTGTCGCAACATTCCTTCTCAACGAGAAACGTAAAGAAATCTCTGAGATCGAGTCGCGCAATAAGATCCAGGTAACAGTATTACCAAATACTGAAATGGAAACCCCGCACTTTGAAGTGGTTAGAATTCGTAATCAAGATGAAGATGACTCTGACTTTAGCTATCGCCTTGCGAATGAGTTAAGTAAAGCTGAAGAAGAGGTCGTGACAGACTCGGCCACGCCTCAGTCGCTTCCAAAGCCTGCGGTCAAGACCGTCATACCCTCCACTCCAGCGCCGACTATTAAGGCACCTGAAGTAGTTAAAGAGAAAAGCCCAGGATTAGTAAAGCGTCTGTGGGCCAGTATGTTTGGTGAGACTGTAGAACCAGCCAAAGAGGAAGAAAAGAAGCCTAGGCCTAACAGTAACAACAATAATCGCAACCGTAATCGAAATAACCAAAATCGAAACCGCGGTGGTCAAAATACTCGTGGTCGTCAAAATAACCAACGTACCAATGAGCGCGAAGCAGAAGGCACTAAAGCACCTGCTACTACGACCGCTGCTGAGACTACGACTGCGACAAGTACCGCAACTTCTAACGATCAGTCCGGCGATCAAAAGAATACGCCTAAGCCTAATCAAAATCGTAATAACAATCGCCGCAACAGAAATAACCGGCCAAAAGACCAAGCTGCAAGTCCACAGGTAGCCGTTGAGTCAACTTCAACTGCTCCGGTAGACAGCGCAACTCAACCAGAAACGGGTGATCAGTTGCAACGCCGTCCGGATGATAAGCGTCGTGCTCCACGTCGTCGTCGACAGCGTCAGGATGTCCCCAAGGATATGCTGGATCAAGCAAATGCGCTGACTACGCCAAAAGCGCCAGCGACAGACGCTACGCCAGCCGCTACTCCTGCGGTTGAAAAAGAAGTGGTTGCAAGCACGCCAACAAAAGAGTCTTCAGCGACTACTTCAACCACTGAAACTGTTGCCAATGCGGCTACACCAGCTACTGCGCCTAAAGCGAGAGCCAAGCGCAAGCCTGCGAAACCCAAGGTCGTTAAGACTGAGACAACTGAAGCGCCAAGTAATGTGGCGGTAGACAGTACTGCAGCGGCAGAAGCGCCTAAGAAAGCACGGGCTCCTAGGAAAGCAGCAGCCAAAGCGAAACCAAAGGCAGCTAGTGATCAAAGCAGCGATACGGCAAGTGTTGCCGTAACCGAGACTGTGACACGTGCAAGCAATGACCCTAGGAAAAAACCAAAGCCTAAAGCTGAAGTTAAGGTAAGCACTGAGAGGGTTCAAGCGCCCGCTCCTAAGCCCGCTACTGAAACCGCTGCTGTTGCGCCAGTTACTGCTAAAGCCGCGCCACGAGCTTCTAATGACCCTAGAAAGAAGCGTACTGTTACAAAGCCAAAAGCACCTGCTAAAGCAAAAAAGACTGCGTCTGAGAGCACAAACACTGGCTCAACTGATGTTTCTTCGAAAGAAAATACACCAAAGACTTAATTGGTACTTGTTAGTAGTAAAAGGCGCTGTATAATCGCGCCTTCAACAGGTGGGATGGCAGAGCGGTTGAATGCACCAGTCTTGAAAACTGGCTTAGGTTAATAGCCTAACTAGGGTTCGAATCCCTATCCCACCGCCATAT
>CALDQM010000016.1:0-4773 GCA_937911225.1 uncultured Cellvibrionales bacterium
TTTCATAATTCACGTTGTGGAGCTTGTCAGACTGTAGGACTTTGTTCATACTATATTCCATAGTTATTCAGGTTCTCTCAACCTGTATTGTGCTCAAAAAAACGGATTATTTGAGGTAGACAATGCGTATTTTTGCCATTATTGGCCAGGCGACGCTGTTGACGACGCTTGTTATTATGCTGGGTTTTGAATTCAGTCTCCCTGAAACAGGTATTCCTTCAGCATTTATTTTATTGTGTTTCGCGCTTATAAGTTTTTTAACAGGGACTATTGGATTAATTGTCGGTTGCACGTCTTCTTTTGATAGTGGAGCGAGAAGAGCCGAATTTCTATTATTAATGGCCGCATGTACCATGCCAGTTATTTTGATACAGGTTATGATTGGCTTTCAAAACTTCTCTTTGAACGAACACAATGATGTTACTACAAGTATTAAAAACCCCCCAATTTTTAACCAATCCAGAAATCGACGCCTTGCCGCCAGAAATGTTTCGCAATTTTGGAACTTCCTTAAAATACCAGATAAAATCACGGCGCATCCGTCCCTAAACTCAATAAAGATTGATATGGCTTGTGATTCTGCTATACGAGCAGCGTTTTCAACGTTCCACTATCTCGGCTGGCCCATGTCTTTTGCCGACCGAACATCAAACTCAATAGAGGCTAAAGCTTCTTGGTCGATTGGTGGCCGAGTCAATGATTTTCTGGTACAAGTATATCCTAATGAAAAAGGTAGTTGTAAGATCGACTTGAGATCCGCATCAAAGCATGAGAGGCGAGACATGGGAATGAATGTGTTACTGATGAATAGTTTTCTGACCCAGTTCTGCAAGGAACTTAAGAAAGAGCGACGAGAACGAGGGCTAGTTTAATAAGATGGATGAATCTAGGCTACCCTGGGCATTGCGTCTATTGATTTTGTGCTGTCAGGTCAATATTTTTGTCACGTTTAGTGTCATCCTGATAATTGAATTGGAGATTTTTGATGCCGGGGAATACCCTGTTAGTTTGTTTCTTGTGGTCTGTGTCCTAGTTAGTTTTGGCATTGGTTGTTTAGGTGCCTTAGTCATTTTTTATAATCGTTTCGGGGTTAGAGATCGTCGTTCTGATCTTGCGTTATTAGTATTTCTTTGTCTTTTACCAATGGCTGGGGCGCAGAACATTTTCGGCATTCAAAATTTAAGCTTTGCCACAATTAATGACGTTTCTACTAACGTAGATGCCCCCCCTGAGTTTCGACTGAGTAGATCAGAACGTCAGGGAGATACTAATACTGGTAGAATTTTGAGTTGGCTTAATGCTACTAATAAGATTGCAGCGCACAAAAATATTCCCAGTGTTAGGCTTCTAGGGTCACCGGATCTGATCTACCAATGTGCCTTAGTTACGGCCCAAGCGTTGAGTTGGAGGATCACCTCAAGAAATCAATTAATGAGAGTTTTCGAAGCAAAAGCAGCGATACCGTATATTCACAAGGAAACTGATATGGTTATTCGTGTTCTAGATTTTGGACAAGATTATTCGGTAATAGATGCCCGATCTGCCTCTCCTAATCGTAGAATGGATGGTGGATTAAATGCGCAAATTATTACGTTTTTTATCAATTCATTAAAACGCACAATAGTTAATCGTCTTATGCTAGATCGCTGTTGATTGGTGTGTAGACTGTTTTAAATTATTAGCATAGCCACATTGGCGCTGACCTTTAACCTCATTCTGTTGCTGTTGCTGATGCTTTGTGTGTCGCTCTGATATGCATTCCATTATATTCAATATCCTATAGCTATTTTAGTTAAACTCCTATGCGTATTGTGATTGTCGTAGTTGCACTATGATAGCGGAATCTAACTGATTAGCTTCCCATTCAGAGTAGTTGTCGCTCTAATGTAAACGTCAGTCTATTCACAAATTGAGTGGCTCTTTTTCAAGACTAGTTATGCTCGAATCTAAAATCTCTCAGCGTTAAACGAGAGGCCGGTAGTGTTCCAGAGGTTGACTGATCTTGTTAACGGTTAAATGAATGAGAAAGAGGGTAGTTTGGTAATTTACGAGAAAATAATTGAGGGTATTTGTGTACTGATCGTGCTGGCGCAGTCTTTTATTTATTTGGGGATAGCGTTTGGAATGGTTGACCCGTGGTTATTTCCTACCTCTATCTTATTCCTAGCTTCTATTATTTTAGGCGGCACTTTTGGTACTGTTGGTATCATTCTGCTGATTAAACGCAAGTATCATGGCGAGGAGGTTCGTTTAAGAGCCTTAGTTGTCTGTAGCCTATCTTTTTTTATTTTGGTATTTGTGCAGGCTTTGTATGGTTTTCAAAATATAGATCTTAAAAGAGGAAACGATTACTCGACCGATGTGGCTAACATCCCTCAATACCAACACACTAAAGAGCAGAGGCTGCGCTCCCAGAATGTCTCAGTTTTATGGGGGTTTATGGATATCCAGCACAAAATACTCAAGTCAGATACAGATAGTATAGTGATACCTGTTTCCGGTGTGACCTCAAAAATAATTCTGAACAAAGCATTTAATAAACTAGGTTGGTTGTTGGTGCGTCGCTCAGTTAACACAACGCAAGGCGAGGGTTTCAGCGAGACCTATGAGGTTATGGGTGGGTTGAATGGGACACCCCGGCGCACCGACTTGGCTGTTCGGATTGTTTCAGATAACGGAACTTTTAGCGTGATTGATGTGCGCTCCTCCTCACCCAACCGTCGTCGTGATCTTGGGTTTAATGAGATTATGATACAAAAGCTTACCGAAGATGTTTTGAAGGAAGCTGCAAACTTTATACTTTAAGCGTAGGGTGTTTTAGACTGCTGGAGGCATGATAAATAGTTTTTCTAACAACGTGTCGAGAAAAACCTTTTATATTTTGTTAATTAACAGCGCTATCGGTAGTAAGAACTATTTTAGAGTTAGTCTTATGATGTGTTGGTGAGGGCGGTTAGCATATTATAGTGATTAATAAGACAGGCAGGGAGGCTTAGTTGAGCAATGGTTCAAAACATAATTGATACTTTTTGTCGGATTACTCTTGCAATACAAGCTGTGTGCTTTGTACTAGTGCCATATGGCGCTGTAGACCATCAGTTCTTTCCTTTGCCTTTCCTGTGGCTGATTACGTCTATTCTCGCCGGTATTGTTTCTGCTTTTGGGATGTTTTTGCTGATTACGGAAAAACTATACGTTAAAAGTGTACGGGTAAAAAGGATGACGGTCTACGCGTTGAATCTCGGTATAGTGATATTTTGTCAGGTCTCATATGGGTATCAAAACCTAGATTTACGAAAAGGTAATGATTACTCCACGGATATAGTCGACGCGCCTAGACATCGATTAACTGCAGATAAAAGGATGACGTCTAAAAAAGTCTCCAACGTTTGGGGCTTTTTGTCTATCCCTGACAAAATACTCAAGTCTGATCTAGAAAGTATTATTTTACCTTTTTCCAAGGTTGATTCAAAGTTAATTGTCAGAAAAGCGATCAACAGGTTGGGTTGGGTGTTACGTCGACATTCAGTTACTACGATGTCTGATGGCGGTCCTAGTGACAATTACGAATTTAAGGCTGGTCTTCATTTATTAGATCGGAATGATGTCGTAGTTAGGCTAAGCTCAAATCCATCGGGTTCAGTTGTGGTTGATATGCGCTCATCTAGCGTTGTTCGCCGTCGGGATTGGGGGACGAATAACTTGATAATAAAAAGGTTAGGGGGGGAGATATTGGATATCGCTAAAAGCTATAGGGATAACGGTAGTTAGTTTGGGAAGCGCCTAAGTTTTAGCTACCCTTATGGTGTAGCGAAAAGGCGCTTATTTATTCTAACAAAGTCAACAAATCTAGTTGTTTCGTTAGTGTGATAGCCAATAACGGTAAGGATAGCGATGAATGGAAAATAATTGAGGTGTTCTGTGCTCTCATGCTGGGCCTGAATATTAAGCTTTGGCTATTAGTGCAGTTTCAAATCATTGAACCTTGGCCCTTTCCTGCTGCCCCTATTTTTGCTCTATCGGTAATTCTGGGCTGCGTTGGCGCTACTTTTGGAATTGGCCTTTGGATAATGCGCAACCATAAACAGTATCCTGCTCGTGCAGAGACTATGGTGCTTTTTCTTATGTGTTTGTTACCATTTACCTTTGTTCAGGTTGGATATGGATAGCAAAATGCTAATTTAAAAGCAAGTATTGATTACTCGGCAGACTTGGTGAATTCGCCTCTATTCCATTTAAGTAAGTATGAAAGACTTCTTGTAAAGAAAGTCTCTCCGTTTTGGGGTTTCCTGGATATTCCACACGTCATAACTAAGGCAGAAAGGGATAGTTTAGTGTTTGCCAAGTCGGGCTTGGAATTGAAAAGAATGATTAATAAAGCGGCTAATAGCTTGGGATGGCTGGTGATTCGGCGCTCAGCCAATACGAGTACTGACAACACTTTTAACGAGACCTACGAGATAGTAGCTGGGTATAGTGGCATAGCTCAACGCACTAATCTGGTGGTGCGCGTTGTGTCAAATAACGTTGGCTCCGCTATCATTGATATCCGCGCTTCGTCACCCGGCCGCCGCCGGGACCTTGGGTCTAATGAGGTTATGATACCAAAGTTAGCCCGCGAGTTAGCTGTACTCTCGCAAAATTCATCTATGTGATTTTTGTGGTGGGTGCTTGTTATTATTATCTCCGTTGTGCCAAATACTATAAAGTTGATGTGGTTAAACAGTGGGTATCTTGACGCTCTTTTTCGGGATGGTGCTATTCGCACTTATT
>CALDQM010000017.1:0-4774 GCA_937911225.1 uncultured Cellvibrionales bacterium
TATTTGATAAGCATTTACCCAATTATTCACTTAGCAACGTATACTGTTTGGTAATAGATAAAGTACAGCTAGTCGTTTTTTATGGCTAGCTTTTTGAGTAAAGACTTGGATTTATTTGTGGTTGCTCCTAGCCTAATTATTCACTAAAAAGCATTAATAAAACATGTTAAAAATAGTCAATATCTCAAAATCATTTGAAGACGGTACGGCACAACAAAAAATATTAGATCGACTCTCGTTTGTGATTGAAGCGGGTAAAAGTGTCAGTATTCGAGGGGCATCTGGATCGGGAAAATCGACTCTGTTGCATCTGCTGGCTGCCCTAGATAAACCAGATGAGGGTCAAATACTGCTGGGCGGCGTACTAAGCTCAGACACAACCAACAATATAACTAACGATATAACTGCATTGTCGGAGTCACAAGCCGATAATTACAGGATGTCGACAATTGGCATAGTGTTTCAACGATATAATTTGATAGACGTGGTATCGGTGCTCGACAACATTTATTTGCCAGCCAGACTCAATGCTATTAACGGCCGCCCAGTCGATGTAGGCTACATCGACACTATAATCGAGGCTCTGGGCGTCTCAAAGCATATCAACAAACTACCCAATCAGCTCTCGGGAGGCGAACAGCAGCGAGTTGCGATTGCCAGAGCGTTAGCGCATAAGCCTAAATTGCTGTTAGCTGACGAACCTACCGGTAACCTAGATAACAAAAACTCAGACATTGTTAGCCGCCTATTGATAGATACCTGCGCACAACTTAAAACGACACTGGTATTAGTTACCCATAGCGAAAGAGTCGCCAAACTCACCGATCAACAAGTCTTTTTGAGTGAGGGTCGTTTAGTGAGCGAGGCGAGTTAAACCCATTTTGATAAAAATCACACTTTTTTTTAAACTACTGTTGAGTAGCTACAAATCCACAAAATTTAGTGTGTTGATGCTTATCGCATCGCTTTTAATTGCTGCTTGTGGCTTATCTACCGTATTAATCGTTAATGCTAGCGCCAAACAAAGCTACGCCAGTAACAGTACTTTTTTGATCAGCAATGTTAAATATCAAGTTATCCCTAAAAATGCCCAAGCCACACTTGCCAAAAGTGATTACGCATATTTGCGCAGGCTCGGCTTTAGCCAACTTATCGCTGTCGCACAAACGTCAACTCATATCTATGCCGAGCAACAGACGCAGACACAGCTAGAGCAACAAAAAGTCTCTATGCGTCGAATAGACATTACGGGCATCGATACCATCGCGCTAATGCCTTTAATAAGCAGTGGCGTCAAGAGCGCAGGTCTTTCATCACGCCAAAGTGATCAAACCGCAATACTCACTGCTATTCCTTTTTCTATGCCTGCCGGTATTGTCCACCCCTCCCTGCTAGCGCAACTGATCGCCAATAGTGATGTATCCATTTTTGACAAGACATTAAATAATTTTTCAATTCCTTTTAATGACGGCAATGATGCTGCTAACGGCAGTAATAACAATGCCGATGTGGAGACGCCAGCGTCAATAAAAACAATCGCTTTACCCAAACTCGTTGTACTTAAAGACCCCAGTTTAGGCAATGATATGGTGACCGACATTGGCGAATTCTATCGCTTGTTTCCTGGTAGTAATTTAACGAGTTTACTGTTGGTCAGCGCAAAGGCGGGGCCAGAACTCGATGGACTCGTCAAGGATCTTAGCGCCGTTTTACCTACACATTTACAGCTAGTTTCGTTGAGTGATGGTGCGCCTCAAGGCGAGCTCACCAATAGTTTTCACATGAACTTATTGGCCATGGCTTTATTGATGTTTGTCGTGTGCTTATTCATTGTCATCAACGCTGTCAATTTACTCATCAACGCACGCATGCCTTGGTTTAAGATTTGTCGTCAACTAGGCTTCCCCCGCTACGTTATTTTTGTCAGCCAAATTATAGAAATTGTGTTAATTACTTTTGTGTCCGTCTGCGCAGGTATTTATTTAAGTATTCATTTATCTAATATCGTTGCACCAACGGTGCAGGCCACGCTCGAGGGTTTATATGGCGTAGAAATTGGGTTTGGCAACACCTCGCTCTTAAGTCTGTTTTTACAGGTATTTGGCATCAGCGTGTGCGGCAGTATTGCTGCGACCGTGGCGCCCTTTAGCTCAAGCAACCAAGCTTTACATTCAACGCAGGCGCACGATAACTTGGCGGCTAATCAAGCAAAATGGCAACGCAACTTTTGGGTGTTATGTATTCTGTTTGCGCTGCTAGCGTGCGCTATATTGTATGCTGCAACAGCGCTATGGTTATTACTCGTCGCTACCGCAACACTCATATTATCGGGCTGTAGTTTATTACTAGCTAATTATCCGTGGGTGATTGATGCAGTCTATCGGCTGATTCCGCCTCGCTTTATTATGCTACGTATTAGCACCAAACAAAGTAGCGCTTTATCAGGTAAAACTAAGGTTGCCTGCTGTGCATTTTTTATTGCTGCCACCAGCAATATAGGCATGAACTTAATGGTAGACAGCTTCAGAGGCGCAACCGTGTCGTGGCTAGAATCGCGGCTAGCGACAGATTATTATCTGTATTACGAAGGCAATGTAGATATAGCGGCAATCGGGCACGAGGCCAAAGTAGAGGTGTTTCAGCGCTTTGAAAATAATACTACCTACGAGGGTACCTTACTGCAGCAACATAGCTACCCATCCACCAAGCAGTTTAAAGACGCGATGGTATTTGATAAAGTAGACAATAAAGCTGCCGCCTGGCAAGCGTTTCAACAGACGAATGGAGTCTTCGTTAATCAGCAATTTGCGTTCGAGTATAAACTTGACATTAATGACATGATCAATGTTCCGCATCCATCGACGCAACGCTTAACGGCCTATGTCATTAAGGGTATTATTTATGATTTTGGTAATCCTTATCGGCAAATTCTGCTACCACTATCTCAATTTGATGCTGCAATCTCCAAAAGTACAATTTATGCCATCAATACAGATGTAGCGGGACTCGAACGGTTTAAAGTCGCACTAGACATACAAGGCATAGACTCGGAGAAATCTTTATTGGATGCCGCACAACTATTAGCTATATCTAAACAAACTTTTGATCGTACTTTTATTATTACTGATGGGTTAAATATAGTGACGCTGCTAGTGGCTGCGTTATCTCTCGCCTGTGCGATAGTGGTATTAATGAATGATGCTCGACCACAAAACATGCTATTGCGTAGTTTTGGTGTGTCGGCAATTAAAACCCAGCTACTTGCTCTCTTTCAGTATTTTTTACTATGCTTCATCGCTCTTATTTTTGCCACACCCTTTGGTATTTTATTGAGCTGGGTGCTTATTTATGAAATTAATCTACAGGCATTTCAATGGACTTATCCGCTTCAAATCAACGCCATAAAAATTCTTCAAATTTATGCAGTTAGTTTAAGCATTGTGCTGTTAATTATCGCTATACCCATTATAAAAGCCGGTAAGCGCCCTTTGATGGAGGATATTCGATGGCTAAATTAAATAAAAAAATCGTCAGTCTCAGCCTAGCAGGTGTGTTTTTATTGGGTACTTACTTCGTTGTGACTTCGCAGATAGCCCTTAAGACTCAAGCTAACATGTCGGTTTTTGGTCGGAACGTGTACGAGCAAAATGATGATTCTAATAATGCCTTAGCGAGTAATATGGGTAAAAAAGCTGATCCAGATTACCGCATGAGTTTTCCGCAGGATCACGGCACACATGATCAATTTGATATCGAATGGTGGTATTTAACCGCTAACTTGCAAGACGAGGCTGGCGATCCCTACGGCTTGCAGTGGACATTATTTCGATTTAAAAACTCACGCCCAAGAAGCTCTCAAGCTGAAGGGAATAACTCGTCTTCGTCATTAAAGAATTCTCCTGTTACGTTAAATGAGTCGACTGTATCTTTAGATAAAAAGTGGCATAACGATCAAATATACATGGCACATGCATCCATTCACTCATTAGATACCCATTGGTTTTCCGAAAAATTTGCTCGTGGCGGGGTCGGTAATGCGGGGCTTACAGCGTTGCCACTGAACTTGTTTATTGATGATTGGCAATGGCTAAATAGTGATGGCGATACAGGACTGTTTCCGTCGACACTGACCTTTAGCGCAACCGATACCTCAAAACCAAACGCAGAGGCGAGCGCTACATTTACGCTGAATCAGACGGGGCCCTTGGTGCAACATGGTGACAATGGCTTTAGTGTAAAATCGAACAGCGGCCACGCGTCTCACTATTATAGTGCGCCTTTTATCAGTATTGAAGGCGAGCTAACGCAAGCCATCGATACCGTAACGGCCGCGCCTATAAAACTCAAAGGTCAGGCGTGGTTTGACAAAGAGTGGACCTCTCAATTACTCGATACTGGTACTCAAGGTTGGGATTGGTTATCGCTTCATTTAGATGACGGCAACAAAATAATGGCTTTTAGAATGCGCCTAAAAAATCAAGATGATTATGTGACGGGATCATACATCACCAGCACCGGCGAACAAATCACACTGCAACCAGGCGATCTAACGCTACAGCCAGTATCTGTTAAAAAGGTGGATGGTAGGCAATTACCTTTAATCTGGAAGCTGATGATCCCCAGTAAAAAAATAGACCTAACCATATCGACATTAAAAGATAAGCAGTGGAATAACGCCGCTGTTCCCTACTATGAGGGAATGGTCAAGATTGAAGGCTCTCATGGTGGCGTCGGCTTTTTAGAATTGACCGGTTACTGAATATAAATACATCGC
>CALDQM010000018.1:0-13074 GCA_937911225.1 uncultured Cellvibrionales bacterium
CAGTGGTAGATGGTACCGCGAAGCTTTAGTTCAGCCTACCAAAATAACACTATCGCCCCAAAAGGCGCGTGGAACCCAAACCAAAAATATGCGTCCATTTAAGAGACATCCAAGCACTATTATCAGGCTCATGTACTCAAATCAACCTTACCATCTTTGTTCCTGTTCTAAAGCAAACATACTAAGGCAATACTTTAACTAACGATATACAAAGGATAATCCGCCCCGGTGAACCACGCTTAAGCGCACAACTAAGAGAGCTTGCCAATTGCGTAATACTGTATATAATTACAGTCAAATACGGTGGAGATATACCATGGAAAGACTCACAGCGCGACAGCAACAGATATTTGATCTGATTCGAGATAATCTTGATGAAACAGGTTATCCGCCAACCAGAGCAGAGATTGCGCAAAAACTTGGTTTTAAATCACCTAATGCAGCCGAAGATCATCTTAGAGCTTTAGCACGAAAAGGTGTCATTGAGATGATTCCTGGAGCGTCACGAGGTATCCGTATAGTCGACCAGTATTTAGGTATTCCAATTATTGGACGAGTGGCTGCTGGTGAACCTATTTTGGCAGAGCAAAACATTGAGGATTATCAAGAAGTTCCATCGAGTACCTTTCATCCCAGCGCTGATTACTTTTTGCGCGTGCAGGGTCAAAGCATGGTGAATGTTGGCATTATGGATGGCGACTTACTTGCTGTACATCAGCAGCCAACAGCTGATAATCAGCAAATTATTGTCGCTAGAGTGGATGGTGAAGTCACTGTAAAACGACTTAAGAGAACGAAAAGTAAGCATGAAATTCATCTTCTGCCCGAAAACAGAGACTACTCACCTATTTTAGTAGATCTAAGAGCCCAAGACTTTGCTATTGAGGGTTTGGCAGTTGGGGTGGTCCGAGTATCTATGTGAACCGGCTTAATGGAGCGTTTGGTGCTTGTTTTCTTGCTCAGGTCCCGACGGTGCTCTGTCGTCATTGATCTCAAATACGGTCTGAATACCAGCATCCATCATACTTTTCGCGACGTCGACATGTTTACCACCAAGGTAGGCTAGGACCGAGGGTGAAAAGCTGATGCGAACCAAAGGTTCATCCGAACCAGATCGCTGTAAAGCAATTTCACCATCATCCAACACAACAAGTTCATATTCGGTAAAAGCCATATCTGTTTTCCTATAATATTTCAGTAGTGTACTAGTCACGGGCCAGACTGATTGTCACACGAAAATCGTCCGGCCGAGCACCCTCTTTTTGGGACACTAGACGCTATTTTGCACCCTTTTCTTCTGCCACCCATTTACCGCGATTGTAAAATGCACTCCAACCCGTTGGTTTTCCGTCATGTTCACTACGCACATATTGTTCTTTGGTTTTTCTACTGTATCTAATAACAGTTTCGTTACCATCAGGATCTGACGCAGGGGCCTTCAACAGAAACTGGTATTTAGGGTCTATTTGGCTCTTAAAGGGCAGAAGCTCATTGACCGTTGGCGCGCGAGTCTCTCTGTGCCGTGGAAATTGACTAGCGGCTAAAAATATACCCGATGCCCCGTCGCGAAGCACATAGTAATCCTCAACTTTAACACAACGTAACTCAGGCATCGCAATAGGATCTACCTTTGGCGGAGCAGCTTCTCCATTACGGAGTAATTTTCGTGTATTTTTACAGGGCTCCCCAGGTTTAGTTTCCCCGGTACAACCAAAGTACTTTCCAAACCGACCCGTCTTTAACTGCATTTCACTATGGCACTTATCACAGTCAATTATTGGCCCTTCGTACCCTTTGATAACATATTGGCCCACTTCAATCTCATGGCCGATGCAATCAGGATTGTTACCACAGACATGAAGCTTTCGAGTCTCATCAAGCAGATAGCTGTCCATCGATGTATTACAGATACTACAACGGTGCTTGTTTAACAGCGACTTTGATTCAGCCTCATCATCTTCATCTATATTGACTGCCTCATCCCCTTCGGTGAGGTTTATCGTCTGTTTACAGCGTTCTTTAGGAGGAAGTGCATATCCTGAGCAACCCAGAAAAACACCTGTGCCGGCCGTTCTTATCATCATCGGACGATCACACAACACACACGCAATATCTGTTTGTGACGGAGTATTCGGGCGCATCCCCTGATCAGGCTCTTTGGCGGACTGAACTTGACCACTGAAATCCTTATAAAAATCGTTTAGAAGACTCTTCCAGTCCAAGGCGCCAGCCGCAACTTCATCCAGACGCTCTTCCATGGTTGCTGTGAAGCTGTAATCCATAAGTTCCGTGAAACTCTCAGATAAACGATCAGTAACAATGTCACCAATTTTTTCAGCAAAAATACGCCTGTTTTCTATCTTCACATAACCACGATCTTGAATAGTGGAAATAATCGACGCATAGGTAGAAGGTCTGCCTATCCCTCGTTTCTCTAATTCCTTCACCAAAGCGGCTTCTGAGAAACGCGCCACTGGCTTTGTGAAATGTTGCTGCGGTATTAGCGTCAACATTGCCATTAGATCGTTTTTCTGAAGATCAGGTAACTCAATATCATCATCACCTTTTCGATTAAGAGGCATTATGGCCAAATAACCATCAAAGCGTGTCACTCTGCCCTTCGCCGTCAGTTCATAGTCACCAGCGGCAACGGTTATGGTCGTTGATGTGAATTCTGCGTTAGTCATCTGACACGCGATAAACTGCTGCCAAATCAATTGATAAAGTCTACTCGCATCTGCCTCCATGTCGCTAAGGCTGCCAGGAGCGATATCTACATTAGACGGTCGAATAGCCTCGTGAGCATCCTGAGCACCGGACTTACTACTGTAAATAATGGCTGCGTCTGGAAGATATTTATCACCGTGACGTAACTGGATGTATTCTCGGCACGCAGCGACAGCGTCAGCACTCAAGTTAGTAGAGTCGGTACGCATATAGGTAATATAACCACCCTCATACAAACGCTGTGCCATCATCATTGTCTTCTTAACACCAAAACCAAGACGCGTACTTGCTGCCTGTTGTAAGGTCGAGGTAATGAATGGTGCAGAAGGCTTAGACTTGGTGGGCTTATCTTCTCGCTTTAGAACGGAATATTCAGCCGCTCTAAGTGAAGCCAACGCGATCTCAGCTTGTTCTTTGTTAACCGGCCTAAACGCCGATCCCTGATGACGTTTTACATCAAAGCGGATGTTAACCTTATCCTGTTCGCTCTGATCCCTATTTTCAAGATCAGCCTGGACAGTCCAATACTCCTCGGGAATGAATGCGCGTATTTGGCGCTCACGCTCAACAATCATTTTAAGCGCGACCGATTGAACTCTACCGGCAGATAAACCTCTGCCAACTTTTTCCCATAGCAGAGGCGATACCATGAATCCTACGACACGATCAAGAAAACGTCTTGCTTGCTGAGCGTCAACACGATGAGTATTTAACGTTCCAGGCGCTTCAAAAGCACTACGTATTGCCTTCTTAGTAATTTCGTTAAACACGACCCGCTTGTACCGACTGTCATCACCACCAATCACCTGGGTAAGATGCCAGGCAATAGCCTCTCCCTCTCTATCCATATCCGTTGCGAGATAAACAGTGTCTGCATTTTTAGCTAATTTTTTTAGTTCAGCTACGACCTTCTCTTTACCAGGTAGCGTCGCATATTCGGCTTTCCAATTATTTTCTGGGTCAATACCCATACTATTAACTAATTGAGATTTAGCCTTTTTCTCACGATGGATAATTTTTTGCTCGGGTGACATTTTACGCGTCAAAGCAGCCTGCTTAGCACGCTCTTTGGGATCACTAGGGATCCTATTAGCGCCCGTTGGCAAATCTCTAATATGGCCAACCGACGATTTAACAATAAAGTCGTCTCCCAAATAACGATTGATCGTTTTCGCCTTGGCTGGGGATTCTACTATGACTAACGATTTTCCCATGAGGGTTGTTTTTCCTTATTGTGGCATCAATTTTTGACAGCGATGCTCAATACTGCGTTTATTTTTGATCAAATGAACCTTTAGTTCGCATATATACTTGCTACACGCCCCTGCGGTCAACAATTATTTTCAGCATGAAGTTTTAATCGCGTTAAATTCTTAGCAATTTGCCCGAGCTGTTCTTCATCACCTCGCTCATCCCAAATAACCCCGACACTACTATTATCCATCATTGCCGCAGATACTCCGACCGGCATATCCTGGAGAATACCTCCAAGAACCTCACTCCAACTGTCATCTGCTTGCTTATTAAACCATTGCCACCCCTCCCAGCCAGAGGCCCAACCGCGCCCACTAAACCGATGGATAACCCAATCATGACAAGGGGTCTCTTGCTGATACCGCATCTTGTAGCATATGCAGCTAAGACCACCCTCACCTTCGCGCGCCTCAGGTCTTCGATGCAAAGCCACTTGAAGATTAAAAGTCGCTGCCACACTGCGTAAATGGCTAATACGTTTTTGATGCGGAGACTGCTTAAACCACATTAATGGTGAGAGAACCACCGCAACGGCAAAAATAATTACCAACCAAGTCATCTACCATTACTCTTTATGAAGAAGAAATAAAATTTGCGTTCAAAACGCTAAATGTAGAATACTACTCGTAATCGTCCATAGAGGTACACCACTATGTCATCGTACAGCCACATTCTAGTCGGCCTAGACTTATCCACGGAGTCTCAGCAAGTCATAAATCGAGTGAAATTTCTATTCACCGACTCTGACACTAAAATATCTCTTTGCCATATTCTCGAACCACTCGCTTTTACGTACGGAGGTGATATTCCTGTAGATCTATCTGATGTTCAAACTCAGCTAAAAGATCAAGCTGTAGAACGTCTGGCGCAATATGGTTCACAACTTAATATTGGGAGCGATGATCAGCATGTGATCCTTGGTCATCCAGCCCAAGAGATGCACACCATGGCAACCAATGAGAATATCGGACTAATTGTCGTTGGTAGTCATGGGAGACATGGCCTGTCACTTATTTTTGGCTCGACCAGTAACTCGGTTTTGCACGGCGCTACTTGCGACGTTTTGGCCGTACGAATTATCGAGCCGTAACGGACAATAAGTTATCCGCAGGTAGATTATTTCAGTGGGAAATACTTTAAAATATCGGCTGATATTCAACGGGCTCTAAGCCATGCTAATAGACATTGGCGTCAATCTATCCAATTCGAGGTTCGAGGATGATATCGAATCGATTTTGATCCGCGCTCAGGAATCAAAGGTAACCAAAATAATTCTCACCGGTACGTCCATCGAAGAGACTGAGATGGTTATTGCGTTGTGTGAGAGGTATCAAAATCAATTCCCCAGTATGCTTTATGCCACTGCAGGTATTCATCCGCATGAGGCGAAAAGCTTCAACGGGAGCGCTATTGAGACTCTTGAGGGGCTTGCCAAGCACTCTTGTGTGGTTGCCATTGGTGAAACTGGGCTTGATTTTAATCGTAATTTTTCACCCCAAAACACACAAGAAAAAGCATTTGAATCACAAATTGAATTGGCAGTGAATTGTAAATTACCACTTTTCTTACATGAGAGGGATGCCTCAAAGCGTCAATTGGAGATTTTGAAGTCATATCAGAATCACTTACCTAAAGCCGTAATTCACTGCTTTACTGGAGATAAAAAAACTCTTTTTAGTTACCTAGATCTCGATTTATACATCGGTATCACTGGATGGATATGCGACGAACGTCGGGGCCATGATTTACAAAATATTGTCAAAAACATTCCACTCAATCGACTAATGGTCGAAACTGACGCGCCTTATCTACTACCTAGAAATATGCCAGAGATACCCAAAAATCGGCGTAACGAACCAGCTAATCTAAACTATGTGGTCGCAGGTATCGCCGCTCATCGCGAGGAATCGGCCAACATTATTGCGGAAAGTTCAAGCGCGACGGCAGTGGCGTTTTTTAATTTAACCTAGCTATGCTCGTCAGCGACAAGGTCACCAAGCCTAACAATACCGTTACTTTTGATCAGTGCGCGAAGGCCTCCTTTGCCCACTAGTTCGGGTAAAATACTTGTTGCCAAACGCCGCTGCAAACTTGCGCATGGCTCACAGAGTCGAACGCCAAACATCTTGATGCCATTAACAGTAAAGTCTTTCCCTTCAAGATCGTTTAGCCTAACGCCCTTAGTCACCAAATTCCGTCGAAAATCACTCTCATGAAATTTATTACCAGTCTCCCGATTAAAAGCATCGATAACTTCAGACTCTATTAAGGTTATTTCAAAATCTGGCTGCCCTCTATAAGTAGATCTATTATTGCCCGTCTTAGAGAAATAACGATCGCCTTCAATTCCTTTTCCCGCTTTAATAGAAACGCTATTATGACCAGACATTGGGCCACCATTAGCGCTGGCAATATAGATCCCAGAGACAATTTTCTCACTCATACTTAAGTTTCCTTTATATAGCCAATACTCAATCGATTGACTGGGTCATTGCACGCACTTAAAGTACCAAAATTAACAACGTCAGACTATTAATTTTTATGGCTAAAAAGCACATGATCATAAACCACACAATTAAGTCTGTATTTATTAATAGAAACCTCCCAACGCTTATGAACACAAAGAAAGTTATCTTTTGTTACAAAAAACTTATAATGATGTCTAGCCAGTTATTTAATAACGGCAATTAAATTGTAGTAAACATGGAGAAAGTAGATGAGTTCATCAACAAATCCTGTAGCAGTTATCACTGGCGGCAGCAGAGGGGTAGGAAAAGCCACTGCACTGCTTTTGGCTTCTAAGGGCTGGAATGTAACCATAACGTGCACAAACTCCGCCAAAGACGCCGCAACGGTGGTGGAGCAGTGCCAAGCACTTGGTGTTGAGGCCCTGTCAGTAGTCGCTGATGTGTCGAGCAATCAGGATTGTCTTGATACCGTAGAGCAGTCCATTCAGAAATGGGGGCGTATCGACTGCTTAATTAACAATGCAGGAACAACAAAGTTTGCCTTTGACCATGGCGACTTAGACGCCATAGATGCTGAAGACTTTTTACACATCTACAAGGTAAATGTGGTGGGTCCATTCCAAATGGTCAAAGCTTCTCGGCACTATTTGACTAAAAGCCCTAACCCTTGTGTGGTCAATGTCTCATCAATTGCGGGCATTAAAGGTATTGGTAGTAGCATCGCTTATGCATCTTCAAAAGGTGCACTAAATACAATGACAAAGTCGATGGCTCGAAACCTTGGGCCGATAAGAGTTAATGCCGTCTGTCCAGGCTTTATTCAAGGTGACTGGTTAAGAAAGGGACTTGGGAGTGAAACCTATGATAGAGCATTGGCTAACATTGAAAATACCACGCCACTGGGTTTAGCCGTTACAGCCGATCAGGTAGCCGAGTGTATTTACAATCTTATGGCACTATCGACCGTCGTAACAGGTGAAACAATACTGTTAGACGGCGGATATCATCTTACTGTCTAGTCATCGCAGCTTATGACGCTCGATCGCACTTGATCAATGACTTTTCAGGTGCATTGGGAACCACTCGCACATCATTAAAAGTTATCCCAAAGGGATCTTTACTAACCAATACAAGAGGTGAAGTCACTTTTTTCAGGTCTACACCTACCTTACTAAAACAGTCTAAACTTATTCCTACAGTAGACCACTGGCCTTCAGGGACCGAGTTAAAAAAGTCAGTCATCTCAATCGAACCCGAACAAGGCCAGCCGCAATCCATACGCTGCGTGACAGTACCTTCTGGATACTTATCGACCTTAAAAGTCATCATCAAAGCCCCACCGTTAACCGCCAGCTGACTCAAATCAGAGGGTGCTTGAGCCTGCCAGTAGAACTGACTCTCATAGCCGCCGGTCCAATTCAACATACGCGAATCTTCCTGCACGATGCCATCGACGGTGGTGACAGTAAGTGCGCCGTAGGGGGTCGCCATAGATTGACCTGATACTATTTTGTGCCAGTCGCTAGAATCCCCAACATAGGCTCTCCAAGGGTCACGATTACTGCCGCTAAAAATAATATTCGCCTCAACGTTCGACTGAGTTGAAGAGTTTTCATTAAGTAATTCAGCAAGGATTGGCGCCTCGCCATAGCTCAGACCCTGCCCTAAGTTCAGCAGGAGATCATCGACCGCTAGATTAGCATCTAAAGTATTGACTTCTTTGTTGGGCCAATCGTACGAGAGTCGGCCAGTAAAGTCATAGCGTATTTTATTATCAGCGTCAGCCACCAAGACATCTGCAATACCGGAACCTTCAGAACCTGGAAGCCAAGCCACCACAAAAGCATCTGAGCTATTGATCTCCGCATTCATCCACAGTGGGCGCCCTGTTAAAAAGACACTAACGACCGGTATTCCTTGCTTCTTAAGCGATTGAATCAGTTCCAGATCTTTGGTCTGCCCATCTCTATACGTCAATAAATGAATATCACCTTGTCCTTCAGCATAAGGTTCTTCACCGAAGACAACCACCGCAAGATCGGGCTTCTTTGTCCACTGACCCTCTGCATTTAGCTCGGTCGAACCACCGTTGTTAGTAATTGCTTGATGCAAACCATCATAGATACTGCTGGCACCAGGGAAGTCACTATTTTTATTTTCAGTGCCCTGCCACGTAATTGTCCAGCCACCGTTTTGCTTACCTATATTATCTGCGCCGTCACCCGCAATAAGCACGTGCTGACTACCTCGGAGTGGTAAAATATTATCTGAATTCTTCAATAGCACTAGCGATTTTCGAACGGCTTCCCGGGCTACATCTCTATGCGCTTTTGCACCAATCAATGCCGCGTTTCCCGCAACCTCTCGTGAAGATGGCAGACCCTTTTCAAATAGCCCTGCTCGTAACTTAACACGTAAAATACGGGTCACTGCGTCATCGATCCGAGACATTGGAATATCACCCGATTTCACCTTACTAATTGTATCTTGGAGAAATACTTTCCAATCTTGTGGAGCCATCACCATATCAATGCCGGCATTGATCGCCTGATAACACCTTTGATTAGTACAGCCGTCAATTTGGCCAATACCATTCCAATCACTAACGACAAACCCATCAAACCCCATTTGACCTTTTAATACATCTGTTAAGAGAAATTTATGCCCGTGGAGTTTTAAACCATTCCAACTATTAAAAGATGCCATGACAGTCTGAACATCAGCATCTATTGACTCATAGTATCCTGCTCCATGCTCTTTTAGCAGCTCTTCTAGCGACATTATCGTATCGCCTTGATCGATCCCTCGATAGGTCGCACCATCGCCAATAAAGTGTTTAGCGGTTGCAATTACTCGCTGTTGATTCGTACGCAATTCACCTGGCTCTCCCTGAAGGCCTCTTACAATTTCCCCAGCATAGGCTTTAATAATAGGCATCTCACTGCTGTAGCCTTCGTAGGTTCGACCCCAGCGATTATCTTTGACCACAGCAACAGTCGGAGCAAAAACCCAATCAATTCCTGTTACCGAAACCTCACGGGCAGTTATCTCACCAATTCTCTTCATCAAATCAGCATCGTTAGCAGCGCCTAACCCAATATTATGAGGAAACAAAGTTGCACCAATAACATTGTTATGCCCATGCACAGCATCAGTACCCCAGACTACCGGAATGCCTGCGCCGCCTTGAGATTTGTCTAATGACGCCAAATAGTATTGATCGGACAGATCCAGCCAATCTCTCATCGTCGAGTTTTTTTGCTCATTAGGAAATGAACCGCCACCATTCAAGATAGAACCAAGGTGATATTTCGTAAGATCTGCAGGAGTCACCGTCTTAATTTCACCTTGCACCATCTGACCGACCTTCTGCTCCAGCGTCATGTCCTTCAAAAGGCTTGCCACCCGAGCTTCAACACCCTGATTGAACGCCACATCTGCCGACACTAGCTGCGCCATACAAAATCCCAAGGCCATTAGCAGAGTAACTAAGTATTTTTTGCAGTCTGCAGCTATGGAGCTTCGTACCAAAAAACGGTGTAGGTGCGGCATTTCAATTATTCCTTTTTTTAATAATCTGTTATGAAACTAACCATATTTGATCGGGACACTAGGCCTCACTGTGTGATCGCCCTTGGTCACGATAATTATGTATAAAACTATAGACGTTGCAATGACTACACGATAAACATACTCCTTAATGATTTCATGCCTCAATGGCTTCTGGAAGAGTACATGCGACAGCACGTTTCTTGAGTGCGACAAAGGGGGCTTGGAGGTGGTTTAAGCGGAAATAATTAGGATAACCGTAACTAATACAGGGATCTAACTGAACAAATTTCGAATCGACTCTCGATAGTTCCGGCTGACTTTTAGAGTTTCACCCGCTGACAACTCTAACAAACTGCCGCCCTTGGGTAGAGGGGTAATACTGACAACTCTCTGGACATTAACAATAGTGGACCTGTGTATACGAACAAACAATTTATCATCCAACTTCCCCATTAATTCACCTAAGGTAATCCTTATAATATGTGTTTCTCCCAAGGCATGAACGCACATATAATCGCCCGCAGCGTCCACCCAGTCGATGTCATCAAATGGTATAACTTTAACGACCCCGGAATCCCGAACAAGAAGTTTGTTTTTTATACTTTCTGAGGCCGGCTCATCAGTTGGGGTCTCTAAAGTAACCCTATTAGCGATAGCACCAATAGCACCGATCAAAGGCGCCTTGTGACTCTGATTCTGATTTCCTTGCGATCTATCAACCGCTCTCTTTATCGCGCGCGCAACACGCTCAGGATCAAGGGGCTTAAGTAAGTAATCCACTGCATGTAAATCAAAAGCATCCAGCGCATATTGATCAAACGCAGTGACAAAAATCACCATCGGCATGACATCTGCCTGTAGCGCTTTTATCACTTCAAAACCGTTCATCCCTGGCATTTGAATATCGAGAAACATTAATTCTGGATTTATTTTTGAGACTGCCAGTACTGCTTCCCTACCATTACGAAAATCTGCAACAACCTCTATATCAGCAAAATCAGCCAGTACCGAATGTAAATATTTCAACGCCAATGGCTCATCGTCAACAATAATAGTCTTTAACTTAGACATCTTAATCAGCCCTTTTTAATGTTGCTCAACTTCAGCAACTAAGTCTTCGAAGATCGACTCTTTCTTTTCAAGCGGTAACCTCATAAACACTTTACAGCCATGAGCGTCTTTGCCATCGATTTTAAACTGATAGCTGTCCCCATAAAACCCATGTAATCGATCGATCGTGTTTCTAAGACCTACGCCCGCGCTCGCACTATCATAGTGATATGGCGACATTCCAGGACCTGTGTCATCTAGTTCAATATCCACATAATCATTAAAAAGTCTTGCTTTAACAGATATCGTACCACCCTCTTCAACCGGAGCAATTGCATACTTAATCGCATTCTCCGCGAGCGGCTGCAAAATAAGGCTAGGAATTCTGACCATTTCAGAGTTGAAATCAATATCAAAGTCCACTTTCAAACGGTCACCAAACCTTGTTCTTTCTATATCAAGATAAAGTTTAAGCGCTTCAATTTCCTCTTTTAAGGTTACCCGACGAACCGGATCATTATCCAAAGAGTACCTTAAAAAATTACTTAACTGAACAATCATTGAGTTGGCTTTACTGCCGTCTTTGTCACGTACTAAAGATGAGATAGCATTTAAGGTATTGAATAAAAAATGGGGGTTAAGCTGGTATCGCAACATTTTCAGTTGCGCTTCATGAGCAAAAGTTTCCGCTTTTGAGCGCTTGAGTTGTTGCTCTTTGTTGTCAGCCGCAACACTCAGTAAAGCTGCATGCTCAGACTGCAGCAACTGGTAGTACTTTATTCCATGATAAAAAGCTGTCCAAGACACAAAAATGAGGATTGATCCGAACAGCCATCCACCGAAATCTGGCCACAAGCCTTGCTCCCCAGTCATGAGCATAAACGTCCAAATTCTGAGCAGAGCCCATAGACCTGAACAGATAAATAGACCTAAAAAGATCAAACTAAATCGACGCCAGAACGAGACATTCCAAACAGCATGAGACAAGGACCGGAGGGGCCAGGACACAACAATGCCTAGGGCAGATTGAACCAATGTGTGGGCCACATAACTAAGCTCAGTTTGCTGATCGTACCAAACCGTAAGACTAAAGAAACTAATCAGCGAGAGACCAAACCAGCCAGTTAGCTGAAGCAACCAAAACTGCGCGTCGGTATTTCTATAAAATTTTGCCGCTAAGGGATGGAAGTTAGTTTCAGGCATTTTAATAAACGCTCTTTACAGTGAATGAATATATCAATTTATAACGTTTCGTATATCCACGATACTACAGGATGTTCGATGCATCTGATACTTCAAGGTGGTGATCGTTTACTGTTAAACTTCGCATTTTTTGGATAATGACACAATGAGAAAACGAGCACTAGACTCTGAGGCTAAAACTCAACCGCATATCATAGAGCATCTAGGCATTTCAGCCCTGCGCTCAACTCACCCTGAGGTGCGCAAATTGAAACGCCAGCAATCTCACCACAGTGCTCATGGCAACAAAGTCTGGCGCTCAAGCTTCGTGCTGATGGATTACCTAACTACCTACCCACCAGAATCTGCAGAAAATGTATTGGATGTTGGTTGTGGCTGGGGCCTGACCAGTATCTTTTTAGCAAAAAAGTATGCCGCAAAGGTAACCGGTCTTGATATCGATTCTGGCGTTGAGCCTTTTTTGCGACTACAGGCCCAAGTGAATCAGTGTGAGATCAACTTTCAGTGTGGTGGCTTTGAAAGTCTCACCGCAAAAGAATTATCGGCTTTTGATTTAATTGTCGCCGCTGACATCTGCTTTTGGGATGAAATGGTCGACCCTTTATTAGAGTTTTTAAAAAAAGCTCTAGAATCTGGAGTGCAACGGATTGTTATTGCTGACCCTGGACGCCCGCCGTTTTGGTCCCTGTGTGACAGAAGTGTTGATTCATTTAACGCAGAGATAGTAACCCGAAGAATTTATGATCCATGGCGAACTGAAAAATTTATTTTAGTAATAGAAAGCCAATAAAAAAGCCGGGCGACGCCCGGCTTTTTTATT
>CALDQM010000019.1:0-28003 GCA_937911225.1 uncultured Cellvibrionales bacterium
GCTCCAGTCAGATCTTCAATACGCCTAACGTAGTTTTTAGCCGCCTGTGGTAAGTCCTCTAAACGCTGAGCCCCCACTGTGACATCAGTCCATCCAGGCATCGTTTCATACACCGGTTTAATAGATGCGAAATCATCGGCATGCATCGGCATCCCAGCATCTCTTCCATCGGCATCTACATAACCAATGCAAATTTTGATCTCTTCCAGACCGTCAAGCACATCGAGCTTGGTTAAACATATCCCCGATATACTGTTGACACGAACTGCTTGACGCAACGCCACAGCATCGAACCATCCGCAACGTCTTTCCCGACCCGTGGTCGTTCCAAACTCATGGCCTTTTTCGCCAAGATAGCGCCCAATATCACAGTGTAATTCCGTCGGGAATGGTCCTGCACCCACTCTAGTGGTATAGGCTTTAGTGATACCTAAAACATAATCAAGATACAGAGGGCCAAAACCAGTTCCCGTCGCGGTGCTACCGGCCGTCGTATTAGAGGACGTTACGAAGGGATAAGTCCCATGATCGATATCCAGTAAGGACCCTTGCGCACCCTCAAATAAAATATTCTCACCAGCCTCACGAGCATCATGAAGTAGCTTTGTGACATCAGCTTTCATCGGCAACAAAAACGCTGCCCACTCTTTGACCAGCGCTAGGGTTTGTTCAAAATCTACGGCATCAACGCCGTAATACTTTGTTAAAGAAAAATTATGGTAATCGAGTACTTCTTTGAGCTTTACAGCAAAGCGTTCCATATTAGCAAAATCACTGACACGCAAACCACGACGGGCAACTTTGTCCTCATATGCAGGTCCTATACCACGGCCAGTGGTACCGATTTTAGCATTGCCACGTGCTGCTTCTCGAGCCTGATCTAGCGCAATATGGTAGGGCAAAATTAACGGGCATGAGCCAGAAACCTTCAACCGGTCACGCACCTTGATACCACGCTCTTCTAGCATGGTAACCTCTTTAATCAGTGCGTCGGGCGCAACTACAACACCATTACCAATCACACAGTTAACATGTTCGCGCAGGATGCCTGAGGGAATAAGGTGCAGCGCTGTTTTTTTACCATCAATAACTAGAGTATGGCCAGCGTTGTGACCCCCTTGAAAGCGAGCAACGACAGAAGCCTTATCGGTTAGTAAATCTACAATCTTTCCTTTACCTTCGTCTCCCCACTGGGAACCAAGAATTACAACATTTCTACCCATAAAATAAATTACTCAACTATTTTAAATCATCCTGAAATCCGCATTAAGATAAATGCTGAACCACGTATTTACCATCAACCTTTACTAACTGATGATCACATTTTAATTCGTCTAGATCGATTCGTTGACCCTTAAAACCTTGCACTACACGTTTGCCTTGGCTACGCAAACTATTGATCTGCTTTTGAATCTCCACGTCAGTATTGAAAGGGACAAAAATACCTCCGACTGGGCTGACTTCGCATTGGCCTTCAGAGACTAACGACTTGAGGTCAATCGCGAAGCCCGTCGCCGGACGAGAACGACCAAAAGCCTCTCCCACATGATCGTAACGTCCACCGTTACCAAGCGCCTTACCAAAGCCCTGCACATAAGCAGCGAAGACGATACCAGTGTGGTAATGGTACCCAGGAATTTCGCCTAAATCGAGATGAACGGACGCACCTTTATCAGCAATCGAACTAACGATACCTTCAAGTTGACCAATAGCGTCAAGCACTACTCTAGGGGAGCCCTTAAGTAGATGCTTAGCTTTGGTGAGCACCTCAATACCCCCCGCCAAGGTCGGTAGAGCATTTAACCAACCACTCAGACTAGCGTCTTTAATATTTAGACTAATCCATTCACTCAATTCAGCTTGTGCCTTGCGCTGTAAAAGCTCAAATAGCTCATCTTCTAATTCAGTATCAAGGCCCGCCTCACTCAATAGACCTCGACAAATATCCACATGCCCTAAATCGAGATAGACATGATCTACTCCAGAAGTAGTGAGCGTTTGTAGGAAAAGATCGATAACTTCGATATCTGCTGACAACGAAGTCTCACCAAACAGCTCCACACCAATAGAAATTGGCGTGCGCGATTGCAGTGGTCCTCTTGGACGGGTATGTAACACTGTACCTGCATAGCAGAGACGACTTGGACCTTCGCGGCGAAGGCTATGAGCATCCATGCGCGCTGTTTGTGGCGTGATATCAGCACGAATGCCCATCATGCGTCCACTCAGCTGGTCTGTCACTCGAAAAGTCATTAGATCTAGATCTTTGCCGGATCCACTTAATAGTGATTCAGTAAATTCGACCATTGGCGGAATCACAAGGTCATACCCCCAGATACAATATAGATCTAATATCTGGCGACGCAGATGTTCAACGACATGCGCTTGCTCGGGAAGCACCTCGTCAACACCATCTGGCAATAACCAACGATCTACATTTGTCACAATAACCTCTTAATTTTAATTGTCACTTCAACTCATCGAAAGATAAACAATAGCAATAAACCGCCTACCATACTGAATAGACCAATAGAGCGCATAGATCGGTCATCAATTGTCGCTAACACCTTAGCCATTTCACGCCATCTTGTAGGCGCAACAAACGGCAAAATTCCCTCAAAAACGAGCATAAGCGCGACAGCACGACCGATATCCTCCAACATAAAAAATAGCCCTTCTCGCGGCACAAAAAAACCGGGTCTCCCCGGTTTATGAATTCTAGCAAAGTCTCCCAGAATGTGGCAGGGATTTCTCAACTAAATCACCTGCACCATTCCTACAAACCTACTAATTAACTTTTTTCTGTTTTAAATACTTAAAGAATTGACTGTCAGGCTCTATTAGCATGATATCGCCTTTGTTAGAAAATGCTGCCTTGTAAGCATTTAAGCTTCGCATGAAGGAATAAAATTCAGCATCTTGTTGGTAAGCTTCAGCATAAATACTCGCCGCTTTTGCGTCACCTTCTCCGCGTAACTCCTCAGCATCTCTGTAGGCATTAGCTAGCTCGATGGTGCGTTCACGATCGGCAAATGCGCGAATTTTCTCCGCTTTTTCCTTACCAGTTGAGCGTAATTCCTGGGCTTCTTTATCTCGCTCAGCTGTCATTCTCCGGAACACTTGAGAACTCACCTCTTGGGGAAGATCGATTCGCTTTACGCGCACATCAACGATCTCAATACCAAGGCTACTCAGCACCGTACTGTTCAAGTCTTCGGTGATATTTTTCATTAAGAGATCACGTTCACCCGACACAACTTCGCGCAGCGTTCGTGTACCAAACTGATTACGCAATCCATCATTAATCCGCTTAGCCAGCCTATTTTCAGCAGTTCTCTCATTTCCTTTCACAGCCCTATAGTAAGTCTCCACATCGGAGATCCTCCACTTAGCATAGGAATCAACAATGAGACGCTTCTTCTCAATAGTGAAAAAACTAGCGGGTTGCGCATCAACCGTTAAAATACGCGCATCAAACCTAAGGACTTCATCAATAAACGGCAGTTTATAATGAATTCCAGATTTAATATCGGATTCAATTATTTCTCCGAAACGCGTGGTAATGCCGCGCTCAAAATCACTGATAACATATAGAGTATTACCAAGAACAGCTAACGATGCAGCTATTACGAATAAAAATGCTTTCATTAAATTACTCATCGACGCCTCTCCCCTTGGCTTTGTTCGCTATTACGCTGCAGTTTTTCAATCACTTCATTGGCAACTCGATTAATTAATTGATTGTTAGTTTCGGCCCCTTTCAAAGCTCCACCACTCCCTTGCTGAACTAACTTATCTAACGGTAGATAGAGCATGTTATTACCACCCTCTGTGTCCAATAAAATCTTAGTACTATCAATCATTACCTGCTCTATCGCATCGATGTACAGGCGCTCTCGAGTGACCTCTGGCGCCTTTTCGTACTCTTTCAGCAAGGCTTTGAAGCGATTTGCTTCACCCTCAGATTTAGAGACTACCTGAGACATGTAACCCTGAGCCTCCTCTCTCAATCGCTGAGCTTCACCGCGTGCTTCCGGAATAATACCGTTCGAATAGGCCTGGGCCTCATTCACTAATCGCTCCAAATCCTCGCGAGCCTTAATAACATCGTCATAGGCAGCTTTGACCTCATTTGGCGGCCGAGCATCTTCAATATTTATCTTAACAATATTTATTCCGCTTGAATAAAGGTCGAGAAGATCTTGAAGCTTAACTTCGGTAGCGTTCGCTACCTGTTCTCGCTCAGTGGATATCACACCGTCAAGACCCGTACTACCAACTACATGGCGCAGAGCACTGTCAGTTGCTTGTTCCAAGCTCTCCACGGGCCCATTAATACTCAATACAAAATCTTTCGCACTAGCAACGTTATATTGCACAGACAAAGCGACTTCTACGATATTCTCATCCTGCGTCAGCATCAATCCGCGCGTCGAATATTGACGCTCCTCTGAGACCGCGACAGTAATTACTGAGTCAAAAAATGGAGGATTCCAGTGCAATCCTTCTAGCTGGGTAGAATCATATTTTCCAAGACGAAGCACAACCGCTTCCTCTGTGGCGTCAACCTGATACACACCCAACAGACCCCAGATCACCGCGAGTACAAGAAATCCAATCGGTAGAATGCTTTTTAAGCTAGCACCACCATTACCACCACCCTTACCACCGAAACCAGACAGTTTCTCTTTAAGTTTTTTGAGTGCTTCGTCAATATCTGGCGGCCCCTGATCATTTCTATTACCACCCCAAGGGTCCTTGCCACCACCCGGCTCATTCCAAGCCATAGTATTCTCCAGTTCAATTTAATAGTTAAATGCGTTTTCTTATATACGGTCGTTCCGATCACAACAGTTTAGCACTAACACCTATATTGTGACCAAATCCTCTGATTTCAAGTTCGCATTCTTTAAAATACGAAAAAAATCGCTCTCCGGAAGCTTAATTTCAAGTTCTATAACACCTTGATCGTCTATCTTTTCAAAAACCACCGACTTACAACCATAAAAGGCTGACCTGAGAGCTCCTTGATTCGGTTGCAAGACCAGATGCTTATGAATCGTTCTGCTGGGTAGCTTTTCAACTACCGCCTGCAACAAAAGCTCTAGACCCTCGCCCCTTAGCGCTGACACCCAAACTGCCGTAGGTACACCATCAGCATCACGCTCTATCCTTGGGTTTGGCTCTTCCAATAAGTCTACTTTGTTGTAGACCATCAGCGTCGGCAATTTTAGCGCGTCAATTTCTTTGAGTACTTCGTCGACCCTTACTATATTTTTTGCTCTATCTTCTGCACTCGCATCAACGATATGTAACAGGAGATCGGCGGAAGCCGCCTCTTCTAACGTTGCTCTAAAAGCATCGACCAACCGATGGGGTAAATGGCTTATAAAGCCTACCGTGTCGGCGAAAATAACTGAGCCTAAATCATGTACATCTACCCTACGCATGGTTGGATCTAGGGTCGCAAACAACTGATCTGCTACAAAAACATCGGCTTTGGTTATTGCATTAAACAAAGTGGACTTTCCAGCATTGGTATACCCCACCAAAGAGACGGTTGGTATTTCAGAGCGCTTTCTACTGCGGCGACCTTGATCCCGTTGCTTACGAACCTTGTCTAGACGTTTTTCAATCGCTTTAATACGATCTCTGACCATTCGACGATCTGACTCTAGCTGAGTCTCACCAGGCCCACGCATACCGATGCCACCTCTTTGTCGCTCTAGGTGGGTCCAGCCTCGCACCAACCTAGATGAAAGGTGTTGCAACTGGGCCAACTCTACCTGAAGTTTACCCTCATGCGTGCGCGCTCGTTGAGCAAAAATATCTAAAATAAGACCCGTTCTGTCAAGTACCCTACACTGCAATTCAGCCTCAAGATTACGCTCTTGGCTGGGTGTTAAATTATGATTAAAAATAACCAGCTCCGCACCGGCCCCCTTAACCACAGCACCAATTTCATCAACCTTCCCAGTACCCACAAAGAACTTTGCGCTAGGAGACTGCCTAGAGCCTGTTATGAAGTCCACAGGATCACCACCAGCAGCAATAACTAACTCTTCGAATTCTCTTGGGTCTTCAGGCTCTGATTCACTATTAAGTTTAATATGAACTAGTACCGCGGTTTCGCCTGTCTTGGGTCGTTCAAAGAATAGGGCCACAGGTTAGTAGTTTTCATCCCCGTTATTGCCAGATTCCTCATCCGACATTTCAGCCTGATCACTTCCACTGGTAGGCAAGCGGACGACTCTAGATGGCACGATAGTCGAAATAGCATGTTTATAGACCATTTGACTTACGGTGTTCTTCAAAAGAACAACAAACTGATCGAACGATTCAACTTGACCTTGAAGTTTTATACCGTTCACCAGGAATATTGCGACGGGGACTCTCTCTTTTCTTAGGACATTCAGAAAAGGATCTTGTAGATTATGCCCTTTTGACATGGGACTTCTCCTTGTTATTGAAAATTCAATATAGGCTGCAATAATCGCAGCAAAAAGCGCTAGTAGGATTGCGGTCCACTAACTGTGACATGTTTTAAATGTCATAAACCCAATATGGAGTGCTGGCTCAGTATTTTCAAGCACTGATTACAACTATTTTCTAAACTGATGTAGGTTTGTCCATCATCTACCTGAATTTCGTGTACCTCAGGCCAATTTCGTAACCAGGTTATTTGGCGTTTAGCTAACTGGCGACTAGCAATAATACTTTTCTCTACGGCCTCCTCTAGACTACAGTGGCCATCAAGGTATTGCCAAATTTGTTGATAACCAGCCGCTCGCATGGATGGCAAATCAGTATGCAAATCCTCACGCCCATGCAGACCTCTAACCTCTGCAAGAAGCCCATCGGTCATCATCTGTTCAAAGCGCTGTTCAATTCGCTGATGCAACAACGAGCGATCATTAAATGTCAGGCTAAATTGCAGAACGTTATAGTGGTCTAGAACACTATTATTACTTGCTACGGCCTGTAAGTCTGACATCGATACGCCCGTCAGTTGATGAACCTCCAAGGCTCGCTGAATACGTTGAGAGTGATTCGGGTGCAGTTTAGCTGCGGTTACCGGATCAATTTGCTGCAACTCATTGTATAAACTCGTCCATCCAAACTCATCTGCACGGTCCTGTATTTGATCACGTACACCCTGGTCTGCCTCTGGTAAATCAGATAAGCCTTCCAATAATATTTTAAAGTAAAGCATAGAGCCACCCACTAATAGAGGTATTCGACCCGCAGCAGCTATTTCGGCCATTTGCTCCGTAGCATCTTTTAAGAACTCCGCAACGCTATAGGCATCAACCGGGTCTCTAATATTAATTAATCGGTGGGGATGGTCAGCCAGAGTAATGGCATCAGGTTTGGCACTACCAATATCTAGTTGGCGATATACCTGTGCAGAATCAACACTAATGAGATCTACAGGTAGATGTTTTCTCAACGATATTGCTAAATCAGTCTTACCTGAGGCAGTCGGACCCATTATGAAAATAGCGGATGGTAATACTGTGGAAGCCATTAAAGGACTACCTAACGTCCGCGAAGGAACAGTTTATCAAGCTCCTCTACCGTCAGTTGCGACCAAGTAGGTCGACCATGATTGCATTGCCCACTGCGCTCGGTAATCTCCATATCTCTCAATAAGGCATTCATCTCAGGTAGGGTTAACCTGCGGTTCGCTCGTACTGATCCGTGACATGCCATAGTCGACAAAATCTCATTAATATGATCACGAATCCGCTCTGAACTGCCATGTTCAAGGAGATCTGACAGCACATCTCTCAGCAGTTTCTCAACCTCTGAACCACGTAAAATAGCGGGAATCTCACGAACAATAATACTTTCACTCGCGGCACGTTCAACAGCGAATCCGAGCTGGGTGAACACCGCCTGATTAGACTCTACTGCGTCAGCCTCTCGCTGACTAACCGCCAAACTTTCAGGAACCAGTAGCGGCTGAGAGACCAAGCCCTGCAGATCAAAGGCATTTTTCATACGTTCATAGGTAATTCGTTCGTGGGCAGCATGCATATCCACAATGATCAGACCATGACTATTTTCAGCAAGAATAAAGATCCCTTTTAACTGAGCGACGGCGAAGCCAAGTGGTGGCACCTCAGTTTGACCACTATCCTCGACGTTAGCCGAATAGAGACCCTGATAGTTGCTTGCGGGAGCGTTTACGGCAGAGGATAGCGCTGTTGGTGGCCATTTTGACTGATACCCAGCGCCTGGCGCACCCGCAAGCGGTAATGCATTTTGACCGATCAAGGATTGCGGTTGATTCTGATCCGGCAACTCCAGACCTGAGTTGGTCGGCAAATGATCTTGAGGACGGTCAGTGGCCAACGCTTTTTGCAGTGTACTAGACACAAAGCTATGAATACTCCCGCTCTCTCTAAACCGCACTTCGTGTTTAGTAGGATGCACATTAACATCAACATCACCAGGTAAAACCTCTAAAAACAGGACGTACGCAGGGTGGCGTCCGTGGTACAAGACATCCTGATAGGCTTGCCGTACAGCATGCGAAACTACTTTGTCACGAATAGATCGACCATTGACGAAAAAGTACTGTAAATCGGCCTGACTGCGCGAAAAGGTAGGCAATCCTATCCACCCCCACAAACGAATCCCAGTACGATCATTATCGACAAACAACGCTTGTTCCATAAACTGCGGTCCACACAGATCAGCAACACGCTTTTCCTGCTCAGACTGACTGATGGCGGGCCGAAGACTGAACTGCACTTTTTGATTATGCTTAAGGCTAAAGGCAACATCCATACGACTTAGCGCGAGTTTTTTCAAGCAGTCATCAATACGTTTATACTCAGTATTTTCAGTGCGTAAAAATTTACGACGCGCTGGGGTATTAAAAAATAAATCTCGTACTTCAACACTCGTTCCCTGTGGGTGCGCAGCCGGCTGGAGTTCTACCTCCATATCCCTACCCTCTGAAACAGCCTTCCATCCAGAGCCTTCTCCGCTATTGGAGGTCAACGCCAAACGTGAAACAGATGCGATACTTGCCAATGCCTCCCCACGGAAGCCGAGTGTGGACACAGCCTCTAGATCTTCTAGACCCAAAATTTTACTTGTTGCATGTCGACTTAGCGCCAGAGGAAGATCACTCTCTGAAATACCACAGCCGTCATCTCGAACTCTGATTAGTTTAGTCCCGCCCTGCTCTACCTCAACGTCTACTCGCTTAGCACCCGCATCAAGACTATTCTCAGCCAGTTCTTTGAGAACGGAGGAAGGCCGCTCTACGACTTCTCCGGCGGCGATCTGATTCGCCAACTGGGGACTTAACGTGTGTATTTTAGGCATTGATAAGAGCCTTTAAACATAAAATCATTCTGCTATCCATTCAGCGAGGAGGAATCGATATTTTTTGCCCTACTCTAATGACGCTAGAGCGTAACTTATTATATCGCAGTATATTTTTAACTGAGGTGCCATGCTGCTGAGCAATTTCAGACAGCGTATCACCCCTACCAATGACATAGATTTTAATCAGATCTTTAGCGCTATTGGCCAACAGAGTACCAACCGGAGGGTTATCCAAATAAAAACTTTTTAGGCCACTAACTACCGCCTCTGCCATTTTTTGCTGATAACCCTTGCTACTCAGCAAGCGAGCCTCTTTGGGGTTGGAGATAAAACCAGTCTCAATCAATAATGAGGGTATATCAGGTGACTTAAGGACTATAAAGCCTGCCTGTTCTACTTTTTTCTTATGCAACCTTGCGACACTAGACATATTTTGTAGTACGTAGCTGCCTGCATCAAGACTGCTTCTTAGCGTTTCATTGATGGACAGATCAAGCAAAACGCTTGCGAGCACATCATCTTTATCATCCAGACTGAGATTGCTTGTCCCGCCAATTAAGTCAGCACGATTCTCCGTAGTCGCCAGATATCTCGCTGCCTCACTGGTAGCACCTCGAGTGGACAGGGCATAGACCGAGGCACCGTTGGCGCGAGGATCTGAAAATCCATCGGCATGAATAGAGATCAAAAAATCAGCCTGCTTTTGACGAGCAATCTCAGTACGTTTGCGTAAACCAACATAATAATCGCCAGTCCGCACTAAAACACCCTCGAAATAAGGGCTTTGATCGAGTAGCGCCTCAATTCGTTTGGCTATTTGCAGAACTACACGCTTTTCACGCAAGCGATTAGGACCTGACGCTCCAGGGTCCTCTCCGCCATGACCTGCATCTAAGGCTACAATGATTTTCCGATCATTACGCTCAATCATTTTTTCGACGGTTTTACTGACATTCTGTTTTTTGTCATACAGGTCAACTACCAGACGGTCGCCGTACTGCTCGTTTGACGGCAGAGTAAAGCTTTTTGGGCTGACGCTAGAACTCAGATCAAGAACAATTCGTAAATCCGTTTTATTCCGCTGCGCATGACGAATATTCACTATCGGTGTTTGACTCAAATCAAGGGCTTTAAAACTTGTTGCCAATGTAACCTTGTCAATGTCGATAACCAACCGATTAGGATTCTCAAGCGCTATCAACTGATGCTTTACAGTGCCACTTAAATCAATGACCAATCGAGTACTATCAGGTGATCGCCAGATACGCACTGACTCTATATCGGTGCTCTGTGCAACTATAGGCAACATTAAAATGATTAAGGCCCACAGGCTGAACAAATATCTCTTGCCACAATCCGTCAATTTTTGGCATATGAATCTCAATAGATTCTCCCAATGCACTGGCTAATAGTTACTCACAAGCAGTTATTTTGTGAAGCACCGCCAGCATGTCTCTACCCTTATCAGTCTTCGCGGACACGCTAACCCGACGACCGCTCGTAAGATGCTCAATTTCGACACCCATGTCTTTGCCGGCTAGATAGCCATATCCACGCTCAGGCCACTCTATTAAGCTCAAAGACGCCTGTGCAAGGTAATCAGTAAACCCTATATAATCAAGTTCCTGAGGATCATTCACACGATATAAATCAAAGTGATACACACTGCCAATGTCTAATTGATAAGGCTCTACAATAGTATAAGTAGGACTCTTTACCGCACCAGAATGCCCTAGCCTGTGTAATATGCCGCGACTAAGTGTCGTCTTACCTGCACCGAGATCACCGTTCAACGTTATAACAGCGCCCATCAAAAGTGCGTCGGCAATTTTACCACCGAACTCTACCATGGCCGCCTCATCTTTTATGATAAAACTAGAATCATTTGTGGGCGATAGCTCATTCATTCTGTAAGAAAAGTGCTTTGATTGAGTATAGCTCGAACAAATGCCAGAATATCAGAGGCGACGAGGCCTCTATGACCAAGCTCCTCAACCGCCATATCTGCTGCCTTAGAATGTAGACAACAACCAAGCTCTGTTGCCGTAAATAAATCCATTCCTTGAGCGATCAGACCGCCGATAATTCCACTTAAAATATCGCCCATACCGGCTGTAGCCATTGCAGGATTACCATAAGGGCATATCTGAATAGGTCGAGTCTGATCTCCATATATCAGAGTCCCAGCACCTTTTAATAGTATTACTGCATTGTATTTTTGTTGTAGTTTACGCACTGCTGCAAACCGATCTATCTCGATCTCAGCAACACTAATTCCTAGAAGTCGTGCAGCCTCCCCTGGATGCGGTGTCATCACCCATGATCGGTTTGCAACATCAGTCACCACTCGACCATCGGCAATAATATTTAATGCATCAGCGTCCACTACCATAGGTAAATCCTGGGACATCGCTTTTTGTAACATCTGCTCGGACCAAGATGATCGACCAAGACCCGGTCCCACTACCAATACTGTAGGTCGATCAAGTAATGGTTCTAGCTCCTGACCAGAGACTACGCCACACGCCATTATTTCAGGCTGCCGGACCAAACTTGCTAATACATGCTCAGGCCTGGTAGCGTGACTGGCAAGTCCAGCACCGACTTGCAGGCACGATTGAGCGGCGAGCAGCGAAGCACCCCCTGTCCCGTGATCTCCACCAATAACCATACAGTGGCCACGCTGGCTTTTGTGCACGTCGGCCTCTGACTCTGGCAAGTATTCGATCAAATCATCCACTGACATTAACTCAGCAGAAGGCGATCTTTGGTGAAGAATCTCATCTGGAATATCTAAAGAGTCATAGACTACATCACCGCAAAGTGCTGTCCCGCGGCCCGTAAATAAGCCCTGCTTGGGTGCAACAAACGTAACGGTGATATCTGCCTTTACCGCAACTTCTTGCACAGCACCTGTATCACTGGCTAATCCTGAGGGTATATCTACCGCCAAAACGGGCAATAAAGAACTATTGATACACTCAATAGCTATCGCAAATTCATCACTAAGATCGCCCGTAAAGCCGGTACCGATTAAAGCATCAACGATAACACCCTCAGATAAATTACACCCAGCATCAAAGGGCTCAAATTTAACGTTAGCATCAATGCACTGCTGTCGCGCCCGTTTAGTCTCATCAGACATACGCGCAGGATTTCCTAACTCATAAATTCGTACCGAAATCTTCTCATGGGCGGCTAAAGAAGCGATAATGTAACCGTCACCTCCGTTATTACCCGCACCACAAAAAACGTGGATACAATGAGGTCGACCAAAGTTTTCTAACAATTCGGCAAAAGCGCCGTCCCCAGCTCTGCTCATTAATTCAAAAGGGCTAATATCACCCTTTTGGTGCGCTAATTGATCGAGTTCACCGACGGTTTTAGCATCAAATAAGGCTTGTTGAATAAGATAGTGCGACATGAACGAGATATCCCAGTAAAATTAGTGAGATTATAAGCCAGAATAGCTATGAAACCATGCAACAAATTGAAGTAGAAGCTCAGAAACTAGAAAAATTAGCCCATAAGATCAAATCTTGGGGTGCTTCTTTTGGTTTTCAGCAGGTATCTATCGTCGAGCCAGATTTGACAGAGGCATCCGAGCGCTTGCATGAATGGTTAGCGAAAGGTTTTCAAGGCTCTATGGATTGGATGGCCGAGCATGGCGAAAAACGATATGTGGTTAACAAACTGGTCGATCATACAGTCAGAGTAATCTCAGTTCGCATGGATTATCTTAATGACAGCAAGATGATCGCAGTATTAAAAGATGACAATAAAGCTTATATTTCGCGTTATGCACTGGGCCGTGACTACCACAAAATTATTCGCAAACGTTTGGCTGCTCTCATCAAAAAAATTGAGGAAGAAATTCCAGAGCTGAATTTGAGTCAAAGGCCTTTCGTCGACAGCGCGCCGGTCATGGAAAAGCCCATTGCGCAGCAGGCCGGACTTGGCTGGATTGGCAAAAATACTCTACTACTTAATGAATCGGCAGGGTCTTGGTTTTTTCTTGGAGAGATTTATACCTCTTTAAAACTGCCTGTTGACGGACAGAAACAAGAAGACAAGTGCGGTAAATGTCGCGCTTGTTTAACGGTGTGTCCAACTAATGCGTTCCCTGAGCCCTATGTACTGGATGCACGCCGCTGTATTTCATACCTCACCATAGAAAATAAAGGCGCTATTCCTGAAGAGCTTCGCCCTCTGATGGGCAATAGAGTCTTTGGTTGTGATGACTGCCAGATCAGATGCCCATGGAATCGCTTTGCCTCACATACTCAAGAGGATGATTTCAAGCCTCGGCATAATCTTGATGATCCATCATTGGTGACATTATTTAACTGGGAGCCAAATGAGTTTTTAGAGAAAACCCGAGGGTCTCCGATACGTCGTATTGGTCATGAACGCTGGTTACGCAATCTCGCTGTTGGCCTTGGCAATGCGACCGGCTCAGAAGAGATTCTTAATGAACTCCAGGCAAAATCTGATCATCCGTCAGCTCTTGTCAGGGAACATGTTCAATGGGCGATAGATCAACAACAACAGAAGCTTAATTTTGAATGAAAAACTTCCGGTAATAAACCAATTCTGCAATCGAGTCATGAATATCGTCCATCGCCAGATGGCTTCCTTTTTTACTAAATCCACCTTCAAGATCGGGCCGCCAGCGTCGCACCAACTCTTTTAGGGTACTCACATCAAGATTACGATAATGGAAGAAACTCGCTAGATCAGACATATAACGAACTAAAAAACGTCGGTCTTGGCCAATGGAATTTCCACACATGGGTGATTGGCCCTTGGGAACCCAGTCGGATAAAAAGTCGATGGTTTCCTGCATGGCTTTCGCTTCACTGATTTGACTGTTACGCACTCTATCAGTCAAACCGGAGCCGCCATGTTGGCGAGTATTCCACTCATCCATTCCGGCAAGTAGACTGTCCGGTTGTTTAATAACAAGTGATGGTCCTTCTGCCAGCACTTTTAAGTTTGAGTCTGTCACTACTGTCGCGATTTCAATAATTCTTTCCTTAAGAGGATCTAGTCCTGTCATTTCTAGGTCGATCCAAATCAAATTAAGCGGATTGGTTGTGATCATTTAAGAATCCTATTTACGCTTTATCGCAGGTTAGTGAGAAGCTTAATGTTACTCAGAGCGCTAATGCTATATCCTTAGGGACTATAACGCCAGAAAATGGTCTTCAGTAACCGTGGATTTAATTAGTAATGAGCCCAAAATTGTTAACCTATGAGTAAGCGCCGACTTAGTGACCGCCAAAAAGGGCGTATTCAATCGATCCAAGAGCAACGGCGCGAGCGGGCTATTGCTAAAAATGCCGTGAGTGAGGATGACTTGGCAAACCATTCTACACTGGGGCCCGAAATACTGGGCACGGTGGTTACTAACTTTGGTGCCCAGGTTGATATTGAAGCCGCAGAAACAGACATTAAAGGCCGCATCGTGCGCTGTCATATGCGTGCTAACCTAGACAGTCTCGTTACCGGAGATCAGGTCATTTGGCGTTTTGCCGAGCCCCACGGGGTTGTGGTCGCTCGCCAAGCTAGACGGTCAGAACTATTGCGCCCAGACATTTATGGCAAGTTACGACCCGTTGTGGCAAATGTTGACTTAATCGCTATCGTTTTTTCGGCAAAGCCTGACGCTTTTAGTAATCTTTTAGATCGTTATCTAGTCGCTTCAGAAGCTCAAAATATCAAACCAGTGCTAGTTCTAAACAAAGTCGACATGTTGAAAAATAATGCGTTTCCGGACATAAATAAACTCGTCAAGGAGTATGAGTTTATCGGTTATGACGTACTGCAAGTATCAGCGACTTCAGGTGAGGGTATTACTGAATTACAGGATTATTTGACCGGAAAAACTGCCATATTTGTGGGCCAATCAGGCGTTGGTAAGTCATCTTTAATTAATCACCTTCAGCCTGACGCAAATATGTCAGTGGGCGAACTATCCATAGGCAAAGAGAAAGGTACTCATACTACAACTGTGTCTAGACTTTTTCACCTGTCCGGTGGAGGTGTGTTGATTGACTCGCCGGGTATACGCGAATTTGCTCTGACCCACCTTACCAAGGAGCAGGTCATTAACGGATTTATAGATTTTCGACCCTACCTTGGTCACTGTAAATTTCGGGACTGCAACCATAACAAAGATCTTGGATGTAGCCTTTTAGCTGCAGTCGCAGAAAACAAAGTCCTCGCTACAAGACTCCATAATTACCGCCAAATACTGTTATCTCAAGAATCAGATAGAACATAGAATCGCTACTCACAGGCTAAAAGTGTACCTCAGACAATAACATCAAGGAATCACCATGAGTGAACCAACACCCCATCTTGTTGAACCACAAGATCTTGAAGCGATGCTCGTTATGGACAACTTAATTATTGTCGATTTAAGCCATTCTGCACTGTATCAACAGAAGCACGTACCAGGCGCTGTACATCTTGCCAACAATACACTGATGGCAAATAAGCCGCCGGCATTAGGCAAACACCCTAGTTTTCAGGAAGTCGAGGCCTTAGTGAGTGATCTAGGTATTGATGGATCCAAGCATGTGGTGATCTATGACGATGAAGGTGGCGGTTGGGCCGGTAGACTCGCCTGGACTCTTGATTTAATTGGCCTTCACAACTGGTCTTATTTAAATGGTGGCATCGTGGCATGGATTAACGAAGGTCATGTAACAGAGAGCACCATCAATATGCCGAAGAGTTGTTGTGCAGGCATTGGTAGTACCTTTGCCAACCCATCTGCCTCTATACATGTCGATGAAATAATTGCCAGGCTCGACTCGAGTGATTTCGCAATATGGGACGCTCGTAGCCCTGCTGAGTACAGCGGTCAGATGGTTCGTGCAGCGCGTAGTGGCCATATTCCTGGCGCTATCAATCTAGAGTGGACCGAGTTGATAGATAGTGATAATAATTTACGAATTCGTAAAAATGCCCAAGCCATTCTGAATAATTTAGGCCTTAGTAAAGATAAAACTATCGCCACACACTGTCAGCTCCATCATCGCTCAGCCTTTACTTACATGGTTGCGAGAATTTTAGGTTATGAGAAAATAGCAGGCTATGATGGTTCTTGGGCCGAATGGGGTAATCTTGACAATACTCCCATAGAGTTTGGCCTTTAATTATTTATCCATAATTAGCATCACCCTTTAAATGAGAAACAAAATTATGAGTCACGGTGTAGATATCTTCGTTGCAGTGCAACGAGTGTTACCAAAACATGCGTTATCGCGAATCATTGGCACGATTGCGGAATCTAAAAGGCCATGGCTAAAAAATCTATTAATCAAACGTGCTATCTCTGCTTTTGGTATTAATATGCAAGAAGCCGCCAGTGATAATCTTGAGGACTATGAGAGTTTTAATGCCTTTTTTACCCGTGCGTTAAAAGATGATGCGCGAGTGGTTGATGGCGACCCTAAGAGTGTTTGTTGCCCTGCCGATGGTGTTATTAGCCAGGCCGGTATCATTGATAAAACCCGTATCCTGCAAGCTAAGGGCCTCAACTATTCAATAAGCCGGCTGCTCGGTAATTCGGTCTCAGCCCAGCGATTTAACAATGGAAGCTTCGCAACTATTTATCTTTCCCCCAAGGATTATCATCGCGTACACATGCCTGTTTCAGGTACATTGCGCGCGACGCGCTACATACCCGGCGAACTATTTTCAGTAAATGACAAAACTGCGCAAGGTTTGGAAGAACTGTTCGCTCGTAATGAACGCTTAGTCTGCGAGTTTGAATCTGAGTCAGCGGGCAATTTCGTGGTTGTTTTTGTCGGTGCAATGTTAGTTGCGGGCATTGAAACAGTTTGGGGTGGCTTCGAAAAACCAGGACCTGGAGCCGTTCGAGAATCAGACTTTTCTGACCGCCAACTTGCCTATGATAAGGGAGAGGAAATAGGCCAGTTTAAGTTTGGTTCGACCGCGATTATCTTATTTGAAAAAGATAGAGTGACTGGGTTGGAGACTTTAAACCCTCAATCGCCGGTGTTAATGGGTCAGCAACTTGCCTCTCTTGTGAAATAATCTCTGGCTCTAGTTAGAGCCAGAGAATTGATGTACAGCATCAATAAATATCTTCACATTATCTGGGTTGATATCCGGCGTTATACCATGGCCAAGATTAAAGACATGTCCCTGACCTTCACCAAAAGACTTTAAGATAGTCTTAACCTCTGACTCAATGCCAGATCGATCGGACCTTAGTACTGCCGGATCCATATTTCCTTGCAGGGCAACCTTACTGCCAACACGATCCTTGGCGGCCCCAATATCTACTGTCCAATCCAAACCTAGACAATCACAACCGGAATCTGCCATTGCTTCCAACCAATGACCGCCACCTTTGGTAAATAAAATTACCGGTACATCACGGCCATCAGCATGTTTAATAAGGCCGGCGACAATTTTTTTCATGTAGTCAAGAGAGAATTCCAAATAAGCATCATGACTTAACGCTCCACCCCAAGTATCAAATATCTGAACCACCTGTGCGCCTGCTAAAATTTGCGCATTAAGGTAATCTATTACCGAGAGAGAAAGCTTTTCCAATAACTGATGGAGCACTTCAGGTTGGGTGTAAAGCATCGTCTTGGCGCGAACAAAATCGCGACTACTCTGCCCTTCAATCATATAGGTTGCTAATGTCCACGGACTTCCAGAAAACCCTATCAATGGGACACGGCCATTTAACTCGCGACGAATCATCGACACTGCATCAGTCACATAGCCCAAATCTGAGGCAGTATTAATCACCTGCAGTTGATCTATATCTGCTTCAGTACGCACCGGCTTTCGAAATTTGGGCCCTTCCCCCTCGGCGAAGTAGAGACCCAGCCCCATTGCATCGGGGATAGTTAAAATATCAGAGAAAAGGATCGCCGCATCCAACTCAAATCGTTCAAGCGGTTGCAATGTGACCTCACAGGCAAGTTCAGTGTTTTTGCATAAACTCATAAAATCGCCGGCCTGCGCTCTAACTTGACGATATTCTGGTAAGTAGCGTCCCGCTTGTCGCATCATCCATACTGGGGTTTTATCAACGGGTTGCCGAGCTAGTGCTCGTAAAAATCGATCGTTTTTCAATTCTGTCATAAATAATTTAGGTCAATAAAGTGAGGCGACTAGTATACGTCGCGTAGGTAGCGCTTTTCACGCTTTAGATTGTTAACATAATCAGTTGCTTTGTCAGCACTTAACTTTCCCTGCACAGCAACAATATCACGCAATGCCTGATCGACATCTTTAGCCATTCTGGTGGCATCTCCACAGACATAAAAATAGGCGCCTTTTTCCAGCCATTGATACAACTCTACAGCACGCTCATGCATTTTATTTTGAACGTAAATCTTGTCTTTTTGATCTCTAGAAAAGGCTAGGTCAAGTTGGCTCAACACCCCAATCGCTTGCATTTCTAGCAGTTGCTGCTCATATATAAAGTCTGCACCTCTGGTCTGATCTCCAAAGAACAACCAATTTTTCCCTTTAGCCCCGCGCATCTGTCGCTCTTCCAGAAAGGCTCTAAACGGCGCAACTCCGGTACCTGGGCCCACCATAATCATAGGCGCATCGTCATCGGTAGGAATCCGGAAAGCTTTGTTGGGTGAAACAAAAATTCCCGCGGTGCCATTTACAGTCACTCGATCAGCCAGAAAAGTTGAGCATACGCCAAGGTGATCTCGGTCCTCTCCACGCCATCGAACTGAGGCCACGGTTAAGTGTACTGAACCTACATGTTTACTTGGGCTCGACGAAATTGAGTAGGCACGATGCTGCAAAGGTTTAAGTAACGCGATAAATTCATCAATCGGAAAAACAATCTCAGAATTTAGATTGAGTAAATCCAAAGTATCCTTGCCCCACAAAAAATCTGCTAGAGCTTCTTTATCACCAGTTTTTAGTACATGGGAGAACTTTTCATGCTTAGCCTGTGCTTCGACTGCCGCAATAAAGTTTCGAGACGGAGTAGATATTTCGTACTGGTAAGTAAGTAACTCGCGGATAGACTTATTTTGATCTTTCAGGACCAATTCAGGGCTTACCGCAAGTCGCTCTGTGAGCTTTTTCACTAGCACACTATCATTCACTGGCATGACATTTAAGGCATCACCAGTCTCATAGGTCAATCCACTGTCAGCTAGATCAAGCTCATAATGACGAATCTCTTTGCCAGACGATGGGCCAGATAACAGCTGATTTACACTAACTTTCGCAGGATAAGGATTCTTCCGGTTCCAAATAGACTTGGCTACCTGGGGAGCTACCTCAACAACAGGCAAAGTAGCATGACCACTACTGGCCAAGGGAATAGTTTTATTGATCCATTCATCCGCTATGTCTTCATAATCCACATCGCAGTCTAATCGATCTATTAATCGCGTCGCACCCAACTGCTCTAGGCGTGTATCAAGAAGCTTTCCGGCCTGACAAAATTCGTCGTAACTAGTATCCCCTAGCGCTAAGACGCCAAACTGCATGTCCGGTAATCTGGGCATATCCGCACTATATATACTCTCCCAAAATAGTCCCGCGTTGTCAGGCATTTCACCTTCGCCATACGTGGCAATAGTAACAATCACACGTTTCATAGCAGAAAAAGCATCTATGGCGACATCATCTAACCCTTGCACAACAGCCTCAAATCCCTGAGCGCGAGCCGCTACCGCTGCGTCCATTGCCAAAGCTTCCGCATTTCCTGTCTGTGTTCCATAAAGAATGTTCAGCAGTGGTGCGGTCGATGCACCAGCAACACTTTTTTGACTCCCAGCTATCGCTTTTGCTGACTGCATACCTGCCAAGAAACCCGACAACCACGATTTCTGGTCTCCAGTAAAAGGGGCATCTTTTGGTATAAACGGAAGTTTCATTAATTGGCCTCAGTATTAACTAGCATTGGGCAAAATATCATTCATCGCATTGTGGGCAAACAGCTCTTCAAAGCTAGGTATCCTACCTAATGCCAGCTTATTTTTTCGTTGTTGATGGAGTATCCACCCATACGTAGCCGGACTATCCATCGACAAAATATTACGCAGGCTCAAAGCTTCTTTAAAGTCAGTGAGGCGCTTACCCGCAATCATAGCCGCTAATTCGGAGGCACTATACGCTGAAACCGCCTCTCGCGCATGTCTTAGTAAGCCACTCATTAAGGCGTAATCTTCAGTTAAAATAAGATTACGAGTGGCTTTAACAACATCAGGCTCATCTACCGAGGTAGCCGAGGGAACCTTTTTCAACGCTATTTTTTGCGCTGCGTTGAGCACCGAGTAAGTATTTAGTAGCTCATACATATCACCGCTGTCTGCGAGGGCTGAATCAGGAACGATTCCCTTTATGACTGGCGTTCCCGAACGCCACGCCTTTTTTAATTTATTAACTTGGAAGCCTGCCAGCGCAACTGCAAGCTCTTCAGCAAGTTCCTTGCGTGATTTAGCCTCAAGAATCGCTTCATAGTCCTGGTACTGTAATAAGGCTCGAGGCGTTATATAGGCAAAATTACCGCGTTCCATATCCCAATGTTTGAGAAGCCAGGAGGCTTTTTTTGAACCGGTCGCATCGACATGCCACTCCAGCATAGAGTATATAGCTTGCGCATGAATGTATGAGGCATCCTCATCATCTTCCAAATAGCCTAAAAGTACCGAATCATGACTGATACAGTTTGTGAATTTTCTATACGGGTCATATTGGTAGGCGAACCCACCTGACATACCATTCCCGAAGCCCTTGGCAAAGGCACCTAAATTAAGAACTGCACCATTTGTCATGTACTCGGCACAGAAATCCCCAACGCCCTCAACAACTGCTGTTGCCCCTGAGTTTCGCACAGCAAATCGATCACCTGCTTGGCCTTCAATGAAGACTCGTCCTCCGGTAGCACCGAACAAGGCAAAGTTACCAATTAGTACATTAGTCCCCGGCTTGTCGCTACCTCCAGCTGGCGCATTAACAACGATCTCACCACCGCAGGCAGTTTTGCCAACGCCATCATTACAGGTGCCTGTATGTGACAGTCGCATGCCATCATTACAGAATGCACCATAGGATTGCCCTGCCGAACCATGTGTGACAATACTTATAGCCCCATTTCTTAAGAATCGTCGACCGCGCTTATCTTCAAGTACTGCAGGTAACTCAACGTCTTTTAGCTCATAGTTGAGCATTCGCTCAATATCGATAGCTAATTGACCACCTACACTCTTATTACAGTTATTTAAATACTGGCTGCTGGGCAACGCTATTGACAGTTGCTTTTGATCGACTAACGCTTGGCGGATTAGGCTAATAAAACCATCATCAACCGCGAAATCACGCTCCATATAAATTGGATTATCGATTTTATGTTCTTTAACAACCGTTAGCATCGCTCTTAGATCCAGCTGGCCCACGGAGGACGGATGATCCAAAAGATGAATTAAATCACAACGACCCCGAGCTTCGCGCAATGAGCGCAATCCAAGATCAGCAAGAATTTCCCTTACTTCATGAGCAATGTTAAGTAGATACTGTCCCAGAGCTCGAGGATCACCATCAAAAACTTCAGGATTTGTCGTCAAACCGGCAGGACATTTGATATTACAGTTCTTTGCCATGACGCACTTAAGCATCATCAGCGCCGTTGTTCCAAATTCAAAACTATCACCACCCATCAGCGCGGACTTAACAACGTCCGAACCGGTTTGATGAGCTCCAGAACATCGTAAAACAACCTTTTGCCTTAACCCATTAGCACAGAGCGCCTGATGAACTTCAGCAATGCCAATCTCCGCAGCGCGACCGGTGTATTTCAAAGAGGTAACTGAGGCAGCTCCAGTACCACCGGTATTACCAGCAACATTAATAACATCAGCTCCGGCTTTAGCCACACCAACCGCAATTGTTCCAATCCCATCAGAAGATACCAGTTTAACGATCACTCGAACTCGTGCGGCCTTGGCGTCATGAATCAGCTGAGCCAAATCTTCAATCGAATAAGTGTCGTGATGCGGTGGAGGCGAAATTAGCTCGACTCCAGGCACTCCGCCGCGCGCCGCGGCTATCTCAACATTTACCTTGGGTGCAGGTAACTGTCCCCCCTCACCCGGCTTAGCGCCTTGACCAATTTTAATTTCAATCTCTTCGAGCATCGGATCCGCTAAATATCCGGCCCAAACACCGAATCGCCCAGAAGCGAATTGTTTGATTCGCGATGCTCGGATCGTACCATAGCGAGAAATATGCTCTCCTCCCTCACCACAATTGGACATTCCTCCAACCATATTTGTACCATGCGCTACCGCCTCGTGAGCGGTCGCCACTAGAGCTCCATGGCTCATAGCACCGGATGCTAAAAGAGGAGTGATTTGACTAGCGGGCTGCACCTCATTCAAGTCTATCTTGGGCATAGCGTCGCGCAAACGACTAACATAATCTCGAGCAATACCAGAGGTCTTTAGAGTCAACGCATCATCCTTAACGGAAGAAGCAATGATATCAACACCAAAACGATCTACAAAAGAATCCCTCAGCGCGATTAATCGGCCAGCTTGACCCGCTAAAGATCCCGTTAATCTCAGAGCATAAGAACCCTCTGATAAAATTTCACAGGTCAAACCCCGAACCACAAAGTGATTATTCCCCGCGCGGTTGAACAACATCATCTCTCGTCTAAATTCATCGGGTTCAAGAAGAAAGCTAACATCGGCTGGAAAGGCTAAAACATCTCGAAGTGCCGCAGGTCTGCGAGATCGCTCTTCGGTCATGTCTTTAGAAAACGTTCTATATCCCGGTGTGATTTTGAACTCATCAATCGCCTTCGGCGTTAGCCGATCAAAACTGGTATTGGTGTATCCTTCATCGCTAATACCAAATGCGCCTTCCATCCGATTGAGTGTCAAAAGTCGCAGCTCATCTTTAGCCGCAGTATCATCATCATAATCAAATGCAATAGGCTCTTCGGTCAGATCAACAAAACCTCGCACAGCAGCCACACCATAGGAATGCCCTGCGCCCTCCGCTCGCTCTTTGAATAGGCCAAGCATTGGAATGTCACTTTCGACTTCACACTTAAGGGCCCGTTGATGCCAATCCGCATGTGCTTGCGCAACCTCAGTAAAACCCACTCCACCTACAGGTGATTTCATGTTTGGAAAATAACGTTTAAATACAGGATCACTCGTATTCAAAAAATTGGGTTCAAAAAACTCTCCGCCGGAATAACTCTCAACGGTGCAGAGCCCCACTTTACCCATAGTTTTCAGCAAAGCTTTTTCGGCAGCTTTAGCAAATTTCAGATAGGCTCCATTGGGATCCTCGGAGAATTTGTCTTCCGCACGCATCATAACGCCCATTGGATAAACCGCGGCCGCACCAAAGCCAAGGGCACAGGCCACATGGTGTGATGAACAAATTTGCCCGCTTTCGACGATTAGCGACACGCGAAGGCGCAGCCCAGTCTCAATCAGTCGCTGATTAATCGCCGATATGGCTAAGGTCATGGAAATGGACCCAAGCGATTGAGTGACGTGACGATCGCTAATAATGGCGATGCCGCCCTGCTCTCGAGCAAAAGACTCAACCCCATCACAAAGAGCATCAATTCCAGAGACTAATGATTTTTGATTCGCATCAACATCATCAAAAAAAGGTTCGAATAGCATCGGAAAACGCCCTATTGGCGTCTCTTTTTGTGCTCGAATTCTAAGAATTTGTGCGTGATTGAGAATAGGTGACTGAATGACTATTTGGCGACCGGGTTTAGCCCCAATATTAGGCTTAGTGCCTAGCGCCACCCGCATGGTCATACCTTCTCCCTCACGAATAGAGTCCAGTGGTGGATTCGTCACCTGGGCAAAACGCTGTGAAAAGTACTTAGCCACTCCACCTTCATTATCTGACAAGGCATTGATTGCATTACCATAACCCATGGCAGATACCTTTTCAGTACCCGTAGCCAGCATAGGATCAATCATAAAACGGAAACATTCTTGATTTTGAGAATAAGCTACGTATCGACCCGCTAGTGACAGATCCCCAGAGTAACTTGAGGAGGGCGAGTATTCAGCTGCAGAGACTTCAGGTAAGTCATCAATTCGGATGCGTGCATTTTTAACCAATTGAGAGTAGTCGCGCTGACTGGCCAGTGATTCTAGAGCCTCATGAGTGTCAAATGATCGCTTTTGCTCGTGATCATAATAAAGCATGCCACCCGCTTCAATACGACCGCGACTAAGCACTGGCTCGTCACCAAAGTCAATTTGACCCGCCTCAGACATCACCGCTAAATAGGTCTCAGTCTCGATACTTCTCAATGGACGCAATCCAAGTCGATCAAGTCGCGCACCAATAATTGAGCCATTTCCAAATATCAAAGCGGCCGGGCCATCATTCTTTTCTTCATAAAGAGAAAAGTACTCGAGCATCGCTCGCACAGGGGAAGAAAGTGTATCGTCATTTTCCCACGCTGGAGGCATCATAGAAACAACAGCCGTAACTAAGTCCAGTTCGTCCTCAATGACACGCGATTGAAGTGTTTGGTCTAAACGGCAACTGTCCGACTGGCCTTTTGGCCTTATAATTTTATTTTCTCTAGAACGCGCTATTGCCGTCTCCGACAGACGGTTCTTTTTATCCGTATTAAGCTCGCCATTATGAGCCATCATACGAAACGGTTGCGCCATCGAGGGATGTGGATCTGTATTAGTTGAGAATCGAGTGTGAAAATAAAGCGTATGGATACTATGATCTAATTCATTGAGGTCTAAAAAATAAGGAATTATCTCACTTGAGTTCAACCGGCCTTTTAGCACTTGCATATTAGCTGACATCGACAAGGGATATAACCCATTTAACTCCGCACAGGTGTAGGCTTCAGCTTCGATAATCATTAACGCACGATGGATAGCCTTATCTAACTCGGCACCTCTTATCCCTGCCGGTGCAGCAAAAACCCATTGAGCGATTGGCAACTGACATTTTATTGCGGCTGGACGAAGAACAGACTGATCTACCTCAACATCTCTAGTTACTAAGGATATCATTCCTTCAGTTTTTAGAGCCGAGGCTACCAAATTTCTTGCACGTTCATGCTGGCTCGGATCATTGGGTAAAAAGAAGTTGCCTACACCAAATTCACCCAAAGTCAAAGCAGAGCTAGTTATACGGTTGAAAAACTCAATCGATAAGTCAATCGATACACCCGCACCGTCACCTACTCCTTCAGCAGACATACCACCACGATGGGGCACAGCACAAAGTGCCTGATGACCTTTCATTAACAGATCATGAGTCTGCCTACCGTCTTTTCGAGTAAGAAAACCAACACCACAGCTACTTTTTTCGAAGGCGCTGTCATAGAGACCAAATTTAGTCGCGTCAATCATAAATACCAGCTCGTTATTCAGACAGTTTAATACGGAATGTTGCTTCTACTATTATTCTGAGACTACACTTTACAGCCGCCCAGTTTACACCTTGGTACTTTGAACGACAAATAGGCATACGGATTAATAGAGCTTTTTGGTTGCTTGGCGACGGCATTGCAGGTAATTAAACTAAAATATCTACTATTTTCGGAATAAATGCCGTTTACAGGTAACGGCCTCGATAACGGAAATCAGGCTTGACAAGACTTATCCAAAGTAGACTGAAGCCATTTTATTGAGAAATCATCAGTTATATAGGCCTCTCCCAGAGCGCTAAGAAGCACCAATCTGAGGGTACCATCTAGAACTTTTTTATCTCTGTATATCAATGATAGAAACTCGCTCGGCGTCATTTCCACTGGAGGCTTAAGCGGAAGAGAAAAGGCAGTAAGAATACTTTTAATTCGCTCAACATCTAAAGTGGACAAATGACCTGCAAGCACTGACATTTCAGCTGCCATAACCGTACCAACAGCAACTGCCTCGCCATGCAACAAACCTTTGTATTGCTGAAACGTTTCAATAGCATGGCCAAAAGTATGCCCCAGATTTAAAATGGCCCGAATACCCTGCTCCGTTTCATCCGCACTGACTATCTTTGCTTTGTTGATACAGGACCTTTCGATAGCGTAAGTAAGGGCAGCTTCATCCCGATTCAATAATGACTCTATATTTGACTCTAACCACAGCATAAACGGATAGTCTGTAATCAATCCATACTTTATAACCTCAGCCATGCCCGCCGAAAACTGCCTATCTGGAAGAGAGGCTAGAGTATTAAGATCAATAACAACTGCATTGGGCTGGTGAAAGGCACCAAGCATATTCTTGCCAAGTACATGGTTTACACCTGTCTTACCACCTACAGAAGAATCAACCTGCGCCAGCAAAGTAGTGGGGATTTGAACAAAAGAAACTCCCCTCTGATATGACGCTGCGGCAAAACCAGTCATATCTCCGATCACTCCGCCCCCGAGCGCAATAAGAGTTGTCGTGCGATCATGCTGATTTTCAAGTAGTTTGGTAAAAATAAGATTTAAGACATCAAGATTTTTGAACCTCTCGCCATCAGGCAAGATTAGAACATCGATTTTTTTATTAGCAATCTGACGAAGTACCAAATCCAAATAAATCGGCGCTATTGTTTCATTGGTGACTATAAGCGCTTTTTTACCCTTGATATAGCGCCCAAAATCTACCTTGCTCATCTGCCCTTGGCCGATATAAATTGGGTAGCTTCTATCGCCTAAATCAACAATGATTGGGGAAGACGCCTTATCATGGATGGTTGATCGCTGGGTCATCGTAGTTAAAACTCTCGTTCAAAGGCGTCTAGTTTAACCGTTATAGCGAGCATATACTTAGAGAGATTTCTATTTAGATGAAAACAGCCTAGAGCGCAGATAGCTGGTCAGTAATTTCGTTAACCACAGCCTGTATTTGGACCGTCCCAGAGGCAAAAACAAAATCTGCAACAGAGCGATACAATGGATCTCGCTGCTCGAACAGGCTGTTAATAACGGCTCTTCGATCAGCCACTTGTAATAATGGTCGTTTTTTATCCCGTTTAGTTCGTTCAAAAAGCTGGTCTTTTGTCGCAGACAAGTAAATCACTCGGCCAGCTTTAGACATCGCAGTTCGATTCGTGGACTCTAAAACAACGCCGCCTCCTGTCGCTATGACGGCCGAACGCTCCAATTTAATAAGATTATTCAGCGCCTTTGACTCTCTGAGCCTAAAGCCCGCTTCACCTTCCATATCAAAAATCCATTGAATGTCTGCACCAGTAGATTTAGTGATTTCATGGTCTATATCAAAAAACGGGCGACTTAATGCCCGAGCGAGCTGTTTACCAACAGTCGACTTACCAGCACCCATCGGCCCTATTAAAAAAATATGGTCAGACATCAGTTATTAATCATCAATTATTTTCGGCGTTATGAAGATGAGTATTTCACGTTTTTCCTTACTCCGCATTTGTTTTTTAAATAAGTGACCAACCAAAGGTAAATCCCCCAAAACAGGAACTTTCTCATCACCGGTTAATTCTTCAGATTGGAAAATACCTCCCAAGACCAACGTTTGGCCATTGCCCACTAGCGCTTGAGTACTTATCTCCGTGACATTAATCGCAGGTTCACCATTCACGGTAAAGCTCCCAACAGAATCTTGCTTGACTAAAATATCCATAATCACTCGGTTATCAGGCGTTA
>CALDQM010000020.1:0-2119 GCA_937911225.1 uncultured Cellvibrionales bacterium
GGCGGTTGAGATATGGGATGACCAAGGTAATACTGTTACACAAACAAAAGGTGAGCTGGTATGCAGTAAACCTTTCCCCAATGCACCTATTTATTTTTGGAATGATGTCGAGAATAAAAAGTATTTGAGTGCTTACTTTGAGACCTATCCCGGCATTTGGGCGCAGGGCGATTATGGTGAGATTACGGAAAATAACGGGATCATTATTCATGGACGCTCAGATGCGGTATTAAATCCGGGGGGTGTCCGAATAGGTACGGCGGAAATTTATCGACAGGTAGAAAAGCTCACAGAGGTCGTCGACAGTATTTGTATCGGTCAAACCTGGGACGATGATGTACGGGTAATTTTGTTTGTCGTTTTGCGTCCGGGTGTTGAATTGACTACAGATCTTCAGCAGATGATTCGTCAGACTATTCGTAAAGAGACCACCCCGCGACATGTACCGGCAAAAATCATTGCCGTCAGTGACATCCCCAGAACTATTAGCGGCAAGATTGTTGAGTTGGCGGTGCGCAAAGTGGTGCATGGGGAAGTGGTGAACAGTACCGATGCATTGGCCAATCCAGAAGCATTAGAACAATTCAAAAATATTGCTGAGCTACTTAACTGAGCTTTAACGTCAGTAGTAAAGTCTCATTAATTGGGAAGCTAGGAGTACAGATGTTTGGTTAGACGCTGAGGGAATTTTTGCGTTGTAGTGTTAACATTTATTTGTCAGATATTTGTAATCAGTTTTGGGTAGTTAATAACTCTGCATCTGGATCTTAAGTACAACGCCCACTAGAGTCCAAAAACTCTGTCTCTAGTGGGATTTTTTGTCAAATCTGATCGGATAAAAAGGTACTACGAAGCGGCAGTTTTAGGGCATCGCTTTCGCACCAATAGGTAATCACGCGAGCGTTTAAGTTCTTTTTTACTCAGAGAACCATTTTTATTTTTATCGGCTGCCTTGAACATACTGTTTTTCACGGTACACCCTGCTTGCTCGAGCTCTTCCTTAGTGACCAGATCATTTGAATCAAGATCAAATCTTTTCATTAAATCATTAGCAATAGCACCACTTGATAAAAACGTTAATACCAAGATAATTAATACTTTATTCACTTTTCACACTCCATTAATAATTAAAAAAAATTCCCGTTAAATTTGCTGTCGACACTGTTGTGCCTAATATTTATCGCGAGCACATTATGGGTTTCCAGTATGTACTACAATCTAAAAATATTCATTTATGAGTAAGCACTTTTCATGCCAAGTTCTATCGGCTGATATTAAGGCGGGTAGAGTAATAGCCAGGCTAATGAGCGACTTATTTTGGTGCAAAAACTAGACTTTTTGTCAAAAGCGCACCGCATGAGGGCTTTACTACTGAATAAAAGAAAGAATGAATATTTAGCAGACGACTAATTAGTAGATAAATAATTGATTCGCGCGCACTTTAGGACATGTTTGGATGTTAAAGATAGTCATGCTTTTTATACAATAGTGGATCAAAGTATTTGATTAGGCAGAGTGCCGACAACGGGGCGTAACGATTCAGGGTATAGGTGCTTTTGTGCTCACATTGACGACTAGTTCTCTGACTGAGGCAGAAGTTTTGCGATAAGAATCATCGATGCATGTTTGTTCGGCTCTATAAGAGTATTTTCAAGGATCAATGAAAGGTCGATTTGTGGAATGATTTTACCGGGTTTAATTTCTATCGTGATTTCACTGTGGGCTGGAATGGTAAAACGATCGCCGCTAAGGCCTAAGCTATAAGGGCCGGTATAACGAGCTTCAAAGTCAGCATCTGAAGTATTTTTTAAGTCAATTTCAGCGATCACGGTGTCATATTGGTAGCGCATAGCGGTCACCTTTAAACTTGTCGCGAGTAAAGGTAACAGGTCAGTTTGTCGCCCAATCAGCATATTTTTAAACCACACCACGGTGCGTTTAGCGAACAAGGCTTCCTTAATCGAGTCTGCGGTTTTTTCTTTGGCGAATACTAGAGTGACTGGCCGATGTCCTCCCTCATGTGGTTTGTAGTCCCAGTCTATTAAATCATGCACATCTGAGGTACCGATTAGTGCAAGGTCATAATCCAGGGCTGTTTGAAATGCTGCTTCGGCGTACC
>CALDQM010000021.1:0-2881 GCA_937911225.1 uncultured Cellvibrionales bacterium
CAGCTGTCGTGGAGCCTAGCGGGATCGAACCGCTGACCTCAACACTGCCAGAATTGTGCGTCCACGAACTAAGCAATTGATTTATAGCAGAAAGTACCTTTTATGTGACTGTACTTTTAGCTACCACTACTCTCAAGTAAACTATTGTGGCGCCCACAATCTCAGACTTTGAAGATTAAAAGTTTACATTCTACGGGTGCAAATTAAATTTATATGTAAACTTTTTACCGACATCAGCGTTATGAATTGAATCAAGTTATTATTTGCAAAAAAACCGGTACTCCTATGAAGACATCTCTAGCCTCTTTCCCTCTAATGGGCGCCCTTTCAATTACGATTTTAATAAGTAGTAGCATGCTTGTCGTTGGTCAATCCGGTGATTCCATAATGCCGACCTCTAAAACAACTTCGACACATAATATTGATGTAGATGGTGATGGTACATTTGATGCCCTAACGGATGGATTGCTATTACTTCGACATATGTTTGGCTTAAGTGGGGAAGCCCTCATAGCGGGGGTAGTTTCGGATAGCGCCACTTACACAACATCAGCTGAATTAGTCAGTAGGATGTCAGATTTAGGGGATACCCTGGATATCGATAGTAATGGTCAGATCGATGCATTAACCGATGGACTAATCATCCTTCGCTATTTGTTTGGCCTAGACGGTGAGGTGTTAATAGCTAATGTCATTGGTAGTGGCGCCGAAAGGTACTCTACAAATGCGATTAAACAGCATTTATCCCAATTAACGACTATCGATATTGAGGAGATTATCCAGCCCAACATTATCTTAATCATTTCTGATGACCAAGGACTTGACTCATCGGCTCAATATAACTTTAGTAACAACCCACCGGTTACACCTAATTTAAATCAATTGGCCAGTGATGGCATTGTGTTTGAAAATTTTTGGGCGACTCCCGCGTGCACAACTACTCGTAGCACCCTAATCACTGGAAAGTATGGCGTAAATTCCGGAATTTTAAATGTTGGCGATGTTATTTCGCCTGATTCAGTAACGCTTCAAAAGTATTTAAAAGAAGACTCTGACACGAGTAATTACTCTTCTGCAGTGATTGGGAAATGGCATCTAGGCGGAAACTCACCTGCAGCAAATCACCCCTCCACTATGGGTGTTGATTACTATGCCGGAAGCCTCCGTGGCGCGATTGATGACTATGAATCATGGGCTTTAACGATCAATGGACAAACTAGTCAAACTACCACTTATCACACTACGAAAGTGACTGACCTCGCTATCGATTGGATAGAGACTCAGACTGTACCATGGTTTCTGTGGCTAGCCTATGTTGCGCCGCATACACCTTTTCATCTCCCGCCACAGTCTCTTCACACTCAAAATTTATCGGGGACTAACGCAGATATTAACGCTAATCCACGCAATTATTATCTGGCTGCCATAGAAGCTATGGATACCGAAATTGGCCGTCTTTTAGCATCACTGACACCGGCGGAGCGAGATAATACGATCATCCTGTATCTTGGCGATAACGGCACTCCCGGCAGAGTCACAGATCGATCAGTTTATGCTAACGGCAGTAAAGGTAATCTCACTCAAGGCGGACTGGCTACGCCAATGATAGCCTCAGGTGCAGGCGTGTCGAGAAAAAATATGCGTGAAAACGCATTAGTTGGTAGCACCGACTTTTTTGTCACTATCGCTAATATCGCAGGTAGCAAGACTAACACTATCCAAGACAGTAAAAGCTTTAAAAATCTACTAACAACAAGTAATTCAAAGCATCGCGATTATCTCTACAGTGACTATTCCGGGGACAATGTCTCGGGCTGGGCTGTAAGAAATACACAATATAAGCTCACTACGACTGGCGCTGGTCAAGAGCTCCATGACCTCTCAGTCGATCCATTTGAGAACAGTAACTTGCTAGAAAGTAATGGCGACTATACAGCTGTTGTTACTGAACTATCTGATGTAGCAAATGATATTCGGAAAACCGGTGATGGAGACACCCAAGCGATCGATATTACCAATAAAATATTTACCAATCGTAGTGGTAACTGCGGAGACTATATCGCGTCCTATACTGCTTCAGCGACTGACATCTTTCGGTCTGTTGTATTTAAGGGTAATTTGACTATCTCAGATGTAGGCACCAAGTGCCGGCTTCAATCCAACGGAGTACCTAACCACAACTTTAATGATGGAAATCAACAGTTTCCAAACAATCTCTCAGAGCAATCAAACACGTATGAAATAACAGCAACACCAAAATTTGCAGCGACAAATACTCAACTGGCCATTGGTATGGACAACGGCTTGATGCTGAATGGTGTGAAGATTGACCTCCTAGCTGCAGCCTGCTTCCGTGTGGCAAACGAAAAAACAGGTTGCGGTGATATGACAAACCCATGGCGATTTGATCCCATGTTCGCTGCTAATGGATTTGCAGTCGATAGTCATAATGCGCATGTGCAACCGAATGGTAGTTATCATTATCATGCCACGCCAAATGCTATGTTCTCCGCCGGTACGGCATCTGAATCACCCTTGATTGGCTTTGCTGCCGACGGCTTTCCTATTTTTGGTTCTTGGTTCAATGACGGTAGCGTGATTCGTAAAGCTCAGTCTAGTTATCGATTAAAGAATGGCTCTCGAATACCTGTTGGCGATTATGCTACACCTAACGGTAATTACAACGGCACCTATCGACAAGATTATGAGTATGTAACTGGATTCGGTGACCTAGATGAATGCAACGGTATGCAGGTCGATGGTGTTTATGGTTATTTTGTTACCGACAACTTCCCTTATATTATGGGATGCTTGAAGGGTGCAATTGATCCAAGTTTTAACTAAATAACAAACTTCATTTCGATAAACTATATTACACACC
>CALDQM010000022.1:0-31706 GCA_937911225.1 uncultured Cellvibrionales bacterium
TTGGTCGGGACGGCAGGATTTGAACCTGCGACCACTACACCCCCAGTGTAGTGCGCTACCAGGCTGCGCTACGCCCCGATTTAAGTGTCGCAATGATACAGCGAAAGGCTCTTTTTGCAACCTAAAAGCATTTCATAAGAGATAAATATAGAGGTTTTATTATAAGGTCTTTAAAACATCTTCTAATTCAGAGATCGTTTGATCAAGGAGCTGTTTATAGGGCGTAAGTTCTTTCTTGTCTGGCGTGTCATCTAGCTTTTGACGAGCCCCACCAATGGTAAACCCTTGTTCGTGCAGTAAAGAGCGAATCTGTCGGATTAGCACCACATCTTGACGTTGATAATAACGACGGTTACCACGTCTCTTGACCGGACTGAGGCTTGGAAATTCCTGCTCCCAGTAACGTAGTACATGAGGCTTGACCGCACACAGTTCACTGACCTCTCCAATAGCAAAGTAGCGCTTGCCAGGAATAGGCGGTAACTGGTTATTATTACTTGGTTCCAGCATAGGTCTCCACTCGTGTCTTTAACTTTTGACCTGGCTTAAAGGTCACTACACGCCTAGCAGAAATAGGGATCTCTTCACCTGTTTTAGGATTTCTTCCTGGACGACTTTTCTTATCTCGCAACTCAAAGTTACCGAAGCCTGAGATTTTTACTTGATCGTTACTTTCTAGCGCCGCGCTTATTTCAGCGTAAAACATTTCTACGATCTCTTTCGCCTCTCGCTTGTTTAGACCAAGTTCATCAAACAGCATTTCAGCCAGATCAGCTTTCGTTAGAGCACCCATTAAAAAATCCTATCTCTACCTTATTGTTACGCTCTAAGTTCAGCACCGCAGATTTCAGCCAAATGTGAAACCACGGAGTCTATTGCGTGATTAATCTCTTCATCCGTAAGAGTGCGCGAATCATCCTGAAACGTCAACCCTAAAGCAATACTTTTTCCTTTACTATCAACATCTTTGCTCTGATAAACATCAAATAACTTTAAATCAATAAGATGTTTCCCGGCAGCCTCTCGAGCACTATTAACAAGACGTTGCGCCGGTACTGAGGCATCAACTAAGAAAGCTAAATCTCGCTTAACTTCTGGAAACTTACTGACTTCTTGGAAGCTTGGGATTCTAACGTCTTCGATCTTGCTAAAATCAACCTGAAAAAGATAAGCCTCTGTAGATATTCCTAAGCGCTTCTGTATCTTTGGATGTAATTGCCCGATCCAACCAATTTTTTGACCATTTCGGCAAATTGACGCTGCCTGTCCTGGATGTAATGCAGGGTGCTCATCAGCAGTGAATGAAAACTCAGCGGCAAGTCCCGTCTGAGCAAACACTGCTTCTAGGTCGCCTTTGATATCATAGAAATCTACTTTGTCTTTGGTAGAAGTCCATCCAACAGGTGCCCGTGATCCACAAATCAAACCCGCTAACATCATGTTTTGCGAAAGGCCAAGATCACCCTCCTCAGATGGAACAAAGCACTGGCCCATCTCAAATATTCTTATCCTAGATTGCTGCCTGTTCAGATTGTAAGAGGCGGTACTAAGTAATCCTGACCATAGGTTGGTGCGCATAACAGCCATGTCGGCAGAGATCGGATTTGCGAGCGATACTGGGGTAACACCTGGATCAACCAAAGCCTGAACCTCGGGATCTACAAAGCTATAGGTAATCACTTCTTGATAGCCGCGGCTAATGAGCTGCGATCTGAAAACGCCTGGCTGCTGTTGAGACTCTGGATTCGGCTGTAAATCTAACGCCATGGTGGGCGTAGAGGTAGGTAAGTTGTTGTAGCCATAAATACGAGCTACCTCTTCAACAAGATCTTGCTCTATGGTCAAATCAAAACGCCAACTCGGTGCAAGCCAGGTAGCACCGTTTGAGCTGCGTTTGACTAACGACAATCCTAGCCTAGACAATATATCATCCACTTCATCGGCATCGATGGTTAGCCCCAACTGCTGCGCAAGACGTGCATCCCGAAGGGTAATCTCAGCCGCTACTGGCAAGTTTTCGGCACTCTCCTGAACCACTAGTGGACCGACCGAACCACCACAAATCTCAAGCATGAGCGCTGTTGCTCGCTCCATTGCGGCAATCTGTAACTGCGGGTCCACACCTCGCTCAAAACGATGGGAGGAATCTGTATGTTTGCCGTAGAGTCTTGCTTTACCTGCAAGTGCCAACGGATTGAACCAGGCACTCTCAAGAAGTATGTCCGTTGTCTGATCACTCACTGACGACTCGGACCCACCCATGATACCGGCCAATGCCAGTACCTTTTTATGATCAGCTATAACTAGAGTATCCGCATCGACTATAACCTCAGAATCATCCAGCAACTTAAGCGATTGATTAGCGCCCATATTAACCACAATACCGCCGTCGATCTTATCAAGGTCAAAAGCATGCATTGGCTGCCCTAATTCAAGCAGAACGTAGTTAGTAACGTCCACGGCAGGCCCAAGAGAGCGAATACCACTGCGACGCAGTCTTTCTTTCATCCATTGCGGGGTTGCCTGAGCAAGATTAAGATCTCGCATCACTCGTCCCACGTAGCGCGCACACCCTTTGGGCACATTGAGCTTGACACTCACAACGTCACTAATAGTTGCCTTAACGGCAGAGCAATCCTGCACGGTGACATCGGCCTTATTGAGCACTCCTACCTCACGTGCTAGCCCTCTAATACTCAGGCAATCGCCACGATTGGGGGTTAAATCTACCTCAATGATCATATCGTCTAAATCGAGGTATTCGACCAAATTAGTCCCAACAGGTGCATCGGCAGGCAATTCCCAAAGCCCACTTGCCTCATCACCCAAACCAAGTTCGTCCTGAGCACATAGCATGCCAAAGGATTCGACGCCACGGAGCTTTGCTTTTTTGATTTTGAAGTCGCCAGGTAATAATGCACCTACCGTCGCAAACGGGACCTTTATGCCTACACGTGCATTAGGAGCACCGCACACCACTTGGAATTGCTCGGACGCACAAAGCACTTGGCAGACACGCAACTTATCGGCGTCAGGATGCTGTTGGACACTAATAATTTCACCCACAACCACACCGGAGATTCTTGGCGCCGCCGCTTCTACTCCGTCAACTTCAAGTCCTGCCATGGTGACTTGAGACACCAAATCCTCAACGGAAATAGCTGGATCGACTAATTGTCGCAACCAGGATTCACTAAATTTCATAAGTTACCCCAGTTTAAAATTGTTTAAGAAAACGAAGATCGTTTTCGAAGAATAGACGTAAATCATTAACGCCATAGCGCAACATTGCTAGTCGCTCAACACCCATTCCAAAGGCAAATCCGGTGAAAGTATCAGTATCCACATCACAATGCTCCAATACATTTGGGTGCACCATGCCGCAACCCATTACTTCCAGCCAACCTGTTTGGCTACATACACGACAGCCTTCGCCACGGCAGTTAGTACACTGTATATCAACCTCGGCGGACGGCTCAGTGAACGGAAAATAAGAAGGTCTAAATCTGACTGGCAAGTCCGCTTCAAAAAACGCCTTCAGGAATTGATCGATAACCCCTTTGAGGTCTGCAAAGCTGATATCTTTATCTACCACTAGACCCTCTACCTGATGGAACATTGGCGTATGCGTCAAATCCGAATCGCAGCGATAGACTCGCCCTGGACAGATAATTCTTATTGGCGGCGCATTGCGCTCCATCGTTCGCACTTGAACCGGCGACGTGTGTGTACGTAAAACGGTTGTCGGATCAATGTAAAACGTATCATGCATGGCTCTCGCGGGGTGATGCGATGGTATATTGAGAGCTTCAAAATTGTGGTAGTCGTCCTCAATCTCCGGACCAACTTCAACATCATAACCAATCCGACTAAAGAACCCTTCGATTCTCTCCATCGTACGAGTGACTGGATGGAGGCCGCCAACATCTTCACCACGACCCGGCAAGGTGACATCAATTGTCTCTTCGGCGAGCTTGGCATCAAGGTCGATACTCTCAAAATAAGCTTTTCGCTGCCCAATAAGCTCTTGTAGGCTTTGTTTGACATCATTTATTTTAGCGCCCGCTGCCGGGCGTTCTTCAGCCGACAATCTGCCTAGGCCTTTAAGAAGGCCTGTTAGCCTACCTTTCTTACCAAGGTACTCGACACGAAGATCGTCCAATGCACTAAGCTTTTCAGCGGCAACTATTGACGATTCGGCTTGTTTTGCAATCTGTTCTAGTTCAGTCATTATTGATCACTTTAACAATCTGTAGGTGCTATCTTATTACTGATAAAAAAATAGGGAAAGGGCTAATGCCCATTCCCCATTTGATTTGCTAAGTCACAATCCGCAAATAAGCAGATGTGGCACAGGCTTAACTAAGGCAGGTGCTACGCCAGGGCTGCTTTCGCTAGATTGACAACCGCACCAAAGGCAGCTTTATCATGCACTGCCAAATCAGCTAGTACGCGACGGTCAAGCTCTACCCCTGCTTTACTTAGGCCATTAATGAATCGGCTATACGACAAACCTTCAACACGTGACTGTGCATTAATTCGTGCGATCCATAAACGACGGAAAGTGCGCTTTTTGACACGACGGTCACGATACGCATACTGCCCTGCTTTGGTCACTGCTTGAACTGCAACGCGATAAACGCGACTACGAGCTCCATAGTAACCTTTTGCCTGCTTTAAAATTTTCTTGTGTCGGCGATTAGCCTCTACACCACGTTTTACTCTAGCCATTATATTCTCCTACCAATTTAGTTATGTGACTTATACATTCCGCAACATGCGATCTACCCGAGGCTTATCCGCAGCATTAAGAATGCTGGTGCCACGCAACTGACGCTTACGTTTTGTAGTCATTTTGGTGAGAATATGGCTTTTGTGCTGGTGCTTATGCTTATAACCAGAAGCCGTTTTTTTGAAGCGTTTTGCAGCTCCACTATGGGTCTTACCTTTTGGCATTTCATTTCTCCAATAATCGTGAGGTTAAGTGACAAGAAGATACGCCCGGACAGCCTGCCAAAAAAAGTGGCTGAACGCGGGTCGCGTTAATTATGTCTTCTTGCTGCGCGGGGCTAGTACCATGGTCATCTGACGACCTTCCATCTTAGGATACTGCTCCACTTGGGCCAACTCGGTGAGATCCGCTTCTACACGTTTCATCATTTCCATACCAAGCTGCTGGTGAGCCATTTCACGTCCGCGAAATCGCAGAGTAACTTTAGCTTTATCACCATTTTCCAAGAACCGAACCAAATTGCGCAACTTAATTTCATAGTCGCCTTGGTCAGTTCCAGGTCGGAATTTCATTTCCTTTACCTGCGTCTGCTTCTGTTTCTTCTTCTGCAGAGCCACTTTCTTCTTAATGTCAAAGACGTGCTTTCCGTAATCCATTATTTTACAGACTGGAGGCTCAGCATCCGGTGAAATTTCCACCAAATCTAAGGTCTCTTTCTGTGCTGTCTCCAGAGCCACCGTTAGGGTAACTACACCAACTTGGCTTCCATCTGAAGCAACCAAACGAACTTCGGGTGAGGTTATATCGTCATTGAGACGAGCCCGCTTACTGTCTTTTTTAATACTCTTTACTCCGTTTCTACAAAAACACGTCCACGGCGCTCTGTTGCCTCCGCAAACAATGAGATAACTTGGTCTAAAGGCATACTGCCAAGGTCTTCACCATCGCGAGTTCGAACAGCTACCGTACGCAACTCTTTTTCTTTATCACCAACAACGAGTAGATACGGAACACGTTGCATGGAGTGACCGCGGATTTTAAAGCCGATCTTCTCGTTTCTCAAGTCACAAATCACTCTAAATCCGTTATTTTGCAACTTTTTGGTCACTTCTTGTGCATAATCGGCCTGAGAATCGGTAATATTGATAACAGCAGCTTGTTCCGGCGCTAACCAGAACGGAAATGCCCCTTCATAATTTTCAATTAAAATGCCAATAAAACGCTCAAACGAACCCAAAATAGCACGGTGCAACATCACAGGAACCTGACGGCTACCATCCTCAGCCACATACTGAGCATCCAAACGTCCTGGCATAGAAAAATCTACCTGGACGGTACCCAATTGCCAAACTCGACCAATACAATCTTTTAATGAAAACTCAATCTTAGGGCCATAAAAAGCACCCTCACCAGGCAACTCTTGCCAGGGTAACTGTTTGGCGTTTAAAGCGTCAGCTAGCGCCTTTTCTGCGCGATCCCAATCTTCGTCAGATCCAACTCTTTGTTCTGGACGAGTAGATAGCCGATAAATAATATCGTCAAAGCCAAACTCAGTATAAACCTCATGTAGAAAATCAATAAACTGAGCGACTTCTGGCTGTATTTGCTCTTCTGTACAAAAGATATGAGCATCATCCTGAGTAAATGACCGCACACGCATGATTCCATGTAACGAGCCAGATGGCTCATTACGATGGCAAGAGCCAAATTCAGCAAGGCGCAGCGGCAAATCGCGGTAACTCTTCAACCCGCGATTGAAAACTTGCACATGACACGGGCAATTCATAGGCTTTATGGCAAAATTGCGATCATCGGTGGATAGCGTGAACATATCATCACCAAACTTATCGGCATGCCCGGATTTCTCCCAAAGACTAAAGTCGACGATTTGGGGCGTTTTAATCTCCTGATAACCCTGCTCGACCTGCTTCTCGCGCATAAACTTTTCTATCGTGTTGTAAATACTCCAGCCCTTAGGGTGCCAAAAGATAGACCCTTGAGCTTCTTCCTGCATATGATACAAACCAAGCTTCTTATTGATTTTACGGTGGTCACGCTTTTCAGCTTCAGCAAGCCTGTTGACATAAGCTTTAAGCTCTTTTTTGTTAGCCCAGGCAGTTCCATAAATACGCTGTAACATTTCATTATTGTTATCGCCACGCCAATAGGCGCCTGCGACTTTGGTTAGTTTAAATATAGGTAATTTTCCAGTCGATGGCACATGAGGCCCTCGACAAAGGTCTACAAACTCGCCTTGACGGTAAAGACTAATCGTCTGATCAGCGGGGATACTGGCAATTATCTCAGCTTTATAGTCCTCTCCAATACTTTTGAAGAAAACAGCAGCTTCATCGCGATCCCACTCTTCACGGGAGATCTCATGATCTTGCTTTACTAACTCTGCCATTCGGGCTTCTATGGTCTCTAAATCCTCTGGCGTAAACGGTCGCTCGAACGCAAAATCATAATAAAAACCATCTTCAATGACTGGTCCAATCGTTACCTGTGCAGCTGGAAATAATTGCTTCACTGCCATTGCCATCAAATGGGCCGTGGAGTGACGGATAATAAATAAACCCTCATTACTGCGATCCGTCAAAATAGATAACTCAGAATCTCGGTCTATAATATGTGATGAGTCTACTTCTTGACCATTGACCATTCCGGCAATCGTCGCTTTGGCCAACCCAGGGCCTATATCTGAGGCCACATCAATCACGGACACGGGGTTGTCGAAATTGCGCTGGGAACCATCGGGGAGAGTAATAAGTGGCATAATAACGTCCTTTTCAGTGGTGACCTTTACTAAAGGCCACATGAGTTGTTTAGATGACGGCATTCTACTCTGTACAGTCCCAGTTACAAGGGTTTGTTGCATGTCGTGCGTGGATAAAATAGATTTCTCAAGAAGATTAAAATAAACTCGGGAGCCCTGTCGACTTTTAACTCAGAGACACCTTCTAATGATTAAAATTTTTGTCGATGCTGATGCCTGCCCGGGAACGGTAAAGGACATTCTCTATCGGATATCACAACGCACCGGAATAGAGGTAATTTTGGTGGCCAACCAGCCACTATCTATACCCAGAATTCCCACCGTACGCTCGATTCAAGTGAGTCAAGGGTTTGACGTTGCTGATGATCATATTGTTAGCCTCGTTGAAAAGGATGACTTGGTCATCACCGCTGATATACCGCTAGCGGCAGAGGTAATAGATAAAGGTGGCAAAGCCCTCAACCCAAGAGGTGAACTTTACACAGCGGCAAATATCAAAGCACGGCTGAATATGCGTGATTTTATGGATTCAATGAGAAACAGCGGAGTGCAGGTTGGCGGAGGTCCACCGCCACTCTCGCAAAGAGATACAATGGAATTTGCTAATGCTATCGATCGGTACCTTGCTAAATTTTCTACCTAGACCTGCTTAACCGATTAGATGGGAGATTTGCGCAGCGGTAAAGGGCCAACCTTTCTCTCTTCCATCAGGTAAAAGCACAACCGGAATACGCAAACCATATCGGTCTTTTAAGGCCTTATCAGAGCCAATACTCACTTCTCTAAGCACTAGTCCTTTTTGCTCCAGTAATGGCCGCAGAAGCTCTTTAGCATGCTCACAAAGATGGCAATAATCACCGGTATAAATAATTAATTCAGCATTCATTTCAATAGCCTCCGATGCATGCCTCAAAAACCTAGGTTATTCATGAATGGTGGTCCACTGCTGGCCAATAACCATAAACCGCTCAAACACTTCCGCGACCTGATTATCAGAAATACCCAGTAAATTATCGCCCACTGTTAATTCAAAATAAGATTCCTTTTCTCCTATTTTTATCGCTCTTCCAAAGAGCCTTAGTCCATCTTGTAATACTATCTGATCTCTTGCTGCTTCGGCGCAGTCGACAGAAAACGGCAACACAACATGCATCATGTTTACCTGAGGCTCACGAGGGACACACTTCACAAAGGGGATACTCTGCATTACCGTAGCCAAACTTTTAGCGCGTGAACAAAACCCAGCCATAGAGGCTATTCGCGTATCAAACAGCATAGCCGCAGAAGCAACCTGAGGGGCTAATGTCTGAATTGTCCCCCCTGCTCTTCGTTGCCAACGCTTCGCCTGCTCAATAAACTCTACAGAGCCTAGCAACATAGCGCCTGGCAACGCACCAATCCCTTTATAAAAAGACACATAAACGGAGTCAAAGCCCTCACATATCTCATTGTAATCTTTCCCATAAAAAGGCTGGGTCTCCCATAACCTCGCACCGTCGAGATGGGCGCGCATACCCTGTTTTTTGCACTGAGCCACCAATGCTTTTAGCTGATGCCAGCTAGGTAGCTGTCCACCCGCTTCTCTAATGGGTAATTCAGTTAGTAATACGGCCATGTTTTGATCTATGTTTTCAAGATGCTTAGCTAGCAGCGGAGAGTCATGAGGGCCTAATAACGTCGCCCGAAGATTATAGAGATGAGAATATGCTTGCTCTTCATGTAGTTCAAGATGAGAAGTTGGGTGCATTCCGAAGTGGTTACTACCCGATTCGTCACACCAGATTTTTAAGGCAATCAACTGAGCAAGGACGCCACTTGGCATAAACCGTGCAGCAGGAAACCCAAGTAAGCCGGCAATTTTAGATTCAAAATCTGCAATCAACTTACCTTCGCCATAGTTGTCAAACTGAATATCATTATCTGCGCACCACGCCGAAATTTTCTGTAGAACATCGGCAAGGTCATCCGAGCTACTGCCTGATAACGACTGAATCTTTGTTTTATTTATACCACTAACCAAAGGTTTCTCGCCGGGTAATTAACCACACGTTATGAATTCTAGGGTTTCGCTCAAAATCAATATCCAGTGTCTTTGGAGTAATATTTTCACAGTCAAACTGACGCAAAGTTAACTCATCCATTTTAAATTTGCGGAAGTTATTGGAAAAAACTAAGGTGCCACCTGAAGCGAGCTTGCCCATGGATGCGCGAATCAAGTCCCCGTGATCACGCTGAATATCAAGTACAGTATCCATCTTCTTTGAGTTCGAAAATGTCGGGGGATCTAAAAATATAACATCATACTGCTCGCCTTCAGCTTCAAGCCATTTTAAGCAGTCAGCCCTCAATAGCTTGTGCTTACCGGCACGCAAACTGTTGAGATCAAAATTTCGTTGCGCCCAGTCTAGGTAGGTGTTGGACATGTCTATACTTAAAGAGCTACTCGCACCTGCTAGGGCCGCTTGCACAGACGCTGCTGCTGTATAGCAAAATAGGTTCAAGAATCGCTTACCTGCCGCCAGATCACCAATCAATGAGCGCACGGGACGATGATCTAAAAATAAGCCTGTATCTAAATAATCAGATAAATTAACTTCAAACTGCGCCTTTCCCTCACCGACCTGCAACGTATCACTCACGCCCTCATTGAGTCTTTCATACTGACTATCACCTTTTTGTCGCCGCCGTTCTTTGTAGTAAATTTTGCCTTTAAAGGCGGCTGAAAACTCTTTAATTGCCAGCTTAATTTCAGCAAAGCGCTCGCGAGCGATTTTTTCAGAGATTGTATTGGGTGGCGCATATTCCTGCACATAAATTGACTGTTCATAGATATCTACCGCTACTGCATACTCTGGAATATCTGCATCATAAAGCCGATAACAGGTTATACCTGACTTCTTACGCCAACCGTCTAGCTTTCGCTGATTCTTCTTGAGGCGGTTGAGTACCATTGTGGCACCCTCAGTCAATTGAAGTGCTGGAGCTGGTGTACTTAAACGAGCCGCAATGCTTGCAGACTTGGATGTCATATCCTCAAAGATCAATAACTTACATGGAATAGTTCCGTTAAATAGGCTGTATTGCTTGGTCGGTGAAAGGTCAGTTTCACGACCTAAGTCAAGATTGCCGGTAAAAATGGCGGCCCGCCAACCATGAAAATTCTTCTGCAACACTGTCCCCAACTTTTGGTAAAGCGGTATTAAATCCTCTACTTCACCCAAACGCTCACCGTAAGGAGGGTTAGTGAGTAATAGACCACGTTCAGCTGTTGGCTTACCAAATTGATCGATCGGCTTGTGTGCCAATCGAATATGGTCATCTAAACCTGCATTTTCAATATTCTTGGTGGTGTACTCAAGTACTCTTGGATTAGCGTCATAACCCCTGATATCCAGATCGAGCTTTTCAAGACCTGAGGCCTTGCGCTGATGGGCTTCATCAACCAATGTCTGCCATAGCTCCGCATCATGTTGCAGCCATTGATCAAAACCATAGCTCTCCCTGAGCATTCCTGGGGCAATATCTGCGGCCATCATCGCCCCTTCAATAATTAACGTCCCGCTACCACACATAGGATCAAGTAATGCTCCACCCTCCTCAATCATAGCTGGCCAGCCTGCTCTAAGAAGTAATGCTACTGCCAAATTCTCCTTAATCGGAGCGCTACCTTGGCCTGTTCGATAACCGCGACGATGTAAACTTTCCCCTGAAATATCTAATGAAACAGACACCCGACCTTTGTGTTGCCGAACCTGTATGCGAATATCTGGATTTTTAGTATCTACATTTGGGCGCTCGCCTTCGATTCGACGAATACGATCAACAACCGCATCCTTAACCCGCTGCGAACCATACATGGTGTTATCTATTAGTCGTGATGTACCAATGAAGTCGATAGCAATACTTTGAGCAGCAGAAAAATGCGTCTCCCAAGGAATTTCGTTACATTGGTTATATAAGTCATCTGACTCATTGAGCATAAAACTATGTAAAGGCTTCAACACCCGATTAGCCAAACGAGACCAAAGACAAGCTCTGTAAGCAACCTCCTTAGAGCCTTTGAAGTGGACAGCGGCAACTGTTTCCTTTATTCCTTCAGCACCAATAGCCTGTAATTCTTCGGCTAGTAGCAACTCTAGCCCTTTTGGACAAGTCGCTAGCCAATCGGTTTTTGGGGGTAGTTGGGACACGTAATTTACCTTTTGATTTGATTGACCGTTGACCTTAACTACAAATATATAAAAAGATATCTGAACTAAAAGATTAACTATAAGTCTAAAAACTTGCGCGATTAACAAAGCGCACATGATATAGGTGTTTAAACTATTTTGTTTAAAAATAACCTTTCTTCTGCCTGCAAGCAGTCTACCTGTGTCCTAGCGTAGCATTAGATAAAGCCTATATTTCCTTTGATCTAAATAGAGCAGGAGATGTCTATGAAGAAACACAAGAGAGACCCCGAGCATCGTTCGTATGTAAAGGGTTACCAAGCTGCAATTCAGGGTCGTTCACTATCCGTCTGTCCTCATCAAGAAAACACAACCATAGCCTACCAGTGGTCTAGAGGTTGGCGGGAGGGCCGAAAAGATGGATGGTCTGGATACAACACCACAGCCTGCCAGCACAAAGCCGGGAATCTGGTGCTTAACCATTAAATACTAACGGAAAATACTGGAAGGCAATGGCGGCGATAAGAATCTTATCGCCGCCATTACAACGCAGTAAACTACCTATCGACTGACGCTTGCACCAAATTGAGCAATTCTCGAAGTGCTACTGAGATCATTGCAAAGTCAGACTGAGGTACCTTACGTAAGTCTTTTATCATCAGTTTCCAGCGATGAATAAGCTCTTCCTGTTCAGTTTGCCAGGTTTCCATTGCCGAGGAATCGGTTTTACCTGATTTACATAAGCAAGCTGTCAGCCTCCGACGCTGACTTTCTAGGTCATCAACATAAGTTTCCCGCGCTAAGTCTTGCCAGCGACTATCCGGCTGCAAGTCAACTATTTGCGCCATAAACCAGTCAAGTGACAAGAACTCACCAAGACTAAAGTAGACTTCTGCCACCTGCTGTACTGGCATTTTTGAGGCTAAAGCGGTGTGCACCACTCCCATACTCATAAACATACTATCAGTGGTGGCAAGTCTTTCTGCTAGCGTCAGCTCAACACCTAAAGCTGTCAGTTCATCTCGCTCTCCACTCCAGAGTACACTCCACTGATCTTTTTGTAGTACTGGCAGCTCTGTCAGCAACGCTTCTGTCGGTTGAGAATACTGAGAGATCAGAGTCTCACAGCTGAGACTCAATCGATGGTTGCGCAAAAACCAGCGTGTCGCGCGACGTGCCAGTCTTACTAGAATATGCAAAAGATCAAGCTCTGTGGCTGCTGACAAGCGCGGTTGATGATCTTCAATTTGTTGCCATAGTTTTTTAATCCCAAGCACTTCAACAACGATGGTGTAAGCTTTGACAACGTCTTCTGGAGATGCTCCCGTAGACTCCATCTGTCTGAAGAAAAAACTAAAGCCAACACGATTAACTAAGTCATTAACAATTTGATTAATGGCAATCTCATTAGCCAACGAATGGTTTTTTACGGCATTACTAAATCGAGAGACTAACGCTGTGGGAAAGTAATCTGTCACAGAACGTGCAAGCCAGGGATCACCTAGTAGATCTGATTCCGCCAATGCTTCTTTGAGCACGACTTTAGAGTAACAAATTAGAACTGATAATTCTGGCCTGGTCCAAGTCGGTTGCTGCCGATTAATCCTGTCAGTAAATTGATCGTCGGTAGGCAAAAATTCAAGCTCTCGATCGATCCGATCACCATCTTCGAGCCAACTCAGATAACGTTGGTACTCTGAATGTTGCTGCTGGCTTCGGGCCAGAGCTAAACTAATAGCCTTGGTCTGTCGCACATTATTATCTAGCACTAGGTTGGCGACGTCCTCAGTCATACTCGCCAGTAATATATTTCTTTCTTCAACGCTTAGTCCACCGGCCGCAACCTGCTTGTTGAGTAGTATTTTTATATTGACCTCATGATCAGAGCAATCCACACCGGCTGCATTGTCAATGAAATCTGTATTACACAAACCCCCGCGGAGACAAAACTCTACCCGCCCAAGTTGGGTCATACCAAGATTACCGCCCTCGCCCAACACTCGGCATTGCAGTTCACGGCCATCGACTCTCAATCCATCATTAGCTCGATCGCCCACCTCTGCATTATTTTCGGAAGATGCCTTTACATAAGTGCCAATACCGCCATTCCAAATTAAGTCTACCTTCGCTTTAAGAAGGTAATTAATTAACTCTGTTGGCGTCACTCGATCCCGATGGATACCAAAGCGCGCCTTGATCTCTGACGTTAAGGTCAAAGATTTTGCACTGCGTGAATAAACCGCGCTACCTGCTGACAATAACGTTTTATCAAAGTCATCCCAAGTCGTTCTTGGTGTGTCAAAAAGTCGCTGACGCTCCACAAATGTTGCCTTAGCATTGGGAGTTGGGTCTACAAATATATGCAGGTGATTAAAGGCGGCGACTAACTGGATATGCTCAGACAAAAGCATACCGTTGCCAAACACATCACCCCCCATATCACCGATACCGACCACACTAAAGTCTTGGGTTTGAATGTCTAAACCAACCTCATGAAAGTGTCTTTGCACAGCAACCCAAGCGCCGCGTGCAGTAATACCCATACCTTTATGATCGTAGCCATTACCCCCGCCTGACGCGAAAGCATCGCCCAACCAAAAGTTATTGGCTTCAGAGATTTCATTAGCGATATCAGAAAATGTTGCCGTGCCTTTGTCGGCAGCTACAACGAGATAAGGATCGTCCATGTCCCGACGCACAACCTCCAATGGCGGCAGTAATTTATCGTCAACAATATTGTCACTAATATCTAGTAGAGCCTGCACATAAAGCATGTAACTGGCGATGCCCTCTTGAATGAACGCCTCGCGCCCCGCCGCAGGATTTGCCTGCTTTGCCACAAAGCCTCCTTTGGCTCCTGTGGGGACAATAACTGCATTCTTAACCTGCTGAGCTTTTACTAAACCTAGCACTTCAGTTCTGTAGTCTTCAACTCGGTCGGACCAGCGCAACCCTCCTCGGGCCACTTTTCCACCGCGCAAATGCACGCCCTCAACACGGGGTGAGTAGACAAAAATCTCATATGCTGGGCGTGGCTCAGGTGCCAAACTAATCTGTTTAGAGGCTAACTTAACTGAGATGTAAGACTTAAATGTGCCGTCTTCAACCGTTTGGAAAAAGTTAGTCCGCAAGGTCGCCTGAACTAATTCAAGATAACCGCGAATAACATTATCTTCGCTAATATTACTAATCAGATCTAACCCACTAAGGATCTTAGTTACCAGACCATCAGTCCTCTCAGAGCGATCTTCTGATGCATAGCGTGGATCGAAATAGCTTTTGAATAAAGCAACTAGATTACGCGTAATATCTAAATACTTAGCCAGTGTGTCAGCAATAAAGTCTTGACTGTAGGGAACGCTTAATTGTTTGAGGTAACGCGCATAAAGCCGCAACATGGCCACGGAACGCCAGTCTAGCCGCGCGCCAACAACTAAGCGATTGAAGCTGTCATTCTCTGCATCACCACGCCAGACTTGGAGCAGTGCGTCTTTAAAACTCTGTTGGACGGCTGAGGCATCGACATTCATATCCAACGAAAACGTTAGTAAAAAATCCTGCATCCAAACCGCACTTTCAGAGTTCGCTTGGATCTTATAGGGATGCTCCATCACCACTCTAAAGCCAAGATTTTCAAGCATCGGGATCATATCTGAAAGTTCCAAAGGAGAACCCCTATGAAACAGCATTAGATTGAGATTTTGACTGTCATTTGTATTGTCACTTTGAAAATCAATCGCCAATTCATCGGTGCTGTCCAAAGTATCGAACTGAGCGATGTGCTGAAGGGCCTGGGCGGGCTCATACATTTCTCGATAAGCTACAGAAAAAGCACCGTGAAAACGTCGGTATAGCCCGGAGCCATCAGCCTTCCCATAGTCGCCAAGGGCCAGTTCTTTAAACTCATCACTCCAGTCTCGAGTCGTCTTTTCAACCAACGCTTGCAGCGTCACAACATCGACCGATAAATACTTTTGATTCTGAATTTTAAATACAAAGTAAAGCCTGACTAACACTGAATCAGGGATAAATTGAGTGGTAAATTCACTTTCTACCGCATCCAATTCATCGCCTATTTTTTCTTGCAACTTTTCTCTTAAGTCGGTCGTAAACGATTCTCTTGGTAAATATATTAAACAGCTCACAAATTTATCAAAGGGATCGGCATGCATAAATACCTTGACCACTCTGCGCTCATAAATTTGCCAGATACCAATCGCGGTTTCAGCTAAAACCTCTTTATTAACTAAAAGAAGCTCGTCACGTGGGTGTGAATCCAAAATTGCCAGCAATGCCTTACCATCATGACTGTTCGCATTTAGGCCGGAATTACCCATAACCCAACTGACTTTCTCACGAAGAATAGGAATACGTCTGGGGCTATAAGAATAAAACTGGGTGGTGTAGAGACCTAAAAACCTGATCTCACCGATCGGCTGGCCATCACTATTAAAGCGCTTAACCACTACATAATCGGAATATACATCGCGATGTACCCGAGAACGTTTAGATGACTTTGTTACCGTTAGAATCTGCTCATCTTCATACAGAGCCTTTACGCCATCGCTGAGTTGATCCACTGATTCCTGACGCAGATCTCCCCGATATTTTTTCAACACGCCGCACGCACTTTTAGCTACTTCCTGCAGATATACTCTGTCGCTATCGACTTTTAGTTCAAATTCAGCGCAGCCAGTAAACACAAAATAACCATCATAGATCCACTGCAAAAAGGCCAACGATTCCTCAAGTTGCTCTACTTTAGGGGCATTTTGCTTTAATTCTTTTATCAACTGCTCAACACGCACTCGCATGGCAGCATAGCTGTCAACCACCACACCGACATCATCGAGTACTGAGAGTAGCTCTCTTTGCAATTCCTTGATTTCTCTGTCGGACAGAAAGTCCACCTCAATAGTTATTAAGGATTCTTTTTCAGAACTATCGACAAAACTTGAAGAAATTTCCTGTACGGTGCCGGAAGTATCGCGCAACACCCATACCGGATTACTTTGTAGCGTAAATATATTCAAGCCACGCCGATTTAGGGCCATACGTAAGGAATCAACCAAAAATGGCATATCGCGCTGATTGACGTAAATAGTAGAGTATTGGCTTGACCAACCTTCTGCCTCTACCGAGGGGTTGAATACTCGGACCTTTGAGCCTTCTTCAGCGTCATCTTTAAAAGGCTGCTCAGCAAAAAGGTAAAGTCCCCAGAGACTCCAAAAGATATCCTCTGTAGGACGCTTCAAATAGTCGGCATCGGGATAGAAATGAATTGCGTTGGCGGTGAAGTTATTAAATTGAACTTGCTGAGACTTATTGATTTTTTTCTTGGCAATCGCATCCAATGATTTAATTAAATCTTGGCGTCGGTCATCTTTTTTTACGTCCATGAGAAGAATTTGCAACCTTTTAACATTTTTGAAGTCTGTAAATTGAGTACCCTTGATACACTGTACCTAAGGTAACAAATTGCTATGCTGCTGTGTGAAAGTTTTGTTGTTATTTCGAGTTATTTCACCCAGTTTAATTGCTGAGACAAAAATAGTCTAAACCATGCACGCAGAGTTTGTGTGTTGCAACTGAAGACATTAGAATCAACGCTCAAAAAAATAAGTGTAAATCAGATAAAGAGGTAGACTTTGCAACAAGATATCGAACAACTCAGACAATGGCTGGGCAGTAAAATTGTCGGTCAAGAACATCTTATCGAGCGCCTCATGATTGCGCTGCTTGCCGATGGTCATTTACTCGTTGAAGGCGCTCCAGGTCTCGCAAAAACCAAAGCCATCAAAACACTCTCAGAAGGCCTAGAAGCTGACTTTCATCGCGTCCAATTCACCCCTGATCTGCTTCCCGCCGATATTACTGGCAGCGACATCTACCGCCCTCAAGAAGGGACTTTTGAATTTCAAGCTGGCCCCTTGTTTCATAACTTGGTGCTTGCTGATGAAATCAATCGGGCACCCGCCAAAGTGCAATCAGCACTTTTGGAGGCTATGGCAGAACGTCAGATATCAGTTGGTAAGAACACCTACCCGCTTCCGGAGTTGTTTTTAGTCATGGCGACGCAAAATCCGATTGAGCAAGAAGGCACCTATCCATTGCCAGAAGCACAAATGGATCGTTTTCTAATGCACATTATGGTTGATTATCCAGCACCAGAAACTGAGCGGGCTATTCTTGCCTTATCTCGGCAAGAGGCTCGTCACGAACAGGGGAGTAAAATTAAGCCTTTAACTCAGAAGACTCTGTTCGCTGCGCGACAAGAAATTAGCCGTGTGCATATGTCTGATGCGGTTGAGGAGTACTTAGTACAACTCATTTTAGCGACACGTAACTCTGAGTCATATGGTGGTGAACTCGCACAATGGCTAGACTATGGTGCGAGCCCTCGAGCAACCATTGCGCTGGATAGTTGCAGTCGAGCACTGGCCTGGATGGAGGGTAGAGACTTTGTCACACCTGATGACATCCGTGCAATTGCCCACGATGTATTGCGCCATCGGCTAATTTTGAGTTTTGAAGCTGAAGCCAGCGGTATAACCGCTAATCAAGTGATCAATAAACTCTTAGACACAGTGCCCTCTGCATAGTGAAGTATTCGTAATGACAGTTAACGATGAAACTCAGCGCCATCCAGCCATTGCCAGTCTTCATGACATGGTGAAACTGCGTTATGGCGCTCGTGAGCTTACCGGATTTCCCAAGATTCAGGCTCGGCAAATGCTTGCTGGTGGTCATAAGTCTCGGTTTCGTGGTCGTGGTATGGATTTTGACCAGGTGCGTATTTATCAGCCTGGTGATGATGTGCGCAGCATTGACTGGCGTGTAACCGCAAGGACTCAGATACCCCACACTAAGATATTTAGCGAGGAGCGTGAAAGGCCCATTTTGGTAATTAGTGATCTGCGCAACCCAATGTTCTTTGGTAGTCAGCGCTTAAAGTCAGTAGTTGCCTGTGAAATATCTGCAGCACTTGCCTGGGCCGGATTAGCCGCTAATGACCGTGCTGGAGGCCTAATCTTTGGTCAGCAACAACAGATGGATGTCAAACCAAGGCGAAGTCATCACGCGGTACTGCAGCTTATTCATGGCCTACAGGATTACAGTGCCAAATTACTCAACCTCCAAGACAGTGATAAATCAGATGTTGATCGCTACAGCCTTGCTGAAATGCTCGAGGAGGCTCGTCGTTTCGTGCTCCCCGGGAGCACAGTCTTTATCGTCAGTGATTTTCACGACCTCACCGCAGACTGCGAACGCCATCTGTTTGAGCTAGCGCGCCGTGGTAATCTTAACTTCTGTCATGTGTATGACACCATCGAGAAGCAACTTCCTCCGCCATCTCTCTATGCTGTAAGCGATGGTCTGCATCAAACACTGTTGGACACGAACAATGCCCATTTGCGAGAGCGCTTTCAGCAAGGTTTTCTTGATCGTAGTATGTACTTACGTAAAATGAGCGAGAAGCTCTCTGCCGGCCTGCTGCCCTTTAGCACTGATGATAATGTTATCAATGTACTGAGGCGTGCCTATGGCAAAAGACGCAGCAGCCGAAGAAGTCATTAGTAATGCAGCCTGATCCACTAGCTCAACTTCGCGATATTCAATTACCTGTGCCCATCTCTTGGTGGCCGCTAGCGCCTGGGTGGTGGGTATTAATTATATTTGCTGCTTGCCTCTTAGGCTGGTGTGTATTGACTCTTATGAAACGCTATCGTGCTAACCTTTACCGTCGGCAAGCGTTAATAAAACTATCTAAAATCAATACTCGCCAAGACCTCACTTCCACTCAAAAACTGGTATTGGTCTTTGAAACACTTAAGCGAACGATCAAAACCGCCTACCCAGAGCAAAACTTTAGTAGCCGTGACTTAAATGCCTTTGTGGACTTTTTACAATGCAGTTGCAGTGCGCCTGTTTTTGAAGACCTACCAGAGGACTTGAACGCTATGCTGTATGGAAAGTCGACTGAGACTGAGACTAACAATAGCCGTGAGTTTCTTGAAAAATTGTTAGTCAGCGCTAATAACTGGATTAAAAATCATTATTCACAAAGCAAACTAAAGGCCGAGACATTATGTTAAGCCTTTTATGGCCTTGGGTTTTAGCTTTGGCGCCATTACCCTTTATATATCGCTGGCTACGGAAGCCCGCAGACGTTCATATACTTGCTCTGCGCGCACCCATGTTGGCTGCCGCAGCTGCTGGTGAGCCTGCGTCACTAAAAATGACAACCTGGCGTAACAGATTTTTAATGATCTTACTAACACTGTGCTGGCTGAGTGCCCTACTAGCAACTGCAAGGCCCGTTTATGTTGGAGACCCGGTAGCACTGCCTACAGCCGGCCGAGACATACTCATTGCAGTAGACATCTCCGGTAGTATGGAACGCAAAGATATGGTTATTAGAGGTCAGGCGGTAGATCGCTTAGTCGCAGTCAAGGCAGTGGTCGGTGATTTTGTTGTTGAGCGCACTGGGGACCGCCTAGGTCTGATTTTGTTCGGCGAAAAAGCCTATTTACAGACACCGCTAACCTTTGACCGAATAACTATGCAATCTCTGCTATTAGAGGCTCAGATTGGTTTCGCAGGAAACGGCACTGCCATAGGTGATGCCATTGGACTGTCAGTGAAACGTCTTCAAGATCGCCCTAAAGATCACCGCGTATTAATTCTACTCACAGACGGCTCTAACAACGCCGGCGCGCTGCAACCCTATGAAGCCGCTGATCTTGCTCGGCGTGCTAAGGTTAAAATCTATACCATAGGGATAGGTGCCGAAAAACAGGAACAACGTGGTCTATTCGGCCGCACTACGGTCAATCCCAGTGCTGATTTAGACGAGACTACACTAATAAAAATCGCCAAAACTACCGGTGGCCAGTATTTTAGAGCGCGAAACCCACAAGAGCTGACGTTAATCTATGAGCAACTCAACCGGCTAGAGCCTATTGAACAAAATGAGGAGACCATACGTCCAGTGGCGACTTTATTTCATTGGCCACTGGGCGCAGCTTTTGTACTGAGTTTGATTATTTTTGCCGTTAATCGTCGCAGAGGAGAAATCCGTTAATTTTATGTTTGAGAATCTCACTGTGCTCAGTAATAATTTTCACTTCCTGCGACCTTGGTGGTTTTTGGGTTTGGTTCCTGTGGTTGCTGTAATCATATTTTATAGCTGGCGTAAACGCAGTGCCGGTAGTTGGGAAAATATTATTAATCCAGAGCTTCTACCCTTTTTAATGCAGAAATCAAAAGGCAAGAAAGCGATCAGTAACACCTGGTTACTGAGCACTGTTGTTTTAGCATGGATCATCTGTTGTCTGAGCCTAGCGGGCCCCACTTGGCAGCAACTACCCCAGCCAGTGCATAAACAGGACGCCGCACTGGTGATAGTGCTTGATTTATCACCATCAATGCTAGCTGAAGATATTTTACCCAGTCGCCTGGTGCAAGCTCGCTATAAACTCATCGATATTTTAACTCGGCGAACCGAAGGCGTTGTGGGTCTTATTGTATATGGAGGAGATGCATATACTGTTTCACCGCTAACCGAAGACAGTAATACCATTGTGAGCATAGTGCCTGTCCTCGCGCCAAGTCTGCTGCCACTATATGGCAGCAATGTAGAGGAGGCTTTATCAAGCGCTGTTGATCTAGCTGTCACTGGAGGTTATCAACAGGCAGATATTTTATTAATCAGCGACGGCGTCGATACATCCGCACTCGACGAACTAACACCAATCATTGAACAACAAGGCGATTTTCGTCTTTCAGTTCTCGGTGTTGGGACCCAGCAAGGTGCTCCCATTCCTACCGGTGCTGGTGGCTTTGCAAAACAAGCCAATGGTAATGTGATAGTGGCAAAACTGAATATCGCAGCCCTACAGCAGCTTGCTGCTAATAACCGTGGCACCTATCAGACACTAAGCGCAGATGATCGCGATATAGATACCTTGCTGAACGCCATGAACTCACTGTTTTCTGACAGTACTCGTGAAACTGACCGATCTTTTGATCTGTGGGACGACCAAGGATTTTGGCTAGTGTTGTTTTTACTACCCGTCGTACTATTGAGCTTTCGCAAAGGCACCCTAATCGCAGTGCTTTTGCTACCCTTCCTGTTTAGCAGTCAGCGAGCACACGCCCTTGAATGGAAAGATCTTTGGCAAACTCCGGATCAGCAGGCCATGCAAGCCCTAATAGCGGGTGATGCAGATACCGCTCAGACACTTTTCAAAGACCCAATGTGGCATGGTAGTGCGGCCTATAAAGCCGGTGATTTTGAGCAAGCACGCATGAGTTTTTTGAACAATAAAAGCCCTCAAGCACACTACAACCGTGGTAATGCGTTAGCCAAAGGTGGTGATTTAGAGGGCGCCATAGAGGCTTATGATAGTGCCTTGAGGCTGAACCCAGACATGCAGGATGCAATTGCTAATCGTGCATTGGTAGAACAACTTAGAGAGCAGCAACAGAATCAAGAGCAGAACCAGGACCAAGATCAGCAAAATCAAGATCAGCAGAACAAGGAGCAGGAGCAAGGACAGGACCAACAGAATCAAGAACAACAAAATCAAGATTCACAGACAGAGGATCAGGAGCAACAGAGTAAAGATCAGCAACAACAGAATTCGGATCAAGAAGAACAGGAAAAGTCTGACCAAGAAAAAACAGATGATGAAAAGGCACAAAGAGACACTGAGAAGTCTGCGGCCAAGACCCCAGTTGAAGAATTAAGTGACGAAGAAAAACAAGAACAGCAAGCCATAGAAAAAATGCTCCGCCGTATTCCCGATGATCCAGGTGGGTTATTGCGGGCAAAGTTTCGCCATCAGTCGCGGCAACAAAATCGACAACGCAAACCACCCACTAATCAAGAGCGCTGGTAAATGAATTTGTATCTCAAAAACTCTATTTTACTGATCTGCCTTATTGTTAGCGTGGTGCCATCATTTGGCCACGCCGCGCTAAATGCTAAGGTCGACCGCTCGGTGCTAGATAGTAACGAAACACTGCGCTTAGAAATACGCTACGACGGCCAAGTATTTACAGGTGAACCGGACTTCTCCGCTTTGGCGGCTGATTTTGAGATTTTGTCTAACAATCGGCAGCAAAGCTACACTATGACTAATGGCAAAACCGAGTCTTTTACTGCATGGAATTTGCAACTGCGGCCTAAAAGCGCAGGTATCTTATTAATTCCATCCGTTAGTTTTAAAGGCGACGTGAGTAATGCTGTCGAACTAAGAGTGCGCGCAGCGCCGGCCAACCCAACTGCAGCTGACCCAGGCAGCCAACCTATTTACACCGAAACGTTGGTTGATGACGAGTCTGTTTATGTCAATCAGCAGATCATCCTGACCCACAGGCTCTACACCTCTATTAATCTGCGAGACTACAGCCTATCGGAACTAAAAATAGATAACGCCATACTCCATCGCCTTGGAGACACGACCTATCAAAAGGTACTTAATGGCCGAAACTATTTGGTCCTAGAAGTGAAGTACGCAGTTTTCCCTAAAGATGTTGGCAAAGTTGAGGTTCCAGCATTGCGGTTTGGTGCCTATGAAGTTAATAGTCGTAGTCAATTTGGCGTATTCAACAACCGCGGCAACCAAGTCGTTAGAGACACCCAAGCGATAACGGTAAACGTTTTAGCGCAACCCACTCAAGCGGCTAAAAGCGGATGGATGCCCAGTAGTTCGGTTACTCTGCAACAGCGCTGGAGTGGCGATCTTGATAGCCTCACTGTTGGTGAGCCCATTACCCGTACCCTGACTGTTATCGCCAACGGCTTAAGTTCAGCACAAATAACGCCATTGCCCGTACCACAAAGCAGCGTTTATAGAAGTTACCCCGATCAACCACAACTCAGTGAAACAACCAATAGTAATGGTCTGATCGGCACTAGAATTGAGTCTTTAGCTGTGGTGCCTAATAAACCGGGAAAAATAGTCTTACCTGCGGTTGAGCTACGTTGGTGGGATACCACTCAACAACTGGAACAGGTAGCTCAGCTACCCGCCATGACTCTGCAAGTTAAGCCCAGCGTAATTTCTACGACACAATCATTCAATAATCCGCCCAGCTTGGCTGTTGAGAATTTTACTAACGGCTCTGCCCTGCAACCCACTACTCAAATAGATCAACAATCCTCGACGCTGACATCAATTTCTCTCACCTTTAACGCACTCCTAGTAGCACTTGTTGCGACATTATTACTTCGAAACAATAGGAAAGCTCAGTTGGTTAAACGGCAAAATGCCGGACAGGCTGACGAGTCTGCTCGGCTATCACTGAGACAACGATTAAAGGCAGTTCAGTTAGCAGCAGATGCCAATAATTTGATGGCTATGCGCGATGCTATTTTAGCCTGGGGAAAAGTGCTGTTCTCAGATACACCTCCAAATACATTAAAAGCCTTAGCAATGGACCTACAAGACGCAGATTTAGGTGATCAGTTTGAACAGTTAGATCGTGAACTATACAAGGGTATTACATTAGATTCCGAGGCCCTAGATATTGATCTTTTGCTGCGCAGGCTAAAAACACAATCTACGTTTAGCCGAGGCGCTGGTGATGGTAAAAAAACGGGTCGCGGACTTGAGGATTTATACCCTACTTGATGAATAAAAGCCGTTAGAATTTTTACTCATAACCCATATATACTTAGACGAAAATTAAAAGCCATCTGTGCAGCTATTACAACTAATCATACATAGGGAGCTAAAATGAACACCGATGAACACGCCAACCAAGACATAGATGCTGCCACGGCCGATAACCATAGGCGCTACTGGCAGGCTAATTTAGCGCTACTAGGCAAGTTGCTTTGCGTGTGGTTTATTGTCTCTTTTGGCTGTGGCATCTTGCTAGCCGACTGGCTCGATCAATTTTCAGTTTTCGGCTTCAAACTAGGTTTTTGGTTTGCCCAACAAGGCGCTATTTACGTTTTTGTGGTACTTATCTTTATCTATGCTCGTCAGATGAAAGTTCTAGATCACAAGTTTGGTGTTGACGATGAAAAGGATTCTGGATCGGAGTCTCAATCATGAGTACTCAAATGTTAACGTACTTGTTTGTTGGGCTATCCTTTGCCCTGTACATTGGTATTGCGATCTGGTCTCGAGCTGGCTCAACAAAAGACTTTTACGTCGCCGGCGGCGGCGTTCATCCGGTTGTCAACGGTATGGCTACTGCCGCTGACTGGATGAGCGCGGCGTCCTTTATTTCTATGGCGGGTATTATTTCTTTTGTCGGTCGAGACGGATCAGTATATCTATTGGGCTGGACTGGTGGTTATGTCCTCTTAGCCTTGTTACTAGCACCTTATCTGCGAAAATTTGGTCGTTTTACCGTACCTGACTTTATTGGTGAACGCTACTACTCCCAAGCAGCGCGTATCGTAGCAGTCATCTGCTTGATTTTTGTTTCTTTTACCTACGTTGCAGGCCAGATGCGTGGTGTAGGCATCGTATTTTCACGTTTTCTCGAGGTAGATGTTAGCACTGGGGTAATTATTGGAATGGCCATTGTATTTATGTACTCAGTACTCGGTGGAATGAAAGGCATAACCTACACGCAGGTCGCACAATACTGCGTGCTGATATTTGCGTACATGGTGCCCGCTATATTTATCTCTATAATGATCACTGACAACCCTATCCCTCAGCTAGGTTTTGGCGCAGAAGTTAATGATGGATCCGGCCTTTCGGTACTACAAAAACTAGATGGAGTACTCCTAGATTTAGGGTTTAGTGCCTATACAGAAGGCAGTAAATCAACCATCGATGTGTTCGCTATTACCGCAGCATTGATGTTCGGTACAGCGGGTTTACCTCATGTGCTAGTGCGGTTCTTCACTGTACCTAAGGTCTCTGACGCACGACTATCAGCTGGCTATGCATTGGCCTTTATTGCCATTCTTTATACCACCGCACCGGCCGTTGCCTCCTTTGCTCGTCTAAACTTAGTCGATACAGTGCACAACACCGCCTACGCCGAAGCCCCAGAATGGTTTGGCAACTGGGAATCTACCGGCCTCATCGCTTGGCAAGACAAAAATAATGACGGTATTATGCAGTACGGTGCTGGCGCTGCATTGTCACCTATCAAACCATCGTTTAAGGGAACCACTGGTGCTCATGGAGAGCGGTTATTGAATAACCAATCTACCGAATCTGCCAATGAGGTTTATATTGACCGAGACATTATGGTACTTGCGAACCCCGAAATTGCGGGCCTCTCCGGCTGGGTCATTGCTCTTGTCGCTGCTGGTGGCGTAGCTGCTGCGCTATCTACTGCAGCAGGATTACTATTAGTCATCTCCAGTGCAATCTCTCATGACCTGTTAAAGAAAACGCTACTTCCAAAAATAACTGAAAAACAGGAACTGCTCTATGCACGTATCGCCGCAGCGGTGGCAGTCTGTATTGCAGGACTATTTGGCATCTATCCACCGGCCTTTGTAGCCCAAGTTGTCGCCTTTGCCTTTGGCCTTGCGGCGGCATCCCTATTTCCGGCATTACTTTTGGGTATCTTTTCAAAGCGTGCCAATAAAGAAGGCGCCATCACAGGTATGCTAGTGGGTCTTATCTTTACCTTTACCTACATAGTTTATTTTAAGTTTGTTGCACCAGAACTCAATACCGCTGAACACTGGTTGTGGGGTATTTCACCCGAGGGCATTGGTAGCATAGGTATGTTATTAAACTTTGGTATCGCCATAACGGTGAGTCGTCTAACCCCTGAACCTCCGCAGTCAGTGAAAGAGTTGGTCGACAATATACGTATCCCTGGCGGCGCAAAAGCCGCAGGTGATCATTAATTTGAGTGAGTTAATAACATGTAAAAAGGAGGCTAACGGCCTCCTTTTTTATGTGAATTAGACATCCACTAAATCACTTTCAACTGCTTTTTAGGCCTCTATAAAAAACCGCTAATAACCTTATCGTTTTAGTGGTTATTTCCGTAGTATACTTTGTTAAATAATAAAAATAATTAAGAGGGTATTAACGATGGGTTTAATGAAATTTTTTCCTTTACTAGCCTATTTTATTTCTGCACTGCTGCTTGCTTCGTGCAGCAGTGACCCAGAAAAATTTGCTGATGTTGATTCTCAGCGTTTACTCAACGCTGATACAACACCAGAAGAATGGCTTACCTACGGTGGCACCTACGACGAACAACGTCACTCTGGTCTGACCCAAATCGATACCAACAATGTAAGTAAACTCGGCGTGGCATGGACCTATGATCTGGCTACAGCGCGTGGTGTCGAGTCAACACCTATTGTAGTGGATGGCGTTATGTATGTGACCTCCGCCTGGTCAGTGGTTTATGCCCTTGACGCACAAACGGGTAGAGAGCTCTGGGTGTATAACCCTAATGTTGACCGCGCGGTTGGAGCCAAAGCCTGTTGTGATGTAGTTAATCGCGGAGTAGCCGTGTGGAAAGGTAATGTTTATGTGGGTGTTATTGATGGGCGTCTGGAAGCCTTAAATGCGGCCACCGGCGAAAGAGTCTGGAGCACGGTGACTGTTGACCAGTCAAAGCCGTATACCATTACTGGCGCCCCGCGAGTAGTCAAAGGTAATGTGCTGATTGGTAATGGTGGTGCAGAACTAGGTGTGAGAGGCTATGTATCTGCCTACTCTGCCGCAACAGGTGATTTAGTATGGCGATTTTATACGGTACCAAACCCCAACAAACAACCTGATGGCGCTATCTCTGATGAAGCACTTAGAGACATTGGCAACCTCACTTGGGGTGATGAAGGTGCATGGACGACAGATGGTGGCGGAGGCACGGTTTGGGATTCTATCGTTTATGATGAAGTGAACGATAGTGTCATTTTTGGTGTCGGCAATGGTTCACCCTGGAATCGTGATGTGCGAGATAGTGGTAAAGGCGATAACCTGTTTTTATCCTCTATCGTTTCTGTTGATGCGGCAACTGGGGCCTATAAATGGCACTTTCAAACGACTCCCGGAGATAACTGGGACTATACCGCTACCCAAACAATCATTTTGGCAGACCTACCAATTGATATCGATGGAGCGACTCGACGTGTCGTCATGCAAGCGCCGAAAAATGGTTTTTACTATCTTTTAGATGCTGCCAACGGCGAGTTTATTTCTGGTGAATCTTTTGTGCCGCAAAACTGGGCGGAAGGCCTAGATGTTAATGGCCGGCCTATTGAAAACCCCAAGGCACGTTATGGCCAAACCCCTTTTATGCAGAACCCTGGTCCATTAGGCGCGCACAATTGGCAACCAATGGCATTTAATCCAGATCTAAACCTTGCCTTCATACCGGCACAAGAAGTACCTGACTTTTATGCGAGTGATCACCTATTTGAATCCCGCTCTCAGAGCTGGAACACGGGCACAAACCTGGCGGCAGGTTTGCCGATGGATCTTGATCTTGCAACTGCCATGGCGCTTAGGGCCACACTCAAAGGTCGACTCATCGCATGGGACCCGATTTCTCAAAGCGCGCGCTGGAGTGTAGAGCACAGTAACGCTTGGAATGGCGGAGTACTTTCTACTGCCGGTGGTCTAGTATTTCAAGGTCGCTTAGAGGGCGAATTTGCCGCTTATAATGCGTCTACGGGTGAGAAATTGTGGCACCAAAATGTGAAGTCTGGTGCCGCGTCTGGCCCCGGAACTTACGAAATTGACGGTGAGCAATATGTGACCATAACTACAGGATGGGGTTCTGCCTATGCTCTAGCGGGTGGCTCGGCTTATGATCAACCTGTCCCACCGATTGTCGGTAAAGTGGTTACATTTAAGTTAGGTGCTGCGGAGACTATCCCTGACCCAAATTTGGTCATGGCGCCACGCACCCCTAAAGCAGAAAGATTTGGTGATCCGGACATGATTCAACTCGGCTTTGAACAGTATCACTTTAACTGCCGCGTTTGTCATGGCCCTCTGGCAATAAGCTCGGGAGTATTACCTGATTTACGCTGGTCATCTGTTTCGGCAAGCACCGAAGCATGGCAAGCGATCGTTCGGGGTGGGGCCCTAGCCGATAATGGTATGGTGTCTTTTGCCGACGTGCTGAGCCCGTCAGACGCAGAGGCTGTACGAGCCTATGTCATTAAACAGGCACATGATGGCGCAGCACTGGAAGCTGAAGTTGCAGCGTTGATGGCGGCTCAAGCTGCCGATGTAGAAAAACTCTAACTTGGTGATTCAATAGTGGCATTGGTACCGGGATTCCCCACTGATCGGCATGGCTGGAGTGAGCTCCTGCCGGCCCGTCAGGCTTGCTCATCCATTGAAGGAAATGTTCGTGTACCCTGGGTTGTGGTGGGCGCAGGCCTAACTGGGTTATCAAGCGCGCAGCGTTTGGCCGAACTCCACCCAAATGATGAAATTATACTTCTTGATGCACGTCTTGTTGGTCAGGGCGCATCGGGTCGTAACTCTGGGTTCGCTGTTGGTGTTAGCCATTTTCCTGGAAAATTCCATTCTGATCAAACAGTTAACTTCGCCCGGATCAACCGTATTAACCAAGCTGGCCTGGGTATTTTAGATCAGAATATCAACACTCTCGCCATTGACTGCCAGTGGGATAACACCGGATTTCATCATGGCGCTGCGGATACAGCATCAGTCAATGAGCAAAAGAACTTTATTACTTACTTAAACGCTATGGAAGTCGAGCACAGCAGTCTTGACCAGCAAACGATGCATGCTCGTTTTGGAACCAAGCTCTATCAAGCTGGTGTTCATGTCAACCAAGGTGCATTAGTTCAACCTGCGGCCTTAGTGCGTGGGTTAGCGGACGGCCTACCCAGCAATGTGAAGCTCGTTGAAAACTGTCCAGTTTTAAAGCTCAATCCGGGAAATACTTTGCGCCTGCAGATATCCAATGGTGAGATAACGACCGACAAGTTGATCATGGCGACAAACTATGAAGCCCCAAAACTTGGATTTCTGCGCAGACGTCTTATTGGTAGTACATTGTCAGGAAGCTTTACTCGCGTTTTAACTGAGCAAGAGTTAGCTAGTCTTGGCAGTCACAAAGACTGGGGTATTATCTCATTACATGGTGGTGGTGCGACGCTGAGATTAACCAAAGATGGTCGAATCTGTCTGCGTAATACTGCCGAGTACAGTGGTGGTGGGTTACTCTCCACCGAGACATTAAAGGCTCGTCAGTCCATTCATCGTTCTAGTTTTGAAAAACGCTTTCCGCAGCTCGCTCACGTGCCATTTGAATACGCTTGGTCTGGCGTTGAAGGTATTAGCGGTAACGGTACAAACTTTTTTGGTCAACAGCATAAAAACATCTATCTAGCTGGCGGTTACAATGGCTCAGGGGTTAGTCGCGGCACAGCGTTCGGACATACATTGGCAGAGTATGCCAGCGGTGGGCAGTCTGGATTAATCAATGACTGTCTTAGCTCAGTTGCTGCAACCTGGTTGCCACCCAGACCTTTTTTAGATGTCGGTGCAATGTTGAAAATTAGTGCGCGTTTTAGAGGCGTTGGATTGGACCGGTAGCAGCCTAGTTACGCAGAGTTATATAAAAGCGGCTACCATTTCTTTAAAACAAACAAGCCGACAACCATTAACAGCATTCCCAATCCCAATGCCCAAATACTGCCGGTAACCCCAGCCACTATGTAAGAAATTAGACTACAACTACCATTAAACATAGCGTAGGGGATTTGAGTTTTAACATGATCAATCTGCGAGCAACCCGCTCCGGTGGCTGACAGAATTGTTGTGTCTGAGATAGGCGAGCAATGATCCCCAAATAGTCCACCGGACAAAACAGCACCAATGGCAACATACATTGGCGCATCAAACTGATGTGCGATGGGAATAGTCAAAGGAATTAAAATGGCATAGGTCCCCCAGGATGAGCCCGTTGAAAACGAGATAATAGCGCCAACTAAAAAAACAACAGCGGGAATTAAATACGCCGGTAAGCGACCATCTATTAACGCAGAGATATAAGCCGGCGCACCCAGATCTTTGCCTATAGCCCCTAGCGACCATGCTAGAACAAGAATAATAAGTACGCTCACCACCTTGCTCATACTCTCTAAATATAATGAGAATCCTCCGCTCAGTGAGCGCACGCCGTAGTGGCGCATTAGTAACATTAATACCCCCGCAGCACAGATATACCCAGTCGACAAAGATGCTCTAAAGGCATTGGACGGCATGTTAGCCATATCCATGGGGAATCCCTGTGGTACCAATAGAGAAAACATAATTACCAACATGCACCCAAGGGGTAACCAGACCATAATCGGTTTAGCTTTTTGTAGATTATTCTCATTGACTACCTCAGCGGCTAGATCAAGACTACTTTCCATCACAATACCTTGAGCGCAGTCCTCCTCTGCTTTGCGCATTGGTCCGAAATCTGCTTTTGCCACTACCACAATAGGGACCATAGCTACCGCTAGGATCGAGTAAAACTGAAAAGGTACTGCTTTGATATAGGCCATAAATGCACCCTCCTCAATTCCTAGATCTTTATATTCTTGTGCTATTAAACCTTGAGAGTAGAGTCCCCAGCCAATAAAAGGAATTAAAACGGCTACGGGTGATGCGGTTGAATCGATAATCCAGGCTAACTTAGCGCGACTTATTTTTAAGCCATCAATAATCGGTCGAAACAAGGGGCCAACAATAAGCGGTGTACCAGAATCAGTAAAAAACAGCAGACAACCACTTGACCACGCAGCTGTTTGCGCCTTGACTTTATTAGTAATAAATTTGGTCATCATGCCTGCAAACGCTGCTGCGCCACCGGATTTCTCCATGAGGCCAACTAGTCCGGCCACAAAAATCATTAACAACAAAATACCAACATTAGAACTTTTCGAGGCTTGGCCCACTAAATACTGTTCGACCATAATACTCATGCCGGTGAATACATTGGGCCCGTTGAGCAGAAGTACTCCCGAGAAAACGCCAACAAACAAACCTAACACAACATTGCGAGACCACACAGATAAGACCAATGTAATGATGACAGGAGC
>CALDQM010000023.1:0-31832 GCA_937911225.1 uncultured Cellvibrionales bacterium
AACAGTCATATTATAAAGGGTAGTTAAGATGCGGTTATGGAATGGTTGGGGTAATGAAAACAGTGATTTAAATATGGAGCTAAATAGTGGCTTACGTATGCTATTACAAGCATTAGTAGGGCCGGCTACATCGCTGCCTCAGGCGACATTAAATGATGTTATCGCCAAAGTGCCGCCCACAAGGTTGGCCGAACATTCACTAATTAGTTGCGACCCAGAGGTTCGTGTGCGCCATGCTCGAGGGCAAAGTCTGCCTGATTGGTTAGAGATGCACAGTGGTGATGTCAATACGTTCCCCGATGGCGTCGCAATGCCAGAATCTTCTGAGCAAGTTCGCACACTACTAGATCATGCCAAGGCTAATGATATTGTTGTCATACCCTATGGTGGCGGCACGTCAGTAGTTGGGCATATTAACCCTGATGAAAGTGAACGAGCAGTACTCACCATCGATATGGGTAAAATGAATAAATTACTGCATATCGACACAGAGAGTCAGCTGGCAACCTTTGGTTCCGGTGTTGCGGGTCCGGCGTTAGAAGCATCCCTTAATGAGCATGGATTCACGCTTGGTCACTTCCCTCAATCTTGGGAACTGTCTACCTTGGGTGGTTGGGTGGCGAGTCGCTCAAGTGGTCAGCAATCAATACACTATGGACGTATCGAAAATCTGTTTGCCGGTGGTAGCATCGAAACACTCGCTGGCACCTTGGATATACCTACCATTCCGGCCTCCTCCGCAGGACCGGATGTGCGAGAGATGATCCTTGGCTCTGAAGGCCGTATGGGCATCATCACTGAGGTGACCGTGCGCATCACCCCTCTTCCCGAAAAAGAGTTATTTCAAGTGGTATTTTTCCCCTCTTGGGACGTTGGCATTACTGTCGCCAGAGAGCTTATCCAGCAAAGAGTTGCGCTCTCCATGGTACGCCTGAGCAACCCTCTTGAAACCACCAGCCTGCTGTATATGGGTGCGGGTGAAGATAGTAGCGGCGTAGCTGCCTTGGAACAGGCGCTTGCTGAAAAAGGTATTGGCTCAGGTAAGGTCATGATGACTCTGGGTGTCACTGGGTCTGCCCGACACTGTGAAACAGCTCATCAACTGGCGCTTGACCACTGTGCTAATCACGGTGGAGTTGCCGATCAATCAGGTCTTGGTGATAACTGGGCGCATGGGCGCTTTCGTGCACCCTACCTTCGTGATCCATTAGGTGCTGCTGGTTATGCTGCAGACACCATGGAAACCGCTGTGGACTGGTCTAAAGTGCCTAAGGCTGCAGAAAACATAGAGCAGGCCATTCGCACTGCGCTGGCCGATGAAGGTGAGCAGGTTCATGCTTATACTCACCTCTCCCATGTCTATGGTCAGGGTTCGAGTATCTATACCACCTATTTATTTCGTCTTGGTGACAGCTATCAACAAGGTATGGATCGTTGGGTCAAACTTAAAAAAGCCGGCGCTGAACAAATTGTTGCCCACGGCGGCACTATTAGCCACCAACACGGCGTAGGTAAAGACCATAGGAACTATTTGAGTGCCGAAAAAGGAGAGCTGGGCATCGCCGCCATTAATAGCCTCTGCGAATTATTTGACCCTAACGGTCAGATGAACCCCGGCAAACTCCTTCCAGATAGCGAGCACTAAAACACCATGAATGGATTCACTGATCGCCAACAATTATTGGCTGAAATGCGTAATGGAAAGTCTCTTAACTGGGATGTAATTGTTGTCGGTGGCGGTATTACTGGCGCTGGCGTGCTTCGTGAAGCCCGGCGACGTGGATATAAAGCATTGCTTTTAGAACAGCAAGATTTCTCCTGGGGCACCTCTAGTCGGTCATCAAAAATGGTGCACGGGGGCCTTCGCTATCTCGCTGCCGGTGATTTAAAGCTAACTAAAGAGTCGGTAGTAGAACGCGAGCGACTGCTTAATGAAGCACCTGGGCTAGTGGATCGAATCGCCTTCTATTTCACCTTCCGCAAAGGGTTATTTCCTGGCCGCTTTGCCATGACCGTCATTCTAGCTATTTATGATTTTCTTGCCAGCATCAGAGACCACAGATACTGCAACAATGACCAATTGCTAAAACAGTTTCCGGGGCTAGACCAAACTAACCTTAAAGGGGCCAGCTACTACACAGACGCCATGGTAGATGATTCACGTTTAGTCATGCGCGTATTGCAAGACAGTATCGATGATGGTGCCCATGCTCTCAATTACACCAAAGTAAAAAACCTAACCATAGAAAACGACAAGGTCTGTGGTGTTGTTATCGAAGATACCGATAAGGACAGTGTGATTGAGTTACGAGCCGCCGCTGTGATTAACGCCACCGGCGCCTGGGCTGATCGCTTGCGCAATGAAGTTAATAGCGAAAAACGTATTCGTCCGCTGCGCGGTAGCCATATTATTATTCCCAAATCGTTGTACCCCGTGTCCAATGTCATGACCTTTTTGCACCAAGACGACAAGCGTGGTGTTTACGTTTATCCCTGGGAAGGCACCACCGTATTAGGTACCACTGACCTTGACCATGCCGAAGACTTAGATATTGAAGCGAGTATTTCTGATCAAGAAACCGATTATCTGCTCAACGCCTTTAACCTTCAGTTTCCAAATAACTCACTGACTCGCGCAGATATCATATCCACTTGGGCGGGTGTGCGGCCTGTTATTGGTGCAGAACAAGGCAAGAACCCCTCTAAAGAGCGCCGTGATCATGCCGTATGGTCAGACAATGGCTTAATTACTGTTAGCGGAGGAAAACTTACTACCTTTAGACTGATTGCCCTAGACGCGTTAGCCGCTGCCGCGGCACAGTTGCCAACACCAGCGCCAGTTAACAATGACGCTATGTTTGTCACACCAGACATCAGTGCCAATGACCTGTTACCCAACAACACAAAGTGGGCACAACGTCTGCTGGGTCGCTATGGCAAAAAAGCCCAAACATTACTCGAAGAAAGTGCTTCAAATGAACAGCTCAGCCTCGGTGACACAGAGTTCTGTATGGCAGAGTGCCGATGGGCAATAAAGCATGAAGCTGTGCAACACCTAGATGACCTTTTACTTAGGCGCACTCGACTCGGTATGTGCTTGCCCCGTGGTGGTGATGACTTGTACCCTGCGTTAAAGGCCCTTTTCGCTACAGAACGCCATTGGGACAACCAGCGCTGGGAAACAGAAATCACTCGCTATGAGGCCATTTGGAATAGCTATTACAGTCTGCCTAACAACCCTTAAATAAGAGGTCGCTATGGAAAATCAACAGTACTTTTTAAGCATTGATAATGGCACACAAAGTGTTCGTGCCATGGTTTTTGATAGTAACGGTCAACTAGTCGCCAAGAGTAAAATCGACATAGAACCCTATTTCTCTGATCAACCCGGTTGGGCAGAGCAACATGCCGACTATTTTTGGGATGCGCTGTGTAAAGCATGCCAAGCACTTTGGCCGCTATTGCCAATACCCAAAGAATCTATTACTGCAGTGTCAGTGACCACCCAACGAGCCACTGTAGTGCCTATGGACAGTAATGGTGAGCCACTGCGTCCGGCCATTAGTTGGCTTGACCAACGGCAGGTGGACACTAAACCCGCCCTAGGTGCACTGGAATCAGCGTTAATGTCGCTGGTTAGAGCGAAACCTTTGGTTGATCTAATGCACCAACAATCCGAAGCCAACTGGTTAGCACAAAACGAACCAGACCTTTGGCAGCAAGTACACAAATTCTTGCTGCTCTCTGGCTATCACAACTACAAGCTCACCGGCCAATACAACGATGCCATTGCCAGCACCGTTGGTTTTGTCCCCTTTGACTACAAAACCCAACAATGGGCCAACCAAAAAGACTGGAAATGGCGCGCCATGCCCATCACCCCCGACATGTTGCCCAAGGTGTTACCCGCAGGTTCAACACTGGGCACTATTACCGCACAGGCAGCCCAACAAACTGGTATTCCAGAAGGGTTGCCACTCATTGCCAGCGGCTCAGACAAAGCCTGCGAAGTGTTAGGCACTGGGTGCTTAGACAGTCACACAGGCAGTCTTAGTTACGGCAGTTTGGCGACACTCAACATTGTCTCAGACAAATACCTTGAAGCCATTCCCTTCTACCCCGCCTACCCCGGCGTAATACCCGACACCTTCAATGTTGAAATGATGGTACAGCGCGGCTATTGGATGGTTAGCTGGTTCAAAAAAGAGTTTGGCCTTAGAGAAGAGCAACTGGCCGCCGACCAACAGGTGGCACCAGAAACTCTATTTGATGACTTATTAAAAACCGTGCCCGCTGGCTCTGACGGTCTTATGCTGCAACCCTACTGGTCACCTTCAAATGGCGATGGACCAGAAACCCGTGGCGCCATTATTGGCTTTAGCGAACAACACACCCGCGCGCACCTTTACCGAGCCATGATTGAAGGCCTTACCTACGCCCTTCGTGAAAGCAAAGAACTGCTAGAAAAATGCAGTAAAACCAGCATCACCAAACTTGTGGTCTCTGGCGGCGGCTCTCAAAGTGACCAAGTTATGCAAATTACCGCCGACATCTTTGGCATGACCGTCTACAGACCCAGTACGTTTGAAACATCCTCTCTTGGCGCCGCCATTGCCAGCGCCGTAGGCACAGGGCTATACCCTGACTTTACCACCGCAGCACAAAACATGACCGCACATGGCGACAGCTTTGCACCCATAGCTGCCAACCAAGTTATTTATGACAACCTTTACACTCAGGTGTATAAAAAGATGTACGGGCAGTTAAAGCCTAGCTATGAGGCCATACGTAAGATTAGTGAGGGGTTGGTTTAGGGGAATAGCACGCTTAACTGCCGAGGATTCTTTCTTTTAACGCCTCAGCAACTGGTTGCCCCAACGGCGCAAGGTTTTGTGGCGAAACGCCATGAGCCCAGCGTACAGGGCAAAGTATATGAGTGGCTCTGTTACGTCTGACTTTACTGACCAGTAAAAATGGATTGCCACCAACAAGGCAATTAAATAGCTGGCGTTGTGTAGCTTCTGCCAGTTTTTCCTCATTTTTCGGCGCATCTTTGCCGTTGAGGTGACAGCTAGTGCAATGAGAAACAGAAACGCTGTCATGCCCACGGTGATGTAGGGGCGCTTAAAAATCTCTTCAATGAATAACACTAGGTCAAACTGAACTTCAAAAAACAGGAAGTTTAAAATATGGCACAGTGCATAAACAAACGCGTAAAGCCCAATCATGCGGCGAAAATGTATTAAAAATCCTAGCTTAAAGGTTTTTGCCATCGGTGATATGAGCAAGCTAATAAGCAAACAGTTGAGCGCACCTATGCCGGTGAAATGAATAACAGCTTCTACAGGGTCACCGCCGAGCTGGTCGTTAATGGCGGCATAATATAAATTAATAAGCGGATACAGCGCTACCAAGTGCACCAAGGCTTTAAGGTAGGGAATGCGTTGTGCAGATACAGTCAGCGCCATTGGCTTAGTAGTACTTTCTTAAGTTCATGCCTGTGTACAAACTAGCAACCTCTTCGCCGTAACCATTAAAAGGCCGTGTAGCAATGCGGTTTTGATCAAAAATACCACCGGTGGTAATGCGTCGCTCGCTGGCTTGGCTCCAGCGTGGGTGGTCTACCGCAGGGTTTACATTGGCATAAAAGCCATACTCATTAGCGGCCAGTATATTCCAAGTAGTGGGTGGCTTTTTTTCGACAAACTTAATGCCCACCACGGACTTAATACTCTTAAAACCATATTTCCAGGGAACGACTAACCGAATTGGCGCGCCATTCTGAGGTGGCAACGTTTTACCGTAAAGGCCAACACTCATGAGTGCTAAAGGGTTCATGGCTTCGTCTATTCGTAGCCCTTCTATGTAGGGATAATCAATGCCGCCGCCCAGTCGTCGGTTTCTTTGTCCCGGCATTTGCACTGGGTCATGTAACGTTTCAAAGGCCAGATATTTGGCTTTTGACGTAGGCTTGGCTTTTTTAACCAAGTCTGCCAGAGAAAATCCAATCCAAGGGATCACCATTGACCAAGCTTCAACACAGCGTAGTCTATAAATACGCTCCTCAAGATCAAACGAAGAATAAAGATCGTCATAATCTAGAGTCAGTGGATTTTCGACTTCTCCAGAAATTTTTAGCTGCCAAGGATTAACGTTAAACCCTTGGGACATTTCTGCAGGCTGGTGCTTTTGTGCGCCAAACTCGTAAAAATTGTTATGGCTAATCACTTTTTCTTCCGGCGTCAGGGTGCCGTTATAGTCACCTGCGGGGCTATATGTAAGGTTATTTTGTTTGAATGTTGCTGCTGGCTGATCATCAGAAAAGATATCGAACACGCTTGCACTAGCCGTGCCACTGAGTAACGCACCCGCCCCGAAAAAACCCATTTTTTTGAGCATGTCTCGGCGCTCAAAATAGACCTTTTCGTCGGTGACTTGGTGCTCTTTGCAACTGCTATGTGTAGTGGTTTTGATCAGCATGGAAACTCCTCGGCATTAACAGTGGGTTATCTTACTGTTATATGACTATTAATACTGAGGAAAAATCCAAAATTGTGACGATTTTCACACTATTAAAGAATGCTGATGACAATGCTCTAACGTTTTATCTAAGGCAATAGACACCTTACCAATCAATTCGTCAATTTGAGGCTCAGTGATAATAAGCGGTGGGCAGAAGCCCAAGCTTGAGCCCGCCACGGCACGAATTAACAACCCGCTGTCTTGGGCCATCTTTTGCGCGTAACCACCTACTGCGCCACCTACAAATGGCTGCCCGGTCTTTTTGTCAGCGACCAATTCAATGGCGCCCAGTAATCCACTGCCACGAACTTCACCTACCAACGGATGATCACTGAATTCGGCTAATCTTTTTTGTAAGTATTTACCGGTAATTGCGGCTTTTTCAAAAATCTCATCACGCTGGTAAATTTCAAGTACTTTTAAAGCAACGGCGCATGCGACGGGATGACCGGAATAGGTGTAACCATGACCAAAGGCCCCAGCATTAGCCGTTTGATCGATCATAGCAGTGTACATGTCTCGTTTTATTGCCGAGGCACTAATCGGCATATAAGCCGAAGATAACTGCTTAGCAAAGGTCATCATATCAGGTGATTTAATACCCATAGTGTTACAACCAAAATCACTGCCTGTACGACCAAAACCTGTAATAACCTCATCAGCCCAAAACATAATGTCGTACCGATTTAGAACCGCCTGCACTTTTTGGTAATACCCTTCCGGTGGCACAATCACACCGCTTGCCCCAGTGATGGGCTCGGCGATAAAGGCCGCTATGGTATCTGGTCCTTCGCGCAAAATCATTGCTTCAAGATTACCCACAATACGATCTACAAATTCAACTTCAGTCTCTTCACCCTGCTTGCCACGGTAATAGTGTGGGTGATCGGTGCGCAAAATACCCAAGGCATCTACTGGCAGGTCGAAATGATTTTGTGTCACTGGCAAACCCGTTAAAGACGCAGCCGCAACAGTGACCCCATGGTATGAGCGCTCTCGAGCAATAATTTTTCGACAATGGGGTTTGCCAATTGCCTCATGATAATAACGAAGTAACTTTATATGTGTGTCATTGGCATCGCTGCCGGAATTACCAAAGGAGATCACTGCATCCTTCATAGGAATCATATCAGCGAGCTTGTCGGCTAAATCAATAGCCACCTGATGAGTCTTACCACCAAACATATGATTAAACGTAAGTTTATTCATCTGCTCTGTGGCGGCGGTAATAACTTCTTGATTACCATAACCTAACGCTGTGCACCAAAGGCCCGCAAGCCCCTCAAGATATTTGTTTCCGTGGTTGTCCCAAACATAGCAACCCTCTCCGCGCTCAACAGTGACCTGCTCAATCGCTTTAAAATTAGTCGTGGGGTAAATTAGGTGTGTCATGTCTTATTCCTATCGCAATTATTATTGGTCAATACCACCAATACACATATATTTTATGTCTAGGTAATCATCCAAGCCATATTTGGAGCCTTCACGGCCACTACCTGATTCCTTAACACCACCAAAGGGAGCCATTTCATTAGAAATAATACCTTCGTTAATGCCGACAATGCCATACTCAAGTTTTTCTGCCACACGATAAACCCGGCCTATGTCTCGTGAGTAGAAATAGGCGGCTAAACCAAATTCAGTATCATTGGCCATTTCAATCGCCTCAGCTTCAGTCTCAAAGGTCAAAATGGGTGCCACAGGACCAAAGATTTCCTCAGAGAAGACGCGCATATCTCTTGAAACATTAGTCAGAATAGTTGGTTCAACAAAACAATCGCCCATCGCGCTCATTCCACCGCCAACAATAACCTTTGCGCCTTTTGATACCGCATCATCAATAAACCCACACACACTGATAGCGGCTTTTTGATCAATAAGCGGTCCAACAACAACGCCCTCCTCATCACCCTTACCGACCACGAGGCCTTTTACCGCCGCTGTAAACTTGGCAGTAAACTCCTCTGCCACAGAGGATTGAACTAATATTCGATTTGAACACACACAGGTTTGGCCCGCGTTACGGTACTTAGAAATCATTGCCCCGACTACAGCAGAATCAATATCAGCATCCTCAAAAACAATAAAGGGAGCATTGCCACCCAGCTCCATAGACGTGCGCTTTACCGTGGCGGCACATTCAGCCATTAACTGTTTCCCGACAGGGGTAGAGCCAGTAAAGGTGACTTTTCGAACTAATGGATTACTGGTTATTTCAGCACCAATCTCGGCAGTACGACCGGTCAAAATATTAACTAATCCTGGAGGAAAACCCGCTCGCTCTGCTAATACCATTAACGCTAATGCTGAGAGTGGCGTTGCATTGGCCGGCTTGCAGACTACCGCGCATCCAGCCGCAATAGCCGGTGCAATCTTGCGCGTGAGCATAGCATTGGGGAAATTCCATGGCGTGATACAGGCAACTACGCCAACCGGTTGCTTGATGACCATCACTCGTTTGTCATTAGACGGCTGAGGAATAATATCGCCATAAACCCGTTTTGACTCTTCACCAAACCATTCAATGTAATTAGCGCCATAGGCAATCTCTCCGCGAGCTTCAGCTAACGGTTTGCCTTGTTCCGCAGTCAGAATCTGGGCGAGGTCCTCTTGGTTTTCCATAATTAGGGAAAACCATCGCTTCAACAGACCGGCCCTCTCCTTTGACGTCGTTTCTGACCATAACTTTTGTGCGACCGCCGCGGCTTCAATCATTCTTCTGGTTTCAGCAGTACCGCATTTAGAGACCTTCGACAGAACTTCTCCGGTTGCCGGATTAGTCACATCAAGCGTTTCGCCACTGTCGGCGTCGACCCAATGGCCATTAATATAAGCTTGCTGAGTGATTAAACTTGGGTCTTTTAACGTCAGTATCATTGGCTTTTTCCGTCTGTCTAAATAGTAGGTGTGCAATGCTTTGTTGTAACACTTCACAGTAGTGGCAAGCATAGCTGAATTTAACGCAATATAAATGTAGTTAAGGTGTTTTCTCCATACCCCAGTTTAGGTATAAGTTCCAATAATCACTAAGAGCGGGTAACAAACTCTAGTTAGCCCCAGCATAACAAGTCAAAATAGGGTTTTGGCCAAGAATGTTTTAACATATCAGCCAACTGCCGTTCATTTAATGAATACGACCTTATTCATGGATAAACTCATACTAAATCAGCTGGATTAGATGCAAATCCCCGAATCCATAAGTTATCGATACCTTTTAACAAAGGCATGGCCCATTATTTTGGCCAATGCGTCAGTTCCATTACTGGGTCTGGTCGATACTGCTGTCATCGGAAATGTCGGTAGTATCGAGGATTTAGGAGCAATTGCCTTCGGCGCTTTAATCTTTTCGTTTGTCTATTGGAGCTTTGGCTTCTTAAGGATGGGTACCACGGGCTTTACTGCCCAAGCCTCTGGTGCTGGAGATGAGCAAGAGATTAGAGCGATTCTCGGAAGAGCGCTGCTAATTGCGATTAATCTTGGTGTGTTTTTAATTTTGCTCCAATGGCCCATTGGGTTAGCTGCTTTTTCACTACTAGATGGCAGCACCCAAGTTGAGGCTGTGGCTCAAGAGTATTTTAATATTCGCATATGGGGCGCACCAGCCACACTGTGCATATTCGCCTTGATGGGTCTTTTAATTGGATTGGGCAAGAGTAGAACACTGTTACTAGTTCAGCTTTTCTTAAATGGGCTCAATATCACATTGGATGTCTGGTTTGCCGGCATCTTAGGCTGGGGTGCCAGTGGTATAGCCCTAGGTACAGTGATTGCTGAATGGACAACTGTGCTATTAGCAGGCTGGTTGGTCTACCGAGCATTAAATCAGCGCAAATTATTAGCCGATGCTTTTTGGCCAAAGACCAAAATCATGGACTGGCCGGCACTACGAAAAACCGCATCCTCAAATTTAGATATTATGATCCGAACGCTTATTTTAGTATTCTCTTTTGGCTTTTTTATCAACCAAAGTGCCAAGTTTGGCGATACCTTTCTGGCTAGCAACCATATCTTGCTACAGTTGATCTCGTTTTCAGCGTTCTTCCTAGACGGATATGCCTATGTGGTTGAAGCCTTAGTCGGCTCCTCCATAGGTGCAAAGCGCAGGGATATTTTTGATCTAGCCGTTAAACGCTCAACTATCTTGGCTATGATTACTGCAATACTATTGGCATTGGTAATTGTCCTACTTGGTGACATTGCAGTCATGTTGCTCACTGATATTAATGTGGTGCGTCTTGAGGCGACTCAATTACTCCCATTATCTGCACTCTATGTACTGTTTTCATGTGCTGCATTCCAGTTAGACGGAATCTTCATAGGAGCCTCTTTTACGCGGCAAATGCGAGATGCGGCTGGGCTGTCTATCGCAGTTTACCTTATCGCTTGGTGGGCCTTATCAGACCAATTTGGCGTTCAAGGCCTTTGGGGGGCGATGATTATTTATGTCGTTGCCCGAGCCATGGCTTTACTTCTATTTTATCCGTCACTACGACGGTCGCTTGAAGGTAAATGATTCCCATTTATCACAGACCCCTTTATTTATACTTAACCCTAGAATAAAGTCGTTGCATTGAAATCGGTCTGCGGATTTTTCAGGCCTAAACAACTGTAAGATCTCTTTCTACTCATTATTAAGATCGTTTTCCCTACCTCGTAATCAAAAAAGGACAGTGCCAAATGAAAATAGTATTTAAATGGATCGGTATTACGAGCATTACACTAGCACTCCTCGCTGGCATCGGGTGGTCTTCTATTGGACCAGACTGGCGTGCGCTTATTTCTGAAGCACCACAAAACAATGATCTTTTATTTTGGTCGCAAAGTCAGCGTGAGGCCGCCTTTAAAATGATGGATAAAGTACCATGGATGGTGAAATCAAGCGTGATAGAACCAAGTCCCACGTTGAGAGAGTTATCTGATGGTGAGCCATTAGTATTTGATATTGACATGGACAATTTTTTTGCCAAACAGCAGCTGGCCGGTGCGCTAATTCTGCATAATGGTGAAGTTCGCTATGAACGATATGGCCTTGGGCATTCGCCAGAAAAACGTTGGACAAGTTTTTCTGTCGCCAAATCATTCACTTCTACCCTGGTTGGCATTGCTTTAAAAGAAGGCCATATCAAGAGTTTAGATGACAGTGTTTCAGACTATATTAAGGGTATGCAAGGGTCGGCCTATGATAACGTCACTGTCGCACAGCTACTTACAATGACATCTGGGGTACAGTGGAATGAAGACTATGGTGATCCGCAGTCTGATGTTGCTAAATTTGGCACTCATGTGTCAAACGATGGTCTTCCCAGCATAGTAAGTTACATGCGCAAACTACCTAGAGCCTATCCTGCTGGGGAGCAGTGGCAGTACTCCACAGGGGAAACGAATCTTATCGGAGTCTTAGTGAGTCAAGCAACCGGGCGCACTCTGTCACAATACTTAACTGAAAAAATCTGGAAACCATTTGGTATGGAAAGCCAAGCAAGCTGGCTATTTAGTCCGGATGGAATCGAGATGTCCGGTTGCTGTATACAAGCAAGCTTGCGCGATTTTGCGCGATATGGTCTTTTTGTATTGGAAGATGGCACGATAAATAATACGTCTATTTTGCCTGATGGATGGTTTGCAACGGCTACCAGTAAACAGGCTGACATTGGCTACCCGGGCTTTGGCTATGGCTATCAATGGTGGACATTTGCCGATGGTAGCTTTACCGCGCGAGGTATTTTTGGGCAAACTATCTTCATAGACCCAAAGAGGCAATTGGTGGTTGTCTTTAATGGTAATTGGGAGAACGCCACCGAACAAGAGCTCAACAAACAGCGATTTGAATTCATTGATTCCGTTCGCAAGAGTATTGATCAAGAGAAGTAACCCTCTAAACCCGATAGGTAGTGAGGAATATCACAACGGTGTTGTCCGTTTACTTTACTCACAATGACTTGCACACCCAGGTGCTGTTTTCAGCGCAGGAAGTAAAGGCTCGTGTAGCCGCGCACAGATTGATTTTATTGTCACAACATTACGTGACAGTATTAACGCGTGTTTAGTAGACTTGCGCCAAGAAGGGCATTTTTAGAGGCAATAAATTTTTCAAGTGTATGCATTGATATTTATTGGATAGACCCCATCTATTAATGCACATAGACGAGGAGTGTAGCTTTGGAACAGTATCGTGGAACAACTATCCTATCAGTAAGGCGCAATGGCAAGGTAGTCATTGGTGGTGATGGTCAGGTCAGTCTGGGTAATACCATTATGAAAGGTAATGCCCGAAAAGTTCGTCGCTTGCATAATGGTCAGGTTATTGCCGGGTTCGCTGGCGGGACCGCAGATGCCTTCACTCTTTTTGAGCGCTTCGAAGCAAAGTTAGAACAGCATCAAGGTAATTTAACCCGCGCTGCGGTTGAGCTTGCCAAAGACTGGCGTACAGATCGTATGCTTAGAAAACTTGAAGCCCTGCTAGCCGTCGCAGATAGCGAGGCCTCTCTTATTATTACGGGTAACGGCGATGTCATACAGCCTGAAGATGACCTCATTGCTATTGGGTCCGGCGGACCCTTTGCTCAATCTGCTGCTAGAGCCCTACTAGAAAATACTGATTTAGATGCAAGAACCATTGTCGAGCAAGGACTTAAAATTGCTGGAGATATCTGTATCTACACAAATCATAACCGAACGATAGAAGAATTAGACTCTAAGGTATAACTATGTCTCAAATGACTCCCCGTGAGATTGTTCACGAATTAAATCGACATATCATCGGTCAAGACGATGCCAAGCGTGCAGTGGCTATTGCATTACGCAACCGCTGGCGCCGGTCTCAACTGGGTAGTGAAATGCGTAATGAGGTCACACCCAAAAACATTCTTATGATTGGGCCAACGGGCGTTGGTAAAACTGAGATTGCGCGGCGCCTAGCAAAATTAGCTAATGCGCCCTTTGTGAAAGTTGAAGCGACAAAATTTACTGAAGTTGGCTATGTCGGTAAAGATGTTGAATCTATTATCCGAGATTTAGTTGAAACCTCAGTCAAGCAATGTCGCGAGTCAGAGATGCTAAAAGTTGATCAGCGAGCAATGGACGCTGCAGAGGAGAGAGTTCTAGACGCTCTACTGCCTCCCGCTAGAGACACTGAAAGTAAGGACGAAAAGAATTCAACAACTCGTCAGGTGTTCCGTAAGAAGTTGCGCGAAGGCTCATTAGATGACAAAGAAATTGAAGTTGAATTAAGTCAGACTCCCGTTGGTGTTGAAATTATGGCACCTCCTGGTATGGAAGAAATGACCTCTCAGCTACAGAACATGTTTAGTAGTATGGGTAAAGATAAAACGACCAATAGAAAAGTCACTGTCGCTGACGCGCTTAAACATTTAAAAGAGGAAGAAGCGGCAAAGTTAGTTAATGAAGAAGATATTAAAACGATCGCCATGGAAGCTGCAGAACAAAATGGCATTGTCTTTCTTGACGAAATTGATAAGGTTTGCCGGCGCGGTGAAACAGGTGGCGCAGACGTGTCTAGAGAGGGAGTTCAACGTGACCTTCTGCCACTAATTGAAGGTTGTACAGTATCAACCAAGTTTGGCATGATCAAAACGGACCATATATTGTTTATTGCCTCAGGCGCCTTTCACCTGTCTAAGCCTTCAGATCTAATTCCCGAATTACAGGGCAGGCTGCCTATTAGAGTAGAATTAAATGCTCTAAAAGTAGGTGACTTGGAGCGTATCTTAACTGAACCCAAAGCCTCGCTGACTAAACAATATTGTGAGCTCATGTCGACCGAGGGGTTAACTATTGATTTCACCGCTGAAGGCACTCGTCGTATCGCCGAAATTGCTTTTGACGTTAATGAAGGCACCGAAAATATTGGTGCGCGACGTTTACACACCATTCTAGAACGCTTACTTGAAGATATTTCTTTCAATGCCTCAGATTTGGGCGCCAAAGATGAGTGTATTTCTATTGATAAGGCATTTGTAGATAAAAACCTTGGTGAACTGGCCAGTGATGAGGATCTAACCCGCTTCATTTTGTAACGAGGCCAGCCTGTAGAGAGAGCTTTTTAAATGCCTACACCCCAGCGAATTTTTGTGACTGAATCTAAAGACGCTCTGCGGCTTGAGTATGCGGAGGGCAAGCAACACCAGCTGAGAGCGGAATACCTGAGAGTTTTTTCTCCGAGTGCTGAGGTACGTGGCCATGGCAAGGGACAAGAAGTGTTGCAATTTGGTCAGCGCAACGTTGTTATTGGATCACTACAGAAATCGGGTAATTACGCCATTCAGATTACCTTTAGTGACGGGCATAATTCAGGGATTTTTACTTGGGATTACCTTTACGACTTAGCTGAAAACTACACAGATTACTGGATTGGTTATTTGGGGCGGCTGCATGAGGCCGGGCAGTCTCGCGATCCTGATGTACAAGTTGTGAAACTCTCATGAAAAACCTGTTATCTAAGTCTAGCGCCCTGGGAATATTGCGGAATCAATCATTTAGTGACTATACAGCCTGACTGATACCTAAACGGCTTAACTAGCGCTACAATACACTTCTAAATCTTTACCTTATAGTTGCAAATATGCCTGAAAAAACGACACATTTTGGTTACGAGACCGTCGATGTTGAAGAGAAAGCCGGCAAAGTTGCTGATGTTTTTCACTCCGTTGCCGGAAGCTACGATCTGATGAATGATCTCATGTCAGGGGGAATACATCGCCTATGGAAGCGTATGACCATTGAGATGTCTGGGGTACGCAAAGGGCATAAAGTGCTTGATATTGCAGGGGGAACTGGAGATCTAGCCGCTAAGTTTTCACGCATTGTCGGTCCAGAGGGTACGGTTGTTCTGGCCGACATTAATGATTCAATGCTAAAGGTAGGTCGTGATCGACTTGTTGATCGAGGCATCGTTGATAATGTTCAGTTTTCTCAAGCAGATGCTCAGCACCTGCCCTTCCCTGACAATACCTTTGACATCATTACTATTGCATTTGGTTTGCGCAATGTTACCGACAAAGATATGGCGTTGCGTTCCATGTTGCGGGTTCTAAAGCCCGGCGGAAAATTGTTAATACTAGAGTTTTCAACGCCAAAGAACCCCGTTTTGTCAAAGGTATATGATACTTATTCTTTTAGTATTTTACCGAAACTTGGAAAACTATTCGCCAATGACGCTGACAGTTACCAATATCTAGCAGAATCGATTCGTATGCACCCAGATCAAAATACTCTTCTGGAGATGCTAACAACGGCGGGGTTCGCTAACGCTGATTTTCACAACATGACCGGGGGCGTTGTCGCTCTCCACCGCGGAGTCAAGCCTTAGTGATGTTTTCAGCACTACGCAAAACGGCCTTGGGAGGTGCAGAAGCACTTATAGATACCGCCTTAGCGCATGATCCTGCGTCAGCGTCTGCGCTAGCGCAGCTGGAAGGGCAAGTACTATTAATTGAAAGTACTCTTCCGCCAATCACAATAGCCCTTGAACCAATCTCTACCGGCGTAAAGCTTCATGATCAATGGGCTGGCGAGGCTTCAGTAACTGTTAAGGGAAGTCTGGTTGCAATGGCTGGGGTTGCCTTAAATGCTCAGGAATCTGTGTCATTTTCGGGAACCGGGATTACGGTCAGCGGTAATCTTGATACTCTAAATCAGCTTAATAAAATTATGAGTAATCTGGATATTGATTGGGAAGCGGCACTGGCTGAAATTGTGGGTGATATTCCCGCTCATCTCTTAGCCAAAAGCATTCGTCATTCAGCGGTCTTCAGAAAAGATACGATTAGGCGTGCAACCACAGGTATGGTTGAAGTTGCGCAAGAGGAATTTAATCTGACGCCCAGCAAAAATGAATTCGACACAACAGCGCCTGAGATTAGAAAATTATCCTCTGATGTCGATCGCGTAGCTGCTCGTCTGAAAAGACTTCAGCAGAAGCTTCAACAATATGATCAAGGACCCTTAAATTCGTGATTCGATTGAGACGCATTGCTAAAATAATCAAAGTAGTCGGAAAATACCGCTTAGATTTACTCTTGGACAAACAAAAACTGCCTTTTAGCGTTCGTGTTTTTCTTGCTCCCGCTGTTTTCTTTGGACGTGCTAATGGGACTCGCGGCGAACGTCTGCGCAAAGCACTTGAAGAGCTGGGGCCTATCTTTGTAAAGTTCGGGCAACTGCTGTCAACCAGACCTGATCTTGTTCCCGAGGATATAAGCATTGAGTTGTCTGTACTTCAAGACAACGTGCCACCATTTTCCTCAGACCTGTTTAAACAAAATGTCGAATTAGCATTGTCAGGCAGTGTTGATGATTTGTTTCTCAGTTTTGAACCAGACCCTCTGGCATCAGCTTCGGTAGCCCAGGTCCATGCGGCAGTGCTGGCTGATGGGCGTGATGTGGTTGTTAAAGCGGTACGACCGAATATTGAAAAAACTATTCGCAAAGATATTGCCTTACTTTACACGCTTGCACGATTAGTAAAAACCTATAGCGAAGACGGCGAACGCTTGCATCCGCTGGAGGTTGTAAAAGACTACGAGTCGGTGATTATAGAGGAACTCAACCTACAGTCTGAGGGCGCCAATGCCTCTTTGCTGCGTCATAACTTTACAGACTCTTCAATGCTGCATGTTCCAGAGATCTACTGGCCATATTCGAACAAAGATGTACTGGTTATGGAGCGTATTTACGGTGTGCCAGTAACTGACATTGATAGACTGAAAGCCGCTGGTGTTGATTTTAAAATTTTGGCTCAACGTGGCGTAGAGATATTTTTTACCCAAGTCTTTGAACACAATTTTTTTCATGCTGATATGCATCCGGGTAACATTTTCGTCGATGCGACTAATCCAAAATCACCCACCTATATTGCTATTGATTGCGCAATCATGGGTTCTCTCTCTAGTGAAGATCAGTTTTATATGGCGCGTAATTTACTGGCTATGTTTCAGCGTGATTATCGTCTGGTGGCAGAACTTCATATTCGCTCCGGCTGGGTCCCTAAAGACACCTCCATTAATGATTTTACAGGTGCGATACGATCTGTTTGCGAGCCGATTTTTCAACGTCCGCTGAAGGAAATTTCGCTTGGGCATATGCTGATCGACCTGTTTACCACTGCGCGTCGATTCAATATGGAAGTGCAGCCCTCCTTAGTGCTATTGCAGAAAACACTATTAAATATCGAGGGTTTAGGTCGTCAACTGTATCCTGATCTGGACCTTTGGGAGACCGCGCAACCTTATCTAGAGAAATGGCTAAAGGATCGCTACTCGCCAAAGAGCATGTTTAACCAATTAAAACGTTATGCACCTGACTGGCTAGAACACTTTCCGCAAATACCTCCAATGATATTTCAGGCGCTTAAAGCCGCGCAGTATAGTGAGAGTGGTGACATAGCTAAACAGACCAATGCTACACAGCAGACTAATTCTCTTTGGACTAAGTGTGCAATAGCCATTGGCTTCAGCAGTATTGGTGGCGGTTTAGCCCTTGGATTATCACAATTGCCGTTGGCACTTGGTCAGCCTCCACTCGTTAGTCTGGGTCTAGTTTTTACCGGGTTGTTGATTTTGCTACTCCGTTAGCACTGACTTTAGTTACTGCTCAACACCTGTCATAATTATGTTCAGATTCAAATGGTGCTGTTAGCGATGAGTTACCTCGACGATATCAATTGGGACAATGACGGGTTGGTGCCAGCTATTGCTCAAGATAAAACCTCCGGTCAAATTTTAATGGTTGCCTGGATGAACCGAGAGGCATTAGAGCTTACGGTGAATGAAAATAGAGCGATTTATTGGTCACGATCTAGACAGAAGTTATGGCGCAAAGGCGAAGAGTCCGGTCATATCCAGCAGCTAATCGAACTAAGACTTGATTGTGATAGCGATGTAATAATGATGAAGGTGAATCAAATCGGTAATATTGCCTGCCACACTGGACGCACCTCATGCTTCTATCGTGTCTTAGAAAACGGTCAATGGAAAACAGTGGATAAGGTAGTTAAAGATCCAAAGGAAATTTACTCATGAGTGATGCCGTGTTACAACAATTGAGTGAGATTCTTAAAATACGCAAAAGCGCCGCAGCGGATGACTCCTATGTAGCTAGTCTCCATCAAGAGGGCCTCAATAAAATACTCGAAAAAGTGGGTGAAGAATCTTTTGAAACTATTTTAGCGGCCAAAGATGCTGAGCATAGTGGTGACAACACTAAAGTTATTTATGAGACAGCTGACCTTTGGTTTCACTCGTTGGTTATGCTGTCGCATCTGGGTGAAGATTCTGCCTCAGTACTTAACGAATTAGAAAGACGTTTCGATTTATCCGGCCTTAAAGAAAAGGCTCAACGTAAGACTGATTAACAAACCGGAGAAAGATCATGGGTTTTGGATGGCAAGAACTACTAATTATTTTAGTCATAGTGGCACTAATTTTTGGCACTAAAAAACTGCGTAATATCGGCTCAGACTTAGGTGGTGCGGTTAAGGGATTCAAAGACTCTATTACCAACGACCCCTCAGAAAATCTGGATACCGAAGATACTGAAAAATCTGAGCAACACTCAGAATCAGACTCTGAGAAAGGCTAAATCAGTTGGTTAATCGCCAAATAGTTGCCGTCTATGTTTGATATTGGGTTTTCTGAGCTTCTTATTATTGCCGTTCTCACCCTAATTGTGATGGGGCCTGAGCGACTACCTGAAACAGTCCGAACCATAACTCTTTGGTTTGGACGGTTGCGCCAGTTCTTGTCTGCTGCGCGCACTGAAATTGAAGATGAGGTGGGTGTCGATGAAATTCGGCGCCAACTCCATAACGAAAAATTAATGCGCGATTTAGAGAAAGCACGGCAGGACATCGTTGATATAGACGTCAGCATAGATCCAAACTCAATGATCCCTGATAACCTAAAAAATGACTGAACAAGAAGACCTCGATACCCAACCATTCATGACTCATCTTATTGAGTTTAGAGACCGCGTATTGCGCTCAATAGTCGCGGTACTCATCATTTTTGCTGGGTTATTCTCTTTTAGTAATGAACTCTATCTGTATATTTCTGAACCCATTAGAGCCTATCTTCCAGACAATCTAACGATGATTGCTACGGAGGTTACCTCGCCCTTTTTAACGCCATTTAAGCTAACGTTGGTATTATCAATGTTTGCAGCGATGCCCTACATCCTCTTTCAGGTTTGGGCCTTCTTAGCGCCGGGTTTGTACAAGCGCGAGAAGAAAATTGTTCTACCATTGTTTTTCTCCAGCGTGTTCCTTTTCTACGGTGGCATGGCCTTTGCGTACTATGTAGTGTTCCCACTGGTATTTATGTTTTTCACTAGCATAGTGCCGGATGGAATTAGCATAATGCCGGATATTCGAAGTTACCTAGATTTTGTACTGAAATTGTTTTTTGCCTTTGGCCTCAGCTTCGAAATTCCTATTGCAGTGGTAATACTGTCTTGGATGGGCGCTGTAGACCCCAATAGCTTGGCTAAAAAGAGACCTTATGTTTTTGTTCTCTGCTTTGTGTTTGGGATGCTGCTGACACCGCCAGACATTATCTCCCAAACACTGCTTGCCATTCCCATGTGGATGCTATTTGAAATCGGTATCATGTTTGGACGCATGGTGGCGCCAAAAGTCGATCCCGAAGAAACGTTGACGGACTAATCGATTAGTCAAACAACGCTCGTTTAATAGCGCTGTAGTGAGTGTCTCTTGCTAACTTAGAGATTTCGGCACTTGGAACCATAAACTCAAAAGCATGGTATCCGCCGGAAAATATTTCTAACTGGGTAGTCACTCCTGATCCATTAAGACGCTCAGCATAATCCCGATTTTCATCAAGAAATAGGTCCACAGAGCCAACGGCAATATACGCCGGTGGAAGGCCATGTAAATCCCCTGCATGACTTGGCGCTGCGTACTTAGATGCTTCAAAAGGTTGTTGCTCTGATGTCGTTGGTCTGCCTAAATAATGCATCCAGCCCTGAAGGTTTGAGTGCCGATTCCAAATACGTTTGTCAGTAATACTAAAGCTTGATTCTGACGTGCTGTTATTATCAATCATCGGGCAAAGTAGCACCTGAAACACGACTGATACCTCAGCCCTGTCCCTTGCTAGTAGTGCAAGCCCAGCAGCCAACCCAGCGCCCGCGCTAATGCCGCCTATGGCTATGCGCGAAACATCAACCTTGAGCCTGTCCGCATTATCAAAAACCCATGTTAGAGCCGCATAGCAGTCATTGAGAGGTGTCGGAAAAGGATATTCAGGTGCTAAGCGATAATCTACAGAGATCACCACACACCCAATCTTCTCTACCATGCGTTTCACCGTATAGTCATCACCCTCCATACTACCAAAACAATAGCCACCACCATGGATCCACAATAAGCTTGGGAGATTCTCTGTATGCCCTTCAGGTCGATAAACACGTACCGACACATCTTGGTCATTATCCTGGGTGACACTATGATCCGAGCTTGTTACTCCAACCACAGGTGGCAGGGTTGACGCTATATGTCTGCTGCGTTGCAGTGATACCGCTCGCGTCACCATTAAATCAGACCAAATGTCGAACTCAGGTATAGCATCAAGTGCGGGAATAAGCTCGGGGTCGACCAGTTTTAAATCCATAGTGTTATTTTTATCCTCAAAAAACGTTGCTTTAGCATTTAAGGTTACTTCTACTTAATTTCGCCGCCAATATAAAACCATTGTTGGCCAATAAGAGTAAACACCGACTTTTCATGCAATATACTATTGCCATTAGTACCCTGATAGGTAGCTTTAAATTCTACCCACCCTTCAGTATTTTTATGTCCTGACCCCAAAACTTCAAGGTTAATCCATTGCTGAGTTTTTTCTGAAAGCTCGCTAACACTGAGGTTTTTCGCCATAGGCGGGAACCACGTCTTTAAGAGGTACTGGCCATAGCCACCCAAGGCATAGGCGCTATAGCGAGAGCGCATTAGTTTTTCGGGTGTGTCCGGCGACACTTTTTGCTCTAAATAGGGCTTGCAGCACGCGGAAAATGACCGTTGGTTTCCACATAAACATGACTCATTCATTATTTTTCATTGACCTAGAGGGATTAAGTTAAAATAATACCCCACATTGATTAAAAAGAGTTGTCCTATGCCCAGTTTAGATATTGTTTCGGAAGTCGATAGTGCTGAAATTCTGAATGCCACTAACAATGCAGCGCGCGAATTGACCACACGTTTTGATTTTCGTGGCGTTGATGCAACAATTACCGTTGCTAATGATGTGGTGACACTCAAAGCAGAGGCTGATTTTCAGTGCCAACAATTACTGGATATTTTCGCAGCGCAGCTAGTCAACAGGAAAATAGACCCTACCGTAATGGAATACGACAAAGAAGCGTTGCACAGCGGTAAAACGTTTTCCTTAAACGTCAGTTTTAAGCAAGGAATAGCAGCTGATGTGTCTAAAAAAATGATCAAAATGATTAAAGAAAAGAAAATGAAGGTTCAGGCGCAAGTCCAAGGTGACGAAGTCAGGGTAACAGGGAAGAAGCGCGATGAGTTACAGACAGTGATGGCGTTGGTCCGCGAAGCAGACCTTGGGCAACCATTCCAGTTTAAAAACTTTCGAGATTAACCATCACAGATCAATCACTCTGAGCCGACAAACGTCATTGAGATACTGTTAACACAGTGTCTCAAGTTCTTGTCAGTATACCCTTCTCCGGAAAAAACATGCCCCAGATGGCCGTCACATGCAGCACAAAGTATTTCTGTACGTCGCCCGTCCGCATCGGTTACCTTATTTACCGCACCGTCAATTTCATCATCAAAACTAGGCCATCCACATTGAGACTGGAACTTATGTTCCGATCGGTACAGTGGAGCGTCACATTGCTTACATAGGTACAAACCACCATCAAAATGGTCAGTATATTTACCCGTAAAAGGACGCTCAGTGCCCTTGTCTTGAATCACGTGCTGCTCTTCTGCATTTAACGCGTTGAGTTGCTTGCTCATTAAATATTCCCGGTTCTTTTACCATCTGTTAGTTGGGCATCCTGCACGGCATACCAAAGTTTTACAATACCATTTTGCAAAGTCTCCAAGGCATCTATGCCTGAACTTCCATCTCTATCTTCACAATAAGTACGGCCGAATAGTTTGATTCGATCAATACCAGGATGCCCCAGATCAGCATACTCCCAATCAAGAAAATGCAGACCCTGATCATTAATAATAATATTTTCTAGAATTAAATCATGATGGGTAACTACGGGCGCCCATTGCAATTCATCAATGATATTCGCTGCGCGCTCAATCTCAGCTAATCCGTCAAAGTGACTGAGCTGGTCACTGTACAAACTAATATAGGATGAGTAATTTCTTACTGGCATGTCTACTCGAACCGCCTGGATACGTTCAATACAAGACTCTAAGCCTTCTTGTATATCTTCATCGGCCAAGTCTAGCTGAGACAAGTGCCGGCCGCTAATAAGTTGTGTTACTTGAGTATCAGAATCACTAAAAACTAATTTTGGGACGCAGCCCGTTGGCTGAAGATACGCTAGCAGAGATTGCTCTTTTTTTCGATCTATTCCTAGGGCCTGTGCATTTAACGCATTGACTCTTACTACGGCTCTAAAGTCACCACTTTGAACCATAAAAGATTCATTGGTCATGCCTCCTTGTAACTGCTCTAACACCTTGGGTAATTCGCTAATCTGAACATTACCCGTCTGCCAATCACGCCAACGACTCAAGGCTCTATGCAATAATTTCTCTGTTCTGAGTGACATAATTTTTCTTCCACGCAACATAGCCAAGGACAGATAATAATAGGTAAACCGAAAACATCATCGCTGTCTGGTTCAAATCTCGGTCAATATAGAGGAAAATAGATACGCTATTAATCACTATCCAATACAGCCAATTTTCTAGTACCTTTCGTGCCACCATAACAGTAGTAAAGACACTTGCCCAAGTGGTAAATGAGTCTAGGTATGGGAGTCTTGCATCAGTGCTCACAGACAATAAATATCCAGAGATAATAGATGCCAAAAGTATTCCTAAAATACCGGCACTATGCTGTTTTGCCGTCCACCGAACAATCTCTACTCCGCTGTGATCAGGGCCTCCCTTTTGCCACTGCAGCCAGCCATAAACCGCCATTCCCATGTAGTAAACGTTAAGTGCAGATTCCATGTACAAACTGACGTCGCCAAATATGGTGACATAAATAGCTGTGCTGAAAAAAGCACAATACCAACACAAGCTATTTTGTCGCATCGCCAGTAGTAAATAACCGATGCCCAAAGCCACTGCCAATGTTTCAAGACTCACCCAGTCAAAGCTCACCTAAAGCGCCTCATAACCGGGGATAATCTTAGCCACATAAACCGCCATATTATAGTCACGATAACAGGCGGCAATAGTGTCTTGAACGGCTTTCATAGCATGCTCATATTCACCCTGAACCACGGTGCTGGTGGGAAATGTGGTAATTTTTAGATTTTCAAAACAATTAATCTTTTCGATAAATCCATCAATGGGAGGAATAAATTCCTCCCGATTAGGGTACATGCTGATATCAATTGTTACCTGCATAAAAACCACCTCATTTGCCCATTATTAACGTCACCTAGACGCTCAAAAATTATATTGACCACTAACACCGAATACGCGCGGCTCGCCAAACTGATAGTAGGGTTCAGTTGCATAGTATTTTCTCGGATCATTACCAAATCCGCCAAAGCCACGAACGATCACATCCTCATTAGTGAGGTTGCGACCCCAAACAGACAAAGTCCATTGATCTGCGCTATAGGCTAAATTGGTATTCAGCAACCAGTACGACTCTGACTGCTCGTTATGACTGGAGGATAGGTAAAATTTGTCCTTTCCTTCAATATCAGCGGTCCAACTAAGGTTTTCACTAATCCGCAGGCTACTGCCTAGTGCGAACTGATAACGCGGTGCGTGCGCCTGATCTCGAGAATCTAAGGTAGTTGACAGAGGCGTGTCATACTCAGTCTCCAATAACCCCAGAGAACCCTGAATCGAGAGTGCTTCAGTGGCAAGCCAGTTGACTTCGGCCTCCATTCCGTAATTTCTTCCTTTACCCGAATTGCCAAAATAATCAGTGAAATCGCTGGCATTACTGTCATCTCTGGATTGAACCAGCGACTGTTTAATCTGAATGTCTTTGCGCTGTTGGTAAAACACTGACAACCGAGTTTGCAATCGCTGTTCAAACCAACTTCCTTTAACACCTGTCTCAAAATTCAACATAAGTTCTGTATCAAACTCGCGGTCCTCAGCTGACAGCGACGGGTCACTATTTACACCCCCCGCTTTGTAGCCTCGCGATACCAGACCATAAAGCATAGTACTGTCATTGGGTTTATATTGGAGCGCAATACGCCCACCCCAGAGATTTTCATCAACACTGTGAGCTACACCATCACTATCAGTGTAAGTTGCCTTTCTACCCTCTAACCTTAAGCCGGTAACAAGACTTACGTTAGAGGTAATATCAGTGTCAAGTTGACCATAAATTGCACGATTTTCAGTATCAAAACTGCTACTAAAGTCACCAGCGTTATAAGTGTACTGACGCAGGAGTTGCTCGTCTTGCTCGCGAGCATAAACCCCTAATACCCAGTGTGCATTTTTACCCAAAAAATTTACTGACTGCTTGGAGACTAGCTTAACATCAAGGGTGCTGTTGTCGCGGTCCCGTAAATAGTTATCCTCTGAGTTGTATTCCCACCCATCACACTCCTGCCCTGCGCATATTGCAGGGAAGGCCCAGTCTTCGTCATAACCATACTCAAGGTCACTGTCTGCAAAACTAATTAAACTAACCACATCAAATTGCTCATTTGCCTGCCAGTTACTTTGCACGGCAAACGCGGTGGATTCTTGGCGGTCATGGCCAGGCTTGTCAGAGAGAGTATTGCGTGTGTTATCAAGAGAAAATGCGTCATAGCCATTGTCTGCATCAACTTTAAATAGCGTTAACTTAAGACTTAGGTCATCACTTGCCTGCCAGTCAATAATTGCCCGTAAACTTAATTCATCAATGTTGTCTGTGTCATCTCTTTTTAGAAAATCATTGGTTATATATCCGTCACTAGTGTGACTTTGCGCTGCCACACGATAATTCATCGCATTATTTAAGGATCCGCCCAAGGCTCCAGACACCGACTTAGTGCCATGACTGCCAGCGCCAAGTGACACACTCCCCTGAGTGATTTCACTAGGCTGATTAGAGGTGAGGTTAATCAATCCTGCTAGAGCATTAGCGCCATAGAGGGTTCCCTGTGGTCCACGCAGTATTTCTACTTGCTTGATGTCCATAGTGGTGGCTGCGCCAGCAATACCGGTGAAATCAATACCGTCGACCAAGATACCTACTGAGGGATTGAGGGGTTCGATGAACTGACTGCGCTCACCAATACCTCTAATTTGGATAAACCGCCCTCTTGATGCGCCACTAGAAAAGTTAACATTAGGCGCCAAATTTAATAACTGTTCTAGATGCTTAGCCTGACGGTTTTTAATGGTTAAATCATCGAAAATAGTGACGCTAGCTGCAGTATCTAGCAAACTTGCATCGCGAAAATCAGAGGTCACGATGACTTCTTCAATTAGCTCTGCAGCTGCGATATTCGTTGATAACAATAGCAGGGAGCTAATAAAGAGTTTTTTCGCGGTGCTTAAAACATAGCTTTGGTGGTTAATACTTAAATTTCTTTGCGATAACATATGGAGCCTCAGTAACAGTTGTTAAGGAGACCCGGAATGAAAAGACGGAGTACAGGGAAAACTTGTCCTATTCCTACGCCGGCATAATCCGGATCAGGTTCAAAGGGTGCTTCTCAGGTCAAATACAGCTGGCCGCCCCTTAGGAATTCTTATGATAACATGTTGCCATTGAGAATAGAGCAGCGAATATGACAGTTCTCATAATTTTTTTAAAACAATCGATCTAAGGAAATATCTAGTATGAAAAAATTCACTTTTTATCTGGTGACTCTCGTTGCTGTGCTTCTTTTTACAGGATGTCAAAAAGATACCTCAGCGTCATTAGACACAAAACCAGTAATACTGACGTCATCAGAAATTGTTGAATTTCTCGATGATCTTTTCTTAGAAGAATTGCAAGAAAGTCCTCAATCAATGACCTATTTAGGCATGCGTGAACGCTATGGTGAATGGAATGATATTTCAGATAGCGCCAGAGACAAAAGCCTTGATATGACGAGACAGCATTTAGAAAAAGTAATGGCTTTAGATCTTTCCAAAGCAAATGATTCGGTCAGACTCAGTGTGAAAATGTTTATACAGCAAGCCAATAAGGAGATAGAAGGAGATCGATGGCGCTACCACAGCTATCCTGTCAATCAAATGCGCGGCGCACACGGAATGATCCCATCGTTTCTCATCAATCAACACCTAATCGCCAATAAAGACGAGGCTAAAGCCTATATAAACAGAATCACTAACAGCCAGGCTCTCTTGCAACAGGTCATTGAGCAGTTAGAAATCCGGCAGCAAAAAGGCATAATCGCACCAAAATTTGTATTTCCATTAGTGATGGAATCTATAGACAACATTCTCCGAGGAGCACCTTTTAGTGAAGGCCCAGATAGCACTATTCTGGCTGACTTCAAAACGAAAATCGCGAAGCTAGACATATCAGAAGCAGATAAAAATGATCTTGGGATCGCAGCATCTGCAGCTCTGCAAAAAAGTCTTGCACCGGGCTATTACGGACTGAAAACCGCGTTGAGAAAGCTGGAGGCCAATGCCACCAATGATCATGGGGTTTGGAAATTTCCTGATGGAGAGCAGTTTTATAATTTTGCTCTTCAACGGACTACAACTACCGATTTAACCGCATCGCAAATTCACAATCGCGGGCTTGATGAGGTGGCAAGAATTCAGTCTGAAATGTTAGAAATAATTGAGACAGTGGGTTTTGATGGCGATTTGCAGGCGTTTTTTGACTTTATGCGCAATGACCCACAGTTTTATTTTCCTAATACCGCAGAGGGCAAAGAAGCTTACCTCAGTCAGGCTACTAAACTGATCAACGATATGAAGGAGCGACTTGACGAGCTATTTATTACCAAACCCAAAGCTGATTTAGTCGTGAAAGCTGTTGAGCCCTTTAGAGAGGCTTCTGCAGGTCAGGCTTTTTATCAACGCCCAGCGCCGGACGGCAGTCGACCAGGGACCTATTTTGCCAATCTTTACAAAATGGGTGATATGTCTAAATATAATATGGAAGCCTTAGCCTATCACGAAGGTATACCGGGCCATCATATGCAACTTTCAATTGCTCAAGAGCTTAAAAATATCCCCAAATTTCGCCTCTTTGGAGGTTATACCGTCTTTAGTGAAGGCTGGGGTCTTTATTCTGAATCAGTTCCAAAGGAAATTGGCTTGTACGCAGACCCATATTCCGATTTTGGGCGTCTCTCTGGTGAGTTGTATCGTGCCTGTCGTCTAGTTGTTGATACAGGTATTCATGCTAAAAAATGGACGAGAGAGAAAGCCATCGATTATATGAATGCAAATGTTCCTCACTCTAATAACTACAATGTACGACAAATAGAGCGTTATATAGTGATGCCTTCTCAGGCTACCGCCTACAAAATTGGCATGCTTAAAATTCAAGAGTTAAGAGCACATGCGGAGGCCTCACTGGGCGAAAATTTTGATATTAGACAATTTCATGACGTGGTCCTGAAGGATGGTTCGGTATCGCTTCCGATATTAGAAGACAATGTAAATGCCTGGATAGTTAAATCGAAAATTTAAAGGGACTTCGAATGAAAAAAATAATCTCAATAGTATTGGCGTTAATACTTTCCCCCATTGCTCATACCGCTAAGCTTGAGCAAAACGCACTCAACAGTCTTTATGATGAAATTTGGCATCACACGATGATCTCATCACCCACCTATGCAACTTATGTGGGTTATCCCGGGCAAAACGGACGTTGGCCCGACCCGTCCCTTGTGGCGGTACAAAAAGATAAAGAAGCCCGAAAAGAGTTCCTAAGACGGCTTCGTAGTCTTAATCATGAAGATCTGGATGAAGATAGTTTACTGGGATGGCAGCTGGTGGAAAAAAATCTGTCCGATGAAATAGATGGCTATGTTTTTCCTGAGGAATTTATACTAATTCACCAACGAAGTGGTGTGCAACAAGACATTGCAGATACCTTGTCAATGATGCCAAAAGCGAGTTCCCAGGACTTTATCGATCGGATATCACGATTACGAAATGCGGCAAGGTATATTGATCAAAACATTACAGTACTCCGTGAGGGTCTAAAAAGGCATATTACTCCTCCAAAAATAACCCTCCGAGATGTTCCAGACCAGATTCACAACACTATTCCAGAGGATCTATTAAAAAGCCCTCTTCTTAAAAGTTTTAGTGATTACCCTAAAACTATGACTAAAGACCAGCAAACCAAAATTACCAATGAGGCAATCGCTATTGTCAAAGATAGTATTTACCCCGCATTCGAGCGACTATTAACTTTTTTAGAAAACGACTATATACCCAATGCTAACAGTTCAATTGCTCTCTCGGACATGCCTAACGGCAGCAATTGGTATCGTCACCGTGCTAAGCGTTTTACTACATCTGAACTGACGCCTAAGCAGATTCATTCCCTCGGGATGCGCGAGGTCAAACGTATACGCAAGCAAATGGATGACGTGATTACTGACTCTGGGTTTAGCGGTAGTTTTGAAGAATTTACTACGTTCCTGAGAACAGATTCGCAATTCTATATGACTTCAGCAGAGAGTTTATTAGCCGGTTATCGCGATATTGCCAAACGCGCTGATCCAGAGCTCGCAAAGATGTTTGGCAAACTGCCGCGAATGCCCTATGGGGTAATCCCAATTCCCGACTATGCGGCAAAATCTCAAACCACTGCTTACTACTGGGGAGGGTCTAGCAAAGATGGACGTCCGGGTTATTTCTATGCCAACACCTATGCGCTAGACACACGACCTACTTGGGAGATGGAGGCGCTGACGCTTCATGAAGCGATGCCTGGCCATCACTTACAAATATCTCTGGCTCAAGAGCTTCCAGAAACTCATGCCCTACTACAAAATTTGAGCTATACCGGATTTGTAGAGGGATGGGGTTTATATGCAGAAAGTTTAGGCGATGAAATGGGTTTTTATCAAGATCCCTATAGTAAATTTGGTCAACTCACCTACGAAATGTGGAGAGCAGTTCGTCTTGTCGTGGACACTGGTATGCATCTGTTCGATTGGGACCGTCAAAAAGCGATCGATTTCTTCGCCAGTAATACGGCGAAAAGTATGCACGATATCGAAGTCGAAATTGATCGCTATATTTCTTGGCCAGCGCAAGCGCTCGCCTACAAAATAGGAGAACTTAAATTCAAAGAGTTGCGTGCAAGAGCGACTGAGAAGCTTGACAAAAAATTTGATCTACGAAGCTTTCATGATCAGTTACATGAAAAAGGGGCGCTGCCATTGGATGTTCTAGATCAGCGCACGGATACCTGGATTAACAGCCAGCTTTAGAGGCCGGCTTCAAACAGTACATGCGAGTATTCGGCTTACCTCACTAAGAGACCGGCCGGACTGCTCGCAAAGGCTATTAAAAATGTCCTGAACACGCCTCAAATCCCGCTGAGAATTGACACTAAACTTATCGATAAATCCGTGGTGTACTAAAGCATCACAAACATCTTTAGTGATTAAAAAAGTGTCTTTACCCATACTTCGGAGCATCATTGGACCACTATTTCCTCCCAATCTGGAACCTTGTTTTTTCAACTCTAGCCACAAACCTACGATATCTTCAGTGGGCCAATCAGCAATAAATGCCGCAAAGCTACCATGACGCCTTTGTTGGTCAAGCACATAAACCGCATTGTTACGCACCGCCACTATTTTAGTAAAATGTCTTACAATAGTAGTATCCTGAGCAAGCTGTTCTAATCGCTCATCACTAAAATGCGCAACAGCTAACGGATTGAAGTTAGCGAATGCGTTTTCAAATCCCGGCCATTTATAATCGATGATACGCCACACAAACCCGGCTCTAAAAATACAGCGGGTCATCATAGATAAATACCGATCATCGGTTATTTTGGAGAGCTCCTTTGGTGTTGCAGTCGAAGGTAGGACTTGCTCTAACATTGCAGGGGACCCTTTATTAATCGCAGCTAGATCATAAAGAGTTTGAAAAGACGTCACTATTTGAGAACTCCTGAAAAATAAACTTACCAAATCTGTGTGATATCAACAATGAAACCCACAGCTATAAACGCTAAGACCAAACCAAACAATCTGTTAATCCAACCACTAGCGTATTGAAAGCGATTAATTGACCCATAGCGAGAGATAACTAATACCACTACCAAATACCAAAGCATATCGACACCACCTGCGATTAGGGCAAGGGATATCTTTTCACCTACACTGCTATCTACCCGAACAAACTGACTAAATAAAGCAGTAAAGAAGACAAGTATTTTAGGGTTGAACAACGCTATCGCTAATCCATCCCTAATGGCTAAAACGTTGGATGATAAAGCTGTGGCCGGTAGGCTTTCCTCGCGGGCTTGGCCCGATGAAGACAGTAATCTAAATGCCATTAATAGCAGAAATAGACACCCAATTAGTTGAATTATGTCAAATATCTGTTGGTGGTTACTAATAACTACAGACAAACCAAAGGTTGTTATTGCAGCATAGAGAGTGATCGCAAAGCCATGGCTAATTGCCGCCCAAGAGCCTGCAACCGATCCTCTCGCTAGAGTATGGTTTATCACCACCGCTAAGCTTGGTCCTGGCGACATCGCACCCAAAAGGCATGCTAGGAGCACCGTTACCCAAAAACTCAAATCAACATTACCTACTAAAATTTCATCCATAAGTTTTTATACAGTTATCAGTGAATAAAACAAGCTTAGATTGTTAAAAAATTCTTCTCCCAATGCAAAGCTTCATCAAAAAGAGTGACCTGTGTCACAACAGGGAGCAATTAGTACTTTGGAGCTATATTAATTATGAAGCGAGGGGCTAATATGTTAATCGTAGAATGCTTGCCAAAAACCACCAGCGGTTAAAGTGGGACTGTCACTAAAACGAAGGAAACTTTAAAATGAATTTTGGTAATTTAATAGATTCGTCTGCGCAGGCAGGCATGGGTGAAACAAGCGCCATAGCTACGACGCTTGAGGACGCGTTTGATAGAGGCCTCGAAGCATTTGCTGGATATGTTAACAGCCTGTCCGAAA
>CALDQM010000024.1:0-4120 GCA_937911225.1 uncultured Cellvibrionales bacterium
TTAGATAATATTGATATAAGTATCTTGAATGCATTACAGAAGAATTCACGCATTAGTAACGCAGAGCTATCGGCCAAGGTCAACCTATCTCAGACGCCCTGTTTGAGGCGACTTCGCAGCCTTGAACAAAGTGGTCTTATTGAGCGTTATAGCGTGCAACTCAATCACCAGATGATAGGGGCTAATGTGTCGGCCTTTGTGTTTGTAAAAGTGAACAAAAATACCTCAGAGAATGCTTCAGATTTTGAAACAGCCGTAGCCAACCTTTCGGAAGTAACCGAGTGCTGTGTGTTGGCTGGTGCCCACGATTATGTGCTGCGTGTGACTACTGCTACGTTGCAGTCCTTCGAACTATTTCTAAAAGAAAAGCTAGCTAATGTACCCATGGCAGAAGGTATTGAGTCAACGATAATACTCAATCAGTTAATTAAGAGAGAAGCGCACCTACCACACATTTAGGTAACCATAGCTTTATACCTAGTATTTGGCATGTCGCTAAAAAAGCGGAGCTATCTGTTGCCACATTATTAGGCTAGCGAAACTTGCCAGATAAATTTGCACGGACGGCTTGCACTGCTTACTTGCAAGCCTGCCCCTCAGGCAGCGCCATGTGGGTAAAACCTGTAACGCCTTCTTGCCATCAATACGCCAGAGATTAGTAACAAAATAGTTAATGACGAATCGGTTGTGTTACCGCCGGCTACTGTACAACCGCCACCACCACTCTTTACAACGCTAACCACTGGTGCTGGTGCTGGTGCTGGTGCGACAACATTAACGGTCACCTCATCCGATCCAACAGCGCCTAAATCATCGGTAGCCGTCAAGCTAAAACTCATTTCGCCCTCAACCGAAGGCGCAGTGAACTGTGCGACAGCAGCGTTGGCATCGGTAATAGAAACGGTTGTTCCAGCCACCTGCTCCCAAACATAACTGAGCTCAGCACTGTCAGCATCAGTAGCGGAGCCCTGCAGAGTAACCACCGTATCAGTCTCTGCTGTAATAGTGGTACCCGCATCAACAACAGGTGCTTCATTCTTGTCAGGCTGCACAACGCCTTCGCTGACTTCTATCGAGATAATAGCAATGCTGGGCGATGTCAGTGATAGTGAGCCAACTGGATCATGTAATCGAATAAAAAAGGTCTCTTTTGGCTCGCCATTATTGTCAGAGTTAACTGGAATACTGATGGACTGTACTTGGTTTTCACCATCGCCCCAAGAGAGCGTCCCAGAATCAATGGACAAGTCATCGCTATCTGTGGCCCCGGCTAAAATCTCCCATTTAACACTAACCGCGCCCTCTGCCCCATTGTTACGTGCAACCTCCACTGTTGCACTACCGCCCTCTTCAACCAAATAACTTTGGGCATCAAAACTAACATTGCCCTCGGCTGTCTGCAGCGTATTATCACGAACAACGTAAAGCCCACTGCTAATGTCACTAATCAAAACAATACCACTGGGTAAGTAAGGATAGACTCCCCAAGCACCATTAAACGACGTATTGTCAGACATCGGGAAGGTATCAAAAAAGCCTATTTCCTTTGGAACGGACGTATCCGAAATATCAATAACAGTCATCCCACGGGTATAATTGGACATGTAGTAGCGATTGCCGCGCACAAAACCATTGTGGTCAATCGCCCCAGTAGGTCCAGTCCAAGTAGACAGCAGAGTAGGCGCTCTTAGGTCTGACATTTCAAACAACCGAACCGTCGTGTTAAGCCCAAAATCTATTTCATCCTGTTCGTCATGCACAAGCACAACCTGTTTATCCTCTGTGTACCAGCCTGAATGGACGTAAGAGACATTTTTATAAGAGGTAGTACTTAAACGCGTAGGAGAGCTATTTTGCGTTTTATCCCAAATCTGGAAGTTGTCTTCATTGAAGTCAAAGAAAACCTCACAGTGAGGTCCACCCGAAACACATTGAGTATCCTTACGCTCATCCGTCAACACCATAGAACTGACATCATGTGTATAGTTTGAGCGCGAAGACGAGCTATTTTGATAGATCGAAACTGGTGAGGTAGGGTCATCCAAGCTATAAGTATTAAATGAACCACCCTTTCGGTTTGAACCTGCAATATGAAGGTAGGGGTCGATCTCATTTAGTGCTACCCCTAGCGAGTAATCAACATTACTTAAATAAACATTATGCGCACTGATATCACTTGAATCTGATCCGGCAACAGAAATTTTCTCAGGTAATTCTCGCAAGTCTATGATCATAGTTCCAACGGATGCACTGTCGGCTGTCACATAGGCGTAACTCTCCCACCGTGTGCTTTGAGTATTAAAATATTGATATACTTTAATATCACGCCAAGCGGTTGACTGACTCGCAACACTCCCTACCATACGCGGCAACTCAGGGTTAGTCACCTCAACGACGCCAACACCGTTGCGTAGTCCCATAATCGCGTATTCTCGGCCATCATTCACATCGTAAAAGCCCCAAACATCGTTGGCAGCACTGGGGTTAGTTGAAAAACTAGACAAAGGGACATGTGATAGCAAGTCCATGTTTTCACAAGCATGATCTCCAGCAAAACCATTTTCACAGTTGGTTGCTGCCTTGGCCTCTTTTAATCGTTCATAAACCTGCATTTTTTGGCGAATGTCTTGAGTTTTTTCGATATCCAAGCCTTTTGCGTCAACAATGACAGTAAAGCCTTTGCTGGCTAATTTATCGGCGAATTCGAGTGGTACCCCGGTTAGCCGTGTAATGTTATTGAGATCGGCTTTAGCGAAAGCAGATGATTCACTATACAAACCCTTTACAGGAACGAGATCACTGAGAAGGTAAAATAGCGTATCGACATCTTCAACTTTATAGTTACCCGCAGCCATCCGGATCGTATCACCCTTGTTAGACTGCAATCCGGCATAGTTAACGGTTTTGCATGGCCGCGAGGCGTCATCACACTTGCCACTATCAACGCCAGTAGTTGACACAAAGCGTGCTTTGTCGTGATCTGCATGAGCCTGAAGTAATGGAGAGTAAAACCCTACTATCAGAGTAAATAGAAGCGCGCCGAACATCATTGGTAATATTTGTACGCGATTTAAGCGGTCTGGCATACTTTGCTCCTGGAGAAGGTTACTTTAGGTCTAACATTGATTAACCGAAAAAACTCAGACTTGAGTCTATAGTTCATTTAGCGTCCTGAGAAGCGAGGAGTTCACAGTTAGCTAAAAATAAATAATCGATACACCGTATTATGTAATGAAAATTTAAAAGTGACGCTAGTGGCATATCAGTAAAACCTATCATCTCCCGTTATGGTGAAGTAAAAGATAAACGCAGGAAATTCGCAACTAAACGGGTTTTTTAAAACATTACACCTTAAATCAAATGTAGTTTCACAAGCGAATCACTAAATTACGCCAATATACGAGAGACTTTTTGACTCGTGACTTTTATACTAAGAGCTATCAAAACTAATCACACGAAAAATAAGACTGCCTTTGAACAGCATAGCCCCCAACATCGCAAACTCATTTAGTCGCAAATTCTGTGTCGCTCCTATGCTCGACTGGACGGATAGGCATTGTCGCTTCTTTTTACGCCTAATCAGCCAGCATGCCGTCCTGTACACAGAGATGATAACGACGGGCGCGATCTTGCACGGTGATGCCGAACGTCATTTAGCAATGAATGCCGCAGAGCACCCAGTAGCACTGCAACTCGGCGGAAGTGATCCGAGCGATTTAGCTAAAGCGTGTAAATTAGCCGAAAAGTATGACTATGCTGAAATCAATTTAAATTGTGGATGCCCGAGTGATCGTGTTCAAAACGGGATGTTCGGTGCGGTTATGATGAAAAATGCCCAGATAACGGCAAATTGTATTTCATCAATGGTTGAAGCGTCCTCAGTTCCAATTACGATAAAACATCGTATTGGTGTTGATGATTATGATTCCTATGATTTTTTGTGCCAGTTTGTTGGTACAGTATCTGAGGCAGGCTGCAAAACTTTTTTGGTTCACGCCCGCAAAGCCTGGCTGAAGGGTCTCAGTCCAAAGCAAAATCGTGAAGTGCCCGAACTAAACTATGAAAGAGTTTATCAACTTAAGAGAGACTTTCCGGGCATCGAAATTATTATTAACGGTGG
>CALDQM010000025.1:0-18749 GCA_937911225.1 uncultured Cellvibrionales bacterium
AAGCATACTTTGCGGGCATCATCACGATCGTAGCTTTCTCCGGCAAACAGAATTTCTTTCCACACTTCGTCAGTAATGCCAGATATTGCATTAGCAATGGCGCGCGCATTAATCTGTGATTGTTTATCAGCATCTTTTATGATCTGCTCACACAGACTGAGAATCAGCTTAAAGTTTTGTTTATCTAGGTTCCCACGAATTCGCTGATAATCTTCTCTGCCACGACTTTCAGAGTCAAATGCATGCCAGACAGCCATTTTCCGATGCTCGGTAATATCAGGATCTAAGGATGCATCTATAATAGCAGCAAGTTTTTTTGCAGGATTTGGCCCCGCGGCTTTTAATGCCTTTGCAACACCTCTATCAAATTCTTCTGACACAAAATTGAGAGTTTCCAGCAGTAGAGTTTCTTTGCTGTCAAAGTGGAAGTTGACCGTACCTGCTGTCAGACCTGCGATTGAGCTAATCTTAGCTAAAGTCAGTTTGGATAGACCAAATTCAGCAATAGCGGTAATGGTCGCATCGATTAGAAGATTTCGGCGTTCCTTATGATTACCAAGATTTGATGTTGACATAAGCTACCTATAGGATCAATTGAATGGCGGTTTAAAGCTCTATATGATTATATAGTGTAATACTGAGAAATGATTATCAACCCTTAATACTATTTAACCCGCGTATCAACCACAGGAACTATGATTTATGGCATATACACTACCTGGACCTAAGACTGCCGAGCGACTTGCCTCAGGTAAAAATCTATTCCGTCACGGATTAAATTATGATGGCGCGGCTAAAAAATCTGCCGATCGAGGGTTTATCCCGCCGGCACAAATCATTCTTGGTAAGGCAAAAGGTGATTATGTTTGGGATCTTGATGACAATCGATATATTGATTTTCAAAATGGTTGGGCGACCAATGCTCTTGGTAATTGTCATCCCGAAGTATTAGAGGCGGTGCACGATGCGCATCAGCGCTATGGGTATCATTGGGAACATCCTCTGAGATTTGAATTAGCTGAAAAGTTAGCTGAGATTATGCCAGGTAAGCAGCTACCTCGTTTTACCTTTGAAGTCTCTGGTACTGAGGCGGTAGAGTCGGCAGTGCACACTGCGCTGTGCTATAAAAAGCGCCGCTATATTATTAGTTTTACCTCCTCATTCCATGGTGCAGGTATAGGTACCAAAATGATTAGTGGTTACACCAGCGAGCATAATCTGTATATGGAACCCTGGGATGGCGCCGTGATCAAGGCACCATACCCCTACTCACAAAATATTCCCGCAGATATGACTCCTGAACAATATGTGAAGTATTGCCTGTGGTATCTGGAGGAGCACATACCTCAATACATTGTGCCAGCAGACAATATAGCCGCCATTATCGTTGAGCCCGGTCTGGCAGAAGGCGGTAACTGGATTCCGTCAGTAGACTTTATTCAGGGTATTAGGCGTATCTGCGATAAGCACGACTGGCTGATGATTGTTGATGAGGTGCTCACTGGCCTTGGCCGCACTGGCCGTATGTGGGGCATTGATCACTACGATGTTATACCGGACATGATGGTGGTGGGTAAGAACTTATCTGGGGGTGTCGAACCCTGTGCTGGCGTGGCTGCCCGCGATGAGATACTGGGAGATAACCCTCGGGCGAGTGCGGGTAGTACCTTTGCGGGTACACCTGCAGGCTGTGCCGCTGGGCTCAAAACGTTAGAGATCTATGCGCGTGACAATGTCATTGATCATGCCGCAGAGTTGGCCGAAATAGCGGCAAAGCGAATGGCTGACTGGCCAGAGAAGTACGCTATTGTGACTGATGTACGATGCTTAGGTTTGTTGATGGGTATCTCTTTTACTCATCCTAATAAGGCACAATTTGGCGATGATTATGATGACAGTTTTATTGCTCGTACAGTACGCAATGAAATGCTGGTTAACGGCGTCTGGGCAATTTGTGACACAGAACCCACAGTGCGCATGTACCCCGCCCTAAATATGGACAAACAGGTCTTTATAGAGGCGCTAGATATTATCGAACTGGCTATTGAGGCAGTGGAAAATGGTGCTCCGTTAGTGGGTGATTATCCGGCTATACCCTCTGGCGTTACTGGTTTTTAATGTTCCATTTAGCATTACACTTTATTGTGCCCGGAGCGGCAGCTGGGCTGCTTTTCCGCTCGCGTTGGCAACATGCTTATTTACTGATGATGGCAACTATGTTGGTCGATCTTGACCACCTTCTTGCTAATCCTATTTATGATGCGACGCGCTGCAGCATTGGTTTTCACCCTCTTCATCAGCCTTGGTTTATCGCCCTTTATGGTATTTTATGCTTATTTCCAAAGACTCGCATTATCGGCCTTGGTCTGATCATTCATATGGTTTTAGATTCTATTGATTGCCAATTTACCAATGGAGTATGGATTAACTAGACTGTTCTTGGTTATCATCCACCTCCGGCAAGCCGGTTCGGTATTTGCCCTCTTACTTAAAATATGGATATCCTAGTTATGAAACACGTTTATATTACTGCCAAACTTGTATTGGCAGCTTGGTTGATCGCGCCTTTGACTCTTTCAGCAGACGAAGGTATGTGGCAGCCCCATCAATTGCCAGCCATGGCTAACGAATTAAAAGCCAAGGGTCTAGAAATTGATGCAGAGTCTATTTCTAGACTTACTGAGTTTCCCATGAACGCCGTCATTAGCCTTGGCGGTTGCACCGCATCTTTTGTCTCTCCGCAGGGCTTGGTGGTGACTAATCATCACTGTGCATACGGCTCAATTTTGCACAATTCCACCCCTGAGAAAAATCTTCTTAGAGATGGGTTTTTAGCCAATACCTTTGATGAAGAATTGCCGGCATCTCCTGGTTCGAGAGTCTATGTCACTGAAGCTGTTACAGAGGTTACTAAAAAGGTGGTAACAGGCTTAGATGCGTTAAAGGGCAATGCCTTTTATCAAGCCATAGAGCAAAAGGAAAAAGCCCTTATTGCCGACTGTGAAAGTGACGGGGGCTACCGTTGCCAAGTGTATAGTTTTCATGGCGGTCTGGAATATTACCTGATTAAACAATTAGAAATTCGTGATGTGCGGTTGGTCTATAACCCAGCAGGCAGCATTGGTAAGTATGGTGGCGACATCGACAATTGGATGTGGCCCCGTCACACAGGTGACTTTTCTTTTTACCGGGCCTATGTGTCAAAAAACGGCATGCCGGCGGACTTCAGTGAAGACAATATTCCCTATCAGCCCAAGAGTTTTTTAAAGGTCTCAGCCAAGGGTGTCAGCGAGGGTGATTTTGTCATGGTCACCGGTTACCCAGGTCGTACAAACCGCTACAGAACCGCTAATGAAGTAGAAAATCAGTTTGAATGGGCATATCCAGAGGGCAAGCAGTTACGTGAGCGCCTAATGGAGATTATTGAAGAAACAGCCGTTGAAGGCAGTGATGAGCGTATTAAGTACGAAGGGCTACTAGCTGGACTTGCCAACTACGCTAAAAACTTTACCTCGATGATTGAGTTTTACGGTAAATCACCCATGCTGGCAGAGCGTCAAGACCGCGAACAGCAGCTGTCCAATTGGATTAATCAAAACAATCAGCGCAAGCAGCGTTACGGTAAGACACTCTCTGTATTGGATGGGTTAATCGTTCAGAGCCAGCAACATAAAGAGCGAGACCTTATTTTAGGCTATATGCGCTATACCACTATGCTGCCTACCGCTCGTCGGCTCTATCGCCTTGCCAATGAAAATTTGCTGAAAGACATGGCTCGTGAGCCTGGTTATCAAGAACGTGACATGATTAGGTTTAAGTCGGGCATGGAGCGCATTGACCGCCGCTATGCATCAAGTGTTGATCGGGCCATGCTATTTGAAATGATAAAACGCTATGCAGGCTTACCCGCTGCAGAACGGATTCCTGCTTTTGATCGTGCATTTAACATTGGCACCACGCTTGATGAGGTTGCATTGAATGTAGTATTAGATGCAATGTATGCCAACACCCAGTTAAATGATCTAGATACGCGTTTAGCTTGGATGACAAAGTCGGTAGATGAGTTCAAAGCCTCTCAAGACCCTTTTATCAAAATTGCCGTTGCCATGTATGACACTGACATGGCTAGCGAGAAGAAAGACAAAGCGTTGTCTGGCAAGTTTATGAAGGTTCGTCCGCAATACATGCAGGCGATCATTGCCTTTAACCGAGATCAGGGTAAGCCGGTTTATGCAGATGCTAACTCTAGCTTGCGGGTGGCTGTTGGCCATGTAAAAGGCTACTCACCTCAAGACGGATTACGAGCCCAACCGTTTACGCGTCTTGAAGGTATTTTGGCTAAGGACACTGGAAATGATCCTTTTGACTCTCCTGCTGAGCAGCTTGAATTGATTAAGCAAAAGCAATATGGCGATTTCTACCTCGAAGCCATTGACTCAGTACCCGTAAACTTTTTATCGACCTTAGACACCACAGGAGGCAATTCTGGATCGCCAACACTCAATGGTCGTGCCGAATTAGTGGGCCTGCTGTTTGATGGTGTTTATGAAAGTATTATTGGTGACTGGGGTTATGATCCCGAGACAAATCGCTCGATTCAAGTAGATAGTCGGTACATGCTCTGGGTCATGAAGTATCTGGACAAAGCAGATCGGCTGTTAGATGAAATGGAACTGGTTTATGAGTAAACATTAACGTTTACTCAGTAGTCCACCCATAAAAAAACACGGCTCAAAAGGCCGTGTTTTTTTACACTTATCATCATTACCAGATTCTAATGCGCTGTTCTGGCGGTAAATAAAGAGCATCGTTAGGGCCAATGTCAAAGGCCTCATACCATTCGTCAAAGTTTCTCACCACGCCGTTAACACGAAAGTAGGGTGGACTGTGTGGCCCGCGAATTAACTGTTGGCGCAATGCAGCTTCTCTATAAATCGTTCGCCACACTTGTGCCCAGGCCATAAAGAATCGTTGGTCTCCAGTGTAACCACCAATTATCGGCGCCTCTTCACTGCCGCTAATGGTACCGTCACCGTTAGTATCTAAGCTCATTTTGTAGGCCTTGTAGGCCATAGATAGTCCACCGAGGTCGCCGATATTTTCACCCAGTCCGAGCCTTCCATTAACACAGGCTTGGCCATCATCAAGCGGGCAAAAAGCATCATACTGACCCACTAAAGCATCAGTTTTAGCGACAAAGGCTGCTTGGTCTGCTGATGTCCACCAGTTGCGCAAAACTCCGTCGCCATCTGATTTAGAACCTTGATCATCAAATCCATGTCCCATTTCATGACCAATGACGCCACCAATCGCGCCGTAATTAACAGCTGGATCAGCATCAATGTTGAAGAAGGGTGGTTGCAAAATAGCCGCAGGGAAGACAATTTCGTTTCGATTGGGGCTGTAATAAGCATTTACCGTTTGTGGCAACATAAACCACTCTGTTTTATCAATAGGCTGCCCTAGCTTGCTAATCATGTCTTGATAAGACCAATTACCAGCGGTCATAGCATTGCTGAAGGCACTATTACTAACCGTCATGCTGTCGTAGGTCTCAAATTTCTCGGTATAACCAATTTTTGGAGTGAACTTAGCAAGTTTATCTTGTGCTTGTATTTTGGTTTCCTCACCCATCCAGTCAAGCTGGTTGAGATTTTCTGCCATGGCTTTGCGTAAATTATCCACCAAGGCATCCATAGCTATTTTATTCTCCGCGGGGAAGTGTCGCGCGGCATAGACTTTGCCAACAGCTTCACCGAGTGAACGCTCTACAGCACTCACTGCACGCTTCCATCGCGGTCGCTGTTGTTCTTGGCCTCGTAGCTGCTTTGAGTAAAAATCAAAAGATGCTTGATCAATATTTGCCGTTAACACAGAGGCGTGATCAGATAAAAAGTGGGCACTCAAATAGGCCTTCCAGTCGCTTAGATCTGCGCTAGCCATCAATGCCATTATCCCGCCAATTCCACCGCCAGAAATTTTAGCCACCTGTTCTTCGGTTAATCCTAGCTCGCTTATTTCTGTTTCATCAGGTGTTAATTGACGAACTACAAATTGTGGTTGATCAGCAATACTTAAGCCATTGAGCATAGTATTTACCGGAAAATTTCCACCCAGTGCTATTAGCTCGGCTTTGCTAATTTTGTTGTAGGTAAGATTACGATTTCGCCCGACGGTGCGATCCCAGTGTGCCTTAGCTATTTCTGTTTCAAGAGCTAGAACGCGTACAGCTACTTCATTCGAGTTTTCATAGCCGGCCTCACGCAGCAACAGAGTCAAATACTTTAGGTAGCCACGGCGGGTTTCAATATTTTTACCTTCATCGTTCAGATACATATCTCGATCAGGTAGACCCAGTCCACCTTGAGTGAGATAAAAAATATAATTAGCAGTGTCCTTGGAATCTACGTCGACCCAACCGCCAACAGGACTGGAAAAGCCCGTGGTAGCGAATATTTTCGCTAAATCGTTTAGATTATTGATCGACTCAATCTGTTCCAAATAAGGTTGAGCCGGCTTAAGACCGATAGCTTCAATGGCATCGGTGTCCAGGTAGGCGTTATAAAATGCCGCTACCTTACCTTCTAATGTCGATGGATCTGGCTGCGCCGCGGCCAATTGCTCAATAATTGTTTTGACTCGTGCTTCGGATTTATCACGTAAAAGGGTAAAAGACCCATAACGTGTTTTATCTTCGGGCATCTCAAAATTGTTGTACCACAAACCATTTACATGGCAGAAAAAGTCATCACCAGCGGCGAAACGCTTATCCATAGCTGCGAGATCAAGTCCTACCTTACCCCACTGGTCACGGTCCACGGCATTGAGTGTTGGCAGGTTACCCTGCACGTTTGCACAATCCCCAGCATAGGCCGCCGTGCTAGTCTTAGCGGGTTGCACTGTGGTGATTTTTTCAGATTCTTTATCAGTTGTGGTTCCACAAGCAGCGAGCATTAACGCTACGGAAAATAAAGAGAGTTTTTTCAATGGTTTATTCCTTTAAAAGTTAATTGAAAAGTAGGGTTACCGACAATGATTAAAGCGTTCAAGTAGAGGCTCATAAATGTCGTTTGCTACAGCTCCAGCGGCAATCCACTCAATAACTAGATCTTGAATACTGACGCCATTGGGCGAGCTATTTTGACCAAAACCCTGCTGCAGTCGTGAGACTTGATACTCCATGCGTAAGGCCTTGTCCTCTGCTGGCGTATCCTGATCGGCTAGAATTTCGGCACGAATACACAGCAGTCTCAATGCTTTTTGGTGGTCATTACTTCCTGATGACGAGTGACCCAAGGCTATTTTCGTGTCAAGCGCGTGGCGGCCATTTTTGGGCCATTGCTCAACACTGTCAATAAAGTCTTTGGCTGTCTGGAGTAAGCTTTCGCTTTCGGTGGCATCCGTGGCTATTTGAGATAGCCGAATCATGTCACAGGCAGTAAACAGGTTATCCCAAACTTGCGCCTTGGCCAGCGTTAACTGGTTAGTTATGGCAGTCTCAAAGGTGGTGACCGCTGAATGGAAATGCTGATTAATCGCCACTGAGGCAGTCTTTGGTAAATTGCCCACTGCGCTGAATTCACGCTTGCATTCTGTAACTCGGCTTCGCGCATCCAGTAGCTCTTTGCCACTTAATTGGGTGAGTGTTTTGACTTCGTTGGTGAGCGCTTCTGCAGCGGCCTTATGGGCATTCAGCTCGGCTTTAAATTCTACCGACTGTTGTTGGCGTTGAGCAAAGACAGCATCGCAACTTACTCTGAACAATCGCCATAGCTTTTGCTCTTGCTTACGAGCCACTACACCCACTTGCTTCCATTGCGCTTGTAAATTTTTGACCTTTTCAGTCGCGGCTCTCTTGTCACTGATCTCTAACAAAGCATCTACTTGAGCAATCAGCTGTTGCTTGCGCTCAGCGTTGTGCTGCTGATGCGAAGATAACTTTTCACGCAGACTATCGAGCAATCGATCAAATTTTTTCTGTAGGGGTTTATTGGCATCTCGATCCGTGGGCGCATAGCTTTGCCACTCCTTAATCGCGGTACCAATCAATTTTTCGGTCAATTTCCAGTCAATACTCTCTGAGCCATCACCCTCCCAAGTTTGCGCGGCAACATAGTCATTCAGTTGGCCAATCAAGATACGACGTTTCTCAATATTACTGCGGCGAATCTCTGACTTTTGCTCATAGTAAATCTTACATGGCTGATAGGCTTGTTCGGCTAGCGTGTGAAATACTTCCCAAAGTTGCTGGTCTTGTGAATCTTTGCTCAATAACTTCCACTGATCTTGCAGGCGGCGAATTTTACTAGCCAGCGCCTCGGGATTGTCTTGGCTATTTGTTAGCGCTTCCATTTGGTCAATTAGTTGCTGTTGCTTTGGTTCTACAGCAAAGTTTTTCCAATCGAGCAATTTACCCAATGCGCCATCAAGTTGTTCAACCTTAGCCGTCATTGCCGCGGGTAGCTTACCGAATTCACCAAGCTTTCGTTCCAGCGTGCGACGTATGCCTGCAGCATCTCGACTCAGACCTTTTTCCATTGCCTGGTTTGCTTGACTAATCAGAGCATTGATATGACGCTGACGGTTAATTTCAACTTGCTTTTTATCGGCCCAATATTTGTCATGGTCAGCCAATATTTTCCGAGCATCAACAACCTGCTGCGGTACCATTGTTGAAGGCAGCACACTGGCAGTTTGAAGCCGTACTTTGACAGTTTTGTAGGCGGCCTGTTGGCCAGAAAATTTCTTTTCTTCGCTTTGCTCTTCATTTTGCGTTGCATCTGTTGCGTCTACAGTAAGCAAGGCTACTTGACTTTGCAGGCTACCAAACTCACTGAGCAGTTGCAGCTGTTGTTTAACGCCCTCATTAGCCAACGTAAATGCTTTAATGCTAGCGTTATTAGCTGAGGCTAGCTCAAGTGCCTGGTTCCACTGTTTAACATGAGCAGTGTGCTGTGACCGAATGCTTGCAACCTCATCAGCATTACCGTCGCAGCCATAGACCTGACTAAGCAGGGCATGGAGCTGGTCAATAACCTGTCCAAAACTTGCTTCGGCAGCCTCATTAGCAGCCTTACTCGCGGCAATGTTGGTTAGTTCTAACTCATGAGCATCGATCGTCTGCTGGCTCAATGCAATGGCCTGCTGAGCTTGACTTTTGAGAGGCTCAGAAGATGCGCTCTCCAAGTCAGCCCAAGCGGCCATCATACGTGTTGCTCTACCCATAAACTGCTTATCAAAAGGCCGCTTACTGTGGGCGACTAGGCGCTCGCAGAGATCGACAATGTCCGTCTGAATTTGTTCTGCATTTTTCTCTTGATCACGCAACTGATCACACTTGTCTTTAACAATTTTGTACACCAGCTTATCTTTGCCTCTAGTGTCTTTTAATAATCTTTTTAGCTGGCTGGCATCCTCAATCTTGGCGGCAGCTAACTCCCGCACCCGCGCGGGGACACCCTCTATGGCAACCTGATAAAGAAACTCTGCATCAGTGTGGGTATTGAGCAGTTGAGTCAAAATATCTGCGCTTGCACAAAATCCGACGATGGACAGCTGCGTCAATCCATCAATGTCACGCTGGATGAATTCATCAAGCTTAATACTGCCGTCATCAATTAAACTAGCGATACGCAGTTTGGCCGCCTGTTGTAGTTTTAATGAGTTATCAGCAACAGCCAGGCCAGTTAATACGGGACCATCTAATACATAGGCGATCGCGGCTATGCGCAAGCTCTCTGCCTCGTCTCCCTGGATAACCAGCGTCAGTGCATCCATTGATAGGCTAGGTAGCTCCGCCATCCGCTGCTCAAGGGTTTTCGGCTTTATCTTATCTAATAGCTGCGACATTATCGCCATGCTGTATTCCTTTTATTCAAAATCCAAAACTAGCAAGATGGATGATTTAAGCTGATTAATACCGCGATTTAACCCGCCATTTCAGTGGTCGGTAATTCTACACCTAATAGGAGTGCTGGGAAATAATATAGGCAGGGTTAATTTGTCTATTGGTTTTCATATTGACCGTTTACTCTCTTAAAATCAGCCTGCGGGGGTGCCAAAAACTGCTAGTATTTTTTACGAATATGGCATTGCCGCAAGGTATGGTTTTATGATCAGATAAGGTACCCTAGATAACGATGGTTTTTGTCAGTCAGTGTGTCAGAAATCGCAACACTTAGCTCTCGCCAGAAGAGCACCAGCATTAAGGAAATTAGCCTATGAAGGCAATACTGATTAGCTGCTTTACAGTCGCTTGTGCTATTGGTTGTATACCAAAATTAGTTGCAGAGGAAGCGATAAAAACGACTGTAATGGAGGGGTTTCCGCCAACACGAGAGTCTCAGGCAACCATGCAAAATTACCGTGAGCATCCGTTTAATCAGTGGACTTTTCGTAATGCCGGAGCTCCTCTAAATGTCGTTATGATTCCGCGACAGGGGAAAATACGAGAGTTACCCGGCCCAACTCAACCCGGTTTAGCTGATTTCATGGTGACGGATGTTGGCGGAAAAATAATGGGTCTTGATACGTTATTTAGCACCAACTATGCCGATGGTTTAGTGGTAGTGAAGGGTGGTAACTTACTTCATGAGAGCTACTTTAATCAGTTCAATGGTCATGCACAGCACCTTTGGTTTTCGATGAGTAAATCTTTAGTCAGTTCTGCGCTGGGTTTATTGGTTGCGGAGGGTAAGGTAGATCTTGCCGCTTCACCAGCAAAATACATTCCGGAGCTTAGGGGCAGTGGGTTTGAACGTGTTTCTCTACAAAATGTTCTTGATATGGCTAGTTCAATTGACTTTAAAGAGACATACACTGACGTTAGCTCTGACTTTGCGGTGCATTATGCGCCAGCACTTAATTTGGGTTGGCTACCTGGTGCCGCCGATGTGCAGCCAGAGAGTGCTAACATTTATGGCGTACATGATTTTTTAGCCAAGTTCATTAAGCCTGACATCGGGCGTGAGCCCGGAGATAATTTTGATTACAACTCTAGTAATGCTGATGTGTTGGGGTGGATTATTGCACGGGTCAGTGGCCAGCCGTTCCAAGACTATATCCAACAGAATATTTGGTCTAAATTAGGCGCAGAGCACGACGCCTACATTGCTGTTGACCGCGCCTTTATGCCAGCTGTGACCGGAGGTATGAACAGTACGACCAGAGACGCGGCGCGTTTTGGCATGATGATTCGTGACCGTGGACAGATTAATGGTGAGCAGGTCATTCCCTCCAATTGGGTGGATGCTACCTTGGATATTACCGATAAGCTTCGCTCAAACATGAAAGCCAATATGAATTATGGTAGCGAACCTTGGTCTGCCTATCACAACATGTGGTGGTTGTTGGATGAAACTAAGGGAGAGTACTGTGCAGTTGGTATTCATGGTCAAATTATTTATATTAATCGTGCTGCAGACACCGTTATGGTGTGGTTTTCAAGTCAGCCTGGAGCCGCCGCAGCTAGAGATGTAAACTTTAAATCGAAACTCAAAGCCGCAAGAACCTTGGCTGACTATTTAAAAAAGTGAGTAGCGAATGAATACTAACCTTCAATGGTTTAGCGGCCTATTTCTTGTGTCTATCATGATGGTGTCAAGCCAAGCTATAGCGTCTGAAAGTATAGGTAGCTCAACCCCAATTTCTGCACATCAAGCGGCTAACTTAATGCAGTTGCCTTTGAACTGTGCCGAGACTGAGTACCCGAACAAGCTAAGTCAAACCTTGCGTAGTGGTGATGACTTGGTGTCGCCAAAGATATTGCACCCAGCATTCTATGGATGTTTTGACTGGCACTCTGCTGTGCATGCTCATTGGTCTATGGTGCGGTTACTTAAAGCGTACCCCCAAGTTGAGGGGGGTGAGCGCGCTGTGGCGATATTGCAACGTCACATCACCTCGGCTAATATCGCTGCCGACATTGACTATATGCAAGGTAACCCCTCGTGGGAGCGACCTTATGGTTGGGCTTGGCTGTTAAAGTTAACCACAGAATTACATGACTGGGATAACCCTGCGGCTACATCTCTTATATCGGTGCTTAAACCTCTCGCTGAAGAAGTGTCTGCTATGTATGTACAGCATCTTCCCAAGCTCATTTACCCCATTAGGGTTGGCGAACATAGCAATACAGCATTTGGGTTAACCTTCGCTTGGGATTACGCCATAATGTTTAAAGATTTACCCTTGCAGCAGGCAATAATGCAGCGGGCTGATGATTTTTATGCTGAGGACAAAGACTGCCCTATTTCTTGGGAGCCCAGTGGTTACGACTTCTTGTCGCCCTGCTTAGAGGAGCTTGATTTAATGCGTAGAGTATTGCCGGAAAAACAATTTACAGTCTGGGTAAGCAAATTTTTGCCGGCACTTTTAAACCAAGACTTTGATTTGGCCGTGGGTGAGGTCGGTGATCGTTCTGACGGAAAACTAGTGCATCTAGATGGCCTTAACTTTAGCCGCGCCTGGGTGCTCGCAGCACTTGCGCAACAGTATCCTCAGTTCAGCCATTTACAGGGGGTGGCAGACAAACATATCGCTTATTCACTACCTAATTTAGTGGATGACAGCTACGAGGGTGGACATTGGTTGGGCTCTTTTGCTATTAATGCACTATTGCCCTAATAAATTAGTTGTTTTTTGGAGTGAAATAATAATCTTGTGAATTTTGTTACCTATGCAATACCTTTTTTCTTACTGCTGATTGTTATTGAATTGGCATGGGGCTGGTCAAAAGGCAATAACACTTACCGCGTTAATGACAGCCTCAATAGTCTCAGTTTGGGATTGCTAAGTACGGTGACCAAATTTGTATTCTTAAATATTGGTTTGCTGGTATTTTCGCGTATCGAACAAAATTATGCGGTTTGGGCGTTTGACATGACGTCCTATGCTCACTGGCTGGTTGGGCTTTTGTTTTATGATTTTTTGTATTACTGGTTTCACCGAATCAGCCATGAGCGTCAATTTTTTTGGGGTTCTCATGTAGTCCACCATCAAAGTGAAGACTACAACTTAAGTACGGCTCTGCGTCAGACCAGCACCAGCTTTTTAACCACTTGGGTATTTTTTATTCCATGTTTTTTTCTTGGCATGCCTATTTATATGTACGTCAGTATCGCTACTGCTCAGTTGATCTATCAGTTTTGGGTACATACCCAGCATATTCCAAAGCTGGGCTTTATTGAGTGGTTTATGGTCACTCCATCTAACCATCGGGTGCATCATGCGCAAAATAAGGACTACATAGACAAGAACTATGGCGGTTTATTAATAGTGTGGGATCGCTTGTTTGGTACGTTTAAAGAAGAGGATGAACAGCTACAGCCTATTTATGGTATTCGCTCTCCGCTTAATAGTTGGAATCCTTTGTGGGCAAACATTCATATATTTATCAGTATGGCCCGTGATGCTTGGCTCACTGCGCGATGGAGTGACAAGTTCAGAGTATTGTGGGCCCGTACGGGCTGGCGTCCAGCCGATGTTGCTGCTCGTTACCCTGCAGAAAAATCAGACTTAAACAACTTTAACAAATATGATCCGCAACTCAGGGTTAAGGTCAATGTTGGGATTATCGGTCAATATTTTATTGTGTCCATCTTTCATGCTTGGGGAGCGCAACAGGCTTCGCAGCTGAGTACTGAATTACTATGGGCAACGGTCATTGCTCAGGCCTATACCTTAATTGTCATAGGTGCACTTTTGGAAGGCAAACAGACCGCAGGTTTTTTGGAAAATACGCGACTTTTAGTACTTGCGGCAATGCTGTATGTAGGCTCTGTGACAGGATTTATTGTCGGCGATGGGCTCTATTATGGCATCGGGTTATTAATGGTCAGTGCGGGGTTAATGCGTTGGTGCTTAAGCGTAGACTCGAACATACCAAACATGGCTGGGTCTGAGCCCATCTAAGTAAATATTAAATAAATAAAATGGGATTGACCGGTGACAAAAAGTACCAAATCTTCTGAGTATTCTATAGTGTCGCCAATGGCCGCGGCTGTGGTGAGTGTCGATGTAATAGTCGGACAGTCTGTTGATAAAAATCAAATTATTGCTGTCATTGAATCTATGAAAATGCAAACGGCAATTACAGCGCCAGTTGCAGGTATTATCGAAAATATTAACGTCAGTGCGGGCCAGACCATTCAAGAGGGACAGGTTATATGCATGGCTGTTAAATCAAGTCAGCCCAGTGGCGTTAAACATCAAGAGCAAGCAACCACTCATGATGGTGAGAATGCGCTGGATCAGCTCAATCAGCAGCTTGCCTCTAGTCTAGATACCGGGCGCAAAAAATCAGTTGATAAGCGCCATGCCAAGGGTTATCGCACGGCGCGTGAAAACCTTCGCCACCTTTGCGATGAAGGGTCTTTTGTTGAGTATGGTCAGCTTGCGGTTGCTGCTCAGCGAGATCGTATGAGTATCGAAAAGTTGAAAACTGATACTGCTGCAGATGGCGTTATTACCGGCTTGGCGACCATAAATGCTGAGAAATTTGGAGAGCATGCAACTCATGTAGCGGTCATTGTTAACGATTACACGGTACTTGCAGGGACTCAGGGTTATTTTCACCATCGTAAAATTGACCGTATGTTGGAACAAGCTAAACGTTCCTTTCTACCGGTAGTTATGTATACCGAGGGCGGTGGTGGTCGGCCGGGTGATACTGATGTAAAAATACAAATAGCAGGCTTAGATGTACCAACGTTTGCTAGCTGGGCTAGTCTTAGCGGTCAGGTACCCTTGATTGCGGTTAATAATGGCTATTGTTTTGCGGGTAATGCGGCGCTATTTGGCTGTGCAGATATTCGCATTGCCACTAAAACGTCATGGATTGGTATGGCTGGACCAGCCATGATCGAAGGTGGTGGATTGGGTAGTTTTGCACCTACCGAGATTGGTCCAATCGATGTTCAGGCTAAAAATGGCGTTGTTGATTTGGTGGCTGACGATGAAGCACAAGCCACAGAGCTAACGCAGCAATGTTTGAGTTATTTTCAAGGTGAAAGTGCTGGTTGGCAGTGTGCTGATCAGCTCCAGCTAAGAGAGATGATGCCCGCGGATCGGCGTTATGTTTACAACGTACGTTTGGTTATTACACATCTAATGGACAGTGATAGCTTTTTAGAATTGTCCCACGCTTACGGCTGTGCGGTCATTACTGGTTTTGCGCGGATTGAGGGCAGAGCAGTGGGTGTCATTGCCAATGACTGCCGCTACCTGGGTGGCGCTGTCGATGCCGAAGCCGCTGAGAAGACGGCGAGATTCATTACTTTGTGTGACAATTTTGATATTCCATTAGTGTCACTCTGTGACAGCCCAGGATTTATGGTTGGCCCTGCCAGCGAAGAGCAAGCGGCAGTGCGGCGCATGGCACAGTTGTTTATTGCAGGTGCCAAATTAACCACTCCACTGGTAACTATTTTCTTACGTAAGGGCTATGGACTAGGTGCTATGGCAATGGCCGGTGGTAGCTTCCACAAGCCAATTTACAGTGCGTCCTGGCCGAGTGGTGAATTTGGTGGCATGGGGTTGGAGGGCGCGGTTCGGTTGGGGTTTAAAAAAGAACTAGACGCAGTTGCCGATGGTGAAGAGCGAGAGGCCTTATTCAGCCAGTTGGTTAATAAGATGTATGAGCGCGGCAAAGCAACAGAAGCAGCTGCGCATTTAGAAATTGATGCGGTAATAGACCCTGCAGATACGCGTGGAGTTATTGTTAGAGCGTTTAATAGTCGTATAAATTAGATTTGTCATCCCTAAAACTGAGGTAATGTAATGAGCGAAGCTAACGGACAAAGCATGGGCCTGAAAAACCCGTTTGATGGTTGGAAATCTATCGTTATCAGTCTTTATATGACCTTAATTGGTTATGGCGTGTTGGTTGGTATTCCGGTGATTAGTACCGCTTGGGTAACGCTGATGGGGTTTTCAGAGGTAGAAGTGGGACGTGTCGCCGGTGCTGATTTAGGGGGGTTGTCACTGGGAGCGGTAGTAACAGCCATTTTTATAGGCAAAGTAAATAGGCGTATATTGGCCCTTATTGGGTTGTCACTGGCAGTGTTAGCCAATGCGTTGTGTATTAGCGTGGTGGATTACGATCAAGTACTTTGGTTAAGGCTACTGTCGGGCATTGGCAGCGGTATTTATACAGCGGTTGCTGTATCGTCCCTCGGCGCTAGTTCGAAGCCCGCGCGTGCCTATAACGCTATGTTATTTGCCTTTGCTTTTTCGCAGGCGCTGGAAATGCATTTTTTACCGTTACTGTCTATGGCGGGTATTTATACCACGTTTATTGTTGGGTTTTTACTCACTATTCCCTTTCTTGGTTGGATTCCAACGCAGTCATCGAGCGATACTGTCGCTGACGTTGTTAATGACGACTCAATGACTCAGGCAATACCTAAATTTGTACCTTGGTTGTGTCTGGCAGCGATGGTAGTCACCTACACCAATATTGGAGCCTACTGGACCTACATTGAGTTAGCGGCATCCTCTGATCAAGCCGATGCGGAGTGGGTAGGGCAGATCCTAACGTGGGCATCATTTTGTAGTTTAGTAGGCTGTTTATTCGCCACTGTACTAAGCAACCGCTATGGGCTACTCAGGCCGCTGTTAGTAACGCTGACCACTATGGCAGTCATTGTGGGTATGTTAGCCAATGGTATTACCGATAAAAATATCTTAATCAGCGTTTTCTCATTCAATTGCTTATGGATCTTTATTGATGTCTACCAGATGTCAACCATTGCAAACGTAGATAAAACTGGTAGATTCGCTGCTTTGATGCCCGGAGCACAGGGTCTTGGACAGATAATTGGGCCTAACCTAGCAGCCTCAATATTGGGCGCAAATCTTGGCTATTCAGGTGTATTTATTATGTGCGCAGGCGCGGCATTGTTGGCAATGATAATGTACGCATTCTTGTACCTTCGCTTTAGGCGAACGATCCCGGCCTTAGCCTATGCCACCTAAAAAGGGTAGATAGTTTTTCAGAAAATCGTCGCTTTTGATATGGGTGCTAGATACTCTCAGATTCATTAACTTCTTGGGATATATATAATGGTCCGAGTTTTACTTCTAGTCCTCTGCGCTCTCTGCCAGTTGTCATATATGCCAGTTGTGCAGTCATCCGATGTTTTTATATCCAGTGGTACTAACACTCCGCTCAGCTCGCCTAAAGTGAACGTTCAACAAGGTCGTTTATTGGGTTCATGGCAACAGGTAGATGACGATCTGCTTGCTGTGTTTCGTGGAGTGCCATTTGCGGCCCCCCCTATAAATGAATTGCGCTGGGCTGCGCCAGCAGCGCCAGTAATGTGGGCTGGTGAAAAAAGTGCAGCTGAGTTTGGCGCGCAATGTATGCAAAGTCGTTCGCCCTCATTGTTTATAGCATCCCTTATTCGAGGGCAAGGGTTACCAGAAGCTGAGGCTCAAGCAGCGATAAGTGCCCTGGCGAACAGGCCGCCACCACCAATGAGTGAAGACTGCTTGTTTTTAAACCTTACGACACCAAATCTAACCCCCGAGAAAAAACTTCCGGTAATGGTTTGGTTTCATGGTGGTAGTCATCAAACGGGAACCTCATCAGCATCTATTTATCAATCAACGAGACTACCTCAGCAAGGTATTGTGCTGGTCACAGTCAATTATCGTTTAGGCCCCTTTGGCTATCTTGCGCACCCCGCATTATCTGCGGATGATCCGAATGGAGTATCCAGTAATTATGGTATTTTGGATCAGATTGCGTCCTTAAAATGGATTCAAAACAATATTCACAATTTTGGCGGTGATCCTAATAATGTCACCATCTTTGGCGAAAGTGCAGGTGCCCAGGCGGTGTCTGAATTGATGGCTTCGCCGCTTGCAGACGGGTTGTACCACAAAGCCATCATGCAATCCGGTGTTTATTCGTGGCATCCCATTCGTCTAAAGCAAGGCTTTGGTAAAATTCCATCAGCAGAAGTTATTGGCCAGAGTTTTTTTGCGCTCAATGGACTCGCCACAATGACTGCTAGCGCCGAGGACTTAAGAGCTATTCCAAGTGATGCTATTTCCAATGCGGCTGTTTCAGATCGACGATTTTTAGGCGCTTTTTTACCGGTCGCTGATGGTTATGTGCAACCTGATCCAGTGGTTGATTTAATCTTAGATAACAAGACCGCGCCGGTGCCTATATTGCTTGGCTATAATGCTGATGAAGGCTCGCTTTTTTATCAATGGTACCAACGACCAACCCGCATGGAACATAATTTTCCGGATGAACTATCTTCGCGGTTAGCGCGATTTAGTGAGGTATTTGGAGATGATGCTAAAGTCCTAATAAAGTCCTATGGGTTAGATCATCCTGAGACCTTTAAATTGGGCGAGGCAGATATGCTTGGGGATGATTCTTACGGTGTGCATACACGTCTGCTGGCAGATGCGCATGCTAAGCGCGAGCTGCCAGTATACCTTTATCAGTTCCGACGAGCCTCGCCTTTGGCAGGACAAACCGCGGGTGCTCATCATGCGGCCGAAATTCCCTTTGTTTTTGACAGTCATTTTTTGCCGATTAACCCGTCAGGTGAGAGGCTAACCGATGTTATGGTGGCTTACTGGACGAATTTTGCAAAGAACGGTAACCCCAACGGCGAAGCTATTCCTAAATGGCCTGCTTATGACACAAAGACAAAGCGCTGGATGATTCTTGATAATGACATTAGCGTTGAAGCTGATGTTCGGAAAGTAAAACTGGATGCTATTGAGCG
>CALDQM010000026.1:0-9353 GCA_937911225.1 uncultured Cellvibrionales bacterium
TGTTGCGCTGCATTCCTGCCGGCAATTGCGGTTCTTAGATCGGTTAAATTTCCCTCATCTTTGAGCACCACAATGGGATCTCCGGTCTTGGCGTCAAACGCCATCATCAACCCCTGGGAAGGTGTTAGGCCACATGCAGAATTATTGTAAAAAGCGGTGGCGATCTTAAACACATAAATATCGCCACCGCTTTTATGCGCGCCCTTAAGATGTAAGTCGCCGCGCCCCTTAAAGGGTAGATAAATTACCTCGGGTATTATCACGTCCAGCCGACTAAATGCTTTAAATCCCTGATTTTGCAGTTGCCATACTGTCTCATTGCCCGTGGTTTCAAGGCATTGTTGGATATCCGCCCAGCTGAGTTCAGGAATATTAGTTGTGGTCGTGACGGGATTGTGTGTGTCACTGGGGTGAATGTTCTCGCTCTGTGGTAGCAGGGCTATGATGATGCCAGTATGAGCATCTCCAACCAGGGTTAAACGACGGCACTGGCCCTGATCACTATTGACAGGTGATTGAAGCTGCGAGAAAAATTTAATGATGAAATGGTCTGCTCCAGACTTGTAGGTGGCGGTTATCGTTAAATGGCCCGAGGCAGGAGAATCAAAATCCATACTAATGGTTTCACTGACAATATCGACCTGATCAAACATTGTCGATTGAGGGCCAATATAGGCATCTTTTTCGGCGGGAGTTAACAGTGCAACTAGGTCGGCATCTGTAGTTAATAGTTGCATTATTGCGCCCAAATAGTACGTTGTTGATCGACAAACTGTGCGAAGGCTTTTAGGGCTCCGGGCATGGTGGTCCGACTGAAGCCGATGCGAAAATACTGGCTGAGTGAGCTTTCGCAATCAAAAATGGATGGCGGAAATACTAATATTCCCTGAGCCAGCAGCTGACTCGCCAAGCTATTGGCACTAATGGGGCCTTTGAATTTCACAAAACCAGTGCCCCCAGCTTTGGGGCGTACCCATTCAAATAGATCATTATTGGCCGCGAAATACTGCTCAAGCAACTCTAAATTAGCCTTAATAATACGTATGTTTTTGTCGATAATCCGGTCTGAACATCGCAGTACCATCATCGTTTGTATCTCGCCGGCGCGAGAACAGCACACCGCATAGATATGTTGAGCTCTGCGCAGTTTTTCGCACAGGGTCTGGTCTTGGCAGGCTATCCAGCCGATGCCCGTGCCGCCGGCTCCCCAGGGTTTTGACATAGTGCTTAGGGCGAGCGCATTTTTGGAGATATCCGCCATAGACGCCGAGCGCTCCTCTGGGTCGATCTCTAATAGCCGATACACCTCGTCGGATAAAATGACCAGCTGATGTTTTTCTGCGACCTTGCATAGGGCTGTTTTGGTCTCAACATCCATTAATGCACCGGATGGGTTGTGCGGGTCATTGAGGGCAATATATTTGGTGTTGTCTTTGATCGCCGCCTCAATCGCTATAATATTTAACCGCCAGTTGTCATCTGGCGATAGGGCGACTCGAGTGACCTCACAGCCCGCTAATTTTGCACTCTCTTCCAGCGACTGGTAGCTCGGAGTGACAATGATTGCATGATCCCCTACATGCAATAATGCTTGGGCTGTTAAGGTCATGCCGGTCTGTGCGCCGGGAAAGACCACAATATTGTCGGCGCTAATATTGTCGTTGTATAGCTGTGCAATTTCTTGTCGCACATCTAAGCTGCCGCCGTTGTCAGCATAGCCCAGAGAATGGTTATTAAATAGTTCAATCAACGCATGCTCGCCCTGTTGCTCGGCAAGTTTTATCAGATCACTGTGCCTGAGTGGTTCAGAGGACGAGGCGTAAAAACGATGGGCTACATCGATTGTTTTTGCTAACAATTCTTCTGATCTAATCGGATTTTGTAATAGATGCATTGTTCAGTTCCATACTTTAATTCTGTGTGTGATTGATCTACAAAGTTCAAAAAGGGGTTGAGTGCCTAACGGCACTATGAATAGGTTTTATCCGCAACCAGAATGCCTGCCTAATCAAATAACAGTAGCACTCGGCGGTGCAATTCGCTATTAGAATTATATTAGTGGTAATGGTTGGCGTGGTCTAACTTAGATATATTATGTTACAAGCTTTGTAACCTAAGAAGAGACCACATACTCACAGCTAGACCGAATGCACAGAAACGAGGACAAGAATCCTTCTCAATATTTGATAATAGTCACTACCTTATCTGCGCTACTTATGTGCGATCTTCCACTCGCTGGCTGATACTCCATATTTATTTTTAAAGGCTTTTGAGAACGCACTTAAGTCCTGAAAACAAAGATACTGGGCAATATATGTAAGCGGGTTATCACTATTTATCAGTAGATTTTCCGCTAGTTCATAGCGACTCTCGTTAAGTACTTGGCTATAGCTTGTTCCCACTTCCTTGAGTTTGCGTTGAATGGTTCGTGTCTTGTAAGGAAGACGGAGGGCCAATGCTCCAATGTCAGACCTTCCCAGCGCAAGATTTTTTTGAATCATCAATTTGACGGTTGCCTGAAAGCTAGGCTTATCATCTAGGTGCAAACTTGTGAGGTATTCCGACAGCAGACCATGAGCATTATCGTCCCGAGCAGGGAGCTTGTGGTCAAGAAACTGACTGGGAAAAAATATCGCGTCCTGCTCTCCGTCAAATTGAATCGGACATCCAAAGTAATTTTCCAAAGCCGCAGTGTAGCCATTGTCTTTAAATGTAAATGTGACGCTTGACGGCTGCCATTTGTTGTCGGTCACGTCATTTAGCATTCCATGAAGTGACGCAAAAAAAAGAATACTACCCTGAGGATAGCGGGTGCTTTCTTGTGTATCCAGAGAACGTGAAAAGCTTGTCACCTTGTCCCATATTTTTAGGGAATACTGTATCCCAAGAGCACGCGCTCGCACATGATTCCTTACACCCTCAATCGTTTGCTTAAAGGTTTTCGCCGCGCGGCCATAGAGAATAGTTTCACGATTATAACCGATCTGCTTGCGCTTCTCGGTGAGGAGTAGGGCAAAATCAGCGCGGTCCAGTTGTCGGGCAGCGACCTCTAACAGGTAGGCACAGTAACTGTAAGGCACAAGCTCTGTCGTACCATAAAGTATATTTCCAGGGCATCCAGTTTCTGCGAGTAACTGACTGATATTACCGCCTAGCTCCTCATAGAGCTCAGCTGTACCTGCCAAATATGTTCCCAATACACTTGCACTCAAAACGGTCTCCTGCTTTTAGACTAAACGGAGTCTATTTTGTATCACTTAGTGACGTAATTTGACTAATCTTTGACGCATAATGACAAATTATTCCTCGCCTTTCAAGCTACTCTAAATCGCAGCATGGGAATGTTACATAATTAAAACGTTATGCGCTTAGTGAGGCACCATTAGATCAATCCTGTAACGCGAGATAATACAAATGTCCAAATTGCTTGATGGTATAAAAATAGTCGACCTGACCCATGTGTTAGCCGGACCCTATTGTGCCTATCAACTAGGTTTGCTAGGGGCAGACATTACGCGTATCGAAAATCCCGCTGCCGCTGACTTACCTCGAATCATTGACTCGGATCCCGATCGCCTGGCCAAAGGGTTGGGGGCGGGATTTATAGTCGCAAATGCCAATAAGCGCTCTGTTGCAATAGATCTGAGTAGTAAAAAAGGTCAGGACATTGCCCGTAAACTTATCGCAAATGCTGATGTGGTGATAGAGAACTTCCGGCCCGGCGTTCTAAAAAAGTACGGCCTGGATGCGAAGACCTTAACTGAGGAAAACCCCCGCCTTATTTATTGCTCTATCAGTGGCTTCGGCCAGGACAGTAGCTGGAAGGATAGACCTGCCTATGACGACATTATTCAGGCGATGTCAGGCTTAATGTCTGTCACGGGAACTGAGGAAACTGGACCCGTAATGGCTGGATTTCCTGCCATCGATTATTTAACAGGATTGATGGCGGCCTTTGCTATCTCAGCCGCCATTGTTAAACAGACTCGTACCGGCGACGGCGAAGTGCTGGATGTTGCCATGTTAGATTCAGCCATGTCCATTATGGGGCCGGTGTTTGCCATGCAGCACATTGCTGGCGAGCCCATTGCCCTGCGTGGTAACCGCTCTTTTTCAGGAAGTCCATTTTCGGGTACGTACAAAGCCGTAGATGGGATAATTGTTGTCGCGGCTAATACTCCAACTCAAGCAAAAAATCTATTGAAGGTTCTCCAGTTAGACGGTCTTTGGGAGAACCCTAAAGTACGCAAGTGGCGAGAGAATTCTGAGGTGGCAGATTTGATTTCCGGGAGTCTGACAACTGCTTTTGCAGCGAAGTCAGCTGACGAATGGGAAGTTCAGCTGAACCGAGCCGATGTCCCAGCTGGCAAACTTCGTGGTATGTCAGAGATGCTAAAGCTGCCTTACGCCAACGAAAGAGGTTTTGTTCACAATATAGATATCCCCGAACTAGGTCAAAAGTATTCAGTTCCCGGAGTTGGCTTTCTGGCCGGAGGGAAGAATGGCCATGTTGAATCGCCCCCGCCGCTGTTGGGAGAGCACACGGTGGAGGTTCTCAAAGAAGCAGGGTTATCCGATGAGGACATTTCGAGTCTTCAGAAAACTGGAGTCATCAGTATCTATGGCCAGACTGGTCAGGGCTCTAAAAAATGATCTCCCCTATCGTTCAATACAAATTCTTAATCGCTAATCTGTGAGAAATATCATGTCAAATCAAAAATACGTTAGGTTAGAAATGTTCGGAAATGTTGGCGTGGTGACTTTTTGCAATCCGCCTTATAATTTTATTAGCTTGCAGGCCTTAGAAGAATTCCAGTGGGCATTCAAAAAATTGGATGATGACAACCACTGCCGAGCCACTGTTTTGGCCGCTGAAGGAAAGGTGTTCTGCGCTGGTGCAGATTTCTCGGTGGATCAGGCAGAAGGAATCGATCCCAATGAGGTATTGTCAAATTTCTACGCGGTTGCGATGCAACTTTTTGAGACTAAAAAACCTATGGTGGCCGCAGTTCAAGGCGCGGCCATCGGCGCCGGTTTTGGTTTGAGCCTACTTGCGGATTTTCGTATAGCCTGCCCTGAGACGATTTTCAGTGCAAACTTCACTCGCCTCGGAATCCATCCTGGATTTGGGATGTCAGTAACCCTTCCTCGGATAATCGGCGTCAGTAATGCCGAATTACTGTTTTACACAGGTCGCCGTATCAAGGGCAAGGAAGCTCTGAATTTAGGTCTGCTAAGCGAGCTAGTCGAGCGTGATGATGTGCTTCAGTCAGCAATTAAACTGGCCAACGAGATTGCCAGCTGTGCACCACTGGCCGTGCAGAATACCAAAGCCACGATGAGAATGGATCTGGCTGAGCAGATTCGTGCCGCCAATAAACGTGAACAAGCACTACAGATGGTACAGATGAAAACGAAAGACTTTCTTGAAGCAATAAAAGCGATGCACGAAAGGCGGGAGCCTGAGTTTACGGGGCTCTGATAAAAGACAAAAAGCAGAGCTGGCAATAGACCCAAGGGTAATATAAATAATATGTCTGAACTTGAATCAGTAAGTGATACTAAAAACAAACTCCGAAGCGAGGAATACCCAAGTTCCGGGCAGGCAAACTATCTTTTGGGTTTGATGTTTTTAGCCTACGTCGTTTCATTTATTGATCGGCAAGTTCTTGGTGTACTGGTCGGTCCAATTAAGGCGGATCTTGACCTAAGTGATTTTCAGTTCAGTTTGCTGCAAGGCGCTGCATTCGCAATTCTTTACAGTGTGATGGCGATTCCTTTAGGACGATTATCAGATACCAAAAACCGAAAAATCATCGTCGCTATAGGGGTGTTTGGCTGGAGTTTGATGACAATCGGTTGTGGCATGGCCAAGAATTTTGGCCAGCTGTTTGTGATGAGGATGGGCGTTGGTGTAGGCGAGGCCGCGTTATCTCCAGCAGCTTATTCTATGATTGCCGATAGCTTTACCCGGGCAAAACTGACGCGAGCCATGGCCATTTATAAGGCCGGCTTGTATGTCGGAGGAGGACTGGCATTGGTTCTCGGCGGGTATATATACGACTATTATGCGGGGATACCTGACCTGTCATTTCCCCTGTTGGGCGCTATGAATGCTTGGCAAGCAACCTTCGTTACCGTGGGCCTACCAGGGTTCGTATTGTCCTTTATGATTCTCTTTATTAAAGAGCCCACCCGTAAAGGCATGATCCGATACGGTGATGGTAGTCTGCCAGCGTCACTCAAAATTCGAGACGTTTTTACATTTATGTTTATTGAACACCGCCAGCTGTATATCAGTCTTTTTGTGGGTTGCTCAATACTGAATATTGTGGGTGCTGGTTATGGGTCATGGTTCACAGAAATGCTGATTCGCAATTTTTCTTTGCAGCGTAGCCATGCTGGTTCGCTGGTGGGATCAGTCTACATTGTGTCAGGCCTTTTGGGAGTTTTTTCGGGTCCAGTGTTTGTTGGTTTTTTTCAAAAACGTAATTTTTTAGACTCGAATATGCGTGTCCTAATGCTTTTAGCCCTTGCTCTTATTCCAACCTCAATTGCCGCACCACAGATGTCAAATCACTTTCTGGCACTGGCTCTGCTAAGCGTTACTGTATTTTTTCAGGCCTCCTATATGGGTGTTGCTGCCGCGGCGGTTCAAATGGTAACGCCTAACCAGATGCGCGGCCAAGCGACAGCTGTTTACCTGTTTGCCACCAATATGCTGGGACTGGCATTGGGCTCAACGCTAGTGGCTGTACTTACCGATTTTGTATTTGTTGACGAGGGTGCCCTGATGCATTCTCTGTCGCTTATTTCAGCAGTGCTGTTGCCAATGGCGGCATGGATTTTTTGGCGTGGATTGACCGCCTTTTCGGCCGCGGTTAAAAAATCTGAAGACTGGAGTTAATTTCAACAAGCGGTCAACGACGACGACAAGTATGTAAAAGTAATGGTGTTGCGACGCCGCTATTTAATAATTAGAAACACGGAGAGCAAGATGAAGACATTTATAGAATTTGATGCGGTTGAATTACCGAATCATCTCCACCTTACGCGAGAGCGCGTGCGAGAATTTCTGCAGAGAGAATACCTCCCTAATAAATCTCGACTCGGGAGCGGCTTTAGTCCGGAGTTCAGCAGACTCTGTGGCGATGCCGGTTATATTGGTATGACCTGGCCTAAGCAGTACGGCGGAGGGGAAAAAAGCTTTCTTGAGCGCTATATCGTTTGCGAGGAAATGTTGGCCGCCGGCGCACCGGTCTGGGGGCACTGGGTTGCTGATCGGCAGTCCGGACCGATGTTGTTGGACTATGCCTCAGAAGAGATTAAAAACGATCTTATTCCAAAAATGATTGCTGGAGAATATTGCTTCTGTATTGGATTAAGTGAACCGGATTCGGGATCAGATCTATTTGCCGCAAAAGCTGCCGCGGGAAAAACCAGTGAGGGTTGGGTATTAAACGGTACCAAGTTATGGACCAGCGGAGCCCGTCAGGCCCACTATATGATCGCTCTGATGCGCACCGAGAAAGCAACCGAAGATAATCGTCGTCATGGACTAACTCAGTTTTTAGTGCCAATGAATACCCCGGGGATTACTGTTCGACCGGTGAGAAGCATGGCTGGAGACTCTGAATTCAATGAGGTGCATTTCGATAATGTGATTATCCCCTCGGACAATGCTTTGGGTGAAATCAATGGTGCCTGGAAGCAGGCTAGTAAAGAACTCGCCTATGAACGCAGTGGATCTGAACGATTCCTGGAAACATTCAGTGTCCTTCAAGCACTGGCTAATTATGTGCATAAGAATCCTAAGATTCATTTACAGGAAGCTTTGGGTAGCTTGGTAGCCGACCTGTATAGCTTCCGTCAAATGTCCCTGTCAGTGGCCATGATGCTTGAGCAGGGAAAAGCACCCATGGTAGAGGCCGCGCTAGTAAAAGATGTGGGCACCCTTTGGCAGCAAGCCCTCCCGGAGCGAGTCAGAAGCATTGTCGGTGGCGAGAGTGATTTTGACGATCAACCCGAGCTTCGTCGCGATATCAATAGGATGCTGAAGATTGCTCCAAAGCTAACTATTCAGGGTGGCACTACCGAAGTCTTACGCGGAATAATCGCTAGAGGATTGGGTTTGCGTTAACCGCTGGACACTGTACTTCAACGATATTTGAGATGATTGATTTAGGAGTTAAAGATGGGACTTGCGAACACAGACGCTTTACTTGCAGATGCGGTATCGAAATTATTGAGAAATATATCCAGCAACGAATTATGTTTGGCCGTAGAAAAAGGTCACTGGCCCGCTTCTGAGTGGGCTCAAGTGGTAGAAATGGGACTACCGATGGCATGGCTGCCTGAGAGTCTGGGTGGGCCAGAGTTGCCTCCGGAGGAAGGCTTCACGATCGCCAGACTGTCTGGGCGTAATGCCACACCCTTGCCAATAAGTGACGCCCTAATTGCATCGGCTATCGCCACGCAAGCTAAGTTGAAATTACCTAATGCTTTGGTGCTATTTGGCAACACCCCAGCGAACAAAACTCTGGTTATAGATAGTGACGGTAATGTTAGTGGACGATGCAGAGTCACCACTTTTGCAAACCATGCTGAATACCTAATGCTTCCGATACAAACCTCGACAGGCTCGCGAATTGCATTGATTGAAAATTCAGGTAATCAGTCTACAGTCGAAAATACCTTGGCGGGCGAACCTTGTTGTGAATGTATTTTCGAAAAGGCGAGGGTCATCGCCCTATCGGATGAAGAATTTTCCGATGTGCAGAAAACGATCGAAGATATTGGCGCTGTTGTACGCAGCCAGCAAATCGCAGGAGCGTCTGAAGCGATCATGGCTATTTGCGTCAACTATGTAAATATACGTGAACAGTTTGGTCGTCCAATAGCAAAGTTCCAGGCGATCCAGCATCACCTCGCAGCTTTGGCTGGTGAGGTGGCGAGCATAGCCTGCACTGCAGATGTGGCGAGTCTCAGTCTGATTAAGAACAACTTTAACTCGAATGGTACAGATATCGCTATTGCATCAGCAAAAGTGCGAGCCGGTATCTCGGGAGCGAAGGTGATCCGAATTGCCCATCAGGTACATGGTGCGATCGGCTTCACTGACGAATACGAACTTCACCGATTTACCCGAAGAATTTGGTCTTGGCGTGAAGAGTTTGGCAACGAAATGATCTGGTCACGTCGCCTGGGCCAGCTGGTAACAAATAGTGATTCGCCGCAGCTTTGGCCTCTTGTTTGTGCCTAATCCAATTCAAAACTAATGGAGCATCAAAATGAAGAATAATTATAGAATAATGTGCGCACTCATTGCATGGGTAGTGCTATCGCTTAGATTT
>CALDQM010000027.1:0-4936 GCA_937911225.1 uncultured Cellvibrionales bacterium
TTTATCTGTGGATCGCTTACTACTTCAATTTATTGGCGTATATGTTTGCCTGATGGATGAAAGAACTCATGGTGCAAGGACAAATCGCCGCGTATGACATTCCTGGCATGGCGGTATCCATTTAAAAGATGACAAACGCATTTTTTCCAAGGAAGCCAACCGTGAAATGCTGCGAAAACTCCGTGAAGCCGGGGTAAAGATGGGTATAGGCACCGACCTGGTGGCGGACTGGTTGCAGCCACCAAAACCAATGCTGAAATCCTGGATATGGGCGACAAGCTGGGGACCCTGGAGCCGGGCAAGCTTGCGGATGTGATTGTGATCGCCGGCAGACCGGACGAAAATCTTCAGGATCTGGCCAATGTAGACATGGTCATCCGGGACGGTGAAATCGTGGTCCGGGACGGCCGGGTTTTCATACCCAGGCACCAGCCCACGGGGGCGAAGGGTTGGGGCGGACCGGTGGCTGACAGCGAAGATGGTGGTGAATAAAAAAGGAAAGATCATCCTGTAGGAGCGGCGACCTCGCCGCGATTAAACCTTCCTATTACCCGAGCCCAATCAATTTTAAAGGAGTGACCGATGAGCTTAAAACACATTGTTAAAGGGGGAATGATTGCAGTCATATTGCTTGATGTCTCTGACCAATGTTGAAAAACCGTATTACATCCGGCGTCAGCGGGATTACTTTGTGAAGAATCTGATGGGTGCCAAACCGCCCAGGGAATACACCATTACCACGAGGAATTTATAATGAAGTTTACAATTCATAACATCATCCAGCGCTTCGCCACTGTTGCCGTGGCAGCAGCTTTCGCTGTTTCTGCCCATGGGCAGACTCCAGGTGACGTGATCCCAGATATAGGGCTGGCACTAGCCGCCGATTCTGAAACCCCGGGTTACGCGCTGTTGGCCCCAGACCTCCTGGAAGCATTCCTTGACGGCACGATCACGACAGCCATGGAAGACCACCATCTCCCGGGTGTGACGGTATCTGTGGTTCAGAACGGCAAACTCGTGCTTGCCAAGGGTTATGGCTTGGCCCGCACGAACCCGCCACAACCCGTAGTAGCTGATCAAACCCTGTTCCGAATTGGGTCGATATCCAAGACCTTTACTTTTTCAGGAGTTATGCAGTTGGTTGAAAAAGGCATGCTTGATCTGGATGCGGATATTGAAACTATATTGGATGACGTACGCATCGAAGACAGATTTGGAAAGTTAACCATGACTGATCTGATGACACACTCTGCGGGTTTCGAGGATGCTTATTTTGGGTTTTTCTATGCCGACGACATAGAAGACGACCTTAGCTCGACCGACTACCTGAACCAGTACGCTCCCCACAGGGTGCGTCCAACTGGTGAGCAGATTGTGTACAGTAATTTTGGCGTGGACCTGGCTGGAAAAGTTGTTGAGTCGGCTTCTGGTGACCGTTTTTCCGACTACATGGATACGCATATTTTTCAGCCCTTAGGTATGACCCGTTCCAGTTTTCTTGATTACCCGAATCAAGTGGCCGACGGCTACCTCGATCCCGTGCTTGAGAAGGATCGGGCGATTGGATACCGGTGGGCTGGTGGTAAATTCGTTCCCTATGACCAGTTCTTTATTCACACGGCTCAGTATCCCTCTGGGTCGGTCTCCGCTACTGCAACCGATATGGCTGTTTTTATGCTGGCCCACCTGAACGGTGGTGCCATTGACGGCAAAAGAATTCTTGCGGCCGAGACGGTTGAACAAATGCATACCCGGTTACGCAGCAATGCCGATGGCATACAGGGCAACGCCCATGGATTCTGGACGGGACAGATTCGAGGCTACCGCACGGTGGAACACGGTGGAGCTGTTTCTGGTTTTCTCTCGGATATGGTTTTGATACCTGAATTAGGGCTTGGAATATTTGTTTCCACCAACGGCGATACCGGGAATGGGTCTACATCTTCCCTGACACGTCGGATAATCGAAAACTTTTACCCCCCTCTGACATCTCCATTGCAACCAGATCCAGGGTTTTCTGCTCAAAGCAAAGTATATTCAGGTCAGTATCTGGGAAACCGTAGAGGTTACGAGATCATCGACAAGCTGGCCTCACTTGGGTCAGAAATTACCGTGAGCATTACGGATGAGGGTTATCTGATCACTACTTCATCAGGAGGCTCGAAACGTTGGCTTCCAGTGGGAAACCATGTATTTGAAAATGCTGAGGATGGGTCCCGAATGGCTTTTGAAGTGGATTCATCTGGCATTGCCACTCGCTTATACTCGGCTTATGGTCACAATGTATCTGACCGTGTTTCGCTGCCAGGCTCATCACAGTTCTTTTATGTTGCAGCAGGTTCAACACTTGTATTGGCCTTCGGCAGTTTATTCGGTTTTTGGCTACGGCGGGGACGGCGTCCGATACAGACCGGCGGTGAGAAGCTTGCATCGTATGGTGTTGGCATTACCAGCCTGGTCTGGCTATTATTTTTTGCCTCATTCGCCGCTCTCATGAGTGGGGCAATTGTACCGGAGCCGGAAATACTGGTTCGTTATCCCACACCACTGGCATGGGTTACTCACCTGTCGGCGACAGCTGCGGCAATGTTGGTTGTTGTCGGTGTCTTCGGTCTGTTGCCAGTCTGGCGAGCTGGTAGTTGGCCATTCAGCCGACGGCTTCGACATACCATGGTGGTTATATCATGGTTGCCCTTGGTTTGGGCGCTCAATGACTGGAATCTGTTGGGGTTACGGTATTTGGGTTCGTAGGAAATAGCTCCGTCCGCGACGAGGGTGCGCTATCAGCGACAACCCGATGCTTGATAGTGGTTATACCGAAAACGGTGGTGTGCAAGCTTATGCGACCCGCCAGCGTTGGGATTATTTTGTAAAACACTTGTTGGGCAAAAAGCCGCCGGAAAATTATGCGGTCAGTCCACCCGATAAGAATTGACAGGCAGGGGTGAAGCCGGAGTTGGTAATACAAATTAAATTAACTTAATAGGGATTCATAATGAAAATATTCTTTAAAATTATAGGTGGTATCGTTGCGGTAGTGGTTATTATCGGTTTCTACCGAGCGAATACATTATATGTTGATACTCAATATTACCCAAAAAATGAAACACAAAAAGTTGCGGTAAATATTGATAAGGTAATAGATACTTTTTCAAAAGCGATTCAAATAGCCACTATATCTAAAGATTACCCTGCGCCAGTGACACCTGAGCCATTCTTGGCGTTTCACCAACATTTAATTGACAGTTTTCCTACTGTGCACAATTTTGCAAGTAGGGAGGTTATTAATAACTATAGTTTGGTTTATAAATTTGCCGGTACAGATGACAGCTTAAAACCTATTTTATATATGGGCCATATGGATGTTGTTCCCGTTGATGAGGATACCCTTGAAAAATGGAGCCATGCCCCCTTTTCTGGAACCGTTGCTGATGGAATTATTTGGGGTCGTGGTGCAATTGATGACAAATCAACGGTAATGGCATTAATGGAAGCCATGGAGATAACTCTAAAGCACGGCGAAGCACCAAAGCGTACCCTCTATTTTGCCTTTGGTCATGATGAAGAAATTGGTGGCAGCCAAGGAGCTAAAAAAATAGCAGAGTACTTTCAGCAACAAGGCGTAAATTTCGAGTTTGTGCTCGATGAGGGCGGCTTGATCACAGAAGATATAACCAGCATTGTTGACCAACCCTTAGCGATTATTGGTATTGCTGAAAAAGGCTTTATGAATATTCGCTTAATTGCCGAACGACCCGGGGGACATTCTTCAACGCCGCCTGAAAACACAGGCCCGGGTATATTAGCGCAAGCAATTGTTAAGCTTGAGCAAAACAAATTCCCAGCAACTGCAAAGTACACTAACCTCACTTTTGATGCCATTGGCAGCCATTCGGATTTAACCACGCGCTTTGTTATGGCAAACCAATGGTTAACAGAGCCATTGATCATTAGTCAAATGTTGAACGAGCAAACAACTGCAGCGGCCGTCCGTACTACCACCGCAGCAACAATGTTAAAAGGCAGCAGTAAATCTAATATACTGCCAACCAAAGCAAGTGCTGTGGTTAATTTTAGAATTTTACCTGGGGAGACAACAGATACTGTATTGGAATATGTAAAATCAATTATTAATGATGACCGTATTAGCTATGAAGTATTCATGGAGACCAATCCATCAAAAGTGTCTAGTACAACAAGCCTTGGTTATAAATTGATCTCACAAACCATACGTGAGTTCGCGACTGATGCATTGGTTGCGCCCTATTTAGTGATGGGTGGCACAGACTCCACACATTTCTATGAGTTAACCGATTCTGTTTATCGATTTTTAATGATACGACTTAATCCAAAAACGCAAAACATAATACATGGTATAGATGAGCATATCAGCATTGAAAACTATGTGATGAGTATTCAGTTCTTTCATGAATTATTAAGAAAGTCCGCGTTTGATAACGAAGTACCAAAATAGCGCTTTTTTCAGCATGGATACCTACAAAGGCTGCTCTAGGGTTAAGTAGCCTTTGTAACATTTAATACGAAGATCGCAACTTTATAAGGATGTTGGATTGGTCTAATCCGATCCTCCATTTGTTATTACCACTAACTGTATTAACATAAGATTCGTAATAAATGTACTTGATTAAACTCAAGATAAGGGGGGTGAACGATACAGATAAAAACAAAAATACTTAGCTGTTTACTTTGTCTTTTTGCTTTTCCCTGCATTGCTGCGGGGTATCTTTTCCAAGCGCGCCAATAAGGAAGGAGCTATTTCAGGTATGTCGGTAGGCTTGATCCCCAAACCACCACAATATGCAATAGAATTGGGGGACAACATCCGAATACGTAGTGTAGCTAAGGCAGCAACACACCACTGACTTATAAGGACGAATTTATGACCAATAAATACTTCATACAACTACTAATTATC
>CALDQM010000028.1:0-4530 GCA_937911225.1 uncultured Cellvibrionales bacterium
AAAAACAGCAATAGCCATAGCCGAGCCATAAAAATCTTTTAAGGTCTCTCTTTTTGGGCTATCAAGGCGCTCGAATTTCTCCAAGTATACCGGTGGCAGCGGTTTTGACGTAGCCGCTTCTGTGGCACCAGTAACTTGGCATAGCAACGAAAAAGTGAGCAGATAAAAGCCTATTAAATAGCGTTTCATTGGTTCCTGTTATCCAAAGTCTAAATCAAAGCCTATATACGCCGTACGCCCACGCATTGGCGCAAAGATATAGGTAACGTTATAGCCGCCGGACTCATCAAATAGTAAGGGTGAAGATTCGTCACCCGCTTGATTGTAGTCGAAAAGGTTCAATGCGCCAAAGTACAGCTCCACATTACTACTCAGTTGATAGGCAATTTTTGTATCAACATTAAAAAAGGCGGGAGCTATGGTAGGTTTGTTGCCAGAGCCATTGTTCTTGTCAAATCCAGTATAGCCGTAGTCGGAGAGATTACGACTAGCGACCCAAGTAGCGGCCGTACTTATTCGCCATTGCTGGTTATCCCACAGTCCACTTAGCGTGGCTCTCTTTTCAGTCGGTGCTATGGCAAAAGACTCTTTGAAAGTAGCGTTATAATCGTATATTTCTGTACTTATCCCAATATTAAAACGTTCTGTCCACTGATAGTTTAGGATCCAGTCAATAGCCGTGACTTGGGCCTTATCAGTAAGTTGTGTCAATACTGGAACACCCTCTGTGGTTTGACTCAGGGTTGCCAGATTATCGACCTCGGTACGAGCGAAGGAAAAGGTTGAGACAACTTTGTCGGCGGTATAATTAAGTGAGTAATTAATGCCAGTAGAGCGCTCAGGCTCCGTCACTTGGACCAAATAACCTTTTTCGGCATCTAAAATACCATGATCGCTCTCGAAAAAGGATAGTGGCGCTCTGTAGCCTTTGCCAAAAGATAAGCGAGACTGCCAATCATCATCATGGCGATAGCGCATATCTACTCGTGGCGATATCAGCGTTCGATCAATCTCTTTACCAATCTCATCACTATCAACAAAGTCTGCTTGGATCTGATCAAAGCGCAGTGCCAATTCCATGTCAAACTTATCATTGGGTGTCCAACTGTCCTGTATATAAAAGCCTAAAACATCATAGTCAAAGCTATCAGACATATAGTCGGGATTATTAATGAGTGCATTAGACTTTGAGCGCATACGTTCTCTACGGCTATCCGTGCCAAAGGTCAAAAAATGTTCGTTAGATAATTCATAGTTAAAGCGAGCATCTAGATAGCGCATGGCATCGTCGGCATAATAATCAATGCCCTCATAAAACGAATCTTGCACGTGAGATATATTGGCAATGCTAAGTGTTGCGTTGAGTTTAGACTCAAAGTCATGCAGTAGATTAATCAATACCTCATTTCGCTTGGTACTTACCCACTCAGTTGTTTCCCAAGGTTTGCCAACATAGCGACCATTGACGTCGCCACCGACAAATAAATTATTAGATGCCCCCTCAGCGAAGCTGTCCAATGCCGAGCGAATACCATCCGCAGTATCGCCCAATACTGGACCACCAAAAACCTCTGACTCGGTGTGATTAAGTCGCACTCTAAGGTTGGTAGAATAGCTAAAATCATGAGATCCTGTGAATGTGACCGACTGATTATCTAAAAATGGCGTTTCACTAACGCCATTGCTATCGCCATCAAACTGATCACGGGTATCCGTCTGAACGACCAGACTACCTTGGCTAGAGCCGCTCTGGTTAATGCCAGTTAGCATTACAGCGGCTTTTTGATAGCCACCCTCTCCGGTAGAAACATCAATTTCTATTTGGTTTTTACTCGGTATTTTGGAGACTAAATTAATCGTACCGCCAATAGCTTCGGGAGATATTAATGACGCGCCAGCACCTCGCGCTATTTCTACCGTACCTACGCCTGCCATGGCCACAGCATCTAAGCCATAAAATCCTGAGAGCATGGTGTGAACAGGAATACCATCAACAAGAACATTAGTATGTTCTCCTTTTAAGCCATTGATCATCACTCTTTTAGCACCACACATAGAGCACTCATTAGATACTCGAACGCCCAGCGCAGCTTGCAGGGCATCAGTTAGGCTAGACGCCTGTTTATCTTTTAACTGTTGAGAGCTCAATAATTCTGTTTTAGAAATGGTGTTCTTAAGTTCCCCGGCTTTATACAGACGCTGTCTTACGCCGAGCACAACAATTGACTCTATAACTTTATTGTCGACTTTTTTCTCAAGCTCTTCAGTGAGGGCTAAACTCGGCAAAAATGTGCAAAGTAATGCGGCAAGGCACACTAAATGCCGAACGATGGTTTTATCCATAAATATAATGTCCTTGAAAGTACAGTAGTGTAGGCTACGGATGCGAAATGTAGCAATGGCTACGGATCATGTCAAGGGTATAATTTAAATCAAAGCAAATTTTTTAGAAGGGAGGTATCTAGTGGAAGAAAAAGTTAAAGCTCGTTCGGTTCCCTTTTCACAAACCCGTACACGTCATGCCAGTGAGACCGCTGAAGATTATGTTGAAGCTGTCATGGAGTTGGTTGAAGAGCTAGGTGAGTGCCGGGTGCTTGATCTAGCTCGATATTTTAACGTCAGTCACGTTACTGTTTCTCGGATAGTGAAGCGATTGCAAGATGAACAGCTTTTGTATTCCCAGCCCTATAAACCGGTAGAGCTTACTGCAAAGGGCGCTAAACTTGCAAAACGAGTTAAAGAGCGCCATGCCATCGTCTTAGCCTTTTTAATTGAGCTTGGCGTTGACAAGGCCAATGCCGAAATTGACAGTGAGGGTATTGAGCACCATGTCGGCACAAAAACACTTGCTGCGATGAAACGATTTTTAGAGCAATAACTATTTACCTGCGTGTTGCTGGCAAAGAATCAATTTAATTATTCTTTGTAAATAATTCCGTTCTTCATCACAAAACTAACACGCTCAGTCACACTAATGTCCTCCAGTGGATTAGCGGGTACAGCAACTATATCGGCCAAAAACCCCTGCTTAAGCTGTGCGATATTATCGCGCTTCATCATTGTAGCCGCGTTAACGGTAGCAGCCTGAATCGCTTGTAATTCAGTCATGCCATAGGTAACCATTCGCGAAAATTGCTTCGCATTATCGCCATGGGGATAAATGGCGGCATCACTACCAAACACCATATTTACCCCTGCTTTAACCGCCGCAGTAAAACTGTCTCGTTGAATCTGCCCAATGGCCTCATCTTTCTTTAAGTTTTCCTCGGGGACACCGTTGGCTTTACCAAACGCAAAGGTGTACTCGGTGTTGTAAATATCCATCGACAAATAAGTGCCGTATTCTTTGGCGAGCATAATTGTTTCATCATCCAATATGCTGGCATGCTCTATGCTGTCTACCCCGGCTATTATTGCGGTTCTAATACCCTCGGTACCATGCGCATGAGCAGCAACTACCATATCTCGGCGATGACTTTCTTCGACAATCGCTTGCATCTCTTCTAGCGAGTACTGGATTGCACCTACTTTGGTACCTCTGGAGAAAACACCACCTGTGGCGCAAAATTTAATAGCATTAGCGCCATACTTAATGTTTTCCCGCACCTTTGCTTTTACCGCCCATGGCCCATCAGCAATACCTTGGCTTTTTTGTTTTAACTCAGGGGGCGCATAATTATCATCACAATGACCGCCGGTGATGCCTAACGAGGGGCCGGTAGCCCAAATACGTGGCCCGGGTACATCACCCACATTGACCGCATCACGCACTGCAATAACCGTATAGTCAGAAGCGCCAACATTACGCACTGATGTAAAACCTGCTAACAAAGTTGTTTTTGCATTTTTAACTGCATTAACCGTTCTGCGCGGCACAGATTGCAGTCGTGATTCTAAAAAGGAGATATCTTTAGACGCAGAAGACAGGTGTACGTGCATGTCCATAAAGCCTGGCAATAGAGTTTGCCCAGGTAGCTCTATCACTGTTGCATTATTCGGAATAATGTCATCACGCAGTGCTGCTGCACCAGTGACAATTTTAAGGATGGTATTGCCCTCAATGAAAACCAAGGGCCGCTCGACAAAATTCCCAGAGACGACATCAAGCAGGCGATCTGCACGTAACACTACTACGTCTTTAGATACCGTTTCAGCCGCCGCACCATAGCTTGCCGCTACTGAGATACTACCGATCAAAATACACCGAATAACATGATTCATCGCTAACTCCATTTTTTAGCTAAATCCGAACGTGGAGGCTAGAAGCGCCATCTCACTAGTCTAACCTAGCATCCTGCGTTGTTGTGCCAGCGTCAAGTAAAAACCGTTGACAGTAACCTTATATTTATTTACCTATGCCACTCAGAGTGACACTAAAAGACTCAGCTTGCTCAACCCATGTAGGGACTTTAGGCCATTGGATAAGTTTAGTCAGCACCATTTCTCTGAGATATTGGAATACCATAGCGGTTACTTCGGTAAGTATTATCAGAATAATTAATTGGCCGATACGATTAGCAGTGTCGGGGT
>CALDQM010000029.1:0-59634 GCA_937911225.1 uncultured Cellvibrionales bacterium
GATCAATCTATATTTATTATTTTTTAAACCCAATAACATCCTAACGCGAAAGCGCCACTACCCTTGCTAGTTAGCTTAACCTTAGCAAGGATATATGGCGCTCCACTATTCAACAAAAACGCTTATTTATGTGGCGTTACTAAAAACTTGGTTCCGGTTGCCTGTTTTACATAACTTTGTATTATTTCAGGCTGTAGCATTTCCTCGAAAGAGATCTCTTGGGTGTAGTGGCTAGCAAACGTTGTTTTAATTTCTTTAGCCACTCGTGAACGCATCTGACCAAATTTCTCCATGCCGATTCGTCCTATCATTGGCGTTAACAACCAGCCGCCAAGTCCCCACTGCATTCCAAATGATCTATTTAGAATCGTTGGCGATTGATCTAGGCCTCCATAGATATAGACCTGCTTGTAAATATCTGAGCCATAACGGCTATATTCTTTAGCGGTTGCGTTTGCAGCAACTTCCATTGCGGCCAGTATCTGCCCCGGGAGCTTTCCTTCATTACCACCGCCTGTCGCATCGAATGCCAAGGTAGCACCTGTCGCGATTAATGCCGCCACCAAGTCTTTCGTAAAAGTCGCATCGCTGGTATTCACCACATACTCTGCACCCAGGTTTTTAAGCACCTCGACGTGCTCTGCTTTACGCACAATATTTACAAGACCAATACCGTCGTCTTTACAAATCTTAACCAGCATTTGCCCTAAGTTTGATGCTGCAGCGGTGTTAACAATAGCCGTATGATTTTCCATCTTCATGGTTTCAATAAACGCTAACGCTGTTAATGGGTTCACAAAAGAGGAGGCCGCTTCAGCAGAGGTTGTGTTGTCATCCATTACCAAACAGCTACTGGCAGGTACACATCGGTATTGAGAGTACATAGCACCGCCTGCAACACCTACTGTCTTACCAATAAGTTCTTTAGCATTAGCACCGGCATCAATTACTACACCGGATCCCTCGTTACCTGCCTGCATAGGCTGGTCTAATCGAGGAGTCATCGCTTTCATTAGTGCTGGACGTACTTTCATTGAGGCGACAGTATCATCGCCAGACCCTGACACAGTTAGACTACCTAGGTCTGCAGCAAAGGTGGTCAGTAGTGCAAGGTCGGATGGGTTGATCGGCGCAGCCTCTACTTTAATCAGTACTTCATTATCTGACGGCTTTGGCATTGCTACATTAGCAATAGAAATTGTGATGTCACCTGCACTGGTGACTGTGGAGATTATCTCTTTTGAAGTCTGTTCTGACATGCTAATTTACCCTTTTGGTTTGTGATTCTCGATGGTTATGTTTTTCTTGGACGGTATGATATATTGACTGGAGTGTTTTTAACAAGTAGACAATATAATCATACTGGTATACAAATACAAACCATGACTAAATATTTAAGACCAGTGGTAAACGCCTTAAAGAGCCCGGTGGTAAACGCCCTAAAGTTGATTGGTGGTAAGTGGAAAATTGCCATTATCTACAACTTGCGAGGTGAGCCTGTCAGATTCGGAGAGTTAAAGCGCACTTTATCGCCAATTACTCAGCAAATGTTGACTAAACAGCTGCGAGAGCTAGAAAGGGATTTGTTGATCGATCGAACAGTGTTTGAGGTCATTCCTCCAAAAGTTGAGTATTCTCTGACAGAGTTTGGTCAATCTTTTATGCCTGTAATGGAATCACTCTGCAAGTGGAGCACTGAAAACCAAACATTGATGCAAGGTATCTCAGAAAGAGAAGAACCGGCCCCTGCCATCGCTTTAGATCAGGCGACCTCTTAAACGCTTGTATTATTAAAACTACTTATTGAGTTGCAGCCATACTCTTAATCATGGCAAGAACATTTCCGACCGATTGAACATCAGCATACTTTGCATCTAAATCAAATAAATTTGCACGATGGGCTTCCCTATTTCGATCACCAACAGCTTCTTCAGCAATCACCACTTGGTAATTGTATTGCAGTGCGTCTACAGCAGAAGCACGGACACAGCCACTGGTAGTCAATCCGGTGATAACCAATGAATCTACAGACAATGCATTGAGTTGCGCATGCAGGTCAGTTTGGTAAAAGGCGCTAGGCCATTGCTTCTCTATTAATGGCTCCGAGGGCAAACGACCTAAATTTTTATCTATATCTACCCAGTGGGAACCTGCCTCTAAAACATTAAGTGCAGGCAATTTAGCCCTGAAGACACTAGCTTGCTGGTCATTGTGATAGACCACTGTCGTAAAAAAAACTGGTAGCGCCTGTTCCCGAAATCTCTCAAGTAGCTGACAGTTGGCGGCAATAACCTCTGGACAATAAGTTCCCAGTGCACAGGCAGTGTCCGTAAAACCATTGATCATATCCACTACCAAAAGGGCTGGCTTTGCCGCCAGACCAAGGTAAGTTTGCTCAAGGTTGTTAGTGTTCATTTGCCGCACCCTTTGCCTGTCATAAAAAAGCGGACTGCACCTTCGATAAAAAGAAGCACAGCCCGCTATTGATACTACCCTATACTCGATTAAAAACGATAGACGAAATCAACACCATAAGAGTCTTTAGCACCCGGATGGATAAATGATCCACCGAACTCAGGTGCTGGGATAATCTCTTCTAAATAGGTTTCATCCGTGATGTTACGACCCCAGAATGTTAGACCCCAATTTTCACTGTCAAAAGAAACACGTGCATTTAACGTCGAATAATCATCTCGCGTAGCTTTGCTAAAGTTCTGTGTGATGGGTACACCTGGGTAGAAGACCTGCCAGATAGTCGGTGTCTCCTCACCTTGTAAACTATGGAACGCCATCTCACCGACATGCTGCCAATCCAAACGCGCTGTCATTTCAACGCCCTCGATCACAGCCATTTCAAACTGCGCACCTAAGTTGTATGTGCGATCTGGCGCTTGAGGGGCATCATTACCTTCGGTAGCTGGGCGATGAGTATTGCGCACAATCTCACTGTCCAAGAACCCTGCGCCACCAAAGACGGAGAGATTTTCAGTCAACACCGCATTAAAGTCCATTTCAAAACCCTGAATATCCAATTCTTCGATAGTCGTTACTACTCGCATTAAACCAAAGGGACCCGCGTAAAACTCAAAGAACTGATTATCTTCAACTTCAGTTTTAAAAACAGCTACATTGACGCGCAGACGGTTATCCATAAACTCCATCTTGCTGCCTAGCTCAACGCTGGTTGACACTTCTTTGTCGTACTCATCCTTAACCGATAGTTTGGCATCGACTAAAGCGCCAGGATTGGTGCCATCGCCATTATTGTTGTACCAAAGATCAATCAGTGCCTCACTACCAATAGAGTTAAAACCACCACTCCGGAAACCAACACCCCAACTAGCATATATATTGAGGTCTTCTGCTGCATTCCAACTCCACGTTACCTTCGGCTGAACTTGACTAAAAGTGGCGCTTCGATCTGGCACACCATTTGGATTAGCAATAAAGGCGGGGTTAATGGGATTGGTCAACGCATTAACACTAAGTCCTGATGCATTAACATTAGGCACCTGGTTATGAACATCACGAGATTCGCGATCATAGCGGGCAGCAAATGCTAGTTCCATATCATCATTCAGATCAAACTCAACCTGACCAAAGACTGCCATTACCGAAGTGTCAAACATGTCATTGAACATTAAATCTGTTGGGTTAGGTCCCGTTGCAGGGACATAAGGCTGACGTAAGAACCCATTGCCAGTATCGGCACCATAAGCAACGACTACTTCACGCTCAATATCCGCGACATAAGCACCGGCAATCCAACTAATCTCAGCATCAGCTGCAGAGGTGAGTCTAACTTCCAAGCTAGTATCTGACTGATTACGCTCCTGATATTGGTAGCCATCACAGGATGTTGGCGTATAAGGCCCATAGATCCCGGTAAAGTCAGGCGCAGCTCCGCCGGCACCTGGGAAGACGCCAAATGGTGCAAAGAAACCACCAAACAGATCATCACGACCCGCTCCACCCATAGAGGCTGGCAGATTATTTAAAGTAGCGCGATCTGCCTGACAGGCAGGAGTTACCTCGTAGCCATAAAAAGTAGCACTGGTACCATCTGAAAGTAAGTATTCTTCAAGGTCGCTGTAACTAAAGATCGCACTGACATCAAAATCTTCACGGTCCCAGTCTGCTTTGACAGAAAACTCACTTGTCTCCTGTTTATTTTCACCAGGTACGTTATTCGAGAAAATAAATTCATGCTCGTTTACATCCTTAAAAAAGGTCGGCCCTAGACCAAATCCTTCGGCGAACATGGGAATAGCAAACACGGCGTTAAAGTTTATGGCACCGCCCTTTACTTCACTCATTCCTGCTCGCATATCCAGTGACAACTCTTCATTAACATCCCATATGAGACGACCACGAATGGTAGTGTCTTCAAGAAAATCAACCGAGCTAGCACCTGTATAGACATTACTATAATGCCCATCGGTTTCACGGCGATTCATGCTAAGCCGACCCAATACTCCATCACCCAGCCCACCACTCAAGGTTAGACTGGTGGTATTGGAACCGTTGTTGCCAGCGCCAACTTTCACTTTACCCTCAAACTCTTCATCAGGACGATTAGTGGTTACCAGAATGGCACCAGCCACGGCATTACGACCATAAAGAGCTCCCTGTGGTCCTTTCAGCACTTCAATTTGACTGACATCCATTAGTTCTTCGTTGAAGCCATTAGGATTAGTCACCAGAACGCCATCAACGACATAAGCAAAGGTAGATTCAGCATCACGGGTTGAAACAATGCCGCGAATACTGACCTGAGTGTCTCCCACATTAGCTGAGTCCACCATGGTTACATTAGGCATTAGACTGATAAAATCGGCCGGACGCTGAATACCTGCGCTCTCAATTTGAGCTTCAGTGAATACTGATACTGAAATTGGCACTTCCTGAAGATTTTCTGCTCGTTTTCGAGCTGATACAACGATTTCTTCGATGACAATTTCAGCCACCGAAGTAGTAGTTATGCTGGCTAATATCGCCATCGCCATAACGTTTTTTACGTTTAATGATTTCATGATATTCCCCTCTTTTGCATGTTTATGGTTAATTTATTATGTGTTTTTAGTTTTTTTGATTCACTTTTCCGCTAATTTTTCGCACCCATAAAGGTTGGTTTTACTGGAGCTGGCAGATGCGTCTCCTGCTCACAGCGGGCACGAATTTCCTCTAGATCCCCTCCAAAATTAAATAGCGATGGCTCTCCAGCGGCAGCTTTTAATTCCGCGCGTAATGTCTGCGTGGCACTTGAATCAACTGTTCCATCAGTATTTATTACCACACCATAACGTTTGGCTCCTTCAGGACTGACAAGTCGGCGTGCCACATCTTGTTTTACTAGGTCTGGATCACGAGCAAATGGATCGCCCCAGCCACCACCACCCCATGTATTGAAATACAGAAGATCGCCGGTTTTAACTTTGACCCCCTCGACCTTTGCAGGAAGCCACTGTTCAGAGCCGTCGCATCGAACAATTCGTTTGGTTGATCTCAAACCCGTTTCTCCGCCTAAGACACCCCAGGGATAAGTGAGCCAGCGATCATCATGAATACCCACCTCTCCATCGCAGAGAAAGCGATAGGCAACTGTTAGGCCGTTTCCACCACGATGCAATCCGGCTCCACCCGAATCTGGAATCGTTTCATAGCGCTCAACTCTTAGCGGAAAGTAAGACTCAATAAACTCATTCGGTACATTAGTAAAACCTGGCCATAGCGAGTGTCCGTCAGGACCATCACCAATGGGGCGTCCTGGGATACCACCAAATCCAATTTGAAATAACTGAAACCATTCATCGCCTTTTCCAGGCCGTGTGTCATAACCAGAAAAGAACAAGTGTGGTGAGTCAGAAAAACCGGCGGCATTCAACATCATCTCAGGAGCGCCCATACCAAGGAGAGCACCGAGGACATCGAATATTCGGCCCAACGCATGAGTTCGGCCTGATAGGGCCGCTGGATAATTAGGCTTTAACAATGTTCCCTGTGGAATACGCACATCAACTAAGTCATAAAATCCATCATTAAAGACAATTTGTGGATCAACAACATTGATGGTGAATGAACCAAAGAACATTTTGAACATATCTTCGTTCAAGAAGAAATTGACCGAGCTCTGAGCTTGAGGATCAGTACCGGCAAAATCAAAAATCGCCTTATCCCCTTCTCTCCACATGGTGCACTTAATTTTATAGGGGCCCATTCCCATACCGTCGTCGCATAGATAATCTTCAAATACACGAGGTTCTTCAGGAATAAACATGCCAATAATATGTTTCATAGCGTCAAAGTTGCGCTTCAACATAATATCCATAGTTGAGAAAAGTACGTCATCACCAAAGCGGACTGCTAGCTCTACACAGCGCTTGGCTGCGGTATTACAAGCCGCAACCAGTGCATTCAAATCAAACCGGTTCCACTGTGGGGTACGCACATTGTGTAAAATCAATTCCAATAAGTCGGACTGTAAAACGCCTTTTTTATACAATTTAGTGGGCGGGATACGAATCCCCTCTTGGAAGATAGTAGTCGCCTCAATAGGTATTGATCCGGGTACCATGCCGCCGTTGTCTGACATATGTCCGAACATTGCCGACCAAGCGATGTGCCGCCCATCTTTAAATACTGGCACCAAAACTACCCAATCAGGCAAGTGAGAGACAGCCGCATTACACATATAGGGATCGTTAGTGAGAATAATATCTCCCTCTTCGATCTCATCATCATAGGCCTCTAAAAATGGCCCGATAAATGAGCCAAATTGGCCTACTACCATTTTTCCATTTTTATCAGCAATCATGGGAAAGCAATCGCCCTGCTCTCGAATACCTGGGGACATAGCGGTTCTAAACATTACCGCATCCATCTCCTCACGTGCATTACGGAGTGCATTTTCGATGATATCAACAGTGACGCCATCAACAGCAATATGCGCTAGAGTTTTATTGTTAGTCTCTAATAGTCTTGCAGGCATGATTATTTGCCTCCTTTTGCTAATGAAGCTTTGGGATTGATTAGCAGATTGCCAAAGTCGTCGACCACCGCTACATAGCCGGGTAGTACGACCGTGGTGGAATCCATCTCACCAACAATGGCTGGCCCTGGAATCTCCAGTCCGACATTTAATTTACTGCGGTCATAAATATTGGCATCGTACCAATCGCCTTCATAGTAAAAGCGGCTAGCGAGAATTTTACACTCGTCCAAACTCAATCCAGTTTGACCAATCTGACGCTCGGCAATCGCTTTTGCTTTGGCTTTGGCAACAGCACGAATCATTAATATTTCGTGGCCATCATCTAATTTAAAGGTGAACAGTTGCTCATGCTCAGCATCAAACTGGTCGGTTAGCAGTGCAACGCCACTTTGCATAAGCTCAGCATCGGTGAAGTCGATCGTGATTTGAAAGGCTTGCCCAGCATAGCGAAGGTCTGCCTGATAGGTAATTTCATGTTCAGATGCAGGGATATTGTCCTTTAGGAGCGCATCACCCGCTCGAGTTTGCAGTTCATGCAGATCCTCAGCTAACTGCGCATCAGTAAGATCATTCGCCATGGTTAGATAGGTGCGTGCCGCTTCATCCTGAACCTGAGTGGTAGCATCACCGTAGGCACACAATACACCTGGGCCAGGTGGGATAATTACTGGCCAAGCATCGGTTAATACACCTAACGCATTGGCATGCAATGGACCGGCACCTCCAAAGCCAACTAAAGCAAAGTCACGAGGATCATAGCCCTGCTCTACTGAGACCAAGCGCAGCGCGCCAAACATAGATTCATTGACGATTTTAATAACACCTTCCGCCGCCGCCATAAGATCAATACCCATAGCATCCGCCAGCGTCTGAATAGCGGCGACTGAAGCATCGCGATTGATCTCCATCTTGCCACCCAACTGCACGTCAGAGGGCAAATAACCCAGCACAACATTAGCGTCACAAACGGTAGGTTGCTCACCCCCTTTTTTATAACAGGCTGGGCCAGGAACAGCACCCGCAGACTCAGGGCCGACTCGCAGTGCCTTGGTCAGTTCCGGTACAAAGGCAATAGAGCCACCGCCTGCACCGACCGTTCGCACATCCACTGAGGGGGCACGCACGCGCACATCGGCAACAATTGTTTCCCGCCTCACCCGAGCGCGTGAATTCTGAATTAGCGCAACGTCTGTTGAAGTACCGCCCATATCAAATGTTAAAATATTGTCGTAACCTGCGCGGCTACAAAAATAGATAGCCCCGGAGACACCACCAGCAGGACCGGACATCAGCATATTGACGGGTGATTCAGCTGACGCACGCGCCGAGGCTAGTCCGCCATCGGACCGTAAAATAGACAATTGTGTATCTGCACCCATCTTGTCTTCCAAGGCCGCCTGTAAATTACTAACATAGCTGGCAACTTCTGGCCGTACGTAAGAATTAACTACGGTGGTCTCTGTGCGCTCGTATTCCTGCATCTCCGGAACAACGTCGCTAGAGATTGAAATCGGCGTATCCGTAAAAATTTCCGCGGCGATCTCACTGGCACGCTGCTCATGAGCGCTATTGATATAGGCATTGATAAAGCAAATGGTTAGAGCTTCGACCTGACCGGTAGCATGCAATGTTTTTAGATCTTTGCGCAGCTGATCTTCATCTAAGTCTCTTACCACAGTGCCATCTGCACCAATTCGTTCATGCGCCCCAATGGTTAATTCCAACGGTGCTAATAACGGTTTTTTAACGAAACTTACCCAACCACCTAGGCCTCCTGGACAAAAAGATCTTGCTACCTGCAAGGTATCCTCGAATCCAGAGGTGGTGACCAGACCCACCTTAGCACCACGGCCTGTCAATACGGCATTAGTAGCCACTGTTGTACCGTGCATTACTCGACTAATATCTGCAGGGTTAACCCCAGATTCATCACATATACTGGCAATGCCGTTGAGCACTCCAATAGATGAATCTTTTGGCGTAGAAGGTACCTTAGCGGTATGAGTCGCACCTGTATTTTCGTTAATAAGTAAGAGGTCGGTAAACGTTCCTCCTACATCTACTCCTAATCTGTAGCTCATTTTTATCTCCGAACTATTTTCAATACCGTGAATGTGTTTGTTCTATATCTACTGCTAACAGCGATTAACTCGCCTGCTTGATTAAATGTCCCTGCAACCAAGCTTTGGCTCGTCCTCCCGGTGCTGTTCCCGTCAATGCCTGAGCCAAGTCAGAGGCCTGCATTAATTTGTTTAAGTCGATGCCTGTCTCATAACCCATCTGCTGCAACATCATTGCAATATCATCTGTCGCGACATTACCTGATGCACCAGGCGCAAATGGGCAACCGCCCAGTCCTGCAATGGAACTATCAAAACGTCGAATGCCTGACTCTAGGGCTGCATAAACATTTGCCAAGCCCATAGCTCGAGTATCATGAAAATGGCAACCCAGTTTTTCCGCTCCATGACGTCTAACTAAAGGTGCACACAATTCTCGTACCTGCTGAGGATTTGCAGCACCGATGGTGTCGGCTAAGACCACTTGATCAGCACCGGCTTCAAGAAATTTTGCAACAAGTTGAGTCACCGTTGATTGCGCAGTGGAACCATCAAAGGGACAGGTAAATGCAACGGCAATAGTAGCTATAACTTTTATGTCATCTTCCTTTGCCAATGTCAGAATATCCAAAGTCACCGCTTCGGTTTCCGCCATGCTCATAGAGGCATTTGCGTGTGCCATACCTTCGCTGCCATAGAGCACCATGGTGACTGTTTTGGCACCGGCATCACGGGCTAACTCGTAACCTTTCATGTTGGGAATAAGCGCAACGGTTGACGTGGCGAATCCATCACGCCTGAGTCCAGCAAATACCTGTCCGGTAGATGCCATGGCAGGGACCGCTTTGGGTGATACAAAACTACCGACTTCTATGTGTGGAACACCCGCCGCCGCAATTGCCTTCACCAATTCAATACGTTGTTCAACGGATAGTATTTTTTGCTGGTTTTGTAATCCATCTCGTGGACCCACATCAGTTATAACAACGCGTCGAGCTGTCATCGAATGATCCCCATTACTTTCATTTGTGAAATTTTTTCTTCGCTTAGACCTAACAACTGAGTCATGACTTCATCGGTATGCTGCCCGAGTGTGGGTGCTGGAGAAAATATCTCATCGGCGTTTCGCGACAACTTAATCGGATTACCAGGCCCTTTGGTAGAGCGGCCATTAGGATGATGTAAGTCGACGACCATGTTGCGGTGTAATACCTGAGTATCAGAAAGTGCCTGACTGAGACTATTTACTGGCGCGCAGGGGATACGTTTGTCTTCGAGTTGAGATAGCCAAAATGCGCAGGTATTAACCCTCAGTAATGCATTCAAGGTACTAGTAATCATCTCCCGGTCTTCCCATCGACCGGGTTGACTATCGTATTTCACATCGTCGAAGGCAGGTGCGTGGACTACCTGTTTGAGATTTTGCCAAAAATTATCGGTAATAATCGCAATTACGATGAAGCCGTCAGAGCAGGTAAAGGTGTCATAGGGAACATGGACGAAATGGCTATTGCCAATCGGGTATGGGTCATTTCCAGATAAGAAGTGCATTGTGGCCATATAGTTGAGCATAGAAATTTGGCAGTCCAACATTGAAATATCTACGTGTTGACCCTGCCCGCTTCGCTCTCGCTCATACAGTGCTGCTAAAATACCCATGACCCCAAACATCCCACCGCCAAGGTCTCCAATAGGAATGCCAGCGCGCACCATATGCTGCTGATTTACCCCAGTGATAGACATACCACCACCCATTGCCTGCGCTACCTGATCAAATGCAGGTCTTTTACTACCCGGGCCATCCGAGCCAAACCCGGAAACGGTGCAGGTAATAACACGAGGATTAACCTCGCTGAGTGATTGGTAGTCAATGCCTAATCGCTCGGGGACCCCGGCTGCAAAATTACTAATGACAATGTCGACGTGCTTCACCAGATCCTTAAAAAGTGCTAACCCCTGTTCAGTTTTAAGATCTACCGCAACACTCTTTTTATTGCGATTTAACGTTATATAATAGGCTCCCATTCCATCCAGAGAATTATTAGGATCTGTCGCCAATAGCTTGCGAGTACCCTCTCCATGGCAGGGTTCTACTTTTATAGTTTCAGCCCCTAAATCAGCCAATATCATGCTGCCATAAGGCCCCGATAGCATATGCGTTAAATCAAGTACTCGAACATTGGAAAGCGCTTGATTCATAGCGCTGGCTCTTGGGTATGCATCACCGCAAAATTTAACACGCATAAGCCACCATCAAGGGCCTCATCACAGCTCTTGTGGCGAATTTGCTTAAGGCACCACGCCTTGTCTAAAGTATAAATATCCATTTATCTCCAGAGTGTTATTGCCACCAAAAAAGCCTATTCAAGCTAACTATTGACCTGTAAAATCGTAGCTTGCTGACAGGGCGTTGGAAAAATACCGCTTAATGGTATATTGTTATACCAAAGTATCAATTTGGGTACAACCTCTATTTTTGACTAACTCATCATTAAAAGGAATCTTATGAAGCCCACCACAGGCGACATACTGTTTAGTCACAGCCAACGAAATAAGGTATCCGAAGAAGCGCCCTCACCGCTGTATCATCAGCTCTATCGTCTTATTAAAAGCTATATTATCGATGGCACTTTTCACCATGGTGAAAAACTACCCAGTGAAAGGGAGCTAGCAGAAGCATTTGATGTATCACGTATTACCGTTAAACGAGCCGTTAATGAGCTCGCTGCAGAAGACTTGGTCGAGCGTGGCCGCGGCAAAGGTACGCATGTCACACATAAGTACACTCCCAAGCCAGTGCAAGCACCCTTACTGGGTGTTTTGGAAGAAATTGATAGTATTGCGCAGAACTCAGTCGCGCAGGTGATCGATTGCCGCGTTATAGTCCCGCCGCAAACTATCCGTGGAGAGTTTTCAATCGACGGCAATGAGTCGCTTTTTCACTTAGTGCGAACACGTGAACGTGCAGGTGCTATTTTTGGTTACTTTGATAGTTGGAGCGCTGGTGTTGATATGCCTGACAGCACTGACATTTTTATTAATCAATCACGTCATCAATATTTTCGTGAAAGTGGCATGAACGTTAGCCATATTAATCAAACAATCAGTGCGGTGCCTGCCAGTGAAACTATTGCTGCTTATCTAGAAATAGAAGTAGGTTTTCCGTTACTCAGTCTCGTACGCCGTTCTTACTACCTGCAGAATGATAAAGAGGTTTTGGTTGATTACTTGTTAGCCCTCTACAACACTGAATTGTTTCAATATCAAATGGACCTTAAGTTAGATTAGCGCCACCGCTGAATAACACTGTAAGACAACTATTTTTTAACTATCGCAGCACTTTTCACCGCTTTGAATAGGAGGGCAGACGACATCTCCAAAAGAACAAAATACACAACAATCACCGGTATTCGGCTTTAAAATTATTTTACAATTTAAACATTCATAAAAAAACTGGCAGCTGTTAGTAGACATTATTTCCGTCTTTTTAAATGCACACTTAGGGCAGGTAATGGTTGAGTTCAGTTTCATAATCGATACTTTTTAGTTAAAGTTAATCACTAATTTCTAGCCATACAAACATCGTCAAAAATCAAAAGTCCTTTATAACTTGCGATGGGGTCCAGGGAAAAAACGATTAGTGGTTTGCTGATAATCTTTATACGCAGGCCTTTTTTGGGCAGAGAAGTACTCCGACGGTACCGCACCCGTTACATAAACCAAGGTGCTATACATAACTCTGGAGGTAAATAGTAGACTTAAACCAAGCAGCCACCAAATGATAGTATTTTCAGCATCCTGCAATGCCAACCAAGAAGGTATCGCAGCGATGGTAAGGCCATTCCATACCATCCACTCAGCAAAATAATTGGGATGTCGGCAGTAGCGCCACAATCCCACGTTGCAGACTTGACGTTGCTTGCCCGCTTTCTTCATTTGCTGTAAAAAGGTGATTTTTTGTAGGTCCGCCACGGTTTCCATGGCGAATGCCAACAACCAGACCACTAATCCAATGATCTCTAATACTAAAAACTCTGGGCTACTATTTGAGGCGATAATAAAAATGGGGATTGCCAAAAATGAAGCATTAGCCAAGCCTTGAGAGATGGCATCTACCTGCAGAGCCAATGCTACGTTTGTTTTACCCTCTTTTTCCCAGCGTATGCGTTGATATTGATAACGAGGAAACTCCTTCTTCAACAAACCCATTTGCCACATTTTCAAAGCGCCCAAACCCATGCGCAAACCAACAAGAATAAGGACAATACTAACAACCAGTGACCGAACCCAATAACCGTCGCTGAGGAAAAAACTGACTATGCCAAGTAACACCAGTCCCCAAGGCCAACCAATATCCACATAACTCATTCGGCCTGTACGCCAAATGGGTATGCATACCACCCCAGTAAAAAGAATCAGCTGGCCAAGGCCATTGATCAAACTTATGTTAGCAAACGACGCGGTATTTAAAATCAAAGCCCAACCCAGGAGAAATGGATAAAGGGGACGGAAGTAATTCATCACTAGTTAAATTTCCTTTTTAAAGTGTTGGTGTGTAAATCGGCTATTCTGATAGCGACAAGGAACTCAATGAATGTTTAGCAATATCACTGCCTTGAAAATAAATATCCCGCCATTCTTTATCTCGATAGAGGACTGTTTGGTCGCTAAAGTTTTCAGAATCTGGTGAACCTGACTGGCTATATGACAAAATGGCCTGAGCTTGCGGGCCCTCATCAGTAAAATTAACTGTCATTATAAAACTTGAGCCGTGAGCAATATTGTAGCCGCTGCTGCTGAGAGTTTTGCTATCACTCACATGATCATTGCTTCCAGAGAATATTGCAGAATCTATGTAAGGGCGCGTCACTTGAAGATTGGCAATACCCTCATGGCTATTACCTCCATGCACGGGGATTACAGTACCTGCTCGATGCGCTGTTTGTAGATCTCCTAGCTGAATATCTAACGCAATACCCGCATCGTTTAGGAGCATAACAGCCTCTGCGAGTGAAGTAAGACCGCGCTCTCCTTTAGCAAGTCCCACTGGTGTCAGCGCAGGATTTTTTACATCGAATTCACCACCAAACAAGGGGCCCTTAAATCGTGTAGCGGTGATGTCATAACGCGTTATCCATTCTCTAAATAACACCGCACCTCGGCTGTCTAGATTGTAGCGATTATCCCAGTTGTTTAAAATCTTACAGGCATTAGTTAAATCAAGCGTGCCCTCACCTAGTGAGACTTTTGAATTTTGTTGGCAACGCACCAGTAATTCCGGCTTGAGTAGATGTGCAGCTAAGCCTGAATTATCAAACAGTGCCGTTTGAATCTCTTTAGCTGAAAACAGCCCATCCTCACCACGAAAATCAAATCCGGCTAGCCCATCCAGTAAATGGATATTCATACGCGTGCGAACACTTCGTGGTGTTTCAGTGGCACCATATAAGGGGGAATAGCCGGTAGCTGGGCGCTTAGGATCGCTCAGCCAATAGCTGTCATTTGAATTGAAGACATAATAATCACTTTCAATCAACGGCCGCTGTTCAAATGGTGTTGTGCCCGGAATCAAAGCATCTGGATGAGTCACCCATTCATCTCGACGAGTACTTCCATCCAGAATGACTAGCCCTTTGGTTAAATATAATTGCTTTAATTGAGGTACCTGCTCGATACGATTATTCCAGGCGTCTATTGCCTCAGAACTGAGCGCTCCCACATTACTGTTATCAAGATAGACTGCCCGGCCGTCTGCGCTGGTTGATATGGTATTTACCCATGGCATGGCATTGTAAGTTTTGTGTGCTTGAATAAATTCATCCATAGATTGGGCTTGCCCCATTGCCAACCACTGAGCCATCACCTGGATATTGTCACTATTAGCATCACGAGTGGCATAAGCTTTTTCCGTGGTCCATGCCAGGCCCGGCATTTGGATGATTGGACCGTGGTGACTGAACCAAATGGGCGAGGTTTGAACTTCTACCCCTTCGCTTGTTAGCACGCTAACAGATACATCACGCATTTCAAGTGAACGCCATTCACCCTCATAGCGATATTGTGTCGGATCATCCGGATTCAAGGTCAACTCATAAAACACTACGCGTTTGGAATCCGATACGGTATGTGTCCACCCAATGGCATTATTGAACCCGATGGCAACGCCAGGGTTTCCTACCAAGTTAGTACCGTATACGTCTAACTCGCCAGGGATAGTTAAATGCTTTTCCCAAAAGCGGCTGGTCCCATACCACGGGTAATGTGGGTTAGCTAGAAGCATACCCTTACCATTTTCAGTGGTTTTACTTCCAAATGCCCAGCCATTGGATCCCATACCTTCGAGTTTAATAGCATTGAGTGCGGCTATCTGCTGTGATGGGGACACTTTTATAGTGGCTGTTATTTCAGGCGGCTGAGCTGCTACAACAGCACCAGCCATGCGAGTAATAGTATGTACTGAGGCCACATACTGAGCCATAAAATCTTCGGCACTTGCGGGCTTGACCCAAGGTGCATGATCGCACCAAGAATTGAATTTTCCTGCAGAATCCTCTAAATATCTGTTATAGCCTGCGGTATATCCCTCAATCCAGTCTTTGATTTTTCCTGTCTGAGCAGTAAGCGCTTCACGCCCCTTCGCTTGCATATTTAGCGCGTGCATCACCATATCACTATAAATATAAGCTTTATCAGGCCCCGCACCCAAATATTGTGCGGCCTCACCTTTTGCGGTAATGAGAGCAACAGCCATATTACACACTTGATCTTGTCCAGAAGCATAAGCTTCGCCATAGCCTAAACTGCCGTAGTCCGCCGCTTTAATATGGGGTACACCAAATGTTGTACGCGTAATATCTACTTGATACTGTGATGAATCTTTGGTCTCTGACTGACAGGCGGCCAGTGCCATCATTATTATTATGCACAGTGGAACAAAAATCTTTTTCATCTATTGCCCTTCGTATAAGTTACTGCATTAGGTAAGGTGGCAATAGTGTAGTTTTACAGAGAAATTTTTCAACCCTTTTAGAGACCTCTGTATCAATAGATTTGACACATGAGATTTAATATAAAAGAGCTTTACTGCTAAGTGATTTTTCATTTAAGATTTTGATACCGTATAAAAATATAAACTGCAGAAAACATCTACCAAACGGTAAAAATTAGTCATTTTTAATTCTATTTTAGCTTATCCATTGGCAAACTAGAAATTGTGTAAGCAAGTTATAGCAGAGTAGTTGTCAGAGACGGAGGCAGAAAAAGTGATAGTAATTTATGCCTTTTTTAGTAGTTTAGTTAGTTGTTAACGATGTGAGTGCCCGCAATACTGCATGCCCTAGTATCGCTTCTATTAAGACATACAAATAAACTACTTTTTCTAAGCCAACTATGAATTTAAGACGCTCTAATTAGGGTACCGTAATCTCCATTACCCTTAGCAATACTCGTAAAAGCTGACGCCTCACGAGTATCGACGATAGCTATAGTATCAACACCTGATTCTAACAGTGACAGAGCTTCTTCTACTTTTGGAATCATACCATCCACTATGATCCCGCTATTAATATGCTCTCTTGCCGCGGTTGCATCTAAATAAGGAAACCGACTCGTGGGATCTTTTATATCGTGAAAAATACCACCGACGCCGGTTACAAAAATTAGGAGCTCTGCAGACATTTGTCGCGCTATCTGAACAACCGTGGTATCCGCATTAATATTAAAAACATCGCCGCTAGGGTCCACACCTAAAGATGCGATTATCGGCACTAGATCAGCTGATAACAAGTGATCTAAGAGAATAGTGTTAATCGATGTAACATCCCCCACTTCTCCAAAGTCTATAAGCTCAGAACCTCCACCAGACACCCGGGTGGGCGGGCGTTTTTCAGCCTGAATAAGCTTCCCAGAAGCTCCATGGCATCCAAAACCATTGATGCCATGTGCGTGCATCAACGATACGAGATCTACGTTTACTTGGCCACATAACACTTGTTTGACCAACACTAGATCTTCTTTACTAGTAATACGTCGCCCGGCTACTTTACGAGGTTGGATACCACAACGAGACTGCATAGTTGATAGCTGCGGACCGCCGCCATGCAGAACCACCACTCGCCAATTTTCGTTTAGGAGCCCTATAATGTTTTTTGCTAAACCAATCCGTTGATTGTCATCAAGTAGAATGTCGCCGCCTACTTTGACTACGGCAAGAGGTCTCTGACTCACTTTAGCGCTCGCCTGATCACTCATGGCCACATACCTAGTGGGTCGAGCTTGTAGTTGTTATCGTGACCCGTCATCAAATTAAAATTTTGCATAGCCTGGCCTGCACCACCTTTAATAAGGTTATCCAATACGCTGGTTACACACAGAGTTTTTGATCCGTCACTGTGCATTTCACTGATATCAATACCAATTTCTATACGAGCAGAGTTTTTGATGGCAACAACCTCAGGTGCAACTCCTTTAGGTAGCACCGAAATTAATGGGAAACTTTGGTAGTAATCTTCATACATCAAACGCAGTTCATCTTCACTAACACCTACCGGCATATCCAACTGAGTAATTGACATCATTCCTCTGGACAATGGCGCAGAGACCGGTACAAAATCAAGTTTGACCTCACTTGCACCAGCGGCCGTCAATGTTTGCACTATTTCTGGCGTATGCTGGTGATTGAATACCTTGTAGGCTTTTAAATTATTGGTGCGAACCGCGTGATGATTACCCATTTGCGGATGCACACCTGAACCACTTGAACCGGTTAATGCCACAATCCTAACCGCAGATTTATGCATATGCCCAGCATTTGCCAGCGGCAACAATGACGTTGCTATACAGGTAGCAAAACAACCGGGGTTGGCTACATGCTTAGCTGTTTTAATTTGCTGTGCATACAACTCTGGCATCCCATAAACAAAGGACCCTAAACGCTCAGGACAGGGATGTTGATCGGCATAGTATTGTGTGTAATCGTTGAGGTCTTTAAGACGAAAGTCTCCTGACAAGTCGATAATTCGTACATCTAGATCAAATAATTCCATCGCAACCTGCGCTGTTACTACATGGGGCATTGCTAAAAATACAATGTCGGCCCCAGCGGCGCATTCACAGGGTGGTATATCTTCAAGAATAACGTCACTAAGCCCCCAAAAGGAGCGATTAACTTCGCCAATATTTTTCCCGATGTGATCCTTGCTAGATACACGCAATATTTCTACGTCTTCACGGCTTAGTAAATTACGCAGTAACTCTGCTGCAAGATAGCCGGAGCCACCAATAATAGAGACTTTAGTTTTTTTCATAAGATACTCTCTGTTAAATTATCTTCGGGCCTAATTATGACCAGAGCTCGCTGCCCAATAGCGACATTTTCGTTAGGAAATAAAATTCGCTCGCCACCATTAGCCACAATGTATTCATAGCCTTTGTCGGTTGCCAATACATCACCAATATCAAACTCAGTAAAATTGACCGTGTCACCGGGAAAACAAAGGCGAAAATGTTCGGTGTGTTTTATTACCTCAACCGCGACACTAAACCGTTTGACGGGATTTTTAATCATAGATAAATCTTCATCCCCAACGATCGAGCGCGCTAGCCCCTTTATTACTGCGGAGAACTCACCTAAGTCATTTTCACCAAACGGTTTTACTTGTCCAAGCTCTAAAGTGAAACTTGTTGCACCACAGGTATTCGCTGTAAATGACGAATAAGTTGGGCTTTTTTGTTGTGTACTTAATATGGCCTGGATACCCCAATGACCAAGTAAGCCATATTGATAGTCAGCTTCTGACATTCCAGTGGCATTTGGTGAGATCGCGAACTGCGTGTAAACAGAGCCTCTAATAGCTGTATGCAGATCGTAATGTATTTTTTTTACAGCCTCTCGATTAAAAAAATCCTGGCTAAGCTCCATTAGTCGTTGGCTTCTATGTCGCTCAATACTCTGGTCGGTTTGATGTGTAAAGTTACTACTAAACAGCCGGTTCATGTTTTCATCAACTTCTCGACTACCCGCATTTATAGCCTCTGGGTTGGCGATCACAATTAATAGATTGTGCTTAACAACTATTTCCCCTGCAAAGATATCAGTCACTAGTTGGTCGATAATTTCTATAGGTGCTGTCTCATTACCATGAACACCTGCTGTCAATAACAATGAGTTTTGCAGCGAATCACCCTGCGGATGAAAATACAGAACACCATTATCCCAAAGTTCGACCCGTACATTGTTGCCTAAGACTACATGAGACTGCACCACCATAGGCTTTTGATCTAGTGTGAATTCTACAAAGCTTTGTGTACCAAATAATTTTTGCTGAGCACTTGTCATTGCATTACACCTGCTGAAACTCATAAAAACTGCCTAATTTCATCATTTGCGTTAACTCATCTAACGCAGCCCTGCTCTCTAAGAGCAAATCCGGATCAGCTAAGTCGCCAGCGCAGAGTTCATCTCGATAATGTTTGTCGACCCAAGCATTCAGTGTCAAAAACAAATCCTCGGTAAATACGAAAGATGGATTAATATGCGCGAGCTCTTGCTCATTTACAACAACTCGTAACCGCAAGCAGGCAGGTCCACCACCATTACGCATACTTTGACGAACATCGACAAACTCCAAATGCTTAATGGGTGTATCTTGCGCGATGAGATCTAGCAAATAACTATGCACACTTTTGTTTTCTTGGCTCTCCATTGGCAATATCAATGTCATACCTTCACTGCCGGGGACATTAACTAATTGCGAGTTGAACAAGTAAGACTTTATCGCATTATCCAAAGACACCTTATGTTCAGGCACTTCTATAAAATGGACAGGCTGATCGCCGTAGGCGCTCTTCACTTCTTTAAATAAACTAGCCTTATCAGCAAATGCAAGCTCATGCATGAATAGAACATTTTTGTTACTCACGCTGACCACGTCATTATGAAACCCGCCGGCATCGATAACCTGCGAGCTTTGACACGCCATAACTACCTTGCTGGATGATAAACCATGTTTTCGGGCTATCGCCGTTGATGCCTCTAAAGACTGCCTTGCCGGAAAACGATTACTTGATCTTGAAGGACCAAAATCGTGCCGACCATAGACAAATAGCTCTACACCTTGCTCACCATATTCAGCACATAGTCGATTATGATTGGCGGCGCCTTCATCGCCTAAATGTATTCCGCCAAGTAGCGCATCATGGTGACAGAAATGATCATCATTATTGAAAATGACTTTAAGGATATTACTAGTCATGTTGTGCTCTATGGAGCGATGAAACATGCTTTTTAAGTTTGCGGGCGTAAAGTGGACTCGCCCATCATTAGTGTCGCTGCTGGGTGATACTGTAGCGGCATTAGCGGCCCACATTGAGGATGCTGAGTAGCACATTGCCAATAACCCAGGTGCAGATTTATGGACCTTTTCTATCACCGCTTGATCAGTGCCTCTAAATCCCATTTGCCGCAATGTTGGAATATGCGGCCGCTCCTGAGGAATTAGAATACCTTGCTTTAGCCCCAATTGGTGTAAACGATACATTTTCGCCAAGCCTTCTTTGGCGGCTTGACGTGGATGTGACACGCGTTTGGCATTATTGGTTGAGGCCAAATTACCCTGTGATAAACCCGCATAATTATGGGTATTTCCAATGAGTCCATCAAAATTCATCTCAACGGTATGGGACACGTTTCACTTCCTATTTTTATCAAAAACCATAACCAATAAGCAAGGCAACTCAAACTAAAATGCACTTACAATTTTACATATCTAACAGAATCATCTATTGATAACTTCAACGCGTCTAATGTGGCAGCTGGCAGCTTTACAGTGCCATCAACCATTATTGTAATGCCACTAATACAGGTCGCAAAGGACGTAATATCACTGCCACATACCAAGTACTGAGTGTCATCGGAATGGGCCGCTTCGCCTGAAATAGTTCCAACTGCGCTAGACCTAATGGTGTCGAGTTGGTCAATAAATGTATCAACACTAGGAGCGCCATCAAAGATATCGATCTGACCACGCCAAAGAAAGCCCTCTTTTTCCAGCATAGCCAAGGCCGCCTTACCCTGATCATTGGGGCGACCAATCACATCTCGCGCCTCTTTGGAGAGTAAATTGACATAAATAGGCTGCTTGGGCATCAAGTCAGCAATAAACTGATTACCATTTACTGCACCAAATAAATCAGCTGCCGCAAAGTCCATATCGAAAAAATGCTGGCCTATGGCATCCCAAAATGGAGACCGGCCATGTTCATCAAAATAACCACGTAAATCCGCCATCACCTGGTCAGGAAACCGATGTCTAAATTGGGCCATGAACAAATAACGGCTGCGAGACAGTAACTTACCATTACCTTTTTTACGGTAAGGTTGATCCAGAAATAATGTCGCCACTTCAGCAAAACCCTCGAAATGGTTGGACAGATTGAGTGTTTCAACACTCACCTTTTTATCTAAGGCTTTACTGCTGTGAGTAACCTTATTAATTTTGTAGGAGTAAAACTGATCATCCTCACCCAATTGCGAGATAATGCCCGCGGTACCCGCCAATCGCTTAGTTTCAGTATCTTCCATAACCAGCAAATAGTTTTCACGCCCAGGTTCGGTAACCTGCTTGGACAAACTCGAGGTTGATTTTTCAATTTTTTTGATCAATGCATCCCGGTCCGGTGGCAATGTAGTCATCCCCGGATACGCTGCCTCAGCTAAGCGCATTAAATTGTCAATGTCCTCTTCCCTAATTGGCCTAACAATAATCATAATAAATGACCTTCATATCACATTTAGCTTCAAATTAAATTTTGCAGGGAAACTTACAATACCTTCGCCATTACGCTGCGTACCGACTCATCAAATATATCAACGATATTATCAATATCTTGGTGAGTACAAATGAGCGGTGGTGAAAATGCCATTGAATCCAATGATGGTAATGGTCGTGAAATTAGTCCGTTTTCATAGCACTGCTGTGCAATTTTGGCGGAGATTTTCGTCTCTTTATCAAAATATGTTTTGTTGGCTTTATCTTTGACTAACTGCACTGCAGCGATCATCCCTGTACCGCGCACCTCTGCAACAAAGCTATCATTGGCAAAGCGCTGCTTTAATTGTTGATGAAAATAGGCACCCACGGTCGCCGCGTTATCAACCAAATTTTCTTTTTCGATAATATCTAAATTGGCCATTGCAACCGCCGCGCCAATGGGGTGCCCTGCATAGGTATAACCATGGGCAAAATTGCCGTACTTTACCGAGCCTTCTTTAAGTAGCTGCCAGATTTCATCAGTCACAAAAGAAGCCGAAAAAGGGAAATAACCACTGGTTAATGCCTTTGCCGTTGTCATCATATCGGGCTTAAGATCGTATAATTCGCTACCAAACCATTTGCCTAAGCGGCCATAACCACAAACAACCTCATCTACGATAAATAAAATATCATAGCGTTTAAGTACCTTTTGTATTGCCTCAAAATATCCTTGCGGAGGAGGCACCACACCGCCTGCACCCAATACCGGCTCAGCAATAAATGCAGCTACAGTGTCCTTACCTTCACGCAAAATCATCTCTTCTAACTGCTGTGCACGCCGTGCTGAAAATTCTAGCTCCGTTTCTCCGTCTAATCCATGGCGGAAGAAGTCCGGTGACTCAGTGTGTAATATATTGCTCATCGGCAGGTCAAATGCCGTGTGAAACGATGGCAAACCTGTCAGGCTAGCTGTTGCTAAAGAGGTACCATGATAGGCTTGCCACCGAGAAATTATTTTCTTCTTTTCTGGTTTATTACGGATATTGTTGATATACCAAACAATTTTTACCAAGCTATCATTTCCATCAGATCCACCACTGCCAAAAAACACTTTGGTCAAGCCACTGGGTACTTTCTCTAATAAACGTTCTGCTAACTCTATTTGCGGTGCGTTGGACATGCCTGAAAACGTATGATAATAGCTGAGCTTTAGCGCTGATTTTTGCATAGCATCTGCTAACTCTTCACGGCCATAGCCAACATTGACACACCACAAGCCAGCTACGGCATCAATCAGTTGCTTGCCCGAATGATCACGTAAATAAATCCCTTGTCCAGACTCAATAATTTTAGAGCCGTTACGCGCAAAATCATCGGCATTAGTTGCAGGATGTAAAATACTACTCGCATCAATGGCAGTTAAATCTTTCATCAGATATCACCTATCAGTTTCTGTTGCGGCCAATCACATTTAATTGCATTAACAAACACATGAGTAGCGGTCTAAATACAATGATGGTAACCATATAGAACGTCAAACGATATAGTATTTTTTTATATAAATTGTACTGATATTTATCATATTGGTAGATATAAATGTCATTTATTACAACTTTTAGCCATACTGGGTCCCCTGTCACAAAATCAGCCCTATAATTATGCAAAATAAAAATCGGACGGTGAGCTATGACTCACTAGATCGGAACCTCATATCAATGCTTCGTACAGATGCTAGAGCCTCGATATCCGCGCTCGCGCAATCATTAAAAGTATCCCGAGGGACCGTACAAAATCGCCTTGATCGATTAATTGAAACAGGTGCCATTATTGGTTTTACGATAAGAGCCAGTGCAAGTGTTGATGACGGTGCTATCCGCGCCATCATGTTGATTGAGGTAACAGGTAAGTCTACCTCCCAAATAATTACTAAATTGCGAGGATTGCCTGAATTACAAAAGGTGCATACTACCAATGGTGCGTGGGATTTAGTTGCCGAAATTCAAGCATCCAGTTTAGCTGACTTTGATAAGGTGTTACGAGAAGTGCGGTTAATTGACGGTATTGCGAATAGTGAAACCAGTATCCTGCTAAGCACTATATAGCTGGAACAAGCACCGCAAAAGCGCTGCCTTTTATCCTGAGTTAACCTCATAAAACGCTTAGACCACTTTGCGGCATGTGTGATGGCCGTATAAATTTGTGTGTACACCGCTACTTGCCATCCAATAGTGGGATGAGATTGTGGCCCAACAACCTCATACCATATTCATATTTACTCAGAGCATATCAAGTTTTTGATTCACAATATGCTGAAGTAAAGGGCTTTCCGAGGCGTTTTGAAAGGCTTTATCAATTTGTGCCGATCGATTTTGCATCACGAAGCGATAATTAGGGTGAGTAAAAATATACAATTCATTGTTATTGAGTGCCTCCACGACACGTTTGCCGACAATGGAGACTTCAATGCCGTTTTCGACCATTTTTTTCGTTTTGTTCGAGAAACTACTTTCAATCACCGCATTGGCAGTATCAGATTGGTACTGAACTGGGCGGTTTCTTTCAGAGTCATAAATACGTGTTTGAACAAAAGCAGGACACAGGACAGATACATTAATACCCTTGCTCTTCAGTTCTCCAGCCCAACTTTCTGATAAGGCTACCACAGCAGCTTTTGTGGCGGTATAAGCCCCACTGTAAGGCACCCCACCCATACCTGCCATTGAGGCAACGTTCACAACCCATCCACCTTCACCATGCCGTTTAATCAGCGGGACCATGACTTTAGCGCCATAAACTACGCCCATCAGATTAACGTTCAGTGCCCATTGCCATCCTTTTGTTTCCTGACTCTCAATTGATCCCGAATCGCCACCAACGCCCGCATTATTGACAACCATGTGAACCTTCCCGAAGCGAGCTATTGCTTGCTCCCCAACTATTTGCCACTGGGTTTCTTCAGCTACATCTAGCGCGACTGTCAACACCGAAATCCCTTCTTCTTCGAGCTCTAAACGCGCTTTTTGAAGATTTGTTTGGTCAATGTCTGCGAGTACAATATTCATTTTTTGTGCACCTAACGCTTTGGCAATAGATAAACCAATGCCCTCAGCACCCCCACTAATGACCGCAGTTTTTCCTGCAAATTGAGACATATTACGTTTTCTCCGATGATGATTTTATTCGCGAATTTTAGATCGAACCGTACTTTTTTTGAGAGTAAGTGTTTAAGACTTTCTCTGCAGGTATGCAATTCACCATACTATGAAAGTGACCTTACAAATAGGCCTTCACCACAATTTTTATGGAAGAAATACTGTTAGATTAATACTTATTGTAAGTAGTAAAAGGACAAGAATTAGACTTGAGAAGTACTCCCATACTAAAATCTGAGTGGTGTGTTGTGCTGCATAAGATGCAAGGTTAGTACGGTCACTATTTTGCTATGATTTTTGCACATAGCCGGACTAGTCATGCTAGCGCTCAATAAATACTGTGGCCGTAAGTAATTCCCACCAATAGTTGGTCTATCATCAAAAAAAACGCGTATGTTGGTTATGATTCGCACCTGTATGCTGTATTATTGTTGGGACTGTTTTGAGTCAGATGAGTCGCTCAATAATAAAACACTTATTACTATCAAAGAAAAATAATAATTTCGGGGTAAATGAATGGACAAGCCTAACCTTTATAGACGATCAATAATGTTTGTGGTTCATCTTTGGAGAAGAATAATGGATGTTAAGGTTAATCCATTAAAGTACATTCCAGATCAAAGTTTGCAGTCATACTTTATGGTGGTGCTATTTACCATATGGAGTGTAACCTTTGGCTTTATTGCTACCTATTACTTTGGCTGGCTGGGCTATAGCACCACTGCAAGTGTAATTGTTCACCTAACTATCTTAATACCTATTATGATCACAAATGCAGTATTTGTAGACGCCGAAAGAACGGGCGAGGACTGGTTAAAAGAATGGACAGAAGAACAAAGCAAATATAAGTTGTTTACGAATAGGCTAAAAATGAAAAATATTGTTCGCTGGAACTCCGACACGGAGGCTTAAAAACGCTCGCAAAGGTTAGGCCTCAACGTGTTCTAAAATAGCGAGGTCAGCGCCCCGTAAAAAAAGCGCCCATGTTAAAAGGTATACATTCCAACGAGCTGCCAATAGTAGAACACCAATGAATCTTGGGTTTCTTGTTTTTGCTACCCACATTTTCCTTTTTTTATATCACTGCCACTGTACAGTTTTAAGCGTTGAAACCATTAATATGAGAGAAATTTTATGCCCTCAGATGCGAGACAATCTAGATTGAACGGCTTATATCGCTAAAAACCACTTTTAGAAACTACCTCTAGCGTCTGTCACTAGTTTATTCGCGCCCTGCTTGATGAAGTTATGATCTGAGGACATTAAAAAAAATGTTACGCCCCGCTCTCTCCAAAAAGGAATACTGTCTACACTAGGAACGAAAATACCCAGCCTTCTATTATTGGCGCGGGCAGCAGCACAGACTTTCTCTGCAGCCTCAATCACGACATCTTGTTGCGCACTTGTCGCTCCTAAGGCAACGGTCAGGTCCATCATGCCGATAAATAAGCAATCAATACCCTCTTGAGCTGCAATTTCCTCAATATGATCCAAAGCGGCAAGATCTTCTATTTGTGCTATCACGGTCGTCTCTGACTGATTAAGACTGATGTTGTCAGCAACACTTGCTGCACCGTAACCCGCTGATCGAGTCGAACCTGCGTAGCCGCGCCCAACACTTCCATATCTAGCCGCAGTGGCACAGGCCAATGCTTTTTCAGGAGAATCGACATGCGGAATAACGACGCCCGTGGCCCCGCAGTCTAGTGCGTTAAGTATATGATCCGCGGATGAGGAGGCTACACGCACTAAAGCAGGCTTTTGTACAGCGCGAAAAGCTAAGAGACAGCTATCTATATCGCGCCGGTCAAATGGGGAGTGTTCGGCATCAAAACAAACCGTATCTAAGTCTGTACTTGCCAATACTTCTGCAACCATCATCGAGGGAGTCTTTACAAAGGTGCCAATTAGACATTCTCCTGACAATAGTTTCTGTCGGAAATTATTATGTGGATTAAACACAGCCATAGTTATCATTTCTCATAAGTTAACGTTACGAATTTAGCCAGCTATCTAGGGCTTTATTTACCTGCTCAGGTGCATCAAGAGTACTTAGGTGTCCGGCAGCTTCAATAATTTCCAATCTGGCATGTTTAATACACCGTGCCATGTCGCGATGATACTGTTCATTACACAGCTCATCATGTACGCCGCATAGAATAAGCGTAGGACATCGAATGCTTTTTAGTGTGCTCCAGCTATCAGTTCGGTTACCCAACGCCCGCCATTGATTAACGAACTCATCGGTACCAATATCCTCCGCCATTTTCATTACTACAGGCTCGAGCCGGAGTAACTGTTCTGACTCAAAACCATATTTCGGCAGCAGTTCTTGACTCACTAATATTTTTAGACTTGCAAGCCCACCTTGAGTAATACTTTTGATGTGCTGCCGACGCATCACCCTCCCTTCTGGCGGCTCAGCGCGCGGACTCGTATCAAGCAACGCGATTTTCTTAATACGCTCAGGTGCCTGTCGAAACATTTCAAGCGCCACGATACCCCCCATTGAAAGACCTGCTAATGCAAACTCCGCCGGCGCCTCATTGAGTACTTTAATCGCTATAGACTCAATCGAATCACAACCTGAAAAATCAGTAACCATAACCTCTCTCTGCCCCTTAAAAAAAGACAGCTGTGGATGGAAGACCTGGTCAGTACAAAGCGAACCAGGTAAGAGCAACAAGGGTAAAGGTAACGGCACTAACGGCACTCCTATTAATATTAACTAAATGCTAGCCGAGTACCGCTGTAGCACCATGCCTGATGCTACCAGCAAAAAGACGTTTCTCCGCGGGAAGCTCCGGTTGTTCAATTCGCTCCAAAAGCATATCCACAGTCGCTTCCACCATGCGCTCTAATGGCTGCATAACCGTTGTTAAATCGTAATTAAGCCAATCAGCAGCGTCCACCCCATCAAAGCCAACGACTGATATATCATTAGGGATATTCACCTTATATTCGATACGCAGTGTATCTAGGCAGCCCAGTGCCATAATATCATTAGTACAAACGAACGCATCTGGTGCGGGGCTAGCCGAATTCATCACTACGCGCGTTAAATTGCAGGCACCGTGATAGCTATAATCGCCTTCTAACTCGACGACATCAACAGCCGAGCCCTGAAGCTGTGCCACTGCACCTTTAGTTCTTGCCGTACTCACTGAAGAATCCACCGGCCCACTCATAACGACAAATGACTGACGACCACTATTGAGTAATCCTTCGACTAGCAATCGCTCACCTTCATAATGATCGCAGCAAACAGATGAAACTGTACTTTGGGCGTAGAGACGGTTATAGAATACTAAGGGAATGCCACGGTCATCACAGGCACTTATCTGCGCCTCAGTAAATTGAGCCGCAGCAACAATTCCATCTACCTGATATTGCCACACCTTCTCTAAAACCTTATCAACATCGCTCTCTGTATCAAGTGTAAACAAAAGGATGTGAATATCTTTTTCATCAAATTTCCGGTTTAACTCAGACAGAACTTGAGGATAATTAAGATTGGTTAGCTTAGTAATCAACACGCCAACGATATTTGATCTGCCAGAGATCAGACCACGGGCAATAGCGTTTGGCTGATAGTCCATTGCTTTAGCAGCCGCATTCACCTTTGCTCGCGTTTTCGCAGACACGCTGGCTCCAGGCTTAAAACAGCGTGATACTGCGGACTGAGACACCCCTGCAACTCGCGCGACATCATAAGAAGTTGCACGCTTGCCTTCAAATTTAGTAGTTTTTGACTTCATCAATAACCCTCTATTTTTCATTCGTATCGCCAGACCACCTCTGCAGATGTCCGAGGTATCTGATGAGAACACCAGGTGCGATGGATTTAACAATCTCACGGCATACTAACACAGCACTCACTATTTGGGGCGTGTACAAGCCGTGAGCTAGCGCTGTCATGGCGGTCTCTTTAGTCCCGTTCAGGCCAGTCTAAATCAATCTATAGTCACCGATTATTAGACGTATTACGGCGCCACTAAGTAAATTAAGAGAGTCAACTCACAGGCCGCCTCCGCAACCTTAACGGCGTACCAAATTGCTGGACCAAAAATAAAGTGAGACCACCTTAAAAAAGGTTTGACTTCAATTTTGCATTCGAAGTACATTACTATTCTACTGAACTTATTTTCCCGTGGAAACATTTAAATGCACAATGCTATATCAAGTAACAAAAGCACTATTGCAAGTCTATTTGAATCACTTCAGGACCCCGAAAAAGCATACTCAGCATTGTCACAACAGGCTAGTGAACATTTTTCTTGGCACGGTCCTAAACCGTTTAAATCGTGCTCTAGTGTTAAAGAATGGTACTCCACTTTTTGGCGACCTTTTCTCAGTGCGTTTTCAGGAGTATCCAGAGAAACTCATATGCTGTTTGGCGGGATAAGCCAAGGTAAGGCTGACAACAGTCCAGATGGCCAGCCATGGGTTGGCGCTACAGGCTACTATGAGGGTATCTTCTCAAACCCCTGGCTCGGTTTTGAACCCACTCACAAAACGGTCAAGCTAAGATGGGGTGAATTTTTCCGCTTCGAAGACGATAAAATTGTCGAAATGTACACGCTTATCGATATCATTGACTTTCTTCAACAGATCAATAGGAGCCCCCTGCCCCCCAGCCATGGGGCAGATTTTATATATCCTAGCCCGACAGGTGTTAACGGTATTTTACTTGGTGAGAGCGAACCATCTGAAACTGCTAAATCGATGCGACTGATAAGAGAGTTTCTATTTGAAGGACTTAATAATTTTGATGAAAAAGATCTAACCAGTATGGGTGTTGCCGATTTTTTCCATGACAATGTTAACTGGTATGGACCCGGGGGAATAGGCGGCTGCCTTAGTCTTAAGGAGTTTCAAAACTTCCATCAGCAGCATTGGCTGGTCGCATTCCCTGATCGAAAAGTCCAGGATCTCGACAGTCTGTTTGCCGAAGGTGATTTTATCGGATCCTCGGCCTGGTCAGGCGTCACAGCGCTGCATACTGGCGAGTATCTAGGTACACCGGCGACAGGTAACCGGATCAACTTTAACGGCATGGATTTCTGGCTTCGACGTGGTGATAAGTTTGTCGAAAACTGGGTCTTTGTTGATATGATTGACCTCTTCGAACAATTTGATATTGATTTACTTCAACAAGCTAAAGGACTGGAAACACAATGACAGATCATTCCGCTAATAAACAAATTATTCTTGATTACTTTGATGCCATAGAAAAATCTTGCTCACAAGATATTGCTGAGACTATCGGTAAATTTATTGCTGATGATTATCATTGGTACGGGGTGTATCCATTTGAAGAGCAAAACGATGCACAGGGTGTAGCTGAGGCATTCTGGAAGCCGTTTCTTGAGGCTTGGTCACCGGTCAGGCGACGTCAGGACGTCTTTATAGCCGGTACTAGCGAGGTAGATGGTACTCATTGGGTAACTAGCATGGGCCACTTTCAAGGTCTATTCGATAACGATTGGCTCGGTATACCTGCCACTGGTAAAATGGCTTATCTACGCTATGCAGAATTTCACAATATAAAAGACGGCAAGATCGTTCGCAGTAGCTTTTTCTGTGACATTATTGGCGTAATGCATCAAGCAGGTATTAATCCGCTGCCCATGCAGACTGGTGCATCTGTTACCATACCAGGCCCTAGGACCCATGATGGAATTCAGATCGCTAATCAACCGCCACGGGAGTCTGAAAAGACTATGGCGGTGCTCAACCAAATGATTGCCGATCTAGATGAGCTTAATCATTCGGGAGAAAATCCTTCTTCCGAACTATTGGGACGATCATGGCACTCCGATATGAACTGGTATGGGCCTGCAGGTATTGGATCTACTTACACTATTCGTCGCTACCAGGAACAGCATACTTTCCCCTTTAGGGAAGGCCTCAAAGATAAAGTCTATAATGGTCATATTTGCCGCTACGCCGAGGGAAACTATGCCTGCTTTTTTGGCTGGCCCAACTTAACACATACACCAATCGGTGGTTTTCTGGGTCTCCCTGGAAATGACTGCCGAGTAGATATGCGCGTGGTAGATGTTTATAGACGTCAGGATGGTAAACTTGCGGAAAACTGGGTCATCATTGATTTGCCTTGGTGGCTCAAGCAGCAGGGAATAGACATTCTTGAGCGCTGTAAAAATATAACCTCTTAAATTCAGACTACGAAGACTCTAACTATGAAAGGATCTAGACCCTCACAGGCCCCACTAACAGCAAATAATGACCTAAGTAAAACAGCCGAAACCCTCGCAGTTGTTGATGCCATGGTGAACGGTCTTAATGACCATGATATTGGCAGCATGGATAGATTTTTTAGTCAGTCGTTTCGCTGGATAGGAAATGCAGGCTGCGGTTATAAAGTCGGCCTAGAGGAATTTCAAGATAATTGGCAGCGCCCGTTTCAAGGCGCTTTTTCTGATAAAGTCTGTTTTGATGAGGCTAGAGTAACGGAGGGTGAATGGTGCTCTGCATTTGGTCGGCAAGAGGCGGTACATTCTGGGGACTTTATGGGTATTCCTGCAACTCAGAAAAAAATCGAGATCCGATATATGGATTTTTGGAAAGTAGTTGATGGAAAAATTATTGATAACTGGGTTATGGTTGATTTTCCATCGATATTGCAGCAGCTCGGAGTCGACCCGTTTGGTGGCTATGGTTGGGAAAATAGAGATTCTCAAAGAGCCCCCATCCAGAATGGCGAATGATGTGAACCATCAAAATTAAGTGTCGTGATGTCTCATAAAAGGAATTTGGTGCCCGTTACGAATACCTCAGAGTCATCTGCAGTCAAAAACTCTTCTATCAGATCAGGGTGAGCCTAAAAATTAGGCCATCTCAACGTCTAATACATGCTCATTGGGCTGATTTATATTTTGTGCGTTGACCTTCTGAATGCGTATCAAAGTGTGGGATCAGTCTAGTTTGTACTCCGAATACAAAGCAACATTATTAACCTAGATTTAAACTCAGTCTGTGTTTGTATGGCATACATTTTGATAAGATGACCACTAAGTATTTATTCTGTAGCTCATATCAGATTATTTTGAGCATTTTTGAAGGCTAAGTGGTTAAAAGTATCGCCTTTATAAACTTGGAGTGGAATTTTCATGGCTATAGCTAAAACCATTTTATTCTGTTTTCTACTTTTTACGTTTGTGTTCTTTTATAAGACGGCCATATCAGCGGAACCCGAAGTGCTACATGCAGTAATCGATACTAACTTCATCTCTTTGAAAAAAAATCCTCTAGCAAATCCCTTAAAAGGTCTCTTGGCTCAGGTCGGAGAATTGAATGTAGATGGGTTAATTCAATATACTCTCCTACTACAACCCGAAGATGGAATGCCAGAATCTGGCTGGCCCGTTATCATTTTTAATCACGGCTTTCACTCCGAACCGCATAAAAATGGGCGGCGGACTATAGACGGTGTTAGTGACCGCCCAGGTGATTATTATCGTCAGATACCCCAGCGTTTTGCGCGCAAAGGGTTTTTAGTCATTGCACCAGATTATCGTGGTCACAATGATTCTTCCGGCGCTGAATACACCCTCCAAGAAAGCTCGCCAAACTGGTATGCTCGTGACGTGCTGGGTATTATCGATAAGCTTCAGAGTACTGGCAGCGCTAATATGGACCATTTATTTATGCTTGGCCACTCCATGGGAGCTGAAGTAACACTCCTTGCTGCTGCTGCCCTTGGCGACAAACTCAAAGGAGTAAGTATCTGGTCTGCCTATGTCCCGAAAGTAACTAACAGTAGCGTACAACAGCCTAAACTTCAGGCTTCTAGCCAACTCGACCATCTTTATGGCCCTATTAATATTCACCACTCAAAGAATGACCTAACAACCGCCTTTAAAGGCTCCGTGATGATCGCCAATCGACTTGACCAATTAGGTAAAACCGGCAAACTATATTCATATCTGAGTGCAAATCATTTGTTCACCGACGACAACTTAGAATTGGCTATTACTAGAGATACTGCGTTGTTCCGGCATATTATGCTGAGCCAAGAACGACCCTTAGACTAGCCAGTTGCGGATTTTATACTAAACATTAAAGTCTGTTCGTCATTGCCAGCTATTTTAAGATCTCCGTTACAATCGAAAATGTATGGGCTTTTGATTAAGGCGCGGTTAACTGGTTTGCACAATGTTTACAAACTAGACATATAAGTTGCTGGATCTTGATTTTGCATTCGAAGTACAATATTATCGAAAGCTATGTTTTCTGGAACTTATTGTAAAAATACTCCCATGACCCAAATCTCTGATACTGATAGCCTCAAACCTTTTATTTTACGACACAGTGAGATAGTACCTTGTAAAACCGCGTTTATTGATGCTCGAACGCCAGGAAGTGACAAGAAAGAAAATTATTGTCTCATTGGTGCTGGCGTTGCGGAGAATCCGGAGCAAGTAGTTCACATCAACATACCTCATGGCTTTGATGTTGGCGCCGCGCGTCAGCCAAAGGGCTGCAAAAACTCTCAACATAGCCATGATACCGAGGAAGTATTTATCGTCCACAAGGGCCAGTGGAAGTTTACCTGGGGCGAAGATGGTGGCGATGGAGAGACCGTTTTAACTAGTGGCGATACAATCTCTATACCCACTGAAATGTTTCGCGGTTTTGAGAATGTGGGTGACGACAAAGGTTTTCTATTCAGTGTCCTCGGCCATCTTCCAAATGGCACACCAGGTAGCGTTACCTGGGCACCTTATGTATTTGAACAGGCCAAACAGTTTGGCTTGGTATTACTAAAAAACGGGCGGCTGATCGATACGCATTCAGGACAAAGTATTCCAGATGATCAACCTTTGTATGTACCTGTCTCCGGAAAAGAACTGGACGCTTTTAAAACATTAACACTGGAGGACATGAGTAAAAATATTAGTCGATATAATGAACTAATGTCCCAAGATACTGGGGGCCTAACTAATGGCAATGGCGTTAGAGAGTTTCCTGTTATTGGTGATAAGACTGATAATGAGCTTATGCCCGCAGGAAAGATTAATCGGCCACACAACTTTCAACTGCGGCGATTGATGCTGGATCCCGGTGCGACAGTAGCTAAGCATAGGCGGCAAGAGCCCGAAGTTTTGTTTGTCCATCATGGTAATCTTACTGTCATCACGGACAAGGGCAGTTTTACCCTTGGCACTGGCGATCTATTCACCTGCCCTATTGGGTTATCTCGATCCTTTATTAATGAGGGCAGTGAAACAGCCGATGTGATAATTGTGAGAGGTGGGGACTACCCCAGTGCCGCAATATTTGGCTGATAACGCAATTTAGCGTTGGCTATCATTTTAGAGAAGAATGGTTATGAATAGAATGAAAAATCACTACGATAGTGCCCCGAGCACCACTGAGGGTAAGATGTCGCCTATGGTGGGTTTTGACGAGGAATTTAATGATATCGTCGATTATATTTTGCGAATTACCTATCGAATTTGGGAAGGTAAGCAAATAGGGCTTTGTTATGACTATTACTCGACTGACTGCCCGGTCTATACAATGGCTGGTATTACTATTGGCGCAGAAGAAGTCACCCAAAATACCCTAATCACATTGGGGAGTTTTCCCGATAGAACCCTAGGCGCTGAAAATATCATCTGGGGTGGTAACGACATTGACGGGTATCATACGTCGCACCTAATAAAAACGTCGATGACTAACCTTGGCGATAGCGACATGGGCGCTGCAACCGGCAGGCCCGCCACATTTTTGGTGATAGCGCATTGTATCGTTAAAGATAACAAAATCATCGAGGAGTGGTTAGTCCGGGATAATTATGCGCTTACACAGGAGCTCGGCTTCGATGTCCATGAGGTTGCTTTAAAAAAGGCCTCTGAGCCTCTCCAAAATCGACTAAAGGATTGGAATCAATCTGAAATCAATCGTCTACAGAAAACTGTAACTCATGAACGTCAGCCATTTTTAGGATGCAGTTCTAATGATCCTGAAGGCTTTATCGGCGCATTACTTCAAAATGTTTGGAATGCGAGATTACTCGGTGATGTTTTCCAAAGCTATTCAAAGGATGCCCTGCTTAACTGTTCAAGAAACCAAATAGTTACAGGACAAGAAGAAATCGCAGCCTTTTATGCTCAACTAATTGGTACCATTACGCAATTAAAGTTCTCTTCTGATTACTGCTGCTCTATTTCAAACGATAGCGGAGGGCAAGATGTCGCTGTTCGTTGGACTATAGCGGGAAATCATGGCGGACCTGGACTTTATGGTGAGCCAACCGGAGCTCCGATACTAATTTTGGGGGAGAGTCAGTATAGAATAATTGATGGTCTAATTACCGAGGAATGGACTATATTTGATGAGCTGTCCATATTAGTTCAAATCTATCGCGCCCAATTTAGTGTCACTGAATAACCGCATATAAAAAAAGAAAAAAGATATGGAACTACAAGCATTTGGTTTGATAAATTGGTTAGTCTTAGGAACCTATCTGGGTTCTAACATAGTCCTTGGATTTGTGCTCAGCAAAAAAGTCACCACAGCAGATGATTTTTTTGTCGGTCAGAGAAATATCCCCTGGTGGGCTATCGGCATTTCGGTTGTAGCCACTTATGTAAGTGCCCTATCGTTCCTTGGCGGGCCAGCCTGGGCCTACACTGAAGGGTTAAGTGTTATTGCCATCCACCTCAACTACCCTATAGTTATTTTTATCGTTATTGCCTTTTTTCTACCATTTTTCTTCAATAGTGGCGTTGCCTCTATATACGAATATTTAGAGCGCCGTTTCGGCCCAACGTCTCGTAGCGTGATTGCCGTTATTTTTCTAGTGTCGCAAAGTCTAACCTCGTCAGCCATTCTATATGCCACAGCACTGGTGCTTGAGTTTATCACCGGAATGCCTGTGATCTACGCTATTGTCATCATTACTTTTATCGCCCTTATTTACACCATTATGGGCGGCTTAGCGGCGGTGATTTGGACAGACGTTATTCAAGCGTTTATATTATTGATTGGCGCTATCATTATTACGGTGTCTTTAATCAATAACCTCAGCCTACCTTTGGGTGAAACTCTGGAGCTTTTGAAGTCCGACGGTAAAACGAATCCCCTAAATTTCAGCTTTGATCCAACAAAAGTAAGTACCGTATGGACAGGCGTTATTGCCATGGCCCTGTTTCATATAACCGTATATGGCGCTAATCAAATGATGGTGCAGCGCACCCTAGCATCAAAGAATATCGGTGATGCCAAAAAATCTTTTTTAATGATGGGCTATTTTGCTATCTTTATATATTTTCTTTTTTTCCTACTCGGCATCCTCTTTTATAGCTACTACGGCGGTCGTGAATTTGAGAATGGTAATATAATTATTTTAGAATTTGCGTCCTCCCTGGCCATTCCTGGTCTAATGGGTATTATTGCCGCCGCCGTTATAGCTGCGTCCATGTCTAGCCTTGACTCTGCTTTTAATTCAATGTCGACAGTCACCACCGTCGATTTTTATCAAAAATATATTAAAACTAATGCCAGCCAAGAGCACTATTTATTGGTCTCGCGCTTGTTTACTGTTTTTTGGGCTCTAGCCATAATTATTCCGGCCTTTATGTACACTAAAAGCAGCGGATCGGTTCTAGAAACTTTGAGTAAACTTGGCTCTTATTTTGTAGGCGCCAAACTCGCTATGTTTGGTTTAGGGTTCTTCTCAAAACACACTACTGAAAAGGGGCTGTTAACCGGTGTAGTCGTTGGCTTTGGGGTATTGTGGTGGGTAGCTACAAGTACCGATATCGCTTGGCCCTGGTACTGCGCAATCGGGGGGATTGTAAATATAAGTGTCTCGATTGTCGCCAGTCTAATTATTGATGGTCGTCAGACGGAATATTCTAGATACAGCGTCCAGGGTCAGAAGAAATATTTTGCTGACAACAACCTTCCCGAAAAGGACAATGGCTGGTATCTAGTACCCGGTAGAATCGACAAACAAACCTACTGGTTACTGGTATTTTTCGTCGGCTCCCTTGTCGCCTTATATTTATTTAACTACTTAATCTAAAGTAGTGTTAAACACACAATAATCTTTGGTTTGCCATCTGTGCTAATTGATCACTACAGACTGCTCAGTTGACATGCAGATGTGGTCGGCCATAAAGCGGTCAAGGTATACCGTTTGATCTATGTCACTGGGCGGACTCTTTATACTGTGGATATGCTGATAAACAAGGATATGATGATGAGTTACAAAGCTATACTCTTTGGTTCCATCGGCACTTTAATTGAAACGTCTGAGCTTCAATGCCGCGCATTCAATCAAGCATTCACTGAGGCTGGACTTGACTGGCATTGGAACACTGCGGAGTATCGTCGCCTACTTGCCAAGTCTGGGGGCTGTAAGCGGATTCAAGACTTCGCGGCTCAACGGGGTATTGAGGTAGATGCGCAACAGCTACATCATCGAAAAACGATCATATTCGACAATTTGATGGCCAAAGAAACTGTCTTGCTTCGCCCTGGCGTGGCTAGCTTAATCCGCCATGCCCAAGATAATGGCTTAGTATTGGCCTTCGTGACCAGTACTTCAGACGCTAATATTGATACCGTATTTTTGGCAGTCGATAATCAGATAAATCGTAGTGATTTTGATTTTATTGGTAACGATAAACTCGTATCTAACCCGAAGCCCAGCTCTGAAATATATTTAAAAGCCCTATCTGAACTTCATCTAGACGCACAAGATTGTATTGCCATAGAAGATACACAAACTAGTATGCAAGCGGCCTTAGGGGCGGGTATAAGGTGTATTGCTTTTCCAGGAGCTTTTGCCGAGGACAGTGACTTTCCCGACGCGGCGCTTATAACCCGCAGGCTCTACTCTGGTGAATTAGCCACCCTGAATAATTGAGCTTTCGGCCATTCTTCGCTAAAGATGAGACACCGTTGTGAGGCATAGATAGATTATGGGATTAGAATTTTTTTAAGTGCCGTGATATGCCTCTAATTAGTTTCACTGACAGTAGATGTGATTACAAGGTGGGTATCTATCCATCGCATACCGAAAAAAATGTGCTTCTGATGTAAAAAATAAGCACGCCATGTCAACATGATATGACAGATATTTGTAAGAAATTACATTGTAGTGGTTGACGAGCCATTGTCGTATTGAATTTGATTTCAATACGGGATGAAAATCTGCCTAATAACGTTACGTAAGAGATGAATATGAATAGCCCTGCATTCCGCTTTATCGATGCCCATCACCACCTATGGGATCTGGAAGCCTGCCATTACCCTTGGCTAATGGCTAAAGGAGAACAACGTTTTTTTGGTGACCCTAGCCCCATCCAAAAAAACTACCTCGTCGACGATTTTCTCAACGAATCTGACCAATACAGCCCCGCGAAGTCGATACATATCCAAGTGGGTACGGCTGCGAATGATAGCCTAAAAGAAACCCAGTGGCTGCAACAGCAAAGCCCAGTTCCTAACGCCATTGTTGCCTTCTGCGATTTAAGCGCCGACAACTATCAGCAGCAAATCGATGCCCAAAAAGCCTACACAAAAGTAAAGGGCATTCGACAAATTATCGGCCGACACACCGATGAAGACCGCAAACATGCTAGCCAAGCATTACTCACAAACGCTAACTGGCATAAAGCTATGCACTATCTTGCTAAGCAGGGCTTAAGTTTTGACTTACAAATGATCCCCCCACAAATCGATAAGGTATATGGAGTATTACAAACCGTGCCCCATTTGAAAGTTGCCCTCTGTCACGGCGGCTCGCCATGGGATCAATCCCCTGCAGGGCTTACTAGTTGGCAAGCAGGTTTAAAAAAGTTGTCGTCGCTACCCAATGTGTATTGCAAAGTATCTGGCCTAGGTATGTTTAATCACCACTGGCGTGAGCAGGATTTAACACCACTGATTGACTGTATCGCCGATACGTTTGGACCCAAAAAAACCATGTTCGGCTCTAACTTTCCGGTCGATAAGCTTTATCGGACCTACGACGACTACTGGGATTGTTACCGATCGGCTGTTAAACAATATTCTTCTCAAGAACAGCACAGAATGTTTTATCAAACCGCTAGCGACTTTTACCAACTGGACTAACTTGATTACTTCGAGGCATTAGTAAAGTGCCGCTAAATATCTTTACTACATTAACTTAAGCAGCTTCGTAAGGCGCGTTCGGCTGTAAAATCCCAGTGCCATTGCGATACTAGTGGTTATTGAGTATCTCTAATCAAAAAATTAAGCAGACTCTCTACGAACTAGTTGCGCAGCAACAACTTCCATAACTCTAACTGGATCATCTCTATTTTGACTCTCGACTAAATTATCGACTGTACGTTGCACCATTCGCTCAACTGAAGGCTTGACTGTTGTTAGGTTATAAACAGGCCAATGAGCATTGTCGATATCATCAAAACCAACCACGGCGACATCTTTAGGAATCGATAACTTTAAGTGGTAACGTATGGCATCCATGGCTCCCATTGCCATCATGTCGTTGGCGCAGAAAATAGCTCGAGGATATTGCCCTTCTTCAGCTAACGCTAGTGCGGCTTGGAAGCCACCGTCATAAGTATAGTGACCAACCACATATTGCGGCTCTATACCTTGCTCTGTTAATGTTTCATAAAAACCCTGCTGCCGATCTTTATTGGTAGAGGTATCTTCAACTCCAGCCATATAAGCAATACGCGAATATTTGTTATCTAAAAATAGTTGCGCTACTTGTCTAGCAGCACCAACATTGTCACAACCGATTGAACTACAAGAGCTATTAGGCACAGAGCGATTAAACAATACTACTGGCACCCCCATCTCTGAACATGTATCGGCCATAGACGATGATAATGTTGCCGAGGTAATAATCAAACCATCAATTTGATACTCTAATAACTGAGGTAGTAAATCATCAACCTGTTGATCACGGCTAGCCATCAGTATCATTGGGCGTAAATCAACGTCCTGTAATTTTGTTACTAAAAGCTCTAGTACAGCAGGGTAAAAAGGATTCGTCACATCAGCCATAACAATGCCGATCATATTAGAACGCTTGTTGATTAAACTCCTCGCAATGGCATTGGGCCTGTAACCCAACTTTTTTGCCGCCGCAAAGACTTTTTCTTTGGTTTTTTTGGAGACACTGCCACCCGGGTTGTAAGCCCGCGAGACAGCCGACTGTGAGACGCCAGCTTCTTCGGCAACACAATAAGAGGTCACCCTATCTTTTACTTTTTTTAGTTTAACATCGACCATGATATATGTTTGACTCCATTCTACAGATAGTTATGTATCCAATAGCTACTTAGCTAACGACATTAATCTAAAAAAGTCTATCGAAAAGCGAATGTTCAGCGCCAAGGCTTATAGAAAAAAGGGATATTTTCTCAAGCAATTTCCAATAACATCGGAGACGAGCCTTTTATAAAGGTATCAATCAGTATTTAATCTGAAAAAAGTGCTATTTTAGATTAATCATTATCCTTTGCCCCAAAGTTTTTCTGATGCTATTTGGGCACCCTCAACCATTGCCGCTAATTTCCCATAAACAATATCTTCATCCACTGCACCAAAGCCAGCAAAGGTTGAAAATCCACAATCAGTGCCAGCTATAACTCTCTCCCGGCCAACAATGTCGGCAAAGCGCTCTATGCGCTGCGCCACTAATCTAGGGTGCTCTATAAAGTTAGTTGTAGAATCAATAACTCCGGGTACTAAAATTTTGTCCTCTGGGATATCTGTTTGTGCAAACACTTCCCACTCATGAGCGTGGCGAGGATTTGATGACTCAAATAATAGCGCTTGCGGCTTAGCCCTAAGCGCAATCGGCAATACTTCTTCCATTGGCGCATCATGATGGTGGGGGCCTTCATAATTTCCCCAACACACATGCAAGCGAACTTTTTCAGCAGGGATGTTTTTTAACGCCTCATTTAACATATCAACATGCAAATTAGCTAACCGCTCATACTCTTTTTGCGGTTTGTCTTTAAATAACATGTGCTTACCCAAGCCTAAGTCAGGCGAATCTAGTTGCAAAATAAAACCAGCATCGACAATCGCTTCGTACTCCGCCTGCATTGCATACGCTAAGGCCTCTAAATACGCCTCATGACTGGGGTAATGATGATTCGGCTGAAACAGCGCAATGACACCCGGCGATGCCGCATTCATAAAACCTTCTGTAGGTTTATGCTTGTTAACCGCCGCGGTCAAATTAACTAAGTCCGCATTGAGCGGCGCCATATCTTTCACTTTGATTTCTGCAACACAGCACGGGCGCCTATAGCTTGGCGTGCCACCTGAGCTTGATTGACGCTTTAAAAATTCAGGGTAGTCCTCCAAGTCTGAGGGAGGCTTTCTATCGCTATCACCGTCAAAGCCAGTAATACGATCTTTAATATAGGTGGCATAACTGATTTTGCTCATCTCACCATCACTGACAACATCAATACCCACAGCTACTTGCCTTGCTACGACATCATCAACGGCATGTTGGATGGTTACAGCTAGAGATTGTTCGTCATAGACCTGTTCATTTTCTTTGGCAAATACACCGTCAGTAACAGCTTTTGAACGCGGTAGGCTGCCGACATGGGTCGTTAAAATCCTTTTATTACTTATTTTCATTGTTGCCTCTTTACTAATTTAATAGGGATGGTAATTCTATTTAAAACTACTGACGTTTTCCCACAACAAGCTATCATGAAATCACTTTATTAAAGCTGTAAGACTACTCTATAACCTCCACATCTCCAGTCTTTTCGATAAAAATCAACCATACATCAAAGATTCTCTCTGGAATTATCTAATGCTCTGCTAACGGGTATAACTCATTTTCTTCGCTGCAGATCACAAACACCGATTAAAAAACACTCGCTTGGACATCAAGCTCATAGGATGTTACTCACCGTCTACCATTTATCCGGATATTATTTTTCACTACCTCTATTACCGTAACGTCTCACACGAATATCTGCTTGTTCTTGATGTCCGGCAAAACCTTCAACCGCGCATAAGCGTGAGCAATATTCACCTACCAAAACCGAAGCTTCTGAGGTTATCCGTTGATAAGTACACGTTTTTAAAAACTTACCGACCCATAGTCCACCAGTGTAACGTGCGGCTTTCTTAGTTGGCAAAGTATGATTAGTACCGATGACTTTATCCCCGTATGCAACATTCGTTTCGGGGCCCAAGAACAACGCCCCATAGTTACTCATATTATCTAAAAAGTAATTAGGGTCCCTAGTCATCACCTGCACATGCTCAGAGGCTAGTTCATCAGCGACCTTAACCATCTCTTCATAGCTATCACAAAGAATCACTTGACCATACTCCTGCCAAGCAACACCGGCAATCTCTGCGGTAGGTAAAATCGTTAGTTGGCGCTCTACTTCAACCATCGTCTCTTCAGCCAATTTTCTAGAGTTGGTTAGCAAGACTGCCGGTGAGTTAGGCCCATGTTCAGCCTGGCCTAATAAATCGGCAGCACATAGTTCACCATCTACCGAGTCATCCGCAATAATAAGGGTTTCCGTTGGCCCGGCAAACAGATCAATACCTACTCGACCAAATAGCTGGCGCTTCGCTTCTGCCACAAAGGCATTACCCGGACCTACAATCATATCCACCGGAGTAATAGTCTCTGTCCCTATAGCCATAGCGCCCACCGCTTGCACACCGCCCATACAGTAAATTTCATCGGCACCCCCCATATCCATCGCCACTACTATCGCAGGGTGAGGTCTGCCATTGAATGGCGGGGCGGCCGCTATAACACGCTTTACACCGGCTACCTTTGCTGTCACAACACTCATATGAGCTGAAGCCACTAGGGGATACTTACCGCCAGGCACATAACAGCCGACGCTATTCATAGGGATATGTTTATGGCCTAACACCACACCCGGCAACGTCTCTTGCTCAACATCTTTCATGGATTCACGCTGAATACGTGCGAAGTTACCCACCTGCTGCTGGGCAAATTTAATATCACTTTTTACTTGATCATCAAGCTCACCATAACAAGCGTCAATCTCTTCTCTAGTAAGACGAAAGCTCTGAGGACCCCACTTATCAAACTTTTCTGAATACTCACGTAGCGCCTCATCACCTTTCTCTTCGATGCTACCGAGGATATTCTCAACAATCTCTCGAACCTTAGCATCTTTAGTTTCGGCGATTTCTACATCTATACCATTTTTAAGGTAAGTGGCCATGGGGTTATTCTCCTGATCGAATATTTATGAATAGAAAGGATACTAATAATAAATGAATTCGAATGCAAATTATTTCAAAGATCATATTTACACTACTAGAACTACTGTAATACTGATAATTATAAGCATTACTAATTCACTAACCATCGACAAAAATACTGACCATTTTGGTCAATTAAATCATAAATATTGACTCCGAATTCAAATGTTGAGAAAGTGTCTATTTGGTCTGACAACCAATTTTGGCAAAAACTATTGCGGAGACCTATGTATGCGGCTACGAAAACTATCCCATACCCTTGCTCTTATAGCCTTAGGCTTGTTTAACCAAGGCTGTGCAGCGGGTAGCGACATTACTAGCCACTGCCAGGAATCTAAGAACTTGTGTATAGATTCATTGAGTAATCTAAGTATAGAGACCTTGCGGCAACGTGAGTACGGGAGCAGCATTCGTCTCAAGCAAAACCTAAGTAACAGCAAACCCAATGATCAACGCTATTTAGCCAGTTATCTTTCAGACGGCTTAGAAATATATACCCGTGTGGACATCCCCGCGACATCGATGCCTGAAACAGGGTACCCGGTATTAGTGTTTGCTCATGGCTGGACTGATACACAAGCTAGCGCTAATTATGACTTCAGCTATGATGATAACGCCATGTACGCCATGTTAGTGGATACCTTCACCAATGCCGGCTTCATTGTTTTAGTGCCGGGTTTCAGAGGCCACGGTACGCTAGCAGGCAATCAAGCCGATGGTTTCGATTATTTAACGGCTTGGAATAATGCTAGCTACTTATCACCCACTTACTATGCCATTGATACACTTAATCTGATTGATAGCATCAGTAGTCTTAATGACATTAACTGGCAGAAATGGCACCAAAAAATTAGGCAACAACCTAAAGTCGATTTATCACGTGTTTATTTACTGGCTCACTCGCAAGGGGGTGATGTTGCACTCACAACTTTGGCGATTGCGGGAGAAGGATCAAGCGTTAAAACCACTATAAAGGCGGCGTCAATTTGGGCCGGAAATATTCCTACACGTTTTACTCAGGCTGAAACCTTTCGACCTATGGCTTCATCCCTAGAGGCTTTTATGTCGGGTGATGGCACTTGGACGGGCAGTGCTGTTGGCAAAGATGGCTCGGTTAACCCTAACTTTATATTCCCCTATCCTAGTGACTGGATAGGCACCATTGATACGCAATCTGACAAGTGGACATGGCAGAAAGAAGTATGGCAAGAGAATAGTATTAAAAAAATCATACAATCCACCTATCAAGAAATGTATGACACCCTTAATTACTATGTGAGAGACGTTGAAAATGCCAGCTTTAGCATCACTAAAGATTCTCAGGGTCAAATAGTGATCAGTCACAATGGGGATATTGCAAAAAAAATGGCTCATATCGGCGGCTATGAATACCCTGAATATTTAAGTGAACCAGTCGCTTTACACTATGGTGAGCATGACTACTACTCAATGCCCAAATGGAATGAGATACTCGCAAACAAAATCACGTTGGCAGGTGGTGAAGCCTATGCTTTTATGTACCCACACAATAACCACTCTTTGAAAGCCAGCGAGCATGAATGGTTCTCGCCAACCGGCACTGTAGATGGCCAAGATAAAGCGATCACACGCGATCTACAATTATTTTCAGATCAAATTCCACAATAGTTTTAACAAGGTGCGCTATGAGTACACAATCGAGTAAAGATCTTTTAAACAGCTTCAAACTAACAGGAAAAACCGCCATGGTGACCGGTGCAGGGAAAGGCATAGGCAGAGCTTGTGCTGAGTTATTAGCTGAAGCCGGCGCCAAGGTTATTGCTGTTGCCAGAACCGCTGCCGATTTAGAGGTACTAGAGCAAACCTTTCCTAATCAAATAGAAACCTGGGTGAATGATGTCACTAAGGATGCATTTTTAGCGAGGATAGCGAGTCTAGATACTCTAGATATCCTCGTTAACAATGTAGGCACCAACAAACCCCAACCGTTTCTTGATGTCGATAGTGAGGTACTCGACATGCTACTAAACATTAATGTGCGGTCCGCTTTTTTAACTGCACAAGCTGCAGCAAGAGTAATGGTTAAACAAGGCTCTGGGTCAATCATTCACATGTCATCGCAAATGGGCCATGTGGGTGCCAAAAATAGAACCGTCTACTGCACCACTAAACACGCGATAGAGGGTTTAACTAAATCGATGGCCGTTGAGCTTTCGGCGTTAGGTGTACGCACCAATTCAGTAGCCCCTACCTTCATTGAAACCGCTTTAACCAAACCGATGTTTGAAGATGAAGGATTTACCAAAGACACAATGTCACGCTTACCCATAGGCCGGGTTGGCCAGGTTAACGAAGTTGCAGCGGCGGTATTATTTTTAGCGAGTGATGCATCTTCAATGATTACCGGAGATAGTTTAAAAGTCGATGGTGGGTGGACGGCGGTTTAGCGCAAAAGGAGAGGCTCTAGCCTTAGCCGGCAAGACAGACAATTAATAACTAGAGACTAAAATCGTATTTAAGCAAATTATTTATATTGGTGAGATACGGTATCAGAGGGATGACTCATCGCCAAGTACGTCGATCAAAGGCTGTAAATGATGCTCATATTTTTTCCATGCTTGCACTGAAGACTCATAAATAGGCTGGCGTACTTGACTGGCACTGGGGGTTCTGACCAAACGCTCTGTTGCATAGAATTCCAGCATCTTAGGTTCAAAGGCTAATCCCAGAAACTCCACTAAGCGAACGCACTGTGCCTCAAGATCGGTCACAGTGTCTTCATAGTGAACATCCAATATTCGCTGAGGATACATTTCCTTCCATTGGTCCATCAACCCTTTATACAGCTTGTAATGGTGCCCTAATGCTTTTAACTCATGCGCGAAGTCTTGATCATCAGCAAAAGCCAACTTAAAAATAGAAAAGCAATTATCCATAGGAATTCTGGAGCAATGAATAAATTTTGCACTAGGAAACACTTCGGCGAGCAAACCTAAATACTGAAAGTTCATAGGGGTTTTGTCGATGAGTACTAAAGAATCTGCATGTGTTAAAGAAATTTTTCCGAGGAATTCTGCACGTAATAAATCGATATCATCTTGAGACAACCCTGAAAGTCCCTGAGGATAGTGCTTTCCTGTTAGCTCCTTTACTTGAACCGCCATCTCATCAGCATAACCAACCTCCCCTAGACTACTGACACTAGTATGACTTGCCATTACTTGATCGGTCAGTGAGGTTCCGGAGCGCTGCATTCCTACTATAAATACAAGCTGGCGCTTATCTTCTGAAGACGACTCTGTAAACCTTGAGGTCAACGCTTTGCTATACACAATAGTTGAATCCCGATGGTTCGTTCTTTTGACTGAGTCATAAGGATAGCGCTCAGCTTTACTCTGATTAGCGATTAGCCAAGCCTTAAAGGCTTTATCCGCTTGCCCTTTTTGGTCATAGGCCTCACCCAAGCCGAAATGTATATGAGCCTTGTCTTTAGGCGAGAGATCCGTCATTTTTTGAAATCGTTCCATAGCCAAGATTTCATCTTCGCTAATTATTCTGCCCTTAATCTGAGACAGGTGATAGTGCGGTGAAACTGCGTCAGGCGCTAACGCTATCGACTTTTTGAAGTCATCAGCGGCAGCTACCGTATCACCTACCTGTTCTTTTAATATACCCAGTGCGGTATAGGCTTTGGCATGCCGAGGCTCCAGTGCAATTAGCCGGTTTAGGACCTCAAGCGACGCGTCTACATCCTCAGATTCTCGATAAACAGTGGCCAGTCCAAGCATCGATTCATAGAGTGTTGGGCACAACTCAAGCGATTTTTTATAGGCACTGATAGCCAGATCATATTTAAACGTGTTTCGATATATCTCGGCCATTTGGTTGTGAGCCTCGGGCAGAACGGGATCAATCTGTAAAGCTCTGCTCACCGCCTGAAAAGCGCGCCCAAACTCACCGATATCAACCAGAGCCTGAGACAAATTCGTCCAGCAACCTGGGTAGTTAGCATCAATTTTAAGCGTACTTTCATAAACTTTAACCGCTTCATGGGCCTGCCCCATCTTTCTAAGCACATTACCTAAGCTATTGAAAATAGCGGGGGTGTTGGAGCCCATTTCAATAGATTTTCTAAAATGAAGTTCGGCTAACTCCAAATTACCCATGCGCTGATAGGCCAGACCTAAATTTCCGTAAGCCTGAGCGTCAGCAGGGTTTATTTTTAGCGCCTGTGTTATCAGTTGCACGGCTTCTTCATGCCGCCCGGTGTTAACACAAACCATACCCAGTAGATTCAATCCGTGAATATTGCTGCCGTCGAGTAATACAACTTGACGAAAGTTTTTCTCAGCGCCTTCCAAATTACCGTTTTGGTAGCAGTCAAGTCCGGCTTTCAGTAAATCAGTTATTGTCATATGGACGTATTTAATCTGTGGTCAAAGTAAAAAGCCTCGCAATTGCGAGGCTTTAGTATACAAGCCATTCATGGCTTTTGTGTATGTAATGGATCAGTTAAAATTTATAACCGACTCTTACTCCCCAAATACGCTGACGACCATAGTCAGCCAGAATTCGACCACCACTGAATGCGTTCTGAGAAACCTTATAGACCTCATCTGTCGCATTGTGAACGAAGGCCTTAACTTCCAAGCCGTCTGTAGGCGTTACCCAGGTAACTCGAAGGTCAATAGTGGTATAGCCAGTTTGTTTAGCAAAACCATACTCATGATTCATCGTTTTATAGTCATCTTGATGGTAGACAGTGGCACCCGGAATAAGAGCACCATTACCGTCTAAATCAATCCGATACGAAGCATCAAGGTTAACAATATAATCTGGCGAGAAAGAAGCATCTTCACCGCTAAGATCATAAGTTGGTGTTGCAATTACCTCATCAGTATCTGATCTGAGCCAATCACCTTTGTGGCCATTCGGACGGTAAGGGTAGTAACCCCCATCGGCACTACTAGCATCCACAACATACTGACCTTCGGTAAATACCGCTTCAGTTACCTGGAATTCATCCAAAACTGTGTCGTCAAATACAAGACCCGCTATGATATTTAGCTCTTCTACGGGCTGCCACAACAACTCTAGCTCCAGTCCTTTGGATGTAAGGCCACCCCCAGTCTCTTGACTTGAACAAATACTAGCACCACAAGTTTCAAAAACTGTATAAGAAAGATTGGTATATTCGCTGTGATAAAGGGCTGCATTAAATCTTATAGTGTTTTCAGCCCATGAAGACTTCATACCCAACTCTAATGCATCTAGCTCATTTGGATCAAGAATTTTGCCAGCATTTACCGTACGAGCAATATAACCAGTGGAAAAGCTACCGTAAATATTAATATCGTCATTGAACGCATAGTTTACGGCTAACTTATAATCAGTGTGGCCTGAATCTAAAACCTCAGCGGTCTTATTTAACTCGGTGTAGTAGCTTGCATTTAGCACTTTCCCGCTAGCCGAGTACCCGTCACCCCAGACAGACTTGTCACCATAGTAGTTACTACGGTAATTGCTAGCTTTAGTCGAATCGTCTTGACGGCGAACACCAGCAGAGACGGTCAACGCATCGGTCATATCATATTCGGCATTGGCATAAAGTGCTGAAGACTTCGATCCATATCGATCCCAAGTTGTCCAAGCAGGGTACCGTGTATCATCAGTCTGCTCAGCTTCTAAGTCGCCTGCTGTACCATTATAAGACCACACATATGCGCCGTTGTTATCATCTTCATCCCATGAGTCCGACCAGTAGTAACCGAGCGTCCAGCGTAATGCCTCATCCCCTTTTGAGCTTAGGTACATATCGATCTGATCATTGGCATTAAAGGAAACCTGGCCATCCGCGATATTGCCGGATCCAGCATCAGTATCCCAGAGTGTTAAAGACTGCGAATCACTGTGGCGAGCTTTCACGCTTAGATCTGCAAAGTCTAACGCCCAGTTGAACTCGACGGTAAAGGATTCGGCTTCAGCCTGCCAAGTATTCGCGAAGTTGCCAGTTGTGTTGAAATAGCCCGTCGGATCGGTTGCAGGATCAGCATTATGATAGGTACGACCACCAGTTTGAACGTCACCGTCTATTGGCGCCTTACGAGGAACAATATTATCACTGAAACCGTTTGAACGACCCGTTACAGGGTTTATGGGGAGACCCACGTAATGAGAGCCGAAGCTAGCATTACCCATCGAGTCGTTTTCCCACTTGGTGTATTCGACATTTAAGTCCATCGTTTCCGTTGGAGCCCAGTTTAGTTGCGCTCGAACGTAACTATTGTCTTCATCGCGAAGACCGCCTTTACTAAAGGCCTTATTTTCAATCAGTGGATCCCGCTGAGTGGTGTTGCCGGTTAAGCGCACAGCCAGAGTGTCACTGATCGGTAAGTTGATGAAGCCTTCGACCTTGCGCATAGCATAGTCACCTAAGGTAACCGCCACGCCGTAATCTGAACCTTCTGTACTTGCCTTTTTAGGCACCACATTCACTAAACCACCGAGCGTATTCGCGCCATAGAGCGTGCCCTGAGGGCCGCGTAACACTTCTACTCGCTCAAGATCGATCCAGCCAGCCCAACTTGTACCGCCTTCCAAACCGTTGGTATATAGCGGAACAGCCGAGCCATTTAAACCTGCCACACCACCGCCACGCATTTTGAAGCTAGGAAAGGCCCCCTTCCACTGCACTTTTAACCCAGGTGCTAACTTAGGTAAATCAATGCTGGAGTAGACACCAAGATCGTTCAATATCTCTCCATTAATCGCCGTAATTGCAATCGGAATGTCCTGTGCATTCACAGCTTTCTTAGTCGCTGTAACGATAACCTCTTCTAACATTGAAGTTTGAGCCAAAGCTGATGAAGCCATAACTGGCGCTAAAGCTAGAGCAGAAATAACGTAGCTTAGTCTTGTTTTACGAAAACGGTTTGTCATTGGTACACCCTTTATTTGTTTGTCTCTGTGGTACGGTTTACTTCAGTTATTGGCCCATTTAACAGCCGATATTGAAAACTCTGGCAAGAACTTGATTAGATTTTGGCGCAGTGTAGAAGACTCTGACTGCGGATGCAAACTAATTGTCAAAAACACTAATAATAATTTGTTAAACACATGTATTACAGCTTCTTATATCTCATGAAAGCATACTTCGCATGCAAATTATTGGCTATTTAAACATGAATTAGTAAGGACATAGGTGTGTGGGCCTAGAGTCATGTACCAAATAAAGAAGGAGCCTGTACTTACAGGAGTATCACTAAACGATTGGGTGGGAATAGACACTTTAGACCCCCCTACTCCCACTTCTTAGGAGCCTTCAAAATAGTCGTTCAACTACAAACGTTTTGGGAGGTATTATCCCTACATATGCTTATTAGCATGCATGGTACAATTACCACTGGTCAAAAAAATAAAGTTTAAATAATGAAACTTAAGGCTCTATTTCTTAGCATTGTGATTTTTTCTATGATTCTTTCTATGAATCTTTTTTCATCGGAAAAACAAAGTAACACATTAAGAATACTTGTTTATAACACTCACGGGCTTCCTGAAATCTTTATCAGTGATAATCCAAAGAAGCGTTTTCCTGTCATAGGTAAAAAAACTCAAGACTTTAGCATCTCCTTACTACAAGAAGACTATTCACATCATGAAGAATTGTCATCTGGCTTGGCTAAAGAAAGCCTCGCTATTCGTGGTGGATTGGGTGGCCGTTTAATATGCCCTTTTTGTACCGGTTCAGGGTTAACGTCTGTATTCAATCTGCCTAAAAATTGGGCCGTAGAGGTCGAAAATGAAAGTTACGACACTTGTTCGGGCTGGTTAAGAGGAGCAAACGATTGCTTTGCGTATAAAGGCTTTCAAATAATAAAAATAACGCTGCCAAACAGTAAAAGATTTTTTATAGTGAATACGCACATGGACGCAGGTAGAAGAGATTCTGATAGGGCAGCAAGAAAGAGGCAATTAGAGCAAATTATTTCAACTATAAAGCAAAGAACGACTAATGAAGCTTTGATTGTTGCTGGAGATCTTAATCTGAATTCTAAAAATCCTGAAGACGTAAAACTCTTAGAAAACTTCAAGGAAAACCTCAGGCTAACAGATTCTTTTACAGGGCATAAAATAAGTAAAAAATGGACTATATTGGATTATATTTTATACAAGCAAGGTGAAGAGTTAGAGTTTAAGATTATTTCCGTAGGAGAAGACGAATCATTTGTTACCGAAGAAGGTCCTTTAAGTGACCATCCTGCTCTGATACTAGAATTGGCAATTTAATTAGTGACGCTTTTGGTTAAGGATTAAAACTACCTGCAACCTAAGTCTATCGTCCTAAATAAGTATGTAGGAAAAGAAAAAGGGAAAACTAAGTCATGGCAAGAAATAAGTTGATGCCTATTTATGTAATTTTTTTTAGTGTTGTACTGTTCTTTTTACAACATGCAAGTACTCTATCTCCGCAAGTTAAAGGTATTGAATCAGATCCTGATCAGTTTTCAGCTGAACGAGCTTACGGAACCTTAAAAGTTTTATTAAAGGAGAATCAACCTCATCCTGTTGGTTCAGAATTGAATAAAATTATTAAAGAGAGACTCATCAACGAATTGAATAAGTTGGGCATAGAGCATCAAGTACAAAAAACATGGGCCTGCTCTTCTAGATTTGCTGTTTGTGCTGAAGTTGAAAACTTAATCGGGATCATTCCTGGTAAAACTGATCTCCCTTACCTAGCACTTATGGCTCACTATGACTCCGTGCCTATGGCATCAGGCGCTGGAGATGACGGAGCTGGAGTGGTTGCAATACTCGAAGCAGCTAGAGTTTTGAAGCTAGAAGCGCCCTACGACCATCCTATAATGCTTCTTTTAACTGATGCTGAAGAAGCTGGTTTGTTGGGAGCGGAAGCGTTCTTTAATCAACATCCCTTGGCTAAAAAAGTGGGTGTCGTGCTAAACATAGAAGGAAGCGGAACATCTGGAGGGAGTATGGTTATCAGAACTTCAGATAAAAATGAACTGCTTATCAAAAGCTTATCCCATGAGTATGATCATGCATATGGCTTTTCCATAGCCAATGAAATCTTTAAAAGAATGCCGAATGACACGGATTTCAGTGTAGCCAAAAGGGCAAATATTCCGGGGATGGACTTTGCTTTTGCGGGTGAAAGAAACCACTACCATACCCCTAATGATAATCTTGAGAATCTAGATATACGAACTATTCAACATCATGGTGAAAATATTTTAAGTGCCTCAAGAGATTTACTTTCTGCTGACTGGAATAGTATGGGTGGTAAATATGTCTACTTAGGTTCGACGTACGGGTTTTGGACGGAATGGAAATCAAGTAATAGCTTAATTGCTTTAATACTCTCAGTCTTAGTTTTAATTGTAGCCATGATACGTTCCAAGGTTGGCTTTAAAGCAACGGCTCTTGGGTTCGTATTTACTCCAATTACTCTTTTTACAACTGTTTTTTCAGGCGTTTTAGGCTTCTATCTTCTGTCTTTATTTTCTGGAAATATTATAAGTTGGCCTGGTATAGATTGGCCGTATCGCCTTCTATTAATTGGGTCAACATTTATGGGCCTATTAATAGGAAGCTCTTTAAGTAGAAAATTTGTTCAAGAATACGAAATGATTTATGGAACATGGTTCTTTTGGTCAATTCTAACGCTACTTGTAACCCTATTTTTACCCGATGCAGCCAATATTTTTATTCTACCTCTTGTGTTCGGAAGTACTATTATTCTCATTTCTACGTTCATAAAAGAACAATATAAATTATCCTTCTTAATGCTTACTTTGGTCGCGGCCTTACCAAGTACCTTAGGATTAATATTTGCTTTAGAACAAAGCCAGGGTTACAAGCTGGTGTGGGCAGTACTCCCACTTGCTGGGCTTTATGCAATAATAATTTCACCATTCTTATTTTCTTTAAGAATGAAATCTGCTATTTCCTATATAGGTTTAGTAAATTTAATTGCTATTACTGCGGGAAGTACACTTAACCTTTACACTGAAATGAGACCACAACATGTCAATATTCATTTTTATGAAAACTTAGATGCTGGGGATTCTTTTGTTCATCTTTCAGGAAACTATAAGAATGTTACCACTTCTGATCCTGAGCCTTTAATTGAACCTCTATCTTCTTATGTTGATGAGTCAAGCACAAAAGCATTGGCTTCTTTTGCCCCTGGAGATAAATTTAGATACTGGGCAGATAGTGTATCAAGTGAATGGAAAGGGCCGTCTATTGGACTTAAAGAAAAAGTAAAGGATGGAAACTCTATAAAAATAAATCTAAAGAGTAATCGGTCTGCAAGTCGAGTCGTTCTTTTATTGCCTGAAGATTCAAACCTTAAATCTTTTAATATTGGTACTCAGGAAATAAAGACTTCAGCAGAAACAAGAGGCCCCTTTAAGGGATATTACTTTATTTATTTAACTGGAATGTACGATAAAGAGATAGACTTAGTATTAAATTTTGATGAGTATCAAAAAGATATTAATGGGTACCTTTTAGATATTAGTACACAGCTTCCCAAGCATCTTAATAATTTATATGAAGCGCGTTCAGGTATCTTTTCTCCAGTTCATAGAGGGGATCAAGCAATACTCATAAAAAATATCCAAATTTGATGGTGGAGCTTCTGGTTAAGAATTGGAAACTCTATGAACCATAGGATTACTGAGATTTAAATTTAATCTTCTCTTATTCTTGTCACACCATAGATGTCATGCGCTGAATAATTGCACCAGAGCAAAGACCCAAAATATCAAAAATTAACCATAAACCGAAGTAGGAAAGAAAAATGATCGAATCGCTGTTCTCTATGCAAGATAAAATTTGTGTTGTCACCGGTGGTAGCCGTGGGCTGGGCTCGTTCATGGCGCAAGGTTTTCTTGAAGCCGGGGCCAAACGCGTCTATATCACTGCTCGCAAAGCCGAAGCCTGTCTCAGTGCCGCAAAAGAACTAAGTCAGTACGGTGAATGTATTGCCATTCCGGGCGATATCGCCACCTCTGATGGTCTGCACAATCTTGTCACCGAATTAATGTCCAGAGAGCAGCATATTGATGTGTTAGTCAATAATGCCGGTGCAGGTTGGGGCGCACCTTTCGGTGAGTTCCCAGAGAAAGGGTGGGACAAGACCATGAATATCAATGTCAAAAGTCCCTTCTTCCTAATCCAAGCTCTGACCCCATTACTAAAAAAGAACGCCACTGCAGACAACACTGCCAGTATTATCAATATTGGTTCCATTGCCGGAATAGTAGGCAACGCTCTGGATAACTTTAGTTATGCAGTATCCAAAACGGCTATCCACCAGGTCACCCGTATACTCTCAACTGAATTGGCCAAAGATAATATTCGTGTCAATGCCATTGCCCCTGGACGTTTTTATTCAAAAATGACCGAGTTTTTGAGTAATGATCAGGAAGCCTTTCAAGAAGAGCTAAAAACAATCCCTATGCGCCGCTGGGGAGAAGCGACTGATATTGCTGGCGTTGCCATCATGCTAGCATCAAAGGCTGGTGCCTTTATGACAGGCCAGATTATTCCAATCGATGGCGGGACTTCAGTCGTCAATTAAATAGTGATGGGGGTAGCTATGAGCAACTCAATTTTCACAAAAGACGGTACAGCCCAGGGAGTCGCCAAACAGCGTTTAATAGAAACTCTAGCCAAACCTGGCACACGTATCATAAACGATCCCTACGCAGATAGGTTTGTGATAGGCGCGAGCTTTATCAAACTAATGGGCCATAAGCTGAACGTCTGGTTAACTCAAAAGGTTGCACCTGGTTTTCACGAACATCTAATTTCGCGCACGCGCTTCATTGATGATCTAATTCAAAAAATGGCTGCCAGTGGGGTAGAGCAATATGTCATTTTGGGAGCAGGATATGACATGCGAGCTCATCGGCTTAAACTTCCGTCTTCACTTAAAGTTTTTGAAGTGGATCAGCCTGAGGTTCAGATTAGAAAGCGCTCTAAACTGCCTAAAGAATTACCCAATTCAGAAAATGTTACCTATGTGACTGTTGATTTTACGCATCAGTCACTAAGTAAGGAACTTATGGCTTCAGGTTTCGATCAAAACAAGTCCACTATTTTTACGCTCGAGGGTGTCTCACAGTACATCACTAAACAGGCTGTTAGTTCATCGATCAAAGAAATGGCTATGCTTACTCAAAAAGCGGGTTCAGTTTTTTTTATATCGTATGTCAACGAACTTCTCAATGAAAACCCTGAGGTTTGCTTTGGTAAGGGTTATCCGAAAGCTGCAGCACGCGTTAAATTAATAAAAACATTAGCCGCGAAAGCCGGCGAGCCTTGGATATCGTTTTATCGTAATGATGAAATAGAAACCGTACTTTTGCAAAATGGTTATGCAATGAAGGAAAACCTGACTTTGGAGGATCTTAACTCTCAGTACTTTACCCCTGTTGGACGAACCCTTCCTGAAAATTATTTATTTAACCTTGAACATTTTGTGATCGCGAAATCTCTGAGCTAATTTTACTCGTGTTCAATAGTTGCATGATTTGAAACCCCTTAAAATAGGGGATACAACGTTGCAAATAGAAAAATATTTTCTCAATATGTCGGTGGCGCCATTTGACCCTCCAATATTGAGCGGATATCAGAGGTAAATTAGACTATTCTGATGTCGCTTTAATAACAATCGACTAAGTACAAAAGGAATACCTCATCATGGATCAGCTAAAAGCACTTAGATATTTCAGTAAAGTGGTCGAAACTGGAAGTTTCACTCGAGCAGCTGAAGCGTTTTCTGTGCCACCCTCCTCCCTATCTAGGCGCATCGCGGACCTAGAAAAAAGCTTAGGGGCAACCCTATTAAAGCGTAGCACCCGAGTGGTTAAGGTAACCGAAATTGGGCAGGTGTACTTCAAGCAGATCCAAGATATTTTGACTCAGCTCGAGCTCAGTGACGAAACGGTACGTAGCCATCAGGCTACTCCCACAGGCTTTCTGCGCATTAGCAGTATGGTCAGTTTTGGCGAGCAACTGTTACTACCTCTGCTAACTGAGTTTAAAGCGCTGTATCCAGCAATTATTTTGGACGTAAGCCTCAGTGATGAGTTATCGACGCTGTCCCGTGACGAAGTGGATATTGCTATACGCGGCGGCTATGCCCCCAATGAGCGGGTGCAGGCCGTGCGCCTAATGAACAATGAGTTTATTCCGGTAGCGGCATCAAGTTATTTGGCGGCGGCGGGGACACCTAAATACGCCACAGACCTTAAACAACATCAAGGCCTTTTTTTTCGCACACCAACGGGCCCACACACCTGGTTATGTCAGTCAAACGGACAATGGTTAGATGTATCCGCTCTACCCCTAGCTATCTCTAACAATGGTAAATGGTTAGGCGAGCAGGCAATTGCAGGACAGGGAATTATGATGGCACCAAGATGGTTGGTGCAGGAGTATATCGATAGCAACGAATTACAGGAATTGCATATTGAGCCAACACTGCACATTAGCCAAAATCCGGGACTGGCTATTTATCTTCTCTATCAAAAGCAGCAGTATCTGGTACCGAAAGTTAAGGTCGCGGTGGATTTTCTGATGGCACGGTTTTCTGCGGACTCAATCTGAACGAGGGAGATATCCAGCCAGATTGCTGAATATCTCCGATGAAGCTCTTAGTCTTACTGTTCTTGATGAAAGCTCTTACTTGCCCGCACCTGGCACAATAAGTACTTTGCCATTTCTACCACGTTCCGCAGCACGAGTAACAGCTTGCTTGATTTCGTCAACCGAGTAGCGAGAGTCAACATTGGCTTTTAGAGTGCCATTTACAATCAACGGAATAACCTGCCCAAAAGTAGCCTGCTTAGTTTTCATGTCAGCTGATTGGTACCACTTATAAAGCCAAAAACCACGCAGACGAGTGTCGTTAAAAATAATATTACCAGTGTTCAAGATTGCGGGCTGGCCCGACAGTACGCCATAAGTAACCAGAGTGCCGCTATAGCCAAGACTATCAGCCAATCGAGAATAAGTTTCACCACCAACAGGATCAAGAGCAAGTACAACGGGTGCATTGCCCGTTGCTTTGGCGATTTGAGCAGCAAGATCTGGTCCGTCGATCAAAACTACATCCGCACCCTTTGACTTCAATTCTTCTGCAAGACCTTCACGACGAACAATATTGACAGTCTTGATGCCACGCTGCTTTGCCAGCTGGATAACATAGCCGCCCACCGCCGAATTCGCAGCGCTTTGTGCAATCCACTGGCCTTTTTTAACATCCACAAAAGAGGTCAGCATAAGTAACGCCGTTAAAGGGTTAACCGCGGACATAGCAAGCTGTTCAATCACCTCATCACTAAGAGGGCCCATGTTAGGTAAGGGAAGAAACCCAGCTGCCGGAGCCACTATTTCATCACGCCAGGTTCCTCCGCTGGCAAGTAATACCAGCTGGCCAACCGTTAAATTTTTTACGTCTGCCGATGTTTCCACCACTCGTCCAACGCCTTCGCTACCCGGGTTAGACGGCAATACTGGATCCACACCGTAGTTACCCGAAATCTGTAATAAGTCTGATGGGTTGATGGGCGCTGCCAAAACTTTCACTCTGACTTGGCCACTCTTTAAAGGTCGAGGGCTGTATTCTTTAATCTTGATCACATCTGCCGGGTTGCCCATCTCACTAAACTCAAGATATTTTAGCTTTGCTTCCGTTTCTTGATGCTCACCTCCAGAATGATGATCTGCGATAGCAAAAGATGGAGAGCCTAAAAAAAGCGCTAAAATGGTAATGATAGAAATATTTTTCATGGTGTTGCTCCCTTACTTATTTTGTTGTTGTTTGTGATTGTTATACGGTACTGCTGTTCTCCGCGATATTGACTATAGCTTTTGGTGTTGCCTCGCCCGATGACTCAGTGTCATCTTGCTCAAACCAGCGTCCGAGATAGATACCCACTATTGACCAAAGTGCTGCTATACCAGCCCCAACCATAGCAACAGCGGCCAAACCTAGGCCCAAGCCCTGTGTTAATCCAGTAAACAACCATGCCATCAGCATGTCTCCGCCACGATAGGCAACAATGTCGATGACCGGCTTTGCTTTAAAGCGCGTTTCTCGATCAACCCGAGTGAATAGCATTTCCCGAGCAGGCCTAGTGACGGCGTAGTTGCCAGCCCTACGTATAATCTGCAAGCCAATCACCGCGCCTAAAAAGGGTGAAATTGCTAGCACCAGCAAACCAACGCAGATCAAAATGGGAACCAGCGCAATAGTCACCGGCATACCAAATTTTCCCACAATACGACTAGTGGCAAATAGTCCTGTGGCAATAGATAAAGTATTGACGGCCAGATCCATCTGCGCCCAAATCGCTGTGCGCTCTACCCTGCTTAATTCGCTGAGTAGATTCTTTAGCTCGAAGTAAACAAACGAGCTAATGCCTGTATACAAGAATATAAATAGGCCTATGGCCAGTAAATAGGGATTGGAGAAAAACATTTTAAAACCCGCAAAGGGGTTGCCGCCAATTGGCTCGCTGGGAGGAGTTAACTCCAAATCTTGATTGTGTAGCTCTGTGGATTTTAGTGACTGCAAATAGAAGATGATTGGTATTGGAATCAGTAGCATCACACTGGCCAATAACATTAAATTATCTGTGCCCATGGACGCTGAGAAAAACGAGGGTATGGAAGGGCCAATCAGACCGCCGACACTAGCACCGGCCGCAATAATACTAAATAGCCTACCCGCCTGTTCTTTATTGAACAGGTCAGACATGAAACTCCAAAAGACCGAAATATGGAACAAGCTAAATACACTCACCCAGACGTAAAACGACTTATCAATGATTGTTCGATCAGCAGAGGTGTATGCCAGCACGTAAAAAATAACAAAGGTTAGGGCAAAGATACCATACATAGCCGGAACCAAATAACGAAAGCGGAACCTTGAGACTGCCATGCCATAAACCGCCACAACGGCAGTACTGATAAAAAAGTTGAGAGTCCATAACCAGCTGACTTCGGCATCTGTCCAGTCACTGGCCATGGCGTCACGTACCGGTCGAAGTATGTAGTAGGCAGACATCAATACAACCACCAACAGAAATGAGCTTGCGACAGCTTTCACTTCCTGGGCCTCTATCTTAGCGACCAACTTTAAAAATCTAGCCATCGGATTGTTGCCTGTAAGCATACTTTCTCCTAGGCTAAGCCTAGCTAATTATCTTGATTAATCTAAATTTGGATATTACTTTTGAGTGCTAATGTCGCTCAATATTGGCCATGGCTGGCCTACGCATAGATCTGCTCTAAAAGAGGATTATATTAGCCTAATATAGGCAAGGATAAATAGGATAATGTGGGTATGTTTATTGTCATAAAGGCAACAATGTTAGCTAAATGTC
>CALDQM010000030.1:0-8624 GCA_937911225.1 uncultured Cellvibrionales bacterium
TGAAGAAGCACCAGTAGCTGAAGAAGCACCAGTAGTTGAAGAAGCACCCGTGGTTGAAGAAGCACCGGTTGTTGAAGAGGCACCTGTTGTTGAAGAAGCACCTGCTGCTGAAGCTAAGCCAAAAGCCAAAGCTGCACCTAAGGCAAAAGCTGCACCTAAGGCAAAAGCTGCACCTAAAGCCAAAGCTGCACCTAAAGCCAAAGCTGCACCTAAAGCTAAAGCTAAGCCTGCTGCGAAATCTGAGGACTAGCCGATCCGGTTTTAATCTTGGTTTCAGAACAAGCCCTCTGAATTCTGTTCAGAGGGCTTTTTTATTTGTTGACTCAGCCCAGCGAGGTTGCAACACTCTACTTATCCAGTCACTTAAAAAGAATATGATGAGAGTTTTGGGAATAGATCCAGGTTCGCGGCGCACCGGGTATGGTGTAATTGATGTTGCTGGAAGCAAAATTGCCTACATTTCCAGTGGCATAATTAGGCTTCCAGAAAAGTCTTTGCCGGACAGGCTAAAAATAATATTTGATGGTGTAACCGAGATTATCCAACAGTATCATCCTGAACACATGGGTATTGAAGAAGTATTTTTTGCCAAGGACCCTCGCGCGGCGTTGAAGTTAGGGCAGGCAAGGGGTGCGGCTATTGTAGCTGGTGTCAATGCCGGTCTTCCTGTTGGGGAGTATTCCGCAAGAAGCGTGAAGCAGGCGGTTGTGGGTACTGGAGCTGCCGATAAACATCAGGTTCAAATGATGATCAAACAGTTATTAAAATTACCGCAGTCACCATCAGAAGATGCTGCTGATGCTCTCGCAGTAGCTATTTGTCATGCGCACAGCATGCATACAAAAGCAGCGTTAGGCAATGCGACAACAGGTTTCGCTCGTGGCCGACACAAATAAAAGCTCCCTACATTAAAAAATTGAAAGAGATTGACGGCATATGATTGGACGAATTACAGGAATAATAGTCAGTAAGGTTGCACCGGACGTGTTGGTTGATGTGCAGGGTGTCGGCTACGAGGTGCTGGTCTCTTTGGGTACGTTTTTTGATCTCCCTGAGGTGGCGGAGGCAGTAACCTTACATACACATTTTGTCGTCCGAGAGGATGCCCAATTACTCTTCGGGTTTTCTTCTCTACAAGAACGAAGCTTGTTTCGCACCCTTATCAAAGTTAACGGCGTTGGCCCAAAAATGGCACTGGGTATTCTCTCTGGCATGACCGCTGGAGAGTTCGCTCATGCAATACGTACCGACGATGTTGCTACCTTAGTAAAACTCCCTGGAGTAGGTAAAAAGACTGCAGAGAGACTTGTGATTGAAATGAGAGACCGACTAGATGACATTGATGTTACTGTTAATGCTAACGTCTCAGATAAGCGACCTGATATACAGCAGGAGGCGGAGAGCGCCCTGATAGCGCTGGGTTACAAACCCCAGGACGCCGCCAAAATGATCAGTCGGGCAGAGGGTGACCAAATTACGAGTGCAGAGCAGTTGATTAGGGCCGCGCTGAAGTCGATGGTAGCAAGATAGGCACTAATATTTATAAATGCGACCTGTTTAATCTGGCTGCTTAGTGAAAATTTTACACCACCAATGTATGCTAGAAGACAAAATTGAGACCTTATCCAATGATAGAACCTGATCGCTTAATTTCCTCTGATATCTCTGCATCTGAAGAGCGCTTTGATAGAGCTCTGCGCCCAGTGACGCTAGAGGAATACGTAGGTCAGCCTGTTGTTAAGCAACAACTTGAAATCTTCATCGAAGCGGCGCGTCGTCGCGCCGAACCTCTGGACCATACGCTAGTATTTGGGCCCCCTGGTTTGGGTAAGACCACTTTGGCACATATTATTGCCAATGAGATGAAGGTCGATCTTAAAACTACATCGGGCCCCGTTTTAGAAAAAGCGGGAGATCTTGCTGCGTTGCTAACCAACTTAGAATCTGGTGATGTTTTATTTATCGACGAGATTCATCGGCTTAGCCCGGTCGTAGAAGAAATTCTCTATCCTGCTCTGGAAGACTATCAGTTAGATATTGTAATAGGAGAGGGGCCCGCGGCACGTTCGATAAAGCTCGACCTGCCTCCTTTTACACTAGTAGGAGCCACCACGCGAGCCGGATTGTTAACATCTCCTCTCAGAGATAGGTTCGGTATTGTCCAACGATTAGAGTTTTATTCAGTTGAAGATCTTGCAAGTATTGTTCGGAGAGCCAGTAGTATTCTTAACGTACAAATCGATGATCAGGGTGCGCAAGAAATTGCCTGCCGAGCACGCGGAACACCTCGAATAGCCAACCGGCTTCTTCGACGGGTCAGAGACTATGCTGAGGTTAAAGGGGATGGCTCAATTACTCAGAAGACAGCGGATGAAGCACTTAATATGCTCAATGTTGATCAGAGTGGCTTTGACCATCAGGATCGCCGTTTGCTATTGACCTTAATGGAAAAGTTTGACGGTGGCCCAGTTGGAGTGGATAGTTTGGCCGCGGCTCTGAGCGAGGAGCGCGGAACTATTGAAGATGTACTTGAGCCCTACTTGATTCAGCAGGGCTATTTGATGAGAACATCAAGAGGACGAATGGCGACGCGCACTGCGTATGAGCACTTTGGCCTTAAAAGTCCGAAACGTATGCAGCAACAGATGGATGACATGGATGACTGAATTTTCTGTGCCGATGCGTGTCTATATTGAAGATACAGATGCCGGCGGTATTGTTTACTACGCTAATTATCTTAAATTCATGGAGCGCGCTCGGACTGAATTGATGCGCAGTCTGGGTTATGGTAAGCCAGCACTTTTTGATGGATTGCAGTTGGTGGTTCACGAAGTGCAAATTAAATATCATAGTCCTGCGGTTTTAGATGATGAAATCCGCGTGGAGGCAAAGCTAGAGACACTTAAAAAAGTGACTCTGTCGATGAGCCAAAATATTTTCCGGGGCGATACTCTTTTGTGTGAGGGGCTGATCAAACTAGCCTGCTTGAATGCGTCCACTAAGAAGCCGGCAGCAATGCCAGCACTAATGTACCAAAAATTAAATGGCCTCATGGCCGACGATCGGAGTTTAGACCAGTGAATGAAGAAAATCTGTCCATCCTTGCGTTAATTGTAAATGCTAGCGCTGTGGTACAAGCGGTTATGGGAATCTTATTCATTGCGTCTGTAATGTCTTGGATCATGATTGTGCAGCGGGGAATATTTCTTAGCCAAGCACAAAACAATTTTAGAGAGTTCGAAGACACCTTTTGGTCTGGCGTTGATTTAGCTCAGTACTACCAAGAGTTGACGCAGAAGGCCAAGGATACAGGCGCTTCTGAGGGTATCGAAAATGTGTTTAGAGCTGGTTTTAGAGAATTTAATCGGTTATCGCAGTCGGATAAAGTTGATCCTGATGCCGTGATGGAAGGTACAGATAGGGCGATGCGAGTTGCGTTGTCCCGAGAAGATGAAAAGTTGGGGATTAATTTGCCCTTCCTTGCCAATGTTGCTTCGGTCAGCCCTTATATTGGTTTGTTGGGCACTGTGTGGGGAATCATGGACACGGTAAGAGGTCTAGGTATGATGCAACAGGCCACATTGGCCGCTGTCGCGCCAGGTATCTCCGAGGCTCTGATTCCTACCGCGATGGGCCTGTTTGCGGCGATACCGGCTGTCATAGCTTATAATCGCTATGCGGCAAAGGTTGAGGGCATTAATACAAACTATGAGACTTTTTCAGATGAGTTCTCTAGTATTTTGCATCGACAGGTTTACTCGAGATAGATTGGAGTTTAGCGTTTGTGAAGCGAAGAAAACCGAAACGTAAATTGGTAGCAGAGATCAATGTAGTCCCCTACATCGATGTTACCTTAGTGCTGATGGTTATATTCATGATAACCGCGCCGCTGCTTATGCAGGGTGTAAAGGTTGAGTTGCCAACGGCTAACTCTGTGCCGATGGATAGTAAAGAAAAAGACCCGTTTATCGTCTCAATAAAGCAGGACGGTACGTACTGGATTGATGTCAAAGGCAAAAATGAAACGCAGTCATTGGAGCGCGTTAAAGAGCGTGTTAAAAAAATACTGAGCCAACAGCCGCAGACTCCTATTCTGGTGTGGGGTGATACGTCGGTAGATTATGGTGCTGTGGTCAGTCTGATGAGTGAATTGCAGGGCGCTGGAGCAACATCTGTAGGGTTGGTGACTGAGCCGGCTCGGCAGTAGTATGAAAACGTCTCACAGTTATGGTATTGGTGTTCTGGGTAGTCTCTGCGTACACGCATGTGTGCTGAGTGTGCTGCTGATGTCTGGGGATGAGGAAACTAAATCTACGGTAATACAACCGCAAACTATTAATGCGAAGCTTGTAGAGCTTGCGCCTAAGAAAAAATTAGTTAGCAAACCAAAGAAACCTAAAAATAACAGCGTAAATAAGGCGCGTGAAAAACAGCGTCAATTAAATGTGGCAAAGGCAAAAAAGGACGCTGCTGCCTTAAAGCGAGCGCAGGCTGCTCTTGAGCTTAAAGAAAAAGAGCGGTTAGACAGATTGGAGCTTGAGCGGCTTGAGCGTGAACGATTAGCTGAGATACAGCGGCAGAAAGTAGAGGCAGAATTTGCGGAAGCTCTTGCTGATGAACAGTTATTTATTAATGCGCAGGAGGATGAGGTAGAGGCAAATAGCTATCGACAGCTCATTAGGCAGCGTCTTTCGGAAAATTGGAGCCGACCCCCTAGTGCTCGAAGAGGGATGGAAACCTTAATCAGATTGCAGTTGGTACCCACTGGTCGAGTCGTTGGGATTACCGTATTGAAATCTAGTGGTGATTCAGCTTTCGATCTGTCGGTAGAGCAGGCGGCGTTTAAAGCGGCACCGTTTGTTGAATTACAGAAAATGCCGCCCAGTCTATTTGAAAAGAAATTTCGACAAGTAGATGTTTCATTTAGTCCGCAAGACCTTAGACTATAAATAACGGAGAGAAGATGGCACACAAAAAAATATCCCTGCGGAATCCTTCTGCTGCACTTGTACTGTATCTTTTCTTGATTGTTCATCCATTGACTGCCTGGGGTGAACTGGTTATTCGTGTTACTCAAGGTAACGATCAACCGACAATAATAGCGGTACCGCCAATGGTGATGTCGGGTGTTCAATTACCGGAAGATGTGAGTACGATTGTCGAGGCAGACTTGCAAAGAAGCGGTCTGTTCAAAACTATCCCTCGTGCCAATATGTTGGCATTTCCCACTGATCCTGAGGATGTCTATTTTAGAGATTGGCGGCTGCTCGGGAGTGAGTATTTAATTGTCGGTTCAGTCTCGTTACTCAAAGAGGGTGCTCTTGAGTTGAGTTTTAGCTTGCTCGATGTAAATGCTCAAAAGACGGTGTTTAAGCACAGCGTTAAAGGGTCAGAAGGACAACTCAGAGATCTCGCACACTTGGCGAGCGACAAAATCTATGAACAAATAACGGGTATCAGAGGCGCTTTTAGTACTCGTCTGGCCTATGTCACAGCAAAACAAAAGGATGGCCGCCTGGTCTATCGATTAAATGTGTCAGACTCTGATGGTGCTAGAGAGAAAGTAATGCTCAAGTCCTTGGAGCCCATTATGTCTCCAGCCTGGTCGCCTATGGGCGATGAATTAGCTTATGTTTCCTTCGAGACCGGCAGGCCGGCAATTTTTAGGCAAAGTTTAACCACTGCCGCGCGAAAGCAATTGACTAACTTTCGAGGGCTTAATGGCGCCCCGTCATGGTCGCCAGACGCCAAGCAGTTAGCTTTAGTCCTGTCTAAAGATGGAAATCCAGAAATTTATATTTTGAATCTTGAGACTGAAAAGTTTACTAGAATGACTCGCCATTTTGCCATTGATACCGAACCAACGTGGTCCCCGGATGGGAAAAGTCTATTATTTACCTCAGATAGGGGAGGTACTCCACAAATTTACAAATTAACGGTTGCAAGCAAGGCGGTGCAACGAATAACATTCAAGGGTAATTACAATGCTCGCCCTAGTCTAGCGCCCGATGGTCGGACTTTGGTCATGGTGCATCGCGAGACTGGTGTGTTTCATATCGCAACACTTGATTTGGTCACTGGTCGAATGTTAGAGCTGACGGAGACTCGTTTGGATGAATCTCCCACAGTAGCTCCCAACGGAGCAATGGTTATTTATGCGACAAAGCAGGGCGATAAAGGAATTTTATCTGCGGTGTCCTTAGATGCTGGGGTTAAATACTTTTTGCCCGCTAAGTCTGGTGACGTAAGAGAGCCAGCTTGGTCGCCATTCTTAAGATGAACGCTTTAGTTAACATGTTACAATCACCCATAAATTTTATTAAGGAGCAATAAATGAATATTACAGCAAATAAATTAGGTCTTTCCATTCTGTGTTTGTCAGCACTACTTGCCGGTTGTAGTTCTGCTCCGGTTGATGAAACTACATCTACGATTGAAGATACTACGGTCCAAACGGCGTCTCTAGAGAAGGAGATGGAAGCAGAGAAAGCAGCAGCAATGGCTGAAGCTCAAGCTCAAGCTCAAGCTGCGGCGGTTAACTCTGCGGATACTGTGTTTTACTTTGCGTTCGATAAAGCAGTTCTCAGCGACGACTCTCGAGCGGCGTTGGTTGAGAATGCTCAATTTTTAATGAGTAATCCGCGAGCTGTACGCTTAGAGGGCCATGCTGATGAGCGTGGGACGCGCGAATATAATATGGCTCTTGGTGAGCGCAGAGCTAATGCCGTTAAAGACTTTATGATTATGCAAGGTGTTTCAGGCAGTATGATTGAGGTTATTAGCTATGGCGAAGAGCAAGCAGCGTCGTTTGGCAGCAGCGCAGCCGCTTGGAGTATGAACCGTAGAGTTGAGCTTAAGTAACGTTTAAATGCTCGGTTATATAATTGCCAGCGTATTGGGTGGTTGGGGTCTATCGATTTCAGCTGCCTTTCTTAAATTAGTGTAGGTAACGAGTGAGCTGAAATGAAATTGGGCCAAAGACTCTGCGTGCTTTTTTTTAGCATTCCTTTCCTCGCGACGGCGCAAGATATTGTTCCCATAGTAGATGCTAGTTCTACCTCGTCTTCTAGTTCCGATAGCGTTGAAACCGAGTACATGCCTAACCCAGCGCAGGGGTTGGCTAGCCGCCGTTATGACATTATGCAAAACTTGCAAGAAGAAGTCAGAATGTTAAGGGGGTTGGTCGAAGAGCTAACCTATGAGTTGCAGCAAGTCAAACAGCGACAACTTGATGACTACCTTGATCTTGATCGTCGTTTAGGTGTTGGAAGACAGGCGAATGAGTCTAACGTTACCGATCCTTTGATTGCCCAAACTAATCCTCTTGATTTGGTGGATGCGCAAGATAGTTTAACCACAGCTGTTGGGGTAAATACTAAAGGTGATGTAAGTGTCTCGCCGTTACCTGGAGCGTTGGAGCTTGTCGTTGATCAGTCCTTGGTTAAAGACGACTATAATGCGGCGTCAAAAAAGCTTTTAAAGGAGCGGGACATCGAAGGAGCTGCTATCGCTCTAAAGAGGCATTTAGAGACCTACCCTGGGAGTCCGTTCGCAGCGAATGCGCACTATTGGCTGGGGGAGATATATCTTCTGCAAGGTGATATTGAGCTAGCAAGACAATCGTTCACTAATATTGTTGAACGTCATACGGATCATCCCAAAGCAATGGATTCTAGCTTTAAGCTCGGTAAGATCTACTTTCAACTGGGTGAGGTCGAGCGCGCGCGAGATCTACTCGAGCAGGTATCGAAAAGTGAGGGTGGCGTTGCCGCCAAAGCTCGTAATTTCTTAGAAACAAACTTCCAGTAAAAGGTTGTCCGCTAATGTCTCATAAGGCCGTTATTTTAGTCTCCGGTGGTTTAGATTCGTCTACTGTTTTAGCGATGGCTATTCAGCAAGGTTATCAATGCTACACGTTGAGTTTTGATTATGGTCAGCGACATCGCTCAGAACTAGATGCCGCGGTTCGTGTGTCCGAGTCTATGTCGGTGGTCGAGCACAAAGTCATTAAGCTTGATTTACAAGCAATTGGTGGCTCGGCACTCACTGATATTGGCATCGCGGTGCCAGAGCAAGAAACCACAGGAATTCCTGTAACCTACGTGCCAGCAAGAAATACTATCTTTTTGTCGATTGCGCTCGGGTGGGCTGAAGTGATCGAGGCCAACAAAATTTTTGTCGGCGTTAATGCCGTGGATTACTCAGGCTACCCAGATTGCAGGCCTGAATATATCGCCAGTTTTGAGGCTATGGCCAATCTTGCAACAAGAGCCGGTGTAGAGGGGAATCGATTATCAATTGAGGCACCTCTAATTGACATGAGTAAATCCCAAATTATTCAGGCTGGTTTACGCTTAGGGGTAGACTACGGCCAGACTGTATCGTGTTATCAGGCCAATTTTGACGGTGTGGCGTGTGGTAAATGTGAGAGTTGCCGACTGCGTGCACAAGGGTTTATAGAGGCAGGAGTAAAAGACCCTACAAGATATCAAAATAACGCTTGAATTTTGTCAACTGGTCAGTATGATACGCACCTCCTCTGAGGGCCGTTAGCTCAGTTGGTAGAGCAGTTGGCTTTTAACCAATTGGTCCCGCGTTCGAGTCGCGGACGGCCCACCATTTTT
>CALDQM010000031.1:0-2973 GCA_937911225.1 uncultured Cellvibrionales bacterium
CCTAGCAGAGCATCCAAAGGACTCATACAATGTTAGGCGTTTTTCAGTTGGCCTCTCAGAATTAACGCCTGAAAATAGAGTTTGGCCCCATCCATCCTGATCTTAGGCTATCTTAAACATATGCCTATCGACTATTTTCATATAATCACACCGCCTGTTGTTGCATATGTTAACCATCTGCATGTGCCCGATATCGAGGGTGAAGACTCTGACGATCGATATAAAATTACCATTTTAATTCGAAAGCAGGATAGCGGCTGTATTAAAGCAATTGTTGATGCCAGTCATGCTGCTGCGCAATTAGAGTGGCCAGATTCCTGGGATAATGTTCTAAATATGCCTCTACATGATGGGATTGATAAGTGTGCCACCTGGGACCAGTTAGCTGATTATTTGATGTGCACGTTTCACAGCTATCACCCACCGTTATTACAGATGCCCGATGGCAGTATCATGCCGCGCTCGGTAGACATTTCGATTGGTGCCTCGGTGCGAGTATTCGGCGCAATGGGAGGGATCATTGTTAATGGCGAAAAGACTATAGACTGCTATCTGAGCGGTGTTCAGCTTCTTAGCGACTCACCAATGGCGGCAGAGAACATTACCGTCTTTGATCGAGTTGAGCAATTGATCGATCGTTATCTACCATGGAGATAATCGTATTAGGTTATGTCATGCTGGGATTAATGGTGTTGATGGGAGCTGCTACGGTGCGACTTCATAACAACTCTGCCTTAGCGGTACTAGCGGACAGACAGGTTTTACTATTCTCGATGCTGTGCACCTTGTTTTGTGCAGTGCTAATCGTTTTTTGGCTACATCTTTTTTGGTTATTTTTCAGCGTTTGGTACTGCTTGGCGATGGCAGTACTAGCGGTGGTTTTAAATGAGACTCTAAGATCGATCCATTATCAGTCAACCGTGTGGGCTCTACTGCTAGTAGGCATTGTGGGTACTCTTCTAATGCAGGTCCTGTATTTCACTGACTTTTACCCGCTGGCATAAGTGACCAGCGATATGAGTGAAATAGGGGTGATTTAAGTGTCTTTTTTAGAGCGAGGCACAGTAGTGACTACATCGCCCTCGCTAAGACGCTGGTCAATCTCTTCAATCGACATATAGTCTAAGTCCCAGTGGTTACAGATATCATTCCTGTAACGCGTGTGGTTCTTCTCGGTAGAATCAGAATTTTTCCGATTGAAATATTTTAGTAATCGCTGGCTTATAGACATTTGATAAGTGTACGGGTTTTTTGTCGGGTCGTCTTGTTGCATTGAAAATTTCTATGAGCCCGCATTGCCAGAGGTCAGCTTAATTTCCCCGTTTGGACAATCGATCACTATCGAGATACCTGGTTGGGTAGACTCAATGACCTCTGCGTTTAATCCGAGACACTCAAGTTTAAGACGAGTAGCAACGGGGTGCGGAGTTTCTAACACTAAGCTTTTCAAAACTGCACCAGGGGGACAGTTTTTACTCGGGTGAGGAGTGTTGCCCCAATCAATAAAAAACGGAACCAGACTAAATAAATCAGCCGTGGGAGCAAAGGTAAGGTGCCAATTAAGTACGCTACCTTCGGGTGTCAGTCGTGACACTGGGATAACCATGCCAAGCTCAATGTCTTGTTTTCTTAAACGATCAACAAATTCTCCCAAGCCGTCTTGACGCGCAACCCATGTAACCAACTGGATATCATTGAGCCTATCAATATTAAATGGGCGTATCCCGTTAAAGCGAGACTGCTCTGGATCTGGAGCAATAATTTCCAAATAACTATGCGCGCCTAATCCAATGTAAGCATTGCGCGTGCCTAAGCCTGGGTGACTTCCACCCAAGACTGCAGACACTCCAAGTAATTGCTCAAAATAGGCTATTCCTGTCTCTAGATCAGGTCCGGCGAATACTAAGTGATCAAACTTCACATCTATCATGGCAGCGTCCTCAGTATTTATTACGCGGGTGTTGTTTTAAAGGCCGATACCCCAAGAAAGTCTGCCTTGCCTAAACTAACACCATTATGGCGCAAAATATTGTAGGCCGTCGCTACATGAAAGTAGAGATTGGGTAGCGCCCAGCAATTGACGTAATCGGCACCATTAAAGGTTAATTGGTGAGGTCCAGCTTGCATAACGATAGTCTTATCCTCAGCGCCTTTTATGTGTTCAGGCAAAATAGTGTTGAGAAAGGTTTTAGTGCTCTCAACACGAGCTTTTAGTTGTGTAAATGTCGTCTCGTTATCCTCATGTGTAGGAGGTGTAACATCCGCCATCCTGGCAGCAGCAAGCTTTACGATATCACACGCAATTTGAACCTGCTTAGTCAGCGGGAGCATGTTGGGATACAGCCGAGAGCTAGTTAAAACAGCTTCATCGATGCCATGGGCGACCGAATGCGTTTCAGCATGCTCCAGCAATCCAGAGAGGTTGTTCAGAGAGTGGATAAAGGCAGGGATGGAACACCCATACAGGGAAAAAGACATGATTTACCTCGACATAATAAAGTTATAGTTTTTGGATCGTTTTCTGATATCCAACGCGCGAGATGCTAACAGATTTATCATTCTGGGATAGCCCGATATGTGTTTTTACCAAAAAATAATTAAGTTGGTATTCTCTATTAGGCAATTATGTCAGATCGCCTAAGGAACTAAGTGCACGTGCACGTTCCCTTTCCTTAAAGGTAATACATTTATATAACGGTGGATTGCAAACTAACTATTATGAGCAGTCTATCGAAAGTGTTGATGAACTTAGGGGTGATTGTCAGCCTAGTTAGTCTATGATCATCGAACGGTTACTGTTGAGTACTACCATTCTTTATATCGCTTAACATCCTAGGTTTTAACGTGCTTGACGTACCGACCTACCATTATCTGTTTCATCGCTCCAATCTCCTTTATACTTTACCGGTAAACTGAACTAACTTCTTTTCATGCTATAGAAAAGCAGATTAGCACATTAAAAAGTGCAAAAAC
>CALDQM010000032.1:0-30914 GCA_937911225.1 uncultured Cellvibrionales bacterium
CTGATCCAATCCCCGTGGTCCCAGCGGCTCACTACACCTGCGGTGGGATAATGGTGTCCAGTGATGGACAAACCGATTTACTAAATCTTTATGCGATAGGCGAGAATGCCTTTACCGGGCTACACGGTGCTAATCGTATGGCGAGTAATTCGCTGTTAGAGTGCTTAGTTTATGCGCAAAGCGCCGCGCAAAAAATTAATCAAGGTATCGCTCAAATTTCAGAGCCAGACTTCATTCCTGAATGGGACGAATCGCGCGTCAGTTCCTCTGATGAGGACGTTGTCATCTCGCACAACTGGGATGAGTTACGACGGTTTATGTGGGACTATGTCGGTATTGTGCGTACAGATAAGCGACTGCAGAGAGCGCAACATCGCATTAAACTGCTGCAAAATGAAATTCAAGAATATTACAGTAATTGCAAGGTCACCCGTGACCTGCTTGAGCTACGTAATCTGGCCACCGTGTCTGAGCTAATAATACGTTGCGCAATGCAACGCAAAGAGAGCCGTGGCTTACATTTTACGCTGGACTACCCCGACCTTGATCCCATTGCACGTGATACCGTGATGGTGCCGATTAGCTATGCTGGCCAAGATGTCATTGTCAACAGAGATGAATTGTAATCTACGTAAAATCCGTTAGTGGCTGCGGGCCATTAACAGTGCACGTAACCGATGATGGTCGGCTGCATTCACAACATCTCGGGTAATGAAACACCGAATAACTGACTTATGAGACGTTTCAAAGTGCATGATAACCAGCCGTGCCGTCACAAATTGATCAGGCTTTAACCGAAGCTCTTGCAACCCCTGAGGCCCACTTAGCTGCCAACAGTCAGTCTCAGGATTGAAACGTAATATCTGACTCTCAGCATTACGCCAAAGGGCGATAATTCGCACTAGAAAAATCATAATACCGGAAATTGCGATTACTTTTAGCCAAAATACTATAGACAAAATCACCAGTAAAATGACAGCCGTCATCATCAATATTAAGCTCGCATAGAACTGTATTTTGGATGGTTTAAGAAGAAACGTTTGATAATTTTTTGCGACTGTCACGGATTATCTGCAATATCCTTTGCATGTTAGGGTCGGTTGGCTGCTCGCGCTGCATGAACCACATAAACAACGTCTGATCTTCGCACTCCAATAAAACCTCAAAACGAAGTTGATCATCCTCTGTCAGTGAATCATAGACATTTTCTACGAAGGGCGCGAGAATAAGGTCGAGCTCTAACATACCGCGACGGCTCGCCCATACTAGACGGTTTTTATTCATAATTTATTATTCAATCATTAAAAGCGGTATTATAAGAGACAATTACTGATAAACCTACAGAGTCATTAAAACCTATGGACTGGCAACAAATTTTCCCAACCTATGCGGTTGTTATAAACAGTAAAAATAACTCTGTGGTGACATCTTTTGGTGAATCGCCAGCTGACTATGCAACCTTAAATGTTAAAAACGTGGTTAGCGTCAATCATCGAGGTTTCATAAAACTTTCCGGCCCCGACAGTGAGAAATTTCTGCAAGGCCAGGTTACCTGTGATTTAACGCAACTGGACACCCAGTCATCGCTTAATGGGGCTCATCTCACCCCCAAAGGTAGAATAATATTCTTATTTAGTATTACTCGAGATAGCCAAGGTGCCCTGCTACTGGAGACCAATCCATCGGTAATTGAATTGGCTATGGCCAGTTTCAAAAAATATTCAGTATTTTTCAAAACCGAGATTACTGAGGTGACTGATCAATTTGTTAGTGTTCTTGTTTCCGGACCAAACGCAGACACAATAATTAATAAAATCGACGCTGACACAAGCCGACTTATTGACATAGACACGTACTCGCTAAGCATACGTGCCGAACGGACTCAAGCTTGTCTAAGCAAGGTTAGTGGCGAGCTAATTCCTGCAGGCCAAGGTTATAGCGATTTATTGCGTATTCGTAGCGGTACCGCAGATGTCACCGCAGAGTCCTCAGATAGTTTTATAGTCCAAATGATCAACCTTGATGCGCAAAACTACATTAGCTTTAAAAAAGGCTGCTACACCGGTCAAGAAATTGTCGCGCGGGCCCATTACCGCGGTACTGTAAAACGTCGCATGTATATCCTTAATCTTGCTACATCGACTCTGCCAGCCATCGGTGAGGGGCTTATAAATTCCGATGGTAAGGTAATTGGCAACGTTGCCAATGTCGCACTAGCGAGTGATAAAACCATTGAGATACTGGCAATTTTAGCCATTAAGTCTGCCGATAGCACTCAGGTAAAGTTTGCTGATCTGGATTTTATTGATCTCACTCAACGACTACTGCCCTATGAGATTATAGAACGCTCGTGAACGAATTTTTACTATGGATAACCGGTAACCAGGCGTTATTGATTACCATTGGTATCGCATCAGCCATAGTGTTTGTTGCTAGCTTAGTTTCACTGCCGTGGCTGGTTGCGATTATTCCAGATGATTACTTTATGTCTAAAGAACGTCAGACGTCACGTTGGAAAGATAACTTCCCTATCCTTTGGTTATTCGCATTTATCGGCAAAAATATTGTCGGCTATTTAATGCTGTTCGCAGGCATACTCATGCTATTTTTACCCGGCCAGGGTCTTATCACCATGTTTGCCGGACTATTAATGATGGATTATCCAGGTAAGTATTCCTTAGAGCGAAAGATTGCCCTCACACCATCAATACTATTAAAGCTTAACTGGTTAAGGAGCACTGTAAACCGGCCTCCACTAAAAACCGAATAATAAATATCCCCGTTAGACCAAACTATTTGTTGAGCTTTTAACCCTGCCCCATTCCACCTCATAGCCCTCGCAAGGTCGCATAGGAACATTGCGAGCCAGCACCAAGCTAATAAGCGCCATAACAGAGCCCATCAAAAACACCAACATAGGTGAAACTAACCATACCAACCCAAACAGCACAGGAATAAACACCGCTGCAATATGATTAATAGTAAAGGCAACACCCGCAGTGGATGCCATGTCCGCTGGATCAGCAATTTTTTGAAAGTAAGTCTTGATGGCAATCGCTAAAGAAAAGAATAAATGATCCGCCACATAAAGCGCACCAGCCCACGCTGCGCTATCAACAAACGCGTACGCAGTGAATACACAAAACAAACCACAATACTCAAAGGTTAATGCTCGACGCTCACCTATTCGCCCAACAAGGACACCTATACGGCCGGCAAAGGCCCAATTAAAGAGATGATTTATCATAAATAGCGCCGCGATATCTGACACGCTATAGCCAAACTTTTCTACCATCAAAAAGCCTGCAAATACCGTAAAAATCTGACGCCTAGCACCGCCCATAAACGTCAGTGCGTAATATAACCAATAGCGTTTTCTCAGCAACAGATGCTTACGTTGAGGAACGACACTTTTAAACGTCGGAAAACCTAACCACATGACCAACGTCAACAGTAAACAACTGGCACCAGCAACCCAATAAATAGTCTCATAACCCAACGAAAAATACCCCTGGGCCAGCCATAAAAAGCTATAAACCACCAAGGATGCAACCGAACTAACCGCTATTAACTTACCTAGAACCGCTGGTGCTTCCTCAATACTCAACCACTGAAGTGACAGGGACTGCTTTACTGTTTCATAATAGTGAAACCCCACTGACATCAAGAATGTTGTTAAATATAGGCCCGCCTCAGACGGAAAATAGCCGCTCAAAGCCACGCCAATACCTAATACTGCCAATGATATATAGGCGAATATCTGCTCTCTAATCAACAGTAGTACAAACACCGCTGTAAACGCCAAAAATCCAGGAATTTCACGAATACTTTGCAATATTCCAATTTCCTTTCCAGTGAAACCCGCTCGCTCAACCACAAAATTATTAAGTAGTGCCATCCATGTAGCAAAGGCTAAGGTCATGGCTACTGTCATCACAATTAGTAAATTTTTCGGCGTTTGCCAGGCGTGGTCTTTCACTAAATACGGACTCCCCATTAAAGTTTAAATGCAATCTGCGGCTGGTCATCTACCATCTCTGGAAGCTTCCAATTGACGGGGCCACGACGTTTAGCTTGAAGATAATTGTTGGCTGCAGAGAAATGGCGACAGCCAAAAAAACCGCGATAAGCAGACAAGGGTGAGGGGTGTGGCGCGCATAGTACTAGATGATTTGAGCTATCGACCAGCTCGGCCTTCTTCTGTGCATAGCTTCCCCAAAGCATAAACACTACAGACGTGCATTGACCACTAACCGTTTTGATGACCGTGTCTGTAAAATCCTCCCAGCCCTGTCCTGCATGAGCACCCGGATTAGAATCTTCAACGCTCAGCACCGTATTTAATAAAAGCACACCCTGCTCTGCCCAAGACTGCAAACAACCGTGATTAGGCGCTGAAATCTGTAGATCAGCATCTAGTTCAGAGAAAATATTGCGCAAAGACGGCGGTATTTTATTACCCGCGTTCACCGAAAAACATAGTCCATTTGCCTGACCTTTACCATGGTAAGGATCCTGGCCAATTATCACCACTTTTACATGCTCTAAATCAGTATGATGAAATGCCGAGAAAAGTTTTTCACTAGGGGGGTAGATGATTTTTGTTAGCGCATCTTGTTGTTGTAAATATGCACGCAAGCTCGCCCAATATGGCTTTTTTAAGTCACCCTCAAGCGCGTTTAGCCAGCGTGGCGGTAACTGTTTTCTCGCCTTTTCAGTAATGTTCATTTAATCAATACGTCCAAGAGTTCTGTCAAGTTACAAAGAGGGTAGAGCCTTACGGACTAGATCGTAAAATAGAGGGAGCAAAACTCTTAGTCCCCCATTTCTTCCAGGAGTCTGACCGTAAATTTCGTAGTGCGTAGATCGGCAATAATCTCATCAATATGTTCCGGACCACGCGTCTCAACCACAGCATCAATTTTTGCCAGCTTTGCCGGTACATCGAAAAATAATCGCTGATGATAAATTTCGATAATATTTCCACCACACCGACCAATTGACTCAGTAATGGCGGCGAGCATACCGGGTTCATCTGAGATATCTATGCGCAGCCGTGCAATCCGCCCATCGATGGCCATATTACGGTTGAGAATAGACGACAACAATCGCGGGTCAATGTTTCCACCACAAATTACCACCCCAACGTTGAGGCCCTTAAAAAGCTGTGGGTGCGCATATATCGCAGCTATTCCAGCAGCACCAGCGCCTTCCGCAATAACACGTTGCTGCTCAACTAGAGCACTTACCGCCCACTCTAACTGCTTTTCATTCACCAACACTATTTCATCCACTAGCGCCTTAACCACTGGTAAAGTCACCCGACCTGGCTTCTTAACGGCAATACCTTCAGCCAGAGTCTCTCCACCACAGACAATGTCTGTACCCGCCATTGCTGCCTGCATCGAGGGGTATGCTTCTGTTTGGACGCCGACAATCCGGATATCTGGACGCATTTCTTTAGCAATGGTAGCTATCCCACCAACAAGGCCACCGCCACCTATGGGTACGACCAAAACATCTAAGTCCGGTTGATCAATAAGCATTTCAAGACCCACTGTTCCCTGCCCTGCCATTACCTGGGTATTATCATAGGGATGAATTAATGTGAGACCACGACTATCGATCAAAGCCTCAACTTTGCTTTCACAATCATTCAAATTACGACCTTGAAGTACCACCTCCGCACCATAGGCGCGGGTCCGTGCGACCTTAGCAAAGGGTGTTTGACTTGGCATTACAATCACCGCAGGAATACCCATCTGGCCAGCATGATAAGCGACGGCTTGAGCATGATTACCAGCGGACATCGCAATAACCCCAGCACTTCTCTGCTCGACAGAAAGGTCCTGCATCGCAACAAAAGCGCCTCGAGCTTTGAACGAAGACGTGTACTGTAAGCACTCTAACTTTGCATAAATATTACACCCAAGTTGCTGCGAAAGAAGCGGAGAAATAACCATTGGTGTGCGCACCACATGCCCGTCTAAAAGCTCAGCGGCATTGCGTACATCTTGTCCTGAAATACTCATTATTATCCCATCAAAATAAATGTTTAACCCTAAGGTGTGGATGATGACCAATTAGGTTTATTACCGCAACTAGGATCTTAAAGAATGGCGTTAATCGGACACTGATGAGGGGTTACGAACAATAATTATTGAGTGTTTAAAAATACTGCATCTTGTACACGTCAGCCTACAGTCAAACCGCGATTTTTAATCATTATGTTTTCACATAAAAATAATCATATTTAGATCAAACCTGTCACCGTCCCCCCCATCAAGTGCTATTATGCATCGCTAATGGATTCTATCTCTACTCTAAATATTTGGCGCCTGACTTGGCCGACCATCATTAGCAATATTGTTTATATGCTGATGGGTGTCGCGTTCCTTAAAATAGCCGGTACTTTTGGCACCGATGCGGTTGCCGCAGCGACTACCGGCCAGCGTTTATACTTTATTTTGCATGCGGTAATGATGGGCCTATGCAGTGGCACCACAGCCATGGTCGGCAAATACTGGGGCGCTAACAATCAGCTATTAGCCGGTCGTTTCGCTTCATTATCGGTATTGTTGTTCTTTTTAGATGGCCTTCTACTTGCGTGGATCGCCATCCCCTTTCGAGAGCAGTTAGTCGGTATTTTTGGACTTTCAAGCGACGCTCATCGTCTAGCGACAGATTTCGTGTTGTGGACCGCCGTCTTTGCACCGGCCATGTTAACCACACTCGTATTTAACATGGCTTTTCGCGCCACCGGTGATAGTAAAACACCACTTTGGAGCGCTATTGTTGGCGTTACTTTAAGTGTCGCTCTGGGAACTGCTATGACCTTTGGTTGGGCTGGACTAGACGCTCGAGGTATCTCTGGTCTAGCGATTGGTGGCGGCATAGCGATGACTCTCACGATTGTTATCTTTTTACTCATCTGGATCTTCGGTGGCTTCAACTTTAAACCCGCCAGCCCATTTCCTGATATGGTTAGTAACGGAAAAGTGCTCGTTAATATTGGTTTGCCCGCCGCCTTCGAACAAGCTTTTTTTCAAGGTGGTCTGCTGATATTTATGGTTTTTTTAGCCGGCTATGGAAGCGCACCATTTGCTGCATATGGTATTGGTTTGTCCATTTTGGGCATTGTGATTGTCGTTGCCTTTAGCTTTTCCATTTCCAGTGCCACACTGGTTAGTCAGTATTTAGGTGCCGGCGACCTAACAGGAGCCTATCAAGCTGGCTGGAAGACTATGCGTACCAGCCTGTACATAATGATTACAGGTGGCGTATTAATGTCATGGTTTGCAGAAGAAATAGCCCGTTTTATGATTGATGATCCTCAGGTTATTCTGCACATGGTGCAGTTCACCTATATCCTCAGTGCTTGTTTGCCTCTCATGGCGATTGAATTTACCATGGCTGGCGCGCTCAGAGGCGCGGGTGATACCCGTTACCCGATGATGGTAACGGTATTTAGCATTCTTTTAACGCGTATTATTGCACCTTGGATATTGGTGCGAATGGGGGCAGATGTAGTTTGGCTCTATACCACTTCGCTAGTCGATTTTTCGATTAAATCTAGTCTAAACATGCGACGCTTTCGTAAGAAAGACTGGTTAAAAGGTCATCAACAAAAATAACGTAAGGTCCCTATGCTCAGTCGCTCCGTCAATCATTATCAAGACTCCTACAATCGCCAAATAGCTTACTGGCTAATTGCCTGTGCCGCGGTTATCTTTGGGATGATCTTACTCGGAGGCGTCACCAGACTAACAGACTCAGGCTTGTCGATGGTTGATTGGAAGCCGATCAGAGGTGTTATACCCCCGATCACGCAGGCTGACTGGCAAGCAATGTTTTTGAAGTACCAGCAGTTTCCTGAATATCAGAAAACCAACTTTACTATGACGCTAGAGCAATTTAAGCCCATCTTTATGTATGAGTACTTGCATCGCATGTTGGGGCGTTTCATAGGGATTATTTTTATTCTCCCATTTTTATTTTTTTATTTTACCAAACGCATAGCGCCAGGCCTAACACCAAGGTTAATTGTTATGTTGGTGCTTGGCGGAAGCCAAGGCCTACTGGGTTGGTATATGGTTAAGAGTGGCTTAGTTGATAATCCTCACGTCAGTCAGTACCGACTGACTGCGCATTTAGGTATGGCAGTATTTATCTACGGGTTCATTTTTTGGACCGTGCTTGACCTGCTGGCACCGATCGCGGCACAACCAAAACATCTCAAGCGATTTGCCTATAGTCTCAGTGGGCTACTATTTTTAATGATACTGTCAGGTGGCCTGGTCGCAGGGACCCGCGCCGGCATACCCTATCCAACCTGGCCGTTGATGGGTGATAGTTTCATCCCACCAGGGTTGTACAGTCTTCAGCCAATATGGCTTTCAGCTTTTGAAGACATGCTAACCATCCAGTTTAACCATCGCATGTTCGCTTATCTTATTGTCGGGTTGGTGTGCACGTTTGCATATAAAGCGCTTAAGTCAGATCTACAGGGTTCTTTGAAATTAGGGATCTACTGCTTTATTGGCTTGTTATTTCTGCAAGTTACCTTAGGCATAAGCACACTCATTTTTTACATCCCAGTACCCGTTGCTGCTGCTCACCAAGTATGCGCAGTAGCACTGTTAAGTGCATCTCTCTTTGTGAGCCATTCATTCGCTCATCAAACAGAACCTATGACGGTTTAGCGTTTATTACCGACCGTCAATAGCATCATTGATCTTCCCATTAAGGGAGAAAAAGTTATTAAAAACGAGGCCAACAGACATGCGCGCTAAGCTTATTTTATTAATATCTCTTGTCACACTGCCTAGTTGGGCTGACACCGCAGCTGATCCCTCTGGCCTATGGAATACCTTTGATGATAAAGGCAATATTGAGTCTACCGTGGAGGTACGTGTCCAAGAGGGTAAGCTATATGCAAACATCCTTAGTCTGCATAATGCGCCTGAGGACAACCCTATTTGCACTGAATGCAAAGGGGATTTATATGGCAAACCTGTTATCGGAATACAAATTATTAACGGACTTACGCTAAAAAATGATATCTGGCAAAAAGGCAGCGTTTTTGACCCCAAAACAGGTGATACCTACAAGAGTAAGGTATGGCTAGAGAATGGAGAGCTTTTCGTTCGAGGCTATGTGGGCTTTGTTTATCAAACAAAAATGTGGCAAAGACCGCTAGAAAATAGCGCCAAAATAGGTACTTAACGTATATTTGCGTTGCTAAGAAATGCTAACCGTATTTTCTTAAGGAAAAAAGTCTACTCTCACTCAAAATGACCGCTAACTGCTATTGCATTTAGCGCAGATACCCTTATATTCTGTGGTCTAAAGAATAATAGAAAGAGTGGCCCAATGAATTTAGATTTTTCAGATGATCAAAAGTTGCTTCAATCAGAAGCACGGAAATTTCTCGAAAAAGAACAGTCACTACAAAAAAGTAGACACGTTCTTGACCATCAGCAAGCATTAGATACTGACCTGTGGCAGCAAATACTTGCCATGGGATGGACTGGTATTAGAATACCAGAAGAATATGACGGGTTAGGTTTAGGCCATTTAGAGCTTTGTGTCGTTGCCGAAGAGCTAGGCCGGTCTTTGGCCCCCGTACCTTATTCGTCCTCCGTATACCTTTTTACCGAAGCTATCATTAAGTTTGCTAGTGATGAAATAAAAAAAGATTTACTCCCTAAATTGGTAAGTGGCGAGTGTGTTGGCACACTGGCTATTACCGAGCAATTACTGGCCCCTACCAAGCACAACATCAATACTAAGGTCGCCAATAACAACGTGTCGGGTACTAAAATTGCTGTGCCAGATGCTGGTATAGCCACCCACGCAATTGTCATCTGCAATGGTGTGAACGGTATTGATTTGCGGTTGGTTGAGCTTACTGACCGTTGTAATATCCAAAAACAAGACACTATTGATGACAGTCGAGGGCATTTTTCAATTGACTTTAATAATGCGGAGAGTCAATTGGTAGGTGGTGATGGCGACGGCTGGGAACTATTGCAAAATCTGCTTGATCAAGCGGCTGTCATGTTTAGCTTTGAACAAATAGGCGGTGCCCAAGCGGCACTTGATATGGCCACAAGTTATGCGCAACAGCGATTTGCCTTTGGCCGCGCCATTGGCTCCTATCAAGCGATCAAGCACAAGCTCGCAGACATGTATATCAAGTTAACCCTCGCCAAATCAAACAGCTACTATGCGGCATGGGCACTGTCCACTGATTCAGTCGAGCTCAACGTGGCGGCTGCCACTACCCGAGTCAGTGCTACCCAAGCGTTTAATTATTGTGCGCAAGAGAACATACAAACTCACGGCGGTAATGGCTTCACGTGGGAGTATGATTGCCATCTTTTCTATCGTCGCGCCAAGTTACTCTCTTTAAATGTCGGCTCCCTTGCGACATGGAAGGAAAAACTCATTCTTGGGTTGGAAAAAACTCAGACTGCTAACGTTAAACAAGGGGTCTAATATGAATTTTAACGATACTGAACAACAAGCGCAGTTTAGAGCTAAATGTAGTGATTGGTTAAACGATAACGCACAACGCAAAACACAGACGGGCATTGACAACCCTCACGGAAAACGGGATTCGTCGGAATTTTTAGATGCAGCACGAAGCTGGCAAAAGAAGAAGTTTGACGCTGGCTGGGCAATGCTGCATTGGCCAAAAATGTATGGTGGCTTAGAAGCCTCAGCGCTTGAGCGCATTATTTGGGGGCAAGAAGAAGCTAAATTTAATGTCCCCCAAGGTATCTACGAAATTGGTCTGGGCATGGCAGGACCTGTCATGATGCAATATGCTACTGAACAGCAAAAGCAACGCTATCTGCCACCCATGGCCGCTGGTGAAGAGATCTGGTGTCAACTATTCTCAGAGCCCTCCGCGGGGTCTGATGTAGCTGGCCTGCGCAGCAAGGCCGTGCAAGACGGTGACGACTGGATTATTAATGGTCAAAAGGTATGGACCTCAGGGGCACAGTTTTGCGACTACGGCATCATTGTTGTGAGGCACGATGCGAACCTAGACAAGCACGCTGGCATGACGTTTTTCTTCGTTAACATGAAATCTCCCGGCGTTGACATCAAGCCGATCAAACAAATTACCGGTGGTTCATCTTTTAATGAGGTGTACTTTAACGATGTACGTATCCCCGATAGCCAAAGACTCGGTGCTATTGGTGATGGGTGGAGAGTCGCAATTACCACCTTAATGAACGAAAGGCTCGCAGTGGGTGACGCTAATGGTGTCGATGCCACTGAAGCCTTTGATTGGGCTCAAGGTCAGGACAACCATGGGCAACCCCTAATAAACAATCAGGCTGTGCGAGAGTCTATTGCCGACTGGTACTGTCAGGCAAGCGGACTTAAAAATACCAAGCTAAGAACAATGTCAGCGCTCTCCAAAGGTGACACACCGGGGCCTGAGGCTTCCATTACCAAGGTAGTCAGTGCCAACAAGTTACAGGCCATTGGAAACTTCGGTATGGATTCACTGGACATGGCGGGTATGTTAAAAACGGACGTTTCTGATGTTCATGATTTCCATAATGCATGGCTGGGGTCAGCGGGGCTGCGCATTGCTGGCGGCACCGATGAGATTTTGAAAAATATTATCGCTGAACGGGTTCTTGGTTTGCCACAAGATCCAAGAGCAGATAAAGGTCTAGCGTTTAAAGATATTCCAACGGGGAAATAGTCTCTAGGTACCGCCACAAAAAAAGCCCCTTTAATGGGGCTTTTTTTGTGGCTGCAATTAATAGCGTTATTCCGGGCGCATGTGAGGAAATAATAAAACATCTCTAATCGAGGGCGAGTCCGTCAGAAGCATAACAAGACGGTCTATACCTATTCCCTCGCCAGCTGTCGGTGGCATGCCATACTCTAGTGCCCGAATATAGTCTGCGTCAAAGTGCATGGCTTCATCATCACCAGCCTCTTTTTCAGCCACTTGTTGCCTAAATCGGGCTTCTTGATCTTCTGGGTCATTAAGCTCAGAAAAACCATTAGCTATTTCACGGCCACCAACAAAGAATTCGAAACGGTCGGTCACAAAAGGATCGTCGTCATTGCGACGCGCCAAGGGTGACACTTCAGCCGGATACATGGTTATAAAGGTGGGTTGCTCTAATAGGTGCTCAACAGTCTTTTCAAATATTTCAATCTGTACTTTACCCAGACCCCATATATCTTTGAGTGGAATATGTAGGTCCGTAGCAATTTTACGCGCAGCCGCTTCATCGCTTAGCTGTTCGGCCGTAATGTCAGGGTTGTACTGCAAAATTGAGTCAAATACCGACAGGCGAATAAAAGGCTCAGCAAAGTCATACTGAGTTTGGCTTTGGATCTCTCCATCACTATCCTTTACGGTATTGACAACCTTAGTCGAACCCAACACTTCGGTAGTCATTTTGCGCAGCATGTCTTCGGTAAGATCCATAAGATCATTAAAGTTAGCATAGGCTTGGTAAAATTCGAGCATGGTAAATTCAGGATTATGCCGCGTAGATAGTCCTTCATTTCTGAAGTTGCGATTGATTTCATAGACCCGCTCAAAACCACCCACCACTAGGCGCTTAAGATAAAGCTCTGGGGCAATTCGCAAATACATGTCGATATCGAGCGCGTTGTGGTGAGTCACAAAAGGACGCGCCACTGCGCCGCCCGGTATAACTTGTAACATTGGGGTTTCAACTTCTAGATAGTCAGCACCATTGAGGTAACGTCGAATAAAGTCGACCACCTTTGAGCGAATACGAAAGGTATTGCGCACATCAGGGTTAACAATAAGGTCAACATAACGCTGGCGATAGCGCATTTCTTGATCTGCCAGACCATGAAATTTGTCCGGAAGTGGTCGTAGTGCTTTGGTGAGCAGTAAGTATTCGTCCATTTGCACATACAAATCGCCCTTACCTGACTTATGCAGTACACCGGTAATACCGACAATATCACCCAAATCTAGTGACTTGGCGAAGGGTCGCGCCTCTTTGGTCACATACAGCTGAATTTGACCCGAACTGTCTTGAACAACAATAAAAGCACCGCGATTACGAATTACTCGGCCGGCAATGCAAACGACCTTAGCCAATGCCTCCAACTGTTCTTTAGATTGCTCACCAAAGCCCGTTTGCAGTTCGTCGGCGCTGTGGGCGGGCTGAAACTGGTTAGGGAAGGTTGGGCCTTCATGCGTTCGCAGTTCATCAAGTTTAGCGCGGCGTTCTGCAATAAGTTTGTTTTCATCATGTTGATCTGTCATGTGTACCCTGTATTTTGGTTATTGGGTGTCTTAATGGTGGTGGTGCCTAAAGCCCCGCTTTTAGCGATGCCACAATAAATTGGTCTAACTTACCATCTAATACTGCCTGGGTATTACGTGTTTCTATGTTGGTGCGCAGGTCTTTAATGCGGGCATCGTCCAATACGTAGGATCGAATCTGGCTACCCCAACCAATGTCAGATTTAGTGTCTTCTGTCGCCTGAGCAGCCTCTTGGCGTTTACTGACTTCTAGTTCGTAAAGTCTAGCACGCAACATCTGCCAACATTTATCGCGATTTTGGTGCTGCGATCGCTGGCTCTGACTTTGCACCACTACCCCTGTGGGGGCATGAGTAAGTCGCACCGCAGAATCTGTTTTGTTAATGTGCTGCCCACCGGCACCCGATGCCCGGTAGGTGTCGGTACGAACGTCTGACGGGTCAATATCAATTTCTATATTGTCGTCAATTTCTGGTGATATAAAGACTGCAGCAAAAGAGGTGTGCCGACGGTTTCCAGAGTCAAAAGGTGATTTTCGCACCAGACGGTGCACTCCAATTTCTGTACGCAACCAACCAAAGGCGTATTCGCCAGTCACCTCAACGGTGGCGCTTTTAATACCGGCAACATCGCCTGCCGAACATTCTAAAAGTTCTGCTTTAAACCCTTTGTCATCTGCCCAGCGAAGGTACATTCGCAAAAGCATTTCTGCCCAGTCCTGTGCCTCGGTACCCCCAGATCCAGACTGTATCTCTAAAAAGGCGCTGTTTTCATCCATGGCCCCGGAGAACATACGCCGAAATTCAAGCTTGGCAAGCTGCGTTTCAAGCGCGGCCATTTCTGCTTCAACATCTGCCACGGTATCTTCATCGTTCTCTTCCACTGCCATGCCCAACAGTTCGCGGGCATCAGACACCCCCGAATCTAAATCTTCAATGGTTTTGACAACCAGCTCTAAAGATGACCGCTCACGACCCAGCTCTTGAGCCTGCTCAGGCTTATTCCAAACATCAGGTTCACCCAGCTCTAGCTCTACTTCAGCCAGACGATCTTTACGGTTTTCGTAGTCAAAGATACCCCCTCAGCACGTCAGTGCGTGTTTGCAGATCATCTAAAGCGGTATAAACGGGATTAACTTCCATGAGACTAATGATTACCTTATGACGGTTGTTTAAACGGTTAACTCAATAACATTTGCGCGCATTTTACCTCACCGGAGACGGCACACCAAGCGAAACAGCAGAGGTTGATTAACCCGATGCAGTAGCGCACCATTGTGGCCTAACAATACTAATAAAAAAGGGCGTGAGAATGTTGAAAAAAATACTATTAGCCATGACTGTTTTAGCGGCTTATTTACTGTTTTGGCCCGTTCCTGTGGAACCGGTTAGTTGGACCGCACCATTGGACAAAGGCTTTGTCGGTGATTTTAAAGAAAATACTAAACTGGCGGCTATTGAGATTGTTCGCTTGCCAGACACACATGGCCCAGAGGGCTTGGCACTGCTGGGTAACGAGGTTTATGCAGCCACTCGCGAGGGCTGGATTGTGCGCTATAACGAAAAAACCGGCGAGCAAGTCAAATGGGTCAACACTGAGGGTAGCCCGCTGGGAATAGTGTTTGACGCTGATAATAACTTACTCATAGCGGACGCCTATAAGGGCCTATTAAAAGTTTCCCCCGCCGGCGATATTTCAGTATTAACCCGTTCTGTGAATGGAACGCCTATTGATTATGCTGATGATTTAGATGTCACCGCGGATGGTAAAATTTACTTTAGCGATGCCTCTACCAAATTTGGTGCGCAGTCAAATGGGGGTACCTATGCAGCAAGCCTTCTGGATACTATGGAACACGGGGGTCATGGTCGCCTCTTAGTGTATGACCCGGCAGACAAGTCTACGCAACAACTCATGGATGGACTCAACTTTGCTAACGGGGTGGCTGTAGATGCTGACAGCCAGTTTGTGCTAGTTAATGAGACGGGGTCTTACCGCATTCACAAGTATTGGTTACAAGGAGAAAAAGCCGGCCAATCAGAAATTTTAATCGATAATTTGCCGGGGTTTCCTGACAATGTTGTACGTGGTCGCGATGGTCGCTTTTGGGTGGGGCTAGTGTCTCCTCGCAGTAAGCCGCTGGATGACCTCTCTGCTTCTCCGCTTGTGCGTAAGATTTTTCAACGCTTTCCACCTTTTATGCGGCCACAAGCAGTGCCTTACAGCCATGTTTTTGCGATGACCGGTGACGGTGAGGTGTTGACCTCACTACAAGACCCTAACGGCGTGCATCATACTAATACTGGTGCGTTAGAAACCGATGATTGGCTTTATATTAGCAGTCTACATGCAGATAACTTGGCCAGAATTAGCTGGCGTGATGTCGGCCTTGAGGGTGTTGAATAAATCTATGACAGACCATAACCTTCCCTTACAGTGGGACCTAAAAAATACCTTTTTTGATACGTTTAAAGATCAGAATGATTTGCATTGCAGTGCCGTAGCACCCAGCCCACTACACAAACCGGTTATGGTGAGCAGTAATGCCCTACTGGCAGAGGAGTTGGGCTTAGAACCGCTGCATATGCAAACTTCAGCAATGCTGCGTCTGATGGCTGGAGACTTTTCAGGTACTGAACTGCGGCCCATCGCCCTTGTTTATTCAGGTCACCAGTTTGGTGTTTGGGCAGGTCAGCTAGGGGATGGTCGTGCCATGACCTTGGGCGAGTTAGCGGTGCGTGACCCCCATACTGAACAGTCTCAACTTTGGGATATTCAACTCAAAGGGGCTGGTGCTACGCCCTATTCTAGATTTGCCGATGGCCGCGCTGTATTGCGTTCAAGCATTCGTGAATATCTGTGTTCAGAGGCCATGCATGGTTTAGGCATAGCCACGACTAGAGCTCTATGCTTGATGACTAGTGAAACGCCCGTTTATCGCGAGGACGTCGAGTCTGCTGCAACTGTTTGTCGGGTTGCCCGTAGCCATATTCGCTTTGGGTCGTTTGAACATTTTCATTATCGCAACCAGCCTGAGGCGGTTAAGGCAATGGCCAACTATGTCATTAATCGACATTTTCCCGAGTGGTCAAATGATGAGGTGGGTTATGCTAATCTTATTAACCATACGGTTAAAGAGACAGCCAAAATGATAGCCCATTGGCAGGCGGTAGGCTTTGCTCATGGGGTTATGAATACTGACAACATGTCGATATTGGGCGACACTATTGACTATGGCCCCTTTGGTTTTTTGGATGTCTATAACCCTGATTTTATTTGTAATCATTCTGATGCTAATGGCCGTTACTCGTTCAAAAATCAGCCCTCGGTCGGTCTTTGGAATTTAAATGCACTGGCCACCTCTCTAACGTCATTGTTACCCTCAGATACACTGGTGGCCGCTCTAAAAAACTATGAACCTACCTTTTTGCAACACTACCGTGATCTTATGGCCGCTAAGTTGGGATTGCTGCACTACGCTGACAATGATGAGAGTCTCATTAATGATCTGTTAACGTTGATGGAGAAAAACAAGGTTGATTACACTTTGTTTTTTAGGCAGTTGTGTTATTTCTCTGAGCCCCAGCAAGCACTTCGTGATCTGTTTGTGGACCGAGAGGCTTTTGATGGGTGGGCTGTGCTCTATGTACAACGTTTGAGCCAACAGTCAGTGTCAGACAATGACCGCTCGGAGGCAATGCTTAAGACCAATCCAAAATATATTTTGCGCAATTATATGGCTCAGGCAGCGATTGAAAAGGCGGAGAAAGGTGACTACTCAGAGGTTAAGCTGCTACTTGATGTCCTTCAAAATCCTTTTGAAGAGCACCCACAGGTCGAACATTATGCCGGTTTACCGCCAGATTGGGCCGAGGCTATTTCGGTCAGTTGCTCCTCCTAATCGATTGCTTGTTACCCGGCTGCACTATACTTTTTGCTTTGTAGGTACAAGTATAGCGCCGCCGACATTCCCGATGCACCTGTAATCATGCACATCACAACAATTTGGTAGCGCACTGCGATTAGAGGGGATATACCCGATAATATTTGACCGGTCATCATACCGGGAAGCGACACCAAGCCCACTGCGAGCAAACTATTAAAGATAGGAATTAAGCCCGCTTTGAACGCTTGATTGCGCGCCAGAGTGATGGGTGAGCCATGTTTGATTTCCATGTAGAGGCGCTCTGCCGCCACGCTGACTGCATTCATTGAGCTGGCAAAAATCATTCCCGCCAGGGGGATCATTGTGTTGGCTTTGTACCAAGGATCTAGCGTAAGCACAAAATAGCTTATAAATGCCAAGGTTACCCCACCCCCGCAGGCAATAGACACCAATGCTCGTGCATAGTCACCCTGTACTTTGTGGTCTGCGACAGGCCTTAGGGCGATAGAGCTAGCCATTAACAGCATAGTGCTAAGTAGCCCTAATACCAATACAGGGGAATCTACTGCGAAAATCCAGGTCAAGGCATACCCTATAACAAGCAACTGAATCACCATACGGCCAAGAGCCACAAAGCTGTCGCTAACAGCTAAGGACCACCGAAACATGACGAACAAGACCACCAAGACGGGGATAAACGCTAGGGCAACGTTAAGCATGGGGATGGTAGTCACAGGCATTTTCTCTCAACTATTAACCAAAGTTTAGTTGATAGGCTTTAAGGTTTCATCTTTTACGCGCACCGACCTCGAAAGTAACGGATATATACCCGCCTCGCCTGCCATTTTCTGGCTTAATCAGCTATGCTATTTAGAAATTTGTGGCGATCATTAACTGTCAAGAAATAGGAGTGTTGTTATGTATTACTTGTCCACTAAAGCGTTAGTCTTAGGATTTATAATTCTTTTACTGTCAGGAGCCGTTTCTGCCTCAGACCATGCAGGTACTTCAGAGACTACCGTAAATTCAGACGTGGCAACGTTTCTTGACGTATTTAAAAGCCCCAGTTGTGGCTGTTGCCAGAAATGGATAGATCATGCCGAGCATGCGGGCTTTGAAATTACAGCGCATAACACTGACAATATGGGTCAACTAAAAGCTGAGCAAGGGATCTTACCGCAGTACCAGTCTTGCCACACCGGCGTGTCCAAAGATGGCTTTGTGTTTGAAGGCCATATACCGGCGGATATTGTTAAACGGTTTTTAGACAACCCACCAACAGATGCCATTGGACTTGCCGTACCTGGCATGCCTATGGGCTCTCCCGGCATGGAAATGGGGGATAGACGAGATGATTATGATGTGCTGTTGCTAAAAAGTGATGGTAGCTCAATTATTTTTGAACAGATTATTGCCGCCAAGTAGTGTTCAGTAGTGATAGACTGATGTAAACCTTGGTAACATATGTTGCACCCTTAAACACATGATCTATTTTTCGGACGCCACCTTTGCCATAATGACGATGATGAAAAAAAATATAGCCATAACTAGCCTGCTTTTTAGTCAGGTTGCCGCTGCAGAGTCTGATATATTTTGGCTATTTAGAGAGCTCGACGGATCGACTAATTGGCAATATATTGCTAATTTTTCGAGTGGCGTTTTTATTCTTGCGTTATCTTTTATGGTCATTAGGCTGTTTTTTAGTCGTCGCGAATCTCGCCAATACAACCGCGAGCTGGAGGATATTCGAGCCCAGTTAGAGAAGAGAGTCATCGAAAGAACAGCGACGCTGAACGAGTCAAATAGCTTGCTCAAAGAGAGTAATAAGGCACTTGGGGACGAAATTTCTGAGCATTTAAGCACCACCGCGCAGTTGCGCCAGTCTGAGTCTTATATTACTGAGATTCTCCAATCGATGCCTTTGATGCTAATTGGACTCAATAAAGAAAACCAGATAACCCAATGGAATCCTCGAACTGAAGATGTGTCAGGCTTGTCGGCAAAAAAGGTTCTTGGTAAAGATTTGTGGGAGTCCTATCCTGAGATTACGGTTACCCCTGGGCAGATTGCTGAAGCTCATAAAAAACAGTCGGCGGTGTCTGTCAAATATAGCCAACGTGGCCAGTACCATTTCAATATCACTATTTATCCACTAAAAGATCAATCAGTCACTGGCGTTGTTTTACTGATTGATGATATTACTCAGCAAGTGAAGTCTGAAACTATGCTGGTACAAAAAGATAAAATGTCGTTGATGGGCGAAATGGCATCGACAATGGCACATGACATTAATATCCCGCTGCGGGCAATGCTTAAATCTGTAAAAACGGTACGCCAAGGATTGACCGACGAACCCTTTGATGCGATAGCGTTGCGTGAAACCCTCGAAGACGGTGTTATCAGAGGGCAACAAGCCAAGTCAGTTATTGAAAATTTATTAGATTTTTCAGGTACTGGCGGTGATGCTAAGTCAATGGCAAGTATCAAGGATATTATCGAGCACAGTGTAGAGCTAGCAGAAGATGTGCTTTCGGTCACTGCAGGTCTGCGCTTTCAGGATATTGATTTTAAACGCGACTATGCCAAGGATTTGCCAGACTTACCCTGTTACGCTACAGAACTTCAGCAGGTTTTCCTTAGCTTGATTAGACACGCATGCACGGCTCTAGGTAAGGTTGAAGATTTTGATCATAAACCCTGCATTCGAATTTCTGTCACCCAGCTGTATGACAATTTATGGGTTCGTTTTCAACACAATGGTCAAGCAGTGAGCGATCAAGACCAGCAGTATTTGTTTGAATCCTTTGCCAGCGGGGAACCCGAATCAAACCAGTATGAGGCGCAGCAGCGCTTGTCATTCACTCACTTTATTGTCACAGAGCAGCATCAGGGCCAGATTGCGGTTATGTCTGAAGATGGCCAAGACACCACGTTTAGTGTTCAGCTTCCGCTAAAGTAGGCCCTTAGTAATCAATACTAAAGGCTCCTAAGCACTTCAAGCGGCGGTTGAATAACCACTTTTCGACTATAACCCACACCCAAAAGACCGACTAACAATCCACCTACTATGGGCCCTGTGTACCATAGCCAGAGGTGCATCGAAAATGGCAAGTCGAACATAAACCGCTGTAACATTGCCACGGATAATTCGGCCCCGGCACTTGCAAGTAGACCCGCCATAACACCCAAGGTACTAAATTCTATTAACTGAATACCTAGTATCAATCGACGCGAGCTTCCTAGCGTCCTCAAAATAGCACTTTCTTGCAGTCGCTCTGACATTGACAAGCTCACTGCAGAGAACATTACTAAGATACCACAACCCAAAATTAGCAAAGTCATCACTTCTAGCCCGCGCGTCACCTGAGATACGATAGTACGAATACGGTCGATAATTTTATCTAGCTCAATCACTTGAACGGTGGGAAAACTACGCAGTATGTCGTTGACTAACAACTTCTTTTCAGCCGGAATATATAGGCTAGTCATGCTGGTTCGCGGATACTCTTCTAACATGCCCTCTGGGAATAAAAAGTAGAAGTTGGGTGTCATGTTGTCCCAGTTTAGGGTTCTAGTACCAATCATCTCGGCTTCAAAAACTAACCCCCCGACACTAAAGGTTATACGATCACCTAGCTCTAGCCCAAGTTCACCGGCTAACTCATCTTCTAAAGACACCGGAGCAATGCGCTGACCTTGCGCATTGGTCTTGGCGCTAAAGTCAGAAAGCATATCAGTGTCCCACCATTGCCCCTGAGCAACTTTGTTGCCTTCAGGTAGTTCAGTGGTCCAGCTAAGATTTAGCTCACGGCGGAAAGATTCATGGCTATCTTTTTGATCTTCGCTAATCAACTCATCATTTATCGCGGTCATTCTTCCCCTAACCATGGCGTACCAGCCCGCTGTCTCCAGTTGGTTGTCATCCACTAACTGCCTAACATCGTCTAATTCATAAGGAGCTACATTGACTAAAAAGTGGTTGGGCGCATCCTCCGCTAGCTGAAACTGCCACTGGTCAATGAGTGAGGTACGCACAACTACCATAATCATTAGCAACGCGATGGCGCCTGAAAAACCAACCATCTGAATAAGGCTCTGTGAACGCCTTCGCCATAAATTCGCTAAGGCTAAACGCCACACACTCCCCATGCGTTGCCCATAGTTCATGGCAACTCGTAGCAGCGACAAACCAGCAATTACCGAGGCAAGCGCAGTAGCTCCAAAACCAACGAGTATGGCTAGGGTTAGATAGATGTTATTGCTGTACCAAAACAGTAAGCCAGCAATGGCTAATACACCCAGTATTATGCGAACCGCAGCACCTAGGGGTTTCACGATAATATCCTGACGCAGCACAGCCAGCGGTGACTGTGATGGAAGATGCCATAGGGCCGGCAGCGTAAACCCTACCAGACACAATAACCCTGTTGCTGCGCCCGTTATCCAGGGGCGAAAGCCTGCTGCGGGTAATTCAATGGGTAGCCATTCTCTAACAATCGCGAGCAATAAATGATGGAACAAAAACCCCACCGCGAGCCCTAATAAAGACCCAAAGAGTCCCATCCACAAACTCTGCTGAAAATATAAACGCCGGACTCTGGATGCTGAAACACCCCAGCTTTTTAAGAGTGCTACGGTCTTTGTTTGACCGCTGGCAAAATGATGACTGGCTAGGGCCAACGCAATGCTGGCAAGCACAACACCAATACTTCCCGCTAGCAGAAGAAACCGCCGGCCTTTGTCCATGGTGTCTGCAATACTCGCCTGCGCCTGATCAGGTGTAATAAGTCGATCATGAATATCTAATTGAGGCTCTAGCCACGACGTGTAGTCTGCAAAGGTTTGTGGATCATTAGCGGCCATAAGGTAACGATAGGTCACGCGACTACCCGGCTGAATAATCCCACTGGCGGGTATGTCGGCATAATTCATTAACACCCGTGCGCCAAGAAACGAATAAGAGCTGCCATCTGGCTCTTCTACTAAAATCTGGCTAACCTTGAGTGTTATATCGCCAAGCTCTACAACATCCCCTAGCTGAATGCCCAGTAGCGGTAATAAACGCGCATCTACCCACACTTCCCCTTTACTTGGGCCGTAATTCACAGACTCAATCAAACTGGGATCTCGGGTAAACGGTGTTGTCGACCGCTTGATCTCACCGCGCAATGGGTAATTGCTTTGTACCGCCTTGATTGACGCAAGGTGGAGTTCATCACCAAAAAATACAATCGATGCAAACCCCATTATTTTAGCGGTCGAAACATTTAGCCGAGCGGCTTCCTCAACCCATTCTATAGGCGCCTCTTTACTACTTCGGACCACTAAGTCAGCGGCTAAAAAGCTACTGGACTCTTGCGTAAGCGCTTTTTCGATACGCTCAGCCAGCAGTGATACGGATGTCACAACAGCAACCGCTAGAATGAGTGACCACAGGATGAGCCCCAGTTCGCCACCACGCCAGGTGCGAATTAGCATACGGAGAGATAGCATCAATTTGCCTGTTTCGCCGTTGAGGCGGTAACACTATCTACCTGACGACCTGCTTGTAGTTGCATTGTACGATGACAGCGCGCCGCCAAATTCATCTCATGAGTAACCAAAACTAGTGTGGTGCCCTCCTCTCGATTAAGGTCAAAAAGTAGGTCGTTAATAATTTCACCCGTCGCTGTGTCTAGATTACCGGTTGGCTCATCGGCAAATAATATGGTTGGTTTACAGGCAAAAGCGCGAGCTACTGCAACACGCTGCTGTTCGCCGCCAGACAGCTGACGCGGATAATGGGTAGTGCGATGATCCAAGCCTACTCGATCTAAATAGATTTTGGCCGTTGCTAGAGCATTGGCATCACCGTTAAGTTCCAACGGCAAAGCAACATTTTCTAATGCGGTTAGCCCCGGCAACAGATGAAACGACTGAAAGACAAAACCGACATCTTTAGCTCGAACCTGCGCTCTGCCTTCTTCATCCATGGCTGTAATGTCTTTGCCATTAAGTGCCACTGAACCAGAACTGGGTAGATCAAGACCCGCAAGAATACCTAACAGCGTAGACTTACCCGACCCAGATGGCCCGACAATAGCCAATGTTTCGCCATCTGTCAGTGAAAGATTGATACCCTCTAAAATATCTAAAGTACCCTCAGCTGTGACTACCTGCTTTCCTACATTATTGACTTCAATCATTGATGGGTTCCATTGCCTGCAAAATCGCTTACACTTCCGCTACTAATTTTAAAAGACGTAAAATCGGGAATTGTTTATGCGCACTATTTTCAAACGCCTATGTTGCCTGTTTATCTTACTAGGTGCCAACACTTATGGATCAACTCTGCTGGTTCTGGGTGATAGTTTGAGTGCCGGCTATGGTATTGACCCAGCAAATGGCTGGGTGAACCTTTTGCAAGAGGACTTGAGTGCTAACTATAAGGTAGTCAATGGCAGTATCAGTGGTGACACCACCGGCGGTGGTTTAGCGCGCTTGCCATTGCTATTAGAAAAATTTCAACCTGATTTTGTAATCCTTGAGCTAGGTGGCAACGATGGACTTCGCGGTCAGCCACTCAAGCTAATGAAAAAGAATTTAGCCGCTATGATAGCGCTGTGCACAGACGCAAACGCTGTGCCCGTGCTCTTTGGAATGCGTATTCCGCCCAACTATGGCCGACGTTATACCACTGCCTTTGCTGACGTTTATAATCAGTTGGCGGATGAAACCAACACCTTGCTAATTCCTTTTCAACTCGATGAGTTAGCCGTCACCGAGGGGATGATTCAGCAGGATGGGCTGCATCCAACCGAGAAAGCGCAACCGGCAATAAAAGCAGTGGTTGCCCGTGTTATGCAACCCTTGCTCCAGCCTTAAATTTTTGCGGTCTAATCTTCAAAAGCACAACTCACCCGGCGTTCTTTGACCTGGACTTGGAACAAACCTCTTAAGGATGCTACATCGCATCCTTAGGGGATTTAAGGAATATTTTTAATTGCGACACCAAGCCACCGGCTAGGATTAACCCACACCCAATCAGTTCCGTGGTGGTGAGATACTCATTAAGCAGCCACCAACCACCAATAGCTGCAAAAACTGCTTCAAAACTAAGAATTAGGGCAGTATGGGACGCAGGTGCAGTGCGCATACCAATCACTTGGAGTGAAAAACCAACCCCTGAGGACAGAACCCCAACAAACAGTAGTGAAACGGTAGCTGCCTTGACCGATTCCCAATCCCAGACTTCAAAAATGACCATTGCCACACCGCTTATTATCGCGGCTATGGCAAACTGCAAAAACATCAACCGGAAAACTGAGATTTGATTAGCGACTTTACCGGTATAGATAACATGTAGCGCCCAAACCACTGAGCTGATTAAGATAAGGGCATCGCCTACTAAAAATTGAGCAGCTTCGATTTGTGCAAGAAAATATAGCCCAAACAGCGCAAACGTAACGCCTAACCAGGTTGGCCACTCTGTTTTACTACCCATCAAGAGTCCGATAACTGGCACGAAAATAATATAAACCCCGGTCAAGAAACCCGCGCGCGCGACGGTTGTATAAACTAAACCGGCTTGCTGCAAAAGCATACCGACAGCCATAATAATGCCAAGCTGTAAGGCTTTTTTATCAATCGCTTGATATACGAACACTTTTTTAGGTTTTTCCATTAGATACCAGATTGGCAATATGGCCAAAGCGGCAATAACAAACCGTCCAAAAACGAAGGTGATGGGGCCAATATGGTCCATCCCCGTGCTTTGAAAAACAAATGCGAAACCCCAGATAAAAGCAGTCAGTAACAGTAGAAGATCTGCACGGAAGTCGGTTTTAAAACTCATAGTAATTTTTCTTAGTCGCCTGAGACGGGTACCATATATTGGACTAGCAGTTGAAGTTTTTGCTGTCCTCGAAACTCATTAATATCCAACCGATAAACGCATCGAGCCTGCTGAACCTGCCTATTTGGCCAACATTTAATATCCATGTTGAAGTAAATTGCATCAATTGGCATTTTCGGCGCTGAAGGATGGATCAACACAAGCTTGAGGTGTTTCTCACCCACAATACGCTGTTGGTTTACTAAAAAAATACCCTCAAAACAGGGCTCGGGAAATTGCTGCCCCCAAGGACCTGACTCTCGCAAAAGTTGCGCAGTATGCATACTAATTTGCTTCGCTTCAAGGCTGCCATCAGTCACAATTTTGGCGTTTAAATCATCCGGATTAATTATCTGATCAACATGTCTTTGGAAGACTTCGATAAATAACTCGAGCTTTTCTTCCTCCAGGGTTAAACCGGCGGCCATAGCATGTCCACCAAACTTACTAATGAGTCCCGGATTTTGTGTCGCTACCGCATCCATTGCATCCCTGATATGTAACCCAGGTATTGATCTGGAGGAGCCTTTAAGACTACCGTCCTCTGCTCTAGCGAAAGCAACGACAGGACGATGGTGCTTTTCTTTGAGCCGCGAGGCCACTAACCCAACAACACCTTGATGCCAGTCTGGACGAAACAAACACAGTGCTGAGGGTAGATTCTTAGAATCCAGCGTCAGTTTGTCTAGCTCTGCCATGGCCTCTTGTTGCATGGACTGCTCGATGGAGCGACGATCTTTATTAAGTTGATCTAATGATTCTGCTGTTTGCATCGCTTCGTTTAGATCGTCAGTCAACAAACATTGAATGCCTAATGAGATATCATCTAAGCGCCCCGCAGCGTTGAGTCGGGGACCTATAGCGAAGCCTAAATCTGTGGCCACCAAATGCTTAGGATTTTTACCTGCAATACGCAGTAATGCTTGAATACCCGGGCGGCAGCGACCTGATCTAATACGCATTAAACCCTGATGGACTAGCGCTCGATTGACCTGATCCAGAGGAACAACATCGGCAACAGTGCCTAGTGCCACTAAATCTAACCACGCAGCCATGTTAGGTTCTTCAAGACTATTGTTGATAAACCAATCAATAGCACGCAACGCTCTACGCAAGCCACTTAGTAAATAAAAAGCAACGCCAACACCGGCTAAATTCTTCGCTGGAAACTCACAGTTAGGCTGGTTTGGATTTATGATTGCCCATGCATCAGGTAAGATTTTTCCCGGTAAATGATGATCGGTGACGATCACGTCAATACCCAAACCTGCGGCATGAGCCACTCCCTCGATACTAGATATCCCATTATCAACTGTGACAATCAGCTGTGGTTTATATTGGGTCGCAAGATCTACAATTTCAGGCGTTAAGCCGTATCCATAATCAAAGCGATTAGGCACTAAAAATTCAAGCTTCAAAAAGCCCATAGCCTTTAAAGCCAGCATCATTAATGCAGAACTTGTGGCTCCGTCGGCATCAAAATCGCCCACAATGACTATCTGCTGATCTTGGTTTAAAGCCGTTATTAGCCGCTCTACCGCGTCGGACATACCAGTTAGTAAACTGGGCGCAGGCAGGCATGACAGCTGCCGATCAAGGGCTAAATCGTTGTTTAGCCCCCTAGATTGATAAATTCGCTGAAGCAAGAGGTCTAGCGCAGGTGAGAAATCGGCGTCCTCTAAATTAAACGATCTAGCGTTTACTTGCATTACCTATGCCAACAGTGGCGTAATTTTGCGCGCTAGCCACTCCAAAAGGATTTGATTTGTTTTTTCAGGTTCTTCTTGCTGGATCCAATGTCCACATGGCAAGGTCTGGATCTCCAAATCGGATACTGTATCGGTCATGTCTACTTTGGGTACCATGTCGTGTTCCCCATAAATCATTAGACACGGCAACTCTATGATCTGTTTAACATCAACCATGGTCTCCCAATTACGCGTGAAATTTCTATACCAGTTACACGGCGCAACAAATCCCCCTTGGGAAAATGCATCGACAAAAACCATTAAATCTTCCTCACTGAGCATTAGCTCACCACGGTTATTATCCACTTCTGCTGAACGCACAATACTGTAGCCATCGGGCTGAGACGCTCCCTTTTCTAGCCAATGCTTAGTACGATAAAGATTAGTGAGCACTCTTTTGGGGTCAGTATCAAACGATCGCGCAGCCACTTCTGGTTGACGATTAAAATGGACTAAATAGAAATCTTGTCCAAGTACCTTTTCCCAAAACGCCATCGGCTCAGCAGGCTCTCTGGCTTTAAAGGGAACCGACATGTTTACAAGCCCAATAATACGATCGGGATTTAGCAATGCATGCTGCCATAGCATAATCGCTCCCCAGTCATGTCCTACATAGATTGCGCGCTCAATGTCCAGAGCATCAAGTAGTCCATTATGATCGTCCGTTAGGTGATGTATATCATAAGCATCTACGTCCAGAGGCTTACTGGACCGTCCGTACCCACGCTGATTAGGAACAATACAATGGTACCCTGCCTCAACAAGTGCAGGAATTTGATAGCGCCAACTATAGGCTAGTTCAGGCCAACCGTGACAGAGCACAATAGGAATCCCCCCTTGCCCGGCCTGAAATACTTCAAGCTCAATGCCATTGGTTTTAATCATGGTGGGCGATGGCATTGGTGAAGCGTTTAACATTGCAGACCTCAAAACGGCTTAGGAGTTTAGATTAGTCTAGAGGTATCCTGCTTGTTTGCCAATGTACCAGCTGATGAAGCCTAATGCAGACACGATTACCCACAGTACCCCAAGCAACCTTAACGGACGAAAAGGCTGGCGCTCACTTCGATTAAACCCATTCTGCAAGTACGTATCGACGCGATCTTGGTCTTCTTTGGATAACTTTTTTTCTTCAAACATTTTCTAATCCCACGTTATGTTAGAACAACTTACGTCGCGCTAAACATTACAGACTTTAAACTGAAATTTTATCCGCAATGAAGTTTTGTATGGCCACTGGATCATTACCCAACGTCGTAAAATATTCGTCACGCTCAAATAAATCTGCCAAATGGTCGGGTAGTTCCGGGTCCTTGGGATATCCTGCTGCCTTAACCGCGTCGGGAAACTTAGCTGGATGCGCAGTAGCGAGTGTCACCATTGGGGTGTCAAGACTTTTTCGGCATTCTCTGGCCGCAGCAAGCCCAATAGCGGTGTGCGGGTCTAGCAAATAGTCACTGTCTTGGTAGGTCTCTCGAATCAGATCCACCATACCCTTATCATCACAGCGGTAACTGGAGAATAACTGTTGTGCTCGCGTCAGAGCCGAGTCAGTCAACTTCATTGAGCCTGCTTTTGAGTCTGACATTAATTGAGTGATAACCGCGCCATCTTGATCATAGAGATCAAACAAAAGGCGCTCAAAATTACTGGATATCATAATATCCATGCTGGGTGCTAGGCTCTGCTCAAGCGGACGGGTGGTGTGGTCATTGTCGCTAATACAGCGATGTAAAATGTCATTTTGGTTAGTGGCAATGACTAACTGCTCGATGGGTAGACCCATTTTATGGGCTAAATAACCTGCAAAAATATCACCGAAATTACCGGTTGGTACTGAAAATGAAACTACCTGACTAGGGCCACCAAGTTTTAATGATGCCCAAAAATAATAGACAATTTGAGCCATGATTCGGGCCCAGTTAATCGAATTTACGGCGACAAGTTGCCGTCCATCGGGTAAAAATGATTGGTCTGAAAAACTGGCTTTAACCATATTTTGGCAATCATCAAAATTTCCATGCATGGCTATGTTGTGAATATTATCAGCCCGAACAGTGGTCATTTGACGTCTTTGTACTTCAGAGACCCGTTCATGAGGATGCAGTATGAAAATATCAATATTTTTGCAACGGCGACAACCCTCGATAGCAGCAGAGCCGGTATCACCTGAGGTTGCACCCATAATAACTACTTTTTTTTGCCGTTTTTCTAAGGTGTAATCAAGAAGATTACCCAAAAATTGTAATGCAAAGTCTTTGAAGGCTAATGTGGGGCCATGAAATAATTCTAAGATCCATTCGTTATCACCCGTTTTGACCAAGGGCGCAATATCATCATGACGAAAGGTCGAATACGATTTTGCTATGATTTTTTCTAAGTCATGCTCTGGAATAGCACCATCAACAAAAGGAGAGATAATTTTTAAGGCTAATTCTTGATAGGACAATGAGGACCAAGACGCTATCTCTTGCCTGCTAAAGTGTGGAAGCTGTGCGGGGACATACAGACCACCATCAGGTGCTAGCCCGGTTAGTATTACTTCTTCAAAACTTTTGGACTGTCCACCACCACGTGTACTGATATATTTCATTTACCATTTTCCTGAAATTAAACAACGATCAATGTTTTTAAATCACTCGGTTTGTCACACTTGATCTAAATACTCGACGCGGATAAAGCTAACTTGCCCGCGCACTGTTTCAAGCTGCTCAATTTGGGCAACGGCTTCATTTAAACACTTCTCTTTGGTCACGTTGGTTAAAATAATAACGTTAACATAGCGTTCTCCGGCCGGCTGTTCACGCTGAATAATCGCTTCAATACTTATTCCAGTATCGCCCATTATCTTGGTAATGTCTGACAGCACCCCCGGTTTATCAAGCGCTGAAAAGCGAATGTAAAAACTAGTTTCAACGTCTTCAATAGCCATTAATGTGCACTCTTGCAACATTGACGAGTGACAGCCAAGAGGAGGCACCCAAGAGTCAGGGTAGGAGTCCAACACCCGCGCGACATCAACTATGTCTGCAATGACTGCTGAAGCAGTCGGCTCGGCACCTGCACCTGGCCCATAAAACAAGGTGGTGCCAACGGCATCAGCATTGACCATAATAGCGTTAGAAACATCGCTCACTCCGGCGATTAGAGAGCGCTCTGGCACTAAAGTAGGATGCACACGAAGTTCGACTCCGGACGCAGATCGTCGAGCAATACCAAGATGTTTGATGACATAGCCCAACTCTCTTGCATACGCCACATCCTGAGGCTCTAGCTTGGTAATACCATCGGTAAACAGCCCATCTAATGACAGCGGCATACTAAAAGCAATGGAGGCTAAGATAGCGAGTTTGTGAGAGGCATCTATGCCCTCCACATCAAAGGTTGGATCTACCTCAGCATACCCCTTTGCCTGAGCCTCGCTCAACACATCAGCAAATTCTCTGCCCTTAGTGTCCATCTCTGACAAAATAAAATTAGTGGTACCGTTAATAATTCCCGCCAACCAGTTAATTCGATTTGCCGACAGACCTTCACGTAATGCTTTGATAATCGGGATGCCACCGGCGACAGCTGCTTCATAGCAAACCATTAATCCACGAGATTCGGCATAAGCAAAAATAGCCATTCCATGCTCAGCGATTAATGCTTTATTAGCGGTCACCACATGTTTGCCGTTCTCAAGCGCCAACATAACCAGTTCCAATGCAACAGTAGTACCGCCGATCAATTCAACTACGATATCAATATCAGGATTTTTAGCCACGTCAAAAATATCACGAGTCATGTTGACAGTACTCAAATCGCAGTCTTTATTGTCTCTTCGACAACCCACCTGGGCTATGCTGATTTGACAGTTAGATCGAGTATTAATGGCCTCTAAATTACGCGACACCACATTAAAAACACCCGAACCTACTGTACCCAAACCACAAAGGCCTACTTTGACTTCTCTCACTACATTTCCTCAGACTATTGGTAAGATTTTTCCACACCACGGGCAATGACTGGAAGTGTCATTACTTTATACTATTAGACTCTTAGACTCTTAGACTCTTAGACTCTTAGACTCTTAGACTCTTAGACTCTTAATTTTGACTTAATTACTCAACGAGGCTA
>CALDQM010000033.1:0-4961 GCA_937911225.1 uncultured Cellvibrionales bacterium
CTAAATCCGCTCTATAACCGTCGACTTCGCCGGGTGAAAAAGATGCACCAATTTCATAGCTATGAAGACAATCTGGGGTATAAACGATTAACGGTTAAAGCTGTTGATATCGATAGTGACATCGATGAAACAAATGTTGGCCTGTTCCGCTCTCCTCGTCAGGCCATTAAAAAACTCGAATCTCTTGCGGACCAATTCTCGCTATGCCATAAATTACTCGGGCTAGAAGCTGTGCCAACTAGAGATAATAAACCGTGTTTTCGCGCTCAGCTCAATAAATGTTTGGGTGCCTGTCATGGTGGCGAAACACCAGAGCTCTATAATCAGCGAATTAATACGGCGCTAGAGGGCTACCAACTTCAGGTTTGGCCCTACATCGGACCGATTCTTATCGAAGAAAGAAATCCTGAAGACCCAGAGCAGTCAGCGCTCCATTTGATTGACAACTGGCGCTACATAGCGCGATTAAACTCGCCAGAAGAACTATTTGATCTTGGGCTTCAAACAACAAATACATCCTCATCAACCGAAGCTTTAGGCCAATCAACGCGGACGGACGATTCACTGGCAACGATAAATTTTGATCTTGATATTTATTTTATTCTCGTCCGATTTTTGATTGATGACAAACGAATGAAGATGAACAATATTAGAATATGGCCTCTCATGGAATTAGCGCCGGAGAACTTTGACGACTTGATCTAGTCATGGCGCTCCACACATTTTAGCCCCTTTTTTCTGTTCTACTAAGACTAAGATTCTTTGGTAAAGATCCACGACTGTTCCTGCCAGTCTTGTTTAATGGATAACTTTTAGTTTTCTGAACAACGGGACGTGATTTTGCATCTTGTTTTATGGCCGCTTCACCACTATTTTTACTTTTCTGTGGCGCTTTATAACCACTAATTGCCTTTGGTCTGTTAGCTAATGAGTGATTCTTCTCTATTTGGCGCATTTTTTTCGATATTACCTTCACTTTATTGCCCGTCATATTACGTTGGATCCGCTGCTTTTTCGGGTAATTATCGACTTTGCGGCCTAAATTGTCTGGAGTACGCTTTTTAACGCCAATAGGTTGCTGACTATTAATCGGCGCACTATTATTACGTAGCCTTTTGGCAAAAGTTTCTTCACTTTTATGCTTTCTAGGTTTGTGGAGTTTTTCCAATCTCTTAGCCTGATCAGTGTAATGTTTTTCACCGCTCACTTTATGTTTGGTCACTGTATTTAGACCCGAACGACGCAATTCCTTTTTACGTGCTTTGTTGATTTCTCTTATCGGTTTATGGCTTTTGTAGCGCTTTTTAACATGAGAGTTTTTATAAGCAACTCCGCGTCTATGGTTTGGTTTGTGATCCCAAGACTTGGAATCGCGGCCGCTGGTGATATTATTTCTATGGCGATAGCGATGCGAATTGTGGTGATCTATCACAACGACACTATGGTTACTCCAATGAAAAGCGCTAAAGAAAAAGTTGGAGTGTATTCTTATCCCTCTATTCCAAGAAAAGTAACTGTGAGGATGCGCTCTATAACCATAAGCTGGAGCCCAATAGACCGGTGGGTAGCGATGCCAGCGCCAGTCACCGTAAACGACGCGAGGATCATAATAGGGAACATAAACTATCTCTCGTTGAATCGACTCAATGACTATTTGATTGTTCTCATGAGTAATGGACATATTCTCCATTTCAGACAAACTATTTGCGTTATAAGCCTGTGCTCTAAGTGACTGAATACGCGCTAATACCCTAGCTTCATTGTCTAAAAAAGCATCACCAAGATTTTGAGTCCAGTCTAGATTACTGCTCAGCTTTTCCAAAACAGCGGGAAATGCTAATAGTGCAATCACACTAGGGTCCCAATCCATAGCCTCTGCCTTATCCATTATTTTAGGACTACTCAATTCTTTATCACTGGCGCGCAACTGACTAGCCATCACCACCTCAAGAGGATAAGTAGCGGCAATCAAAATATGTGTCAGCAAACTGTCAGGGTAGAGCGCAATAGGCGCCAGCATCTGTTCCAGCTGCGCATCACTAAATCCTGCATCGTTGGAGTCTGTTGACTCCGAGTATTGTATTGACTGGAAATCAGCCACATCTCCGCTCGATGTAGAGCATGCCGTCAGTGAAAAAGAGCTGCTTAGGAGTGTAATAAGTAGTAGCTTTTTAAAGTGTATATTGAGCGCGTCCATAATCTTGATAATCCGTTTTATGATGTTAGACGAATTGTAGCGAGGTAAAGATGAACGTAACCTGAAGGGTTAGAACTCAGTTGCAGAAGCTGTATGACTATGGTCTAGGTAGTTTGCTTAAATAGAATTGAAAATTTTGCACCGCCCAGGCTTTCAGAACGTTCTATGCTGAGGAATCCACCGTAACTGTCTACCAAGTCACGAACAATCGCCAACCCTATACCATGTCCCTGTTCGTAGGAGTCAGCGCGCATACCACGTTCAAAAATTTCACTCTCTTGATCTTCACTGACACCGGGACCATCATCTTCGATACTTATTATCAATTCTAATTTGGAAGACATCGCCTTTAACAAAACCTTACCCTCAGCTGCTTTGCAGGCGTTATCTAACAGATTACCTAAAATTTCAGTCAAATCAGCCGCATCACCCTTAAAAACAAGATCATGAGTCACCTCGGTGCTTATTTTTAATACGGGTGTCTGATAAATTTTAGCCAGCGCACCTACCAATTGGTCAACAATAGGCGCTACTGTTGTGCCCAGGTGCCATGATGATCCTGCCGCGGATTGAGCTCTTTTAAGCTGATGACTAATAATACGATTTATAATTGAAACCTGCTCCATTGAAGATGTATTTAAACCTTTTTGACTCTGAATAACCGCCAGAGGCGTTTTTAAACTATGGGCCAAATCGGAGAGTGCGTTGCGATATCGTTTTCGCTGATTTTGCTCAGTGAGCAGCAAAGCGTTTAGTTGATGCCCAACTGCTTGAAGTTCACTGGGATAGCGATCGCTTAATTGTGTCGCAACCCCATTTTCTACGTCTTGGAGTTCTTTTTTAAATCTGGCTAAAGGCTTCAGCGTCCATAATAGCCATGCAAGTTGAACAACCACTAAGAGGATGGTCAGGAATAACAGCCAGCTCCATAATGTTCTATTAAAAGTATTTATCTGCTGCTGAAACTCAGCCTGATCTTTTATAATATGCAAGGTAAGACCCGCTGTCCCCGATGTGTGCTCAAAGCTAGCGCTAAAACTTTGGATAATATGGGGCCGCCCCTCAATACTTATAGTCCCAAACTTTTTAATACCAATCGCCGGCTGTGGCAAATTTTGCGGTGGATTAAACCCAGTAAAGGAGTCCGAGTACCACGCTAGAGGATTTCCTTGAGTACCATTTTTTTGATCATCCACGTCAGCCTCAACCGACATTGATATGAAAGCATAGAGGCCCGACTGAATCGTGTTAAATTGGTTCTCTAGAAGAAGTTCAGGCATCTGAAGTTGGTTATTTTCAACCTCTGCTACGGCTAAAATTGAATAGATATAGGCACTCAATTCACTTTCAGCTGCGCTGTTTACCTGCTGCTTAAATGCGTCATTAAGAGTAATACCGATAAGCGGTAATAATACCAAAATCACCAGTAAAGCACTCATCACAAGACGAGCCTTCAGCGATTTAAACAGTACCTGCTGGATCAACTTGATGTTCACGATTGAAATGGCGCCAATGGCACAAGTCGGTAACCTCGACCGCGCAACGTTTCGATAAGTCCATAATGATTATCGTGATCTAACTTCACCCGCAACCGCCTAACAAAAACTTCAATTACATTAGAATCAAGATCAAAGTCCTGATCATAGATATGTTCTGTAAGGACTGTTTTCGACTTTACTTCGCCTAGGTGCAGCATAAAGTATTCAAATAACTTATATTCCGAACCACTAAGAGCAATGACTTCTTTGCCCTTTTTGACTTCTAAAGTACTGGTATTAATACTGAAAGGGCCATTGCTTATCAACGGGCTAGCCTTACCCGCAGAACGTCGAATGAGAGCATTAAGTCGAGCAACTAGTTCCTTGGGGTGAAAAGGTTTAGTGAGATAATCATCAGCACCGGCATCAAGTCCTTTTACTTTGTCTTGCCAGCTATCCCGGGCTGTGAGAATTAATATTGGGAAATCGACATGCTTTTCTCGAAGGCTCACAATAAGAGAAATACCATCTAACTTAGGCAGACCAACATCTATGATCGCCGCATCGTATAGATATTCGCAACCTTGGAACAACCCGACCTCTCCGTCATTGGCAAGATCAACGGTATAGCTCGCATCTATAAGATGCTGTTTGAGATTGGCTTGCAGTTCAATATCATCTTCGACTAACAGTACCCTCATCGATCATCCCTAACCATCTTAATATCTATTAATTTTAGCGGTTTTTGCATCTACATAAACCGAAAAAACGACGCCTTTCTTTGATAACATTTTTACTCTATAACCTGACCTACCTTTCATACGTGCAGATTTAGCGTTAAGCACCTTTCCTGGATATTGACGTTTAACTAACTGAATGGCTTGAGCACGGCTATTCACTTTATAGTTTTCGTTTACCTGCTTAATGCTAGTTGACGCCCCCTTAGAGGGTGTTCCAACCAATAACTGAGCGGAAGTGGTCGCAGAGGCATGCCCTACCGAACTAAGTGCGATGTTTACTACCAATATGAATACAGAACCTAATTTCATCCAGACTATCCGCCTATGAAAAGTCAATTTAACGAAAGATTAACCTTGTTACTATGAACTGCCACTGAACGAATAGCTATTTCAAATACATGTTAAGCGCTCTTCACAAATTTAAAATAAAAAAACCATGCATGGAAAATACTTTTATTTTTTAGTCAGCTCTTTTTGCGCCGCCATAGTCTTTTTAGCTGCCTCAAATACGGTTAGTTTTGGGTCTGCAATCCCAGTACGACCAAT
>CALDQM010000034.1:0-5107 GCA_937911225.1 uncultured Cellvibrionales bacterium
TTGTTTAGTGCCAGTCCGGTACTTGCACAAAGTAACGACGGCGAATCCAAATTGGCAATGGAGGAGATCATAGTAACAGCCACCCGTCGTGCAACTAGCATACAAGAAACGGCTATTTCGATGGAGTCTATTTCTGGTAGTGATCTGGAAGACAAAGGTTATAACGGCATTGACCAATTTATCGACCAAGTACCGGGAGTTACCGCTATTTCAGGAGGAGGAGCTTTTGGTGATAGGGTAATAATTCGTAATGTTGCAACCTCTACTCAAGAGGCAGGTAGCCCGGTTATCGCTACCTACTTTGATGACTTTAGTGTTTCTGGCATGTTCTCCGGTTCGAATGCTTTACGCCTAGTGGATATGGACAGAGTCGAGGTACTTAAAGGACCGCAAGGCACCCTTTTTGGACGAAGTGCTATGGGTGGTATTGTGCGTTATATCTCAAATAAAGCGCAAACTGATTCTGTTGAAGGGGGTTTTAATACCTATTTGTCAAATACTGCTGATGGTGGTGATAACTACGGTGGTCACGCTTTTCTAAATCTACCCATTTCCGACACATTAGCTGTTCGCTTTGTAGGTTATAACTATCAAAACTCAGGCTTTATCGACAATGTGGAGTTGGGCGCTAAAGATTATAATGATGATGATACACAAGGTGGCCGAATTGCTGTTCATTGGGACGCGACAGATTTATTTAGCGTAGATTTTACCTACTTAAATCAATCTCGTGATGCCGCGCCAAACTGGGTAACGACAACCCGTGACCCTGGTGATTTAAATGTAGCGGGTGATGAAGGTCCTGACGTACCCTTTGATCTCGACGCTCGTACTCAAGTTGCTGGTATAGAAATGGAAACAGCTTTAGATCAAGAAATAGTCAATCTGAAACTCGAGAGAGATTTTGATTCCTTTACAGCAACCTTCCTAGCCACACAAATTTCCGAAGAAGACAAGTTTGTCTTTGATCAACGTGAATATATAGGTTCTACCAGTGGTTGCGCTTGTGACTTTCTGGAACCTGGACAGGCGCCTAGTACACAAGATACGGATATTTATGAATTGCGACTGGTATCATCGGGCGATAATTTTATTGATTGGATAGCAGGTGTTTATTATGAAGATGCCAAATATGAGGGTACTCAACAGATTCGTCAACTGGGGCCGGATCAAGTGTTATTTGGCTTCTGGCCTGTCACCGAGGGGGATATTGCAATTGACTCTGATTTTGGTAGCAAAGGCAGTGAAACAGCCGTTTATGGTGAGTTAGGCTTTAATTTTAGTGAGCAGACCAACTTGACTGTCGGTTATCGTCGTTCTGAGGTTGAATTTGGTAATGTTACAACAAAAGCAGATGGTTTTTTCCTTCAACCCCCCTTTAACAATGATCAGGAATTTGTCGGACAGGTTTTTGCAACTGAAGAAGATGTTTCTACTTATAAAGTAGCACTGTCGCACAGCTTTACTGATGATATTTTTGTTTATACTTCAGCAACGTCTGGCTATCGACGAGGTGGTGTCAATCAACCTACGATTAATAGCGCTTTTTCTACCTATGATTCAGACACCCTCTGGAACTATGAAGCAGGTGTAAAATCAACGTGGATGGATGGTGCATTGCTGGCCAATGTATCGGTTTATCTTATTGACTACGACGATATTCAGTTGACAGTTCAAGATCAGGTTACTTTTAGTAGAGCAACTAAAAATGTTGGTAAGGCTGAAGTATCCGGTGTTGAATTTACGCTGGCCTATCAATTTAATGACTACTTTGATATGTCTTTCGCAGGCTCGTTCAGTAGTCCTGAGTTGCAAGAAGATGTTCCCGGTGGTGACTCTGGTAAGAAAGGCGACAGACTTCCAGGTTCTGCTGAAGAAAACTTTGCATTAACAGCTAATTGGAATCAACCCATAAGCGATGGCTTGGATTTTTATGCCATAGCAACCACTAAGTACGTAGGCGTAAGATTGAATGATTTTAACCGTGATTTAGATGTTGAGTTACCGTCTTACAATTTGACTGATTTACGAATTGGGGTCAGAAGTTCTGAAGGCTATAGCATTTCACTTTTTGCGGATAATGTATTTGATGAAGCGGTTAATTATGCAATAGACAGACAGGGTCCTACTTTCGAAAGTGTACCTACCAATCGACCAAGAACTATGGGTGTTAATGTTGCTTATAACTTTAAATAGTTAATTGCTAACAAACATTGGTTAACAAACAATAAAGGCTGAAGCTTCTTGAGGCTTTAGCCTTTTTTATTGCTGTAGATGAACCGTTCATCTCTTTCTTGAAAAGGATAAATACATGAATAATGTACTAATTTAAATTGGGAGATAACTTTAAACTTTTTTAATGAATACTTTACTAGTGAATAAAAGGATGTGATATGAAAACTGTTTTTGGTTTGTTCGTAGGATTTAGCTTGTTTATCGGAGGAGCATTAGAGGCACAGGAAATGCCCTACCATATCCCGGATGTCGTTACCCACCAGATAACGTCGACAAATGTTGATCAAACCTTCGCTGTTCATGTCTGGCAGCCGGTGACCAAAAAAGACGGGTCAGAAAAATTTCCCGTTCTGTATATAACCGACGCCAATGGCGGCATAGGCATGGCAGAACTCATACATTGGCTTCATTTAGGGGGAGATGCTCCGCGTTTTATTATCGTTGGTATTGGCTATCCGGTTGACCATGCAGTAGGTGGGTTGAACCTTCGTAATCGTGACTTGACGCCAACACCTTCCGCGCAGTTAGAGGCAGAATTTGCGTTCCCCGTTGATGGCATACCCTCTATTACGTCTGGTAAAAAATCGGGTGGGGCAAAGGAGTTTTTAAGCTTTATTCGTGATGAGTTGGTTCCATTTGTTGACAAAAATTACAATACAATCGAAGGCGACAGAGGTTACTTTGGCGACAGTCTCGGTGGCCTATTTGGGCTTTACACGCTTTTTCATGAGCCTGATACGTTCTCGCGGTACATAATAGGTAGTCCTTCAATTTGGTATGACGATACCGTGTCCTTTAAATATGCTGAGAAATTTCTAGCCTCGGACCAGCTATTAAATGCCCGTATATATATGAGTGTGGGCGAGTTGGAAGAGGACGCGCCAAGCCATATGGTCTCGAACGTCTACAAGATGTTTGCATTGTTAAAATCCAAACCAATGCCGGATTTGGACATTAAAATGCATGTCATCCCAGGGGAGACTCATACTTCCGTAGTTGGTATAAATTTAATTAAGGGAATTCAGGCGGTTTACGATAGACCAAACTGCTCCTTTATGGACCCCCGTTGCCCGCAATAACTTCATAGCCAGTATCGCAAAGAGAGGGGAGTTTTGAAGTGAGTACGACTGTCTTTAATTAATGGAAGAAAATAACGTGAATTACCATCCAGTGAAGTTTTTTGTTATCTGCCTCTCAGTGGCGTTTGCCCTTGGTCTATCAGCCGGTGCAGTTGTTGCGGAAGAATTTGACCCAAATGCTGCTGCTCCTCAAATAACGGCTGAGAATGTTGCTGCGTTCTTCGACACAGCTTTTGATGTGCAGCGGCAGGATCACGAAGTGACCGGTGCAGTGGTGTCGGTTGTTTATCGTGGCGAAGTACTCTTCAAGGGGGGTTACGGTTGGGCTGATCTGGAGAAACGAGTTCCTGCTGATCCGGATCGGTCCCTGTTTCGGATTGCGTCCATATCGAAGCCCTTTGTCTGGACTGCCATCATGCAATTAGTTGAGCAGGGCAGGCTGGATCTTGAGGACAACGTTAATAGCTATATAGACTTTCAGATCCCTGCCACCTTTGAGGCACCGATTCGTATCAGGCACCTGCTGGACCACACGCCGGGGTTCGAGGAAAAGGGAACCGGCAGCCAAGCCAGAACGGCTGAGGACCTATTGCCGCTGGGCGAGTATCTTGCCGCAATGGCACCTGCCCGGGTACGCCCGCCTGGTGAGCATGTTTCCTACTCCAATTATGGCGCAGCGCTCGCTGGTCACATTGTCGAACGGGTCAGTGGTATGAGCTGGGCGGACTATGTGGACGAGAACATTCTGAAACCCTTACAGATGAACTCAACCAATACCCAAAACCTACTCGATGCGGACTTCAGCGCGCGTCATGCTATCGGCTACAAGTATCAGGCCGGCAGATTCGTATCTACTCCATTCGAGTTTTTGCACATAAGCCCGGCAGGGAATATGAGTTCCACTGCTGATGACATGACCAGGTTTATGCTGGCCCACTTGAATGGAGGTGCATACGGCGAGGCACGTATTCTTAGCGAAGTGACTACCCGGCAGATGCAGACACCATTGTATGCGCCCCATGACGGTATCTCACCGGTTTTGCACGGTTTTTACCGGTCTGACCGAAATGATCAACTTGTATTCGGACACGGCGGCGACGTGAATCAGTTTCACAGTGATATGAGCCTGCTACCCGTGCATGAACTCGGCGTTTTCGTTTCGTTCAATTCCGAACCTGGCCTATGGGCTCGCAGCAGCCTGATGGCCGCATTTATTGACCATTTCTTCCCGGTGGCCTTTCTTCGTGCCGCACCTGAGGCGATGGCAGTAAATCTGGAAGATTATGCCGGGCAATACATTCCCTTGCGAGCCAACGTTTCGACTTTTGAGCGACTGTCGATTCTTGTGGATAGTCTATCCATGTCAGTACAGGATGATGAGTTACTGGTTATCGGAAGAAACACTAATCGCTGGCGGGCCATTGCTCCGGACCGGCTCACAGCACGCTACACAGATCGCACTATGGTATTTGAACGCAATGAGAGCGGAAACGTCAGCCACGTTCTCATTGGCTCGCCCTTCGGAACTTACAAACGGGTAAACGGGCTTGATGCGCCGGGCAATATCCGCATGCTGATCGCCTTTGCCGTGATGGTCGCGCTATTGGCAGTTATCGGTTATAGCTACCGTGTATTTCGTCGTGCGCCAGTGGTGAAGAGGCTTCCGGCCCGTGATGTATTCATCGGTTGGTTATATGCCCTCGCTCTGGTAGGTCTGAATGCCCAACTCGTTCTAACACTTACGGGAAGTAACGATGACCTCTTCTATGGTGTTCCGCTTAATGTGCACATCA
>CALDQM010000035.1:0-3894 GCA_937911225.1 uncultured Cellvibrionales bacterium
AAAGCCATGGGTAATAGCTATCACATTGCCGATTCAGATGGCTGGAATCAAATGCTTGATGATCAATGGCAATTCATTAACCATATCAGGGAGGACCATAGTTTACCTCTCATATTAATGGGCCACAGTATGGGCTCGTTTATGGCAACACACTTGTGCCAACGATATGGACAGCAATTAAAGGATATTACTGACCACAAGTTGTGTGGATTAATATTATCCGGCTCAAACTATGAGCCGCCATCAACATGGAAAATAGCCTCTTGTGCGGCTCGGCTTGAACGATGGCGAGTAGGCCGTGATAAACCTAGTTCTATTTTGGAGAAAATGTCATTCGGTGCATTTAATAATGCGTTTAAGCCAGCTCGCACCGCTAGCGACTGGCTCTCTAGAGATGATTCAATGGTCGATCTATATATTGATGACCCCCTGTGTGGAGGTCCCCTGACAACGCAGTCTTGGTGTGATTTTCTTCAGGGGATGGGAGAGCTTTCAAAACCTGAATCGATGGCGAAGCTTGACAGTGAATTACCTGTCTATCTTTTTTCTGGCGCGCTAGACCCGGTAGGTAAAGCTGGTGTAGGTGTTACCGCGTTACAAACTAAGTTATTGGAATCAGGCGTTTTAAAAGTAGACATGCAGCTATATCCGGGAGGACGCCACGAAACACTTAATGAAACTAATCGACGCGATGTTTATCAAGATGTACTTACTTGGCTTGCGTCTCTCAAATCTGAGGTTTAATCTAGTGCAAGTCATAATAAACTAGAGTTTTACATCTCGGTAGCCTCAGTACCCCTCAAAGAGCGCCCCTTGGTCGCTAAATAAACGCCTACACCTATGGTGATAAGGGGCATAAAGGGCTCTAGCGGCCAAAATGGAAGCCACAAGGCCATTTCAGCAGACCATGCAGGAAAAGACGCAAGCGAAGAAACCGAATCAAACCAATAGTTCCCTGTGGCAGATGCAACAAGTCCGAGAAGGATAAGTCCAACCCCTAGACATAGTTCCAATCCTGAGGGTGATTCAAGCTGATTATTCTTTTTCAGTGCCTTGTTACGTATTTTACCCCAAGCAGCAATTCTCAATAAAAAGGCAAGAAACCCAGCCCAATAAAACATATAGTCGTGGAGTTCCGCAGTTGAGTAGCTTTCAACGTAAGGGTAGTAAAATAGATTCCACCAATAAACACTAAATGGGTATGCCCACAGAAAATAGATGCCGCCCTTTTGGATCAACTTCCACTGTGCCTGATTTACGCGCTTCCTTCCAAACTGAAACGATGTAATGACCATAGCCACCAAAAAAATATAGCCTACACTGCCTTCTACTTCATCCCTAAAGTAATAAACCTCTGAAAAATAATAATCACGATAAAATGTCGATAGAATAAAAATAAATGCTGCTTGCCAAGCCATCCCAATAGCAAATACCAAACCTATATATTTTCGGTTACGCATCCACCAGGATGAAAAAACACCAGGAAAAAGAACTTTCACTGATGAGGCTGCCACCACTAAATAAATAAAGGGAACAGCCCATCGCACAGAATAGCCGATCATGTGCGATACCCCTTCCGGAGAAGAAATATCTGTGTCAGTCATAGCAAGATAATTAAAAATACACATGGGCACCGCAAACACCAGCAGCAGGCCCCAAGTGTTTATCGCTTTATGCTTAAATATCTGAGCTAATTCAATATTCATTTTTTGGTCCTTCAATAATTTAGGACATCTTTATAATGAGTGTCTCAATAACATCAGTCAATCAACCACCGTCCCTACAGGTTAAGAGTCAGCCCAACCCTGTGCGGAGTTAAGCTTGATCTCAAAAACCGTTAATGATCTAATTCCTGAGCCTGCTCGGAAAGGTGAAGATCCATGATCTATATGATAGCATCAAGGTCTGTTTAGACAAGTGAGGCAACGCTAGTGATGAGTCCAACTAGAACAAGTCGACTATTAGAGTGGATAAAGACTGCGATTGCAGCAGGACCTTGGATACTCTCGATGTACGCGCTCTATTACGCTGAAAAACACCAAGTATGGATTCCAGAAACACCGCACCGTGACAAAATAACGATTGTTGTTTTAGTCTTAGGCTTAGGTCTATCGTTTTTTCTGAAGTCGTATTTTACGGCAAAAAAGGGTCGCTAAAGTATGATTCCTAGCGTATCTAAATCGGAGGTTAACCTTATGCCTTATACCTTGATGACTTTATACAATCCAAGCCAAGCTCCAACATCTTTGCTGGCGATATAATCTGATTTAAAAAATGCTACCCGCGTCCATTGACCTTTCATCTCTAACTCGGCTATTTTCTTATCAAACCCATATTCTTTATAGATTGCTTCGTTAATGGTGAAGCAGATTAGGCCCTCATCTTTTGTAATTCTTACAAACTCATCTAATGCGGGAGGCTTAACATGGCCAAAGGTAAAAGTACCCACACACATGACGGCGCCATAAACATTGTCATCACATTTAATAGGCATATTTAAGTCAACTTTTTCCAACTGTTGATAGAGGCCATTAGGAATAGAGTCCAAGAGTTTTTGTGACAGATCAGCACCATGAAACGCGTTAAATCCCTGACGTTTTAATTCTTTACCTACTAGACCAGTGCCGCACCCCGCATCAAATATCAGCATGTCTTTACTGGCGGCGTGTTCTTCAAAGGCAGTGACAGTCTCTAAGGGACCTGTGTAATTCCAATCATGCATGTCTTGATTGTATTGATCCTTGTCAGCCCAATCATCATAAAAATCTCTTACATCAGCAGTCCTAGAAAGAGTGTGGATGGGAACCTTGTGACCTATATCTTTTTGCGCCATAGGATGTGCTACTCAGCTAGTTAAAGGTAGTTTTCAAAACGACTAATGGCATAAGTATCCAACGCTGAGCGAAAATTGCTAGTGGTTACGCAATCGTGGCTTAAAAAGCTTATAACAGACACCCGCTATCCAAACTTTGTTAGACAATTTAAACGCTGTAGACAATATGCCGGGGGCTACCCGGTCGCAATTAATGACGCCCCTTAATATTCTCTAACTTTGCAATCGGTACTCCATTATAAATACACGCATACTGATAGAGAGTATCAGTCATGCCGTTATAGACTTCAATAAAGCCCCATGACATAACCGAGTCTTGTTCACAGTAACGAATTGCATTTAGCGCATCTATCGCCATAAGATAATCGCCCTTTTTCAGATCGTCGCGTTCATCTTTTATCAAAGAAGAAAAATAAATAGTATCCGCCGTCAATAGATCTTTCGAAAACGCACCAACCGACACCATGGATGTGACCATCATTACAAAAATCAAATACTTCATAAAGACCAACATTTTATTAGTATGTCTTTTAATCATAGTCGATTATTGAAAAAGAGCATGACGCCTGTAGCTATAAACTCATTGAGGGGTAAAAGGATTATAAAACAATGGTGCGGCGGGTATCGGGAATGCATACATCTGAGCATCAGAAAGATCTGCAGCAAAGCCTGCAGACATTAAAATAAGTAAACCGCCGCTCTATTTGACTAGGCAGCTAAAAACTAGAACGATGAAACATCTTTCCAGACGCTATCAGCGGTATATTCAACAGACACCACAAGCTCATGCGCCGCCCAGTTTTCAATCATACTGAGTAAGAATTGACCGTCAGACTTTTTATAAAGCTGGTATCGCTGCCCTACTCTAGGGACAAAGTTATAAGACGCGCTATAAATAAGCTGGTTTAGCTCGGCAAGTCTTTTTACTGCGTCAAACTCTCTATTGATAAGCTCAACTGCATTCTCGAAGTAATTTTTTGTAAGAGACCCACGTTCTGATAGAAATAGCGCAGTATCAGGCAACACTATAGCCGGAGCACTGGAGGATGTGCCGTATGGCA
>CALDQM010000036.1:0-14210 GCA_937911225.1 uncultured Cellvibrionales bacterium
GTTTCTATAAGTCGCTAAACCGAACTAAGATAGAGTACTTAATTGCTATTAGAGGATGAATTTTGAAACAGCTATTGTTAGCATTGCTACTTATGCTTAATCTGCCACTTTTGGCGGCCGACCAAGGGAATAAGACATTGATTATAGACGTGAGAACGCCCGTTGAATGGGATCAGGGACACTTACAAAATGCCCAACATATCGAGTGGCAGGACATCGGCGAAAAGATAACCAGCGTAACCTCTAACAAAGATGAAACCATCTATGTGTACTGTCGTACTGGCAATCGTTCTGGCAAAGCTAAGGAAATCTTAGATCAGCTTGGATACAGCCACGTCATCAATGCTGGTGGAGTTAATGAGGCTCAGGCTTTTATCGACGCATCAGAAGCTACTGCTGCTGAATAAACCATGGTTATGTACTAACCTGACTACCCACTTTTAGCTAGTGACTGGTCTATATCAGCAAGAAGATCTTCTAGTGTTTCCATTCCCACTGACAGTCGTACAAGGCCATCAACAATGCCTATCTCATTTCTAATGGCCGCAGGTACCGATGCGTGAGTCATAATAGCTGGATGTTCAATTAGGCTCTCAACACCGCCCAAACTTTCTGCTAAGGCAAACAGGTGGGTGTTCTCAAGAAATTTTGTCGCACTGGTTAAGCCACCCTTGAGGACCACGCTAATCATACCCCCAAAGCCGTTCATTTGGTGTTTTGCTAAGCTATGCTGTGGATGACTTTCAAGACCCGGATAATAGACCTTTTCAATAGCGTCATGCTGTTCTAAAAATTTGGCAACTTGCATCGCGCTGTCGCAGTGCCGCTCCATCCTTACGGCAAGGGTTTTCAAACTTCTGAGCACCAAAAAGCTATCAAAGGGACTCATAATTGAACCGATCGCATTGGATAGATAAAACATTTGATCAACAAGATCCTGTCTTTCCTGAGCACAGACAACAATGCCACCCACTACGTCTGAGTGGCCATTCAAATATTTAGTTGCTGAATGCACAACCAAATCAAAGCCATAATCAAGAGGCTTTTGGACATAGGGTGAACAGAAAGTATTGTCACACACGGCAATGAGATTGTGCTTTTTAGCAAAAGCAGCAACGGCCTGTAAGTCAACTAACTTGAGTAGTGGATTAGTCGGTGACTCCACCCAAATCATTTTTGTGTTTTCTTGCAGAGATGACTCAAGGTTGTCCAAATCACTCAAATTAGCAAAGGTAAAATCGAGCCCTGCAGAACGCTTCCTGACATTTTCAAATAACCGATATGTGCCTCCGTAGAGGTCATCCATCGCGATCACATGGTCACCAGAATCAAGTATCTCTAACACTGTTGCTGTGGCTGCCATGCCAGATGCAAAAGCATATCCTGAGGAGCCATTCTCTAGCGCGGCAATACAATCTTCTAATGCCTTTCTGGTCGGGTTATGGCTTCTAGAATACTCATACCCCTTATGTACCCCAGGACTTTGCTGAACATACGTAGAACTAGCAAAGATCGGCGTCATAATTGCGCCGGTGGTTGGGTCAGGTTGCTGTCCAGCGTGAATAGCTTTGGTTTCAAACCCCTGCGGATTATTACTGTCGTTCATAGTGATATTTATTCCTGGTTAGTCTTGACTAATCTTAGTGCGATAATGGTTGATCAGGTCTACTTTGGTAACAAATCCAATAAAGCGATTATCCTTGTAGATAATAGCCACCTTACCCTGAGCCAGAATCTCCATTAATGCCTCCTCTGAGGCATCTGCGGGCAAAATATCCAGATCAGTGACCATAAATTCTTCGACCATCCTATGAAAGGCCTCTTTACTCTTACTGACATTAAATAGTAGGTCTTCTTCATCTAGCACACCAACCAGTTCACCGTCATCAATCACTGGAATCTGTGAAATATCGGAGGAACGCATCCGTTTATAGGCTGTCATCAATGTATCAGTGCGCGTTACACTGATCATGTCGCCGTTATCAGCACGGCAATTAACCAAATCGGTTAAATCCCCCGCTGAAGTTGTGTCAATTAGCTGGTTGTCTAGCAACCATGATTTATTGAATGCTTTAGAGAGATACTTGTTACCTGTGTCACAAATAAAGGTCACCACTCTCTTGGGTGAAGTCTGCTTTTGACACCATTTAACCGCGCCTGCTACTAAGGTACCCGTGGAAGAGCCCCCTAAGATACCCTCTTCTTTAATGAGTACCTGGAGTGTTTGAAATGCTTCTTTATCACTTACCACCTCTGCGTCATGCAGCAAGGCAACATTTAAGTTGTCGGGTATAAAATCTTCACCAACCCCCTCAACTAACCATGAACCACCCTCATAAGAAAACGACCCTTTAAGCACAGCATCAGCGACAATAGACCCCTCAGGATCGGCTACTACCATCTGTATGCTTGGGTCTTTCTCTCTAAAGAACTCTGCCATACCCGTTATTGTGCCACCGGACCCAACCCCTGCTACCACGGCATCAAGTTCGCCACCCATCTGTGCCCATATTTCAGGACCGGTGGTAGTTCTGTGAATCATTGGATTAGCAGGATTAGAAAACTGATTAGCAAGAAAGCTACCGGGTGTTTCGGCAAGAATTTTTCGCGCCAAATCTTGATAATATTCGGGGTGCCCCTCTGGCACATCTGAGCGTGTTAAAACAATCTCAGCCCCTAAACCTTCCAAATGAAGGATTTTTTCTCGGCTCATTTTATCGGGTATAACTAAAATGATCTTATAACCTTTAATGGCGGCGACTAATGCCAAACCAATACCGGTGTTACCGGCAGTCGCCTCAATAATAGTACCACCCGGTTGTAGCTCACCCGATTTCTCAGCGGCTTCAATAATAGCTAACCCGACTCGATCTTTAATCGACCCTCCCGGGTTATGCGATTCGAGCTTAACAAACAGCTCGCAAACCCCTGTGTCAAATGCGTTGATCTTGAGCATTGGGGTATTGCCAATTAATGATAAAAGCGATGTATTGATTGTCATAGATTTCCGTTATCTAGAAAGCGAATGCCATTTTTTTGGCCGCAATATTATCGAACCTTTTGAGTCGTGAAGAATACCATAAAACACAAAGATTCATCGTTCGCAGAAAGCGCAAAACGTTATAACTTATGCTAAAGATCTATTTCTGTCGCTTTTTCATTGGGCCACGTCAAGTTCACCAGATTGATCCAAACTATAACCACAAGAACAGCGTAACGGAGCTAACAATTAAAGGATTAAAACAGCCATAATGCCGGTAAACGGTATAAAAGAACTCACAATTAGTTCTTCAATTTTTTAAGCCGCTTTTTTAATTTTTTTACTTGGCTTTTCAGGTTGTCATCTACATATTGGTTATCTATTTTTGTAAGATAGTCTTTTGCTTTATCCCATTCGCCATTATGAATATAAAGTTCAGCTAATCGATACTTTACCCACTGGGCGTCGGGTCCTTGTTCATCCAATAAAGATATGGCTTCGATTAACGATTTAATTCCTAAATCAATCTCCTTACCAGACTTTGCAGAGGCTTTACCTAGTTGCCATAATGCTCCGAGTTTTTCGTTATCATTTTTTGCGTGGTTAATAGCAGAGGCTGTATCGGCTCGTGCTTTGTCCCAATCGTCATCTCTTAAATAAATACCAGCTCTGCGGAAATATAATATAAAGCTTTTAGGGAATTCTGTAAGGCCCTGCTGTAAGGTTTGTTGGGCTAATTCGGTTTGTTCAGTTGCAACATATACTCTAGCTAATGCCCCATAACCTTGCTCTGCGTCAAAGATTTTCAATTGATTAGCTAACTCTAAGGCCTTATCCTTATCGCCTCCAGCTACACTGGGAGCATTTACATGAAAACCGATCAGATTGAGATGTGCGCCAGTATGATCAGGTTTTAATTTAATCGTTTTCTCCATCGCAGATAAAAAGTCTTTCGCATAGCCTAATGCAGAAAACATACTTGCTTTTTGAAGCATCATTAACGAACTGACCCCTAGATAAAAATTCACTTCGACATTTTCACTATTGATATCAACTAAATCTTCAAAATGGTCGAAAGCGTCTTTTCCTGCTTCTTTTTGAAGTAATAATCTCCCAGCTAGGATTTGACCTAAAAGACTATTTTTTTCTGACTCGGTCAGCTCATTGAAAGTCAATTGAGCAACCTTAAGGTTCCCTTCATCTAATGCCTCTTCAACTTTTTCAAAACTGGCAAAACTAGCAAAACTACTGAAACTTAATATGGCCGAAATTACTAATGTGAATAATTTGTTTTTCACTGTGCATCCTTTATTTTTAAATTTTATGGGGACTAAAATTTATTAGTACCTAGCCCATGTGTTCCTCTATCGTAGGTTTACAAAACCCGTTATGGTCAGCTTTGGTAATATTTAGTTGCGTAGCTAAGACGAGACATGTACGTAATGTAGATTCAAATTAACTAAAAAAGCCAGCATACGTATTAGCCTACACACTATTGCACTAACCGTTACGTTAATCGACCTTTTGATATGCGGAAATAAGATTTGCAGATTTTTGAACAACTTTGTTGGATAAGTAAAATGAGGATATTTTTCATTAAGCCTCTTCAAATGCATCAGATTGGTTTAAAGTGCAAGTCACCCAAATATGTTTACGGAATCGGTACTTTATGACCCAAAACACCCAGACAGAAATAGAAGCGGCCGTATTTCGTCGTCTTTTAAAGCATCTTGATGATAACAAGGACGTGCAAAATATAGACTTGATGAATTTGGCTAATTTTTGCCGTAACTGCTTGAGCAAGTGGTATGTCAATGCGGCAGAGGAAAACCAGACTGCCATAGACTACGAACAAGCACGCGAAATTGTTTACGGGATGCCTTTCCCTGAATGGAAAAGAACATATCAGAAGCCGGCTACTGAAGAACAGCTTGCCCTATTTGCGGACCGGCCTCAGTAACGTTTTAAGTAAAAACGTTGGGGACTCGAGCTACCTCTACCCTACTCATAAAAGCCAACTTCGCTCACCTGAATGTCAGCTCGATGATCTCGCCCATAGGCGACAACGCCAATGCTACGAATAGATTTGGGCAACACGGAGTCTCGCAACCAAGAGCTTGATGGCTTGAACGCATCTAACGGCAGCCGAATCACCTGCCATTGGTCACTGGCTTCAAACGAGCTCTGATAATATTGCCACGGCATCATGGTGCCGTTGGTGCGCAAATTAATAAAGTATTTCTCACCATTGCCTCGCACTTTAATGTAAACGCCGAGCGCCTTCTTATCAACTCCCGATGGTAGGCTTGTCCGTAACTGAATGAAGCCTCCGTTGTTGGCCGTGCTTACATCACCCGTCATGTGCGCGTAAGAATCACCATTGTCCGTTCCTAGTCTAACCGAACCCACCGACACCCCACCCATAACTTGGTCACTGACATAGTTCCATGGCACTGCTGACTCAGTATCGAAGTTATCAAGCAATATATCTCTCTCATACGGATCACTATCAGCAAGCACGATAGGTGTGCATAGAGCCCCCATAACAGCTATTCCAACCAAACCGCGCGACATACTCATAGGGCTACTCTTACCTTTGTTTGTATTGTGTCGGGCAATAACCACGACTCACATCAGCAGACCGCAATGCAATATGCTTAGTTTTTCTACTGGTGACTCTTTCCCTCCACAAGCGAAAAGATCGCGGCTTCATCTGAGATCTCATTATATTGATCACAGCAGATTCGTTTATCCCAAAACTGAGTTCAATCGCGTCGAATGGGGTTCTATCTTCCCATGCCATTTCGACAATACGTGACAACTCATGAACATTAAATGGCATGCTAGATTTCACTAAAGTTTTCAGCTCTTTTACTCCGTTAAGGTGTCTACGTGTTGCTTTAGCTTTTGTATCATCGCCCAGCAATCAAACAACTGTCATAAAATGGCATATACTCTACGCAGAAAACTGGCTTCAGCACGCATCAAAACCTAAGACCGCCGCGTAAAAGGGAAACTATGAGATATTTCTGCTCAATCTGTGTAATGGTACTTTTGTCTTCATGTGGCGGGGGTTCTGGCTCCTCTTCAGACATTGCGCCTACTGCAGCGATTACCAACCCAGTTGTTACTGTTGACAAAAACATCTTTCCTGGCCTTACCTGGGATGTTCAAACTCCCGAAAGTCTTAACATGACTGAGTCCGGAATTAACAAAGCATTAGATTATGCCTTTGCTAGCGGTCGCAATACACAGAGCGTAGTAATTGTTCGTCATGGCATAATTGTGGGAGAGCGCTATGCAAATGGAAAATCTAAAGAGAGCTTGGCCACTAGTTGGTCTTCCGGAAAATCCTTTGCCAGTGCATTAGTTGGTATTGCCATGGATCAACAATTAATTTCGTCTATCGACGCACCCGCTGAGGACTATCTTGCGGCCTGGGTTAATACCGGTAAAAGTGACATTACAATCCGTGCAATTTTAGAGATGCGCTCTGGTCTTGGGGAAGCTGCAGAGGGTGATACTAATATCTACACGTCCAGTGGAAGCAACGGCGATCAACTGTCTTACGCACTGAATCGAGTCAGCGAGACTCCTCCACGGTCTGACAACTGGGCTTATCAAAATACTGACTCGATGCTTCTCGCCGGTATCTTAGAAGCTGCTACCGGCCAGAATATCCTCGACTATTCAGATCTTAACTTGTTTTCCAAGATTGGCATGACGGCAGATTGGTGGACAGATGAACTCGGACATGTGATGACCTACTGTTGCATAGACGCCACCTCCAGAGATTTCGCTCGCTTTGGTCTGTTATTTGCGCGCAACGGAAAATGGTTAGACGAGCAGGTTGTTTCTGAATCCTGGGTAACAGAGTCGACCAGTGTGCCTGAAGGGACCGACAACCCTTACTATGCGCTGCAGTGGTGGGTAGAGCCATCTTCAGGTTATTTTTACGCTGCGGGGTTACATCAGAATAATATCTATGTTTTTCCTGACCAAGACTTAGTTGTCGTGCGCAATAGTACTTATACTAAGGTGGGTGCCAGCTCTATCAAAACAGCCGCTACTTACCATGCCACACTAGCGCCGCTCAACTGGAGTGACCAAGAATTTATCGGCCACATTAAGGACGCAATCATCGACTAAAACGGTATGGCACAAAGCCATCATTTAGTTTGATTAGCGTCCATTTCTTATCTCATTTGGTGTAACTCCACTCCAGCGCTTAAAAGAGCGTCGAAAATTAGCTGCGCTGCTGTAGCCGAGTAAAAGCGCTACTTCTGTGACCGGTAAATGAGTGCCCTGTAAATACTCCAGTGCAAGCCGATATCTGACTTGATCAAGAAGCTGCTGAAATTTGCACCCTTCTTTAGCGAGTCGCCTTTGTAAGGTACTCTCACTCATGTAGAGTTTATTGGCCACCAAGGCTGTGGACGGAAAGTCTAAATTGGCGCTGATAAGTATCTGCTTCACACGCTCACTAACCAACCCTAGATGACTGTCCGACGCTATTATACGATCGCATTCTCGCTGAAAAATATCCTGCGCCAACGGATTAGAACTCGAAATTGGCGTCAGCAACGTCTGCTCATCAAAAGACATGGCACTGTGTTCGCAATTAAATTCTACCGAAGGTCCAAATAATGAGTAATAAATACTTTTGTCGGTTACTGAACCATAGTCCAACTTTAGGCTAAAGGGGACTCGGTTAATACCTGTCAAAGTCCTAAGATTAGTGGCCACGGCAGCAAAAAGCGTGTCCAAATAAAATCGCTCCAAATATTTCGGTAAGTGAGCACCCCTACCCGTCAAATCAACGCTGCTTCCTTTAGGCTCTAAATTAATATTTATGCTTGGTAGTAATGCTTGATTGTAACGCAAGAGTAAATTCACAGCGTCCGACAATCGCTCACTAGTCATTAGCGCATAGCCAAAGATACCTAAAGAGACTAAATCTAAATGCATACCTAGTTTAATGCCAAGATCTTTATCCCCTGTAAGCCGCATCGCATTAGCACAAATAATGTTGAGTTGATCAGCACTAAGATCCATTTGCTGGGACAAATCAGTCGAATCTATTCCGCTATTTTCGAGTCCTTCAGCCTCAGTAATTCCATAGGGTAGTAACAATTTTAACAAAACAGGGAGTGCTAATGAAATCATAGTTAAATCCCTAGGGATGGCAAATTGAAGAGTCAGACTATAACTCAGCGAGTAATTGACTGCAAAAGAACCCCTTAATGACCGCTAAAGAGTCCTATTTTGACTGATATTGAATCCTCTTAATGATACTTTAACCTTACAATGAGTAGAAGCATCTCCAAATTTAAAACTGCTAACTATAATAATAACTACAGCGTAGGATTTTAATCATGGCGACATACTCAATAAATCACCCCTCAAAAGGGGAAATCAACTACACCGACAAGAAAAGATACCTATGGCTTATGTCGATGCTATGGCCACTAATGCCATTGGGCGCTATCTACCTTTTTACACAAACAGGTATCCAAGCAGTTTTGGCGATCCCTCTTGCTCTTAGCTATATTGTCGTTCCGCTATTGGATTGGTTAGTTGGCGAGGATACTAACAATCCCCCGGAAGAGCTGGTGCCTCAGCTTGAAGAGGACCGATACTATCGAATACTCACTTATCTGACAGTACCCATGCATTTTATAGTGCTGTTTGCTTTTGCTTGGTTAGTAGGAACCTATGACTTGAGTGTTATATCGATATTGGTTGTTGCTCTGGTCGCTGGAAGTTACAGCGGCATTGGAATCAATACCGCGCATGAGTTAGGGCATAAAAATACGACATTAGAAAAATGGTTAGCCAAAATTGTTTTAGCAGTACCTGCTTATGGTCATTTTTCCGCTGAACACAATCGCGGTCATCATATTCTAGTATCAACACCAGAAGACCCCGCCAGTTCGCGATTAGGGGAATCTCTTTATGCCTTCGCTGTGAGAGAAATCTCAGGTACTTTTGTGCGTGGCTGGCAATTAGAGAACGAGAGGTTGGCTAAGGAAGGGAAGTCATTTTTAAGTATTCATAATGAAATATTACAATCATATGCCATGAGCGCTCTTTTTCAGGGCTCTTTAGTAGCCTATTTCGGCTGGATATTGGTACCATTTTTAATCATGCATAATTTTTGGGCTTGGTCACAATTAACCTTAGCCAACTATATTGAGCACTATGGGTTGCTCCGTGAAAAAAAACCTAATGGTAACTATGAACGCTGTAAACCGCATCACTCCTGGAATGCCAACTATATTGTGAGCAATATAATCCTGTTCCATTTAGAGAGACATTCAGACCATCATGCCTACCCCGCTAGACGCTACCAAAGCCTGCGTAATTTCGATAATATCCCAGAATTGCCCAATGGCTATTTTGGAATGTACATGTTGTCCTATGTTCCTTGGCTATGGTTCAAGGTTATGGATAAGCGTGTGTTGGCGCTACCCCATATCCAAGGTGATTTGTCCAAAGTGAATATATGCCCAAGAAAAAGAGAGGCGATACTCGCAAAGTACCAAGATTAGCACCCATCAGATTGACTCGATAAAAGACAGCGTGATCTTACTAAGTATCGCATAAATTTTCTTAGTATGGCGCGCTGTCACTTCTCATTTAATGACTCTCTCCAAACTCTAAATTACGTTTATAGGCGTCATTTTTAGGTCTATTTAGCTAATGAACGCTAGTCTTTATTAGTTTTTTTCATCACAGTATTTATTGAATTAACGGCTATACTTTTTTGTATTTTCGCGGATAATGGTGCTTGCAATATTTTGGTGTGGTGATTTTTATATTTTGTTATAAAACCATCAAGCATGAATGCTCAACTAACATACTGGGATAAACTAATGAATACATTTTATTTTAATCGCAAAGCCATGATAGCAGCTACAGGTGCTTTCCTTTTAAGCGGCGTTGCTCAAGCACAGATAGATGAAATTATCGTAACTGCAAACAAACGAGAGCAGACGCTCCAAGATATTCCTGTTTCAGTGTCAGTTACCACTGGAAAACAAATAGAGCAGTCAGCTATTGTTGACTTAATTGATTTACAGTCAGCTGTCCCTACATTACGCGTAAGTCAGTTGCAGAAAACGTCGCAGACTAATTTTGTTATTCGAGGCTTTGGAAATGGCGCTAACAATCCGGGCATTGAACCTGCGGTTGGCGTTTACATCGATGGTGTTGCGCGCACGCGTTCTGCCGGTGCTATGGCGGATTTGCCAACTATAGAGCGTGTAGAAGTCCTCGGCGGCCCTCAATCAACGCTATTTGGTAAGAATGCGTCAGCTGGTGTCATCAGTATGACAACCAAACTACCTGAGCAAGAATTTGGTGGTAGTCTAGGAGCAACCGTTGGTAGTTATGGACAAACCATCCTCAAGGGAACCGTCACCAACGCTCTAACTGATACTGCTTCATTTAGATTATCAGCTAGCAGCAACCAAGCTGATGGATATGCCACCAATTTAACGGACGGCAGTAGCTTAAATGGCCGTGATCGCTCTGCGATTCGTGCGCAGCTCTTGCTTGAACCCTCTAATAATCTCACAGTACGAGTCATTGCTGACTATAACTCCATGGATGAAGAGTGCTGTGTTGCATCATCTCTGGTTGATGGATTCACTTCGCAAGTAACTGCGGGTCTAGCTATGGCAAACGGATATGGGTATGCGGCCATCGATCCCTTTGCAAGAGAGTCTTACCAGAACGACAGTGCCGATGGTACTAAGCGACCTCGCAATCAGCTAACCGGCAAGGGTTTGTCGGTGCAAGTTGATTGGGATCTTGACTTTGCAACATTCACCTCGATCACAGCTAAACGAAATCAAACCTCTGAGACTACTTTTGATGCTGATTTCTCAGCTGCTGATTTAGTGGCTGAAAACCGAGCAGATCAAGAGTTTGATTCCTTTAGTCAAGAAGTTCGTTTGACATCAAATGGTGATGGCCCTATGCAGTGGATGGTCGGTGGTTACTATTCAAAGCTGGATGTTGATCAATTTAACAATGTTACCTTTGGCACACAGTTGTACCCCTTTGCTGACATTCTTGTGACAGCGGGTTTAGCAGCGGCTTTTGGGCCTAACGCTGAAGCGGTTCTCGCACCAGTCGGTGGATCTGGTGTTAATTATATTGGCGCAGCCTTCGGCGTTTGTTTTGTTAATGGTGTAGCCTGTTCTGACGTTTTTTACCTACCGGGTACAGGACTACAGCAGGCAGCTTACACGATGGAAAACAAGTCAAGCTCGTTCTTTGGTCAACTTGACTACGATCTTGCTGATAACTTAACCGCGACATTTGGTCTTAACTACACTGATGACAAAAAAGATGTTGTCTCTGATGTTATTGTTGTTGACGCGTTCGCAGCTTTGCCTTTTGAAGCAGCTGGCCTTGGTGCTTTAACCGGTTTACAGTTCTTCAAACCTTTCACCAACTATCCTAATGCCGATGAATCAGGTGAGTTTGATTCAGATGATCTAACTCATACACTGCGTCTTGCTTATTCTGCAAATGAAGACACTACATTTTATGTTAGTCACTCAACAGGCTTTAAAGCGATTTCTGTCAACTTGACTGTCGATGCTCGTGAGCTACGCTCAGCAGACCCTGAAGAAGCAACTTCATTAGAATTGGGTATGAAGAAGTCCTTTGACAATGGTTATGTCAACATCGCTTTGTTTGATCAATCGATCAAAGGTTTTCAGTCTAATGCCTTTACCGGAACCGGCTTCAACCTTGTAAATGCAGGCGAGCAAACTCATAAAGGTATTGAGTTTGATAGCATGTTTGCTGCCTCGGAAGATCTTGTATTGCGCTTGTCGGTAATAGCACTGGACCCTGTCTATGATGAGTTTTTGAAAGGTGCATGCGATACCACTGGTCTTGCAGGCGCACAATATCAGTGCCCAGCAGGACAACGTTTTACGGATCTTTCAGGCCTAACACCTACAGGTGTGCACGAGTTAAGTGCCAATGCTAATGCGGTCTACTCTTTCGATGTTTCTGCTTCAATCAATGGTTTTGTTAGACTTGAATATGTCTATGAAGATGAAATCAAAGTTGCAGATTTAATTCCGCTTTCAATCGCAGCACGTAGCACCGACAACTTTAACGCAAGTGTAGGGCTCGCTTCAGACGCCAATGATTGGAGCGTTATCCTCTGGGGTCGTAACTTGACGGACCATGAATCTCTAATCACTGCCTTCCCAACAACGGCAGCGCCAGGAAGCTTCTCTGGCTATCCAAATGCACCACGCACTTATGGATTGACGCTACGCAAAGGATTTTAATCTAACCGAAACGTTATCTGTACTAAAAAGGGCGGCTCTGATGAGTCGCCCTTTTTTTATAATAAAACTATTCAGTATCTAAATTAAAGAAAGCAATTCTGTCTGACCTAAAGGACCCCAGCATAACTTGCTGTGCACCGCTATCTAGTGCAAAAGGCAAGGCAACCGTTGGTAGTCCGAACGGCTCTCCTCTAAACGTCCACTGGCGCTGCACATCAAAGCTACTCGCGTCAAGCTGGGTAACTGAAAATGGCAATGCACATGGGCCTATCTCCTGGCATCGCAAGGTATCTAGTATTTGATGGTTTAAGCTGGTCACCCAAATACTGCCATCATTTAATACAATATTGTCCGGACCATTTAATGAGTAACTCCGCAATACACGACCCTCTTCCAGATCGATTGCAACAAGTCTGTCTGATAGATTAAATGCCACGTATAAAATAGTATTAGATTGATCAAACACTACACCGTTAGGCTGCCCTCCTTCACTTTCTGGGACTTGGCTAAAACCCGTAACACTGTCCCAGCGAAGAACATAACCGGTATCTGATCGCGTAATCGTAGTTATAAAAAACTCTACCACTGAAAAATCATGGGGCGCCATATGAGTAACATAAAAGCTTCCGTCCGAGGCCAAACTTACATCATTTAGATGATTAACGGTGGGAGCCAAAACACAACCCCTCCATGTAAACATCCAGCCGTCCTGATCTGAACGTTTTGATAATTCAAACATCTCTACAGATTCATACGGCATGTGACTCACTACCGCTAACTGAAACCGCCCATCATCGCGCTGAACTATGTCAATTCCATGCGGCCCCATGGGCTGTTGCTGTTCTCGCACGCACGACTTGTCTCCCCAAGTGTTCTCTGCAAACTCTATAGTCACTGGTAATCTAATTTTTGACTGTACATCGAGCAGAATCAGTTGCCCTGCTTTAGGTCTACTCAGAGGTTCAATACCACCGAACTCCGACACGACAATGAACTTACCATCCGGTGTAAGGGCTAAATCTTCTGGGTTTAATGTATTGCATGAAATTGATAGCTCTTTAATAGTCTGACAACCTGCAACCTCAGGAATCGGCCCGATAAACGATCGGGATAACAACATGAGCGATAGAGCGACTAAAACGAACATACTTGGAATGGCAATTAGCCAATATCTCTTGATACAAAATTGAAGAATACTCTTGTATTTTTCATCACCAAAAACAACAATCGAGAGCCCCTCAGCAACGGCCAAAACCGCAACGACAAACAACGTTAAACTGCCAGTGTAGTAGAACCAATCTGTGGCACTAGCAGCATAGCTAGCCAGGATTAATCCAAGAATAATGTTTGTAGCAACATAAATTCTTAGAGATTTCAGTCTGAGTAGTCTATTGGTAAGAGGCACCAGCAACGTTTTAAAGATCAGTAAAATTGCTAGTGAACAAAAAATTACGCTTAAAACGACGTTCATAAAAACTACCAAAAAAATGAGTAATGATCAAAAAATACGGCATAGACGAAGCAACGATAACACAGTGACCCGCTAATGTTGGTAGGCTATGCTACGCTTAAAGTATCGTTAAGCGGCTAAAAACCGGTTAAACCTGAGAGTGATTAATAGGTTAAGGAACATAAAACCATGAGTGATGTTGAACGAAAGAAACTTCCATTCTCAAGCGGCGAACCGGGCGACCTCCACTATTGCCAATGGATACCAGAACATCCTGTCGCATGGCTGCATATCATGCATGGCATGTCAGAACACGCTGTTCGCTACGCTGAGTTTGCGGAATTCCTTAATCAACAAGGCATTATGGTTACGGCGGATGATCATCGCGGGCATGGCGAGACTGGGAAAGCCATGGGTAATAGCTATCACATTGCCGATTCAGATGGCTGGAATCAAATGC
>CALDQM010000037.1:0-2364 GCA_937911225.1 uncultured Cellvibrionales bacterium
GGCAAGCTTGTCGATAAAAACGGCAACGAGTTGACAAAGGGTGCTACAGCGCGAGCAGCTCTCGCCGCAGTCGAAGATCCCGCTACTTTACTAGGGGAAGTACAATATCCTGATGATTCTTTTGATGATCCTGCAGCGAGCGGGATTGACCTTCGAAAGCTAGAGTGGGGCGTCAGCTCATATGATTTGATACCAGCATCGGAGCTTCCTAACCTAGAATGTCGTAAAAATGGTAAAGACCAGCTTTATGATTCTCACCCCGTTTATGGTCAGAGTACGACGACTCGCTACTGCGCTTACCAGATATGGGATGGAGGTGTAACCACAAAGTATTCATTTAATGTTGAGTCGCATCCGCAATATGAAGTCTTTTATGCTAACGCTGTTGAAGCTGGCGCAGTGATAGGTGCAAAAGTTATTGTCGCTGAGCCAAAGACGATGTACTACACCGTTCCAGAGACCACTGGACTTGATGGAAATCCTCTCTTTGGAAAAGATGCGGGTAAGCGTATTCGTTTGGACTTCAATGGGCATGGCGAGTTATGGGGTATTCCCGGGTTTGTGTATGACACTGCAACAAATGCAGATCTTGGTGATCATATACAAGGTGAGTGGAAAAGCACCTATCGTTATCTGAGCCGCTTCATTATGGCTGATGGGTCCAAGATCAAAGATGGTATTGATGAAACTATTGAGTATAAAGTGAAGGCGCTCGAGGGTGAGGTCTGGTTGACCAAGGCTGATGGCACCATTTCTGGTGTAGGAGACTTGGGCGGAAGATATACGAGCTATTATGATGGTGTTGTGGCTGATTTGGCTGACGAACGAAAGATGAGAGTACTTGGTTTTGAGGATTGGGGGACCTACAATGCAAGTAATGGGAGTTGGATTAATGGAAATCCTGATGGAATCAACGATAATGACGACTACTTGGGCCCAAGGCCTACGCCAACTGTCAATGGCGGTGATACAGCAGTGGTTCATGGAGAGGTAATTTTTGACCCATCTCCCTAAGGTATAGTGGTTTGATAGCCAGACATAAAAAAACCTCCTTTGGGAGGTTTTTTTATGTCTGGATCTTTAAAAAGCGTAGCCCATGCCTATCGATATCTCACCATGTGGTTGTGCGAAAAATTTGCTAGTTTTGCGGTTGTAGGCAAGAGGATCCATGCCCAGCAAGTTGTGATGAGATAGCTGGCCTCTGACGTAAAATATTAAATCATTGCCGGGATCAAACCATAGTGCGAGATTTAGTGCTGTATTATTATTGTAGTGGACTTCATTGTCACCATACTCATAGTCTGTTCTGTCGATGCGATAATGTTTGATGGCCATGCTAGCTGAGAGACTTGTTGTGACTTGGACTTTACTACCAAATTCCATAATCAACGCACGTTCTATCCAAGGTGTTTGCTGGGGAAGTTGGGCGGAAAGACTTTCTATAGCCTCGCCAATTTGAATGCCGCCATAAGACGCGTTTAGTAACAGCGGATCCTCTATCTCTAGCAGTTTTGAGCTGTATGACAGATCAACACGTGTGTTTTGCAGTTCGATTTTTTGATAAAACGGGAGTCGATCAAAGAGCTCCCCCCTAATTTCTATGCCTAGCCGATAAGACTGCGCTCGTCCATCAACGGTCATGGCTGGATAAAAAATAGACCTACCCTCATTAAAATAAGCTTGCCCATCTAAAAGTCGAATATCAGCGCCCTCACAGGTACCACCTAGAACAACTCCAGACTGAGAATAACAATCAATCTCCAGAGTATCCTGTTGGGTTAAAGACGTTGTGAAATTGATATAAACAGGAATTTCTTTAAAAGATCCGAGTTTATAGTTAATCAGTAGACTGTGTTCATCACCGGTTGTATTTGTCTCAAACGGCTCGACAGTGCGAGAAATAGTAGCGGAGGAGTCCTTATACTCATAACCAAGCTTCAGTTTTTCAGTTGCGGGGTATAGCACGCTTAACTGACTTGCAGTGGATTGTTCAGGTGTTGATGCGCTGTTCACCTTCGATGCAAAGTCAAAAAGATCTAGAGAAATATCAAAGTAGGAATACTCTGCTGCGATGACAATTTCATCGCTAGCATCTAGCAATTGAATATTAAGGAAATCTAGATCAGCTTGGGCGGAAGAGCTGCCTAAAATCGCGCAAAAGCATAACCAGGATTGTTTTCGTTTAAAATACACAGAAACTCCACGACCGTTCGCAATAGACCTTTAGTATATAAGTTTTTATTACCGAATGGCTAATAATGCGAGTAACAGTCTTTGCGCAAAAATAGAGCAGTAAGGATAAATAAGGTTGGTGCCCAGGAGAGGACTTGAACCTCCACACCCTTGCGAGTACTAGCACCTGAA
>CALDQM010000038.1:0-13152 GCA_937911225.1 uncultured Cellvibrionales bacterium
TCTAAGGTTATTGTCACGTCTTATTTGTTTGAGCAGAATGATTTTTCATGGGCGCGGCTCTCTGAGATTAGTGCGGAGGTTGGTGCCCATAATCTGGTAGTAGACTTAAGCTGCAGAAAAACGAATCAAGGATGGATGGTCGCCACCAATCGCTGGCAAACGATTACCAACGCCAAAATTGATAGGCACTTAATTGAACAACTCCAGCCCTATTGCGCTGAATTTTTGATACACAGTGCAGATGTCGAAGGCCTGCAAGCGGGCATTGATAGTGATTTAATTAGCCTTCTTGGCAACTTGGTGTCTATACCAACAACCTATGCTGGCGGCGCTAAATCACTCGATGATTTAGACAGGGTCGATAGCCTGTCTGATGGCAAGGTTGACTTAACCATTGGCAGTGCATTAGATATTTTTGGGGGCTCAGGAGTAACGATCCAAGATTGTGTCGACTGGAATATACGCAACAAATAATAATATCATCTAACTCTTTGCTACCGACCTAACCTTGGTTGCCTAGCTTCTTTCTTATCCGCCTAACAGTTAGCAAGGTCGAACAAAAAATAACGGGCGTTGCTAATGCAATAATTAGAGCATCACTTAGCGGCACATAATCCTGAATAGGTAATGGCAAAATCATCAGTTTGAGCAAGTTCATAGAGTAATAGGTAATTGCCACTACCGACAGGCCTTCAACGGTCTGCTGAAGACGCAATTGCAATTCACTGCGTTTATCCATGGACGCCAAAAGGCGTTGATTTTGATCCTCAAGCGATAGCTGAAGCTGCGAATGCAGTAGTTCACTTGTCCGGCCAATACGGCGGGAAAGGTTTTGCTTACGCTTAACTACCGACACACAGGTATTATAGGCGGGTATAAATCGTCGTACATGAAACTGTTTGAGTGTTCTAATCGTGGGAATCTTTTCTTCCCGAAGCATATCCAGTCGTGTCTCGGTCAAGTTAAAGTAAGCCTCAGTCGCAGAAAACCGAAAACTATGGTCAGCAATTAGCTTTTCGACTTGCGTTGCCTCAGAAATTAACTCTGCCATTAAATTTTGTTCGTCTTCTAGGGTCTCTAACTGCTTCAGTTTTGCACTAGTCTTACTTAGGCTTTGCTCCAAAATACTTATTTCTGGCAAAAGTTCTCGCGCAGTAGGCAGCGCTAGTAGCGTCATCGACCGATACGTTGATATCTCTAGTAAGTTGCGTACCGCCCTACCTGCCTGACTGGCGTCAATACCTTCGTCAATAACTAAGGTCCTACTAAAACCATCACTGTGGCTGCGCATAGATGTCCAAATTGTGGCATTACCATCATAGATTTTACTGCCAATAAGTCGATGCCCATCAAAGTAGCTATTCAGTTCATCTATTTCCTTTGGGGCTGATGCCTTGGATCGAAGATCTATGTGGTTAGCGCTGATTACCTCGCCATCAATAGACCCTAACCATTCCTCGCTAAGTTGCGAGAATCCACTCTCAAATGTATTTCCAGTCAGGGGCTTATGACAAATAAGGGTATAGGTGGAAAATTCATTATGCCTCTCCCAGCGCAAATCGAATGTTTCTGCGCTTTGGTAATAACAACTTACCCCCTCCGGCGGAGGAGGCATGTTATGAGCAGCGGCCAAAGTTTTTAGGCCTTCAAGTTCCATATTACGATCTGCAGGATTTAAGACAACAATATTTGACACCTGAGCGGGCAACTCCACCACCGGAAACGGTCGGTTATGGAGTTCATCTATTAACGTATCTTTGAGAGAGTGAAACTTAATCATCCGCGCAAGGCCTCAGTTAGTACAGTTTTACCACCCGCTATCTCAGCACTAATTTAGCTTTCGATCGCAAAAGTTAATCCGGCGTTGGCTTCCAAACGCTCAATCAACTCAGCACCCATAACTGGCGCTGTGGTCCAAATACCGCCAGCACCTAAATCTGGATTTTTAATCAGGCATACGGCACTTTCAGAAATCATCTTGGAGGTCGATCCGTAACCAGGGTCTTTATCACCTTTAACACTTATACGCACAGAACGTCCATCTGTATGTTCTCCTACCATAAGCACGTCATAGTAGCCGTTTTCACGCTCTTCTTTGCTGGGTCCTTCTCCTTGCTTGGTTTTACTCTCAGCCATAGAGGTGTCGTTGGTTATTGCCATAGCCATAGCCTCGCCCTTCTCCCCTGGGCCGGTGACCATCATTTCGTCATAGACAAAATCTTTTCCATAGGAATGGCCTAACAACATATTGGAGCGGTGAATGTTTTTAGTGTTAATACTAGCCATCACAAACGGCGCTATCCAGCTCTGCACCGCCTCGTCGTATTCAGGCTTATTGCCAAGTGGTTGCTCTGCACCTTCAACGCCCTCAGTTAAAGCAAATGGATTACGCAACACGGTAATTAGACTTCGGTCTCGTCCAGCCGCCGCCATCGTTTCTCTGAAGCTTGCAATCGTTCCGCCAGAAAAAGTACCTTTCATTGAACGCACTCGTCCTTTAACACGAGGAACTGTACTTCCAAGAGTCTTGACAGCATGTTGCTGTAGAAAGAATACGCCTAAATCAAACGGAACTGAGTCAAAGCCGCAAGAGAAAACAATACGTGCGCCACTTTTTTGAGCGGCCGCTGAGTGCTCAGCAATCATTTTATGCATCCATGCGGGTTCACCGCAAAGATCTACGTAGTCTGTTCCGATTGCCGCACAAGCAGCAACTAACTCATTGCCATAGAGTTGATAGGGTCCTACGGTGGTTAATACCACGGAAGTACGTTTGACCATTGCCTCAATAGAAGTAAAGTCCGCCGAATCAGCGACCACCAAAGGCACATCCGCTGAGATAGCCATTTCGTCTCTAACAGCTACCAGTTTTTCCATACTACGGCCTGCCATGGCCCATTTGATCTCGCCGTTCACTCCATAAGTCTGATTAAGGTATTCAGCCACTAAGCGGCCGGTAAAACCTGTAGCGCCATAAACGACAATATCTAGTTCTCTGTTAGTACTCATAAAATCCCTCTGTTTGTAAGTGTTTTTATATCGCTAGCGCGATAATCTCAGAGTCGATTGAACTATGCAAATAAACTATGTATGCAAGTGCTATTTTGGTTATTTGTAGATCAACTATTTATCTAATCACTAGTATATAGTGCGGCCAAAATGACGTTTTTAGTGCTGGCACTTATTATAAAAACTGTGTAAAAATTGGCCGACGAGATGTGGAGAGATATTTTGTCCCAAAAATACGATAATTTGGAACCTCTGTTTCCTGAGTATATTCAGGAAAATCCGACGCTGTCTTATGTGCAGCCAACGGACCCCTGGATAATGCAAAAATTTATTTCCGGCGTGGAAATCTTATTTGGCCGTCGTAAAATAGAATCAATCTATGATGAGTTAAAAGAACAACCATTTGATGTGGAGTCATTTTTCACCTCGGCATTAAAGGCTACCAAGATCGATAGTTGCTATGATGCTGCCAAATTAAACGCATTACCTAAAACTGGCCCCCTAGTATTTGTGGCTAATCATCCTTTTGGTGTGGTCGATGGTTTGGTGCTTTGTGACTTAGCTGTTAAGACGCGAGGTAACTTTCGTATTCTCATCAATGCAATGTTGTGCCGAGATCGAGATCTAGCGCCGTACTTTTTACCCATTGACTTCCATGAGACTAAGGCTGCAGTAAAGAATAATATACGCAGTAAAAAAATGGCCCAAGAGGCTCTAGAACAAGACATACCTCTACTCGTATTTCCCTCTGGATTTGTCTCTACAGCAGATCGCAAAGGTTTTGGTACAGTAGTTGACGCGCCATGGACGACGTTCGCCGCAAAGCTAATACGAGATACTCAGGCGACCGTTGTACCCATTTATTTTAGAGGCCAAAATAGTCGAATTTTTCATTTGGCATCCCATATAGCAGAACCATTACGAATGGCCTTATTACTTAAAGAAGCCAGCAATAAATTTGGCACTAAGGTTATTGCAGAAATTGGCGACCCACTACTCTGGACTGACTTAGATGCTGTTGGCAACCGCCAACAGCTAACATCTTATTTGTATGACAAAGTACAGTGTTTAGCTAAATAGCGGTCTTAAATAATTTGCGCCACTAACGCAATGGCACAGGCTAATCCAAGTCCGTAGAGAAACATCTTGCCCAGTGAAAATTTGCGAGCTGACCAGTTAATACGGTCCTCTCGGTCGGTTTGCTTGCTAGACGCTTTAAACCGACCCAAATAGAAGAATACTGCCAATGAAAGAACCGCGATAGAGCCAAAAATTAGGCTATTTGCGTCCATTATCGACTTCTCAACTTAGCCAATAATCGAAGCATTTCAAGATATAGCCAAATCAAGGTAACCATCAGTGAAAAAGCACCGAACCATTCCATGTATTTAGGCGCTCCCATCTCAGAACCCTGTTCAATAAAGTCAAAATCTAAGACTAGATTTAATGCTGCGATAGCAACCACAAATAAGCTAAACCCAATCCCAAAAAGACCATTGGAATGGATAAATCCAATACCACCAGAACCGAACATATTCATCAGCATACTTACTAAGTACAGCAAGCCAATACCCATAGTCGCAGAGGTAATCATTAGCCGAAAGTTTTCAGTGGGTTTTATGATGCCAGTCTTATATAAAAACAAAAGGGAAGCTAAAGTACCTAAAGTAAGGCCCACCGCTTGAATAACAATACCGGGATATTGCATTTCAAAAATGCCAGAAATAGCACCGAGAAATAGACCCTCAGCCAAGGCATAGATGGGTGCCGTAATACCTGCCCACTGCTTTTTGAATATGGTTATCAATGCAAAGATAAAGCCCACAATAGCACCACCAATTGCAATAGGCATAACAGCACCGGCACTGCCACTTTCAAAAAATAAATTCCATGTCCACGATGCGGAGAGCACTACTAACGCGAGTAAAATGCCAGTCTTATTGACAGTCCCTTCAAGAGTCATTGTCTGCGAATTCATGGATTGAATCCCGCCAGATGATGATCCTGTTTGGGCGCTTTTACCAAAGGTATCTGCATTAAGCGCAGGGTTTCCTGACCGACCAAACATATTTAACGCTTTGTGATTTGACATGCTGTTATACCGTTGACGTAAGATATAATAACTATAACTAAAAACCCCTGTTAGTTACTAGAAAAAAACACTCCCATAGGGATATCAATGAATAGAGGACCCATGGTGAACTGTAGCCTGAATAGACGTATTGTCGGTAAACAAAAACCTAGTATTTAGATTCTCGACGCAACTGTAGAGAAAGCCTAAGTGTTTTTGCAACTCGCTATATTGGACGTTCCCTTGACCAAGTTCTCTCTCAAGACGCCAAATGGAACTCCAATAGACATCTCGAGCATCGTCTACCCTGTGTAGCTTTAACAATGTAAAAGCCAGCATGACAGCCGATGATGTCATTAACTCAATACTATTGTGGCTATCCACCACATCACTCATCAAAATGATCTCGGCAGTTTCAAATGCACAACCAATATGCGCCAAGGCCTCTGACCATGAGCCCTCATCGAAGAAAATTTGTGCCGTATCAAACCCACTTTGCCAAAATGTCAACGCTCTCGACGGATCCTGCGATAAGTGCGCATGATGAGTACTGCAGAGAAATTTTAGTTTCATTAATCATTATCCTGATTGGGTCTAACCTGATGAACTGAGCATGCTTGGTTATCAGCAGAACCCGTCGAACCGGTTCAACATTAATCAACATGTTTTTCATTAGTGTATTTGACTTTTAGCTGAATGTAAATGATAATGATTCGTGTTAGCGATACTTAACCCCAAAGAATGCTAGCCCACTGATATCAACCGTTCACTAATTTCTTGAGGAGCACATGAAAAATCAAACCCGATACAAAAGCCATGGGGCTGAGATCACTGTAAAGATTGTTGCCGGAATTTTAGCCATTCCGCTGCTCGCAATGCTCTACTACTACAGTTGGATCATTACTTATGCTTAAGCGGATCTGTGTGATACACAGCTCACAGTCGCAACACCAAAATTGCAACCAACACTAACGTGGGGTCAAATACTGCTAGCTGTGCTCTTTTAATTGCGCGTTCCACAGGTCAAAGTAAAGCCCTTTTTGGGAAAGTAGTTTTCGATGCGAGCCCTGCTCTGCCATAGCACCCTGATCCATCACGATGATTCTGTCAGCATCAATAACCGTAGAGAGGCGATGAGCAATCACCATGCTTGTATGTCCCTGAGAGATTTCCTTTAACGCAGATAAAATTGAACGTTCAGATATACTATCCAGTGAGGACGTCGCCTCATCAAATACTAAAATAGGTGGTCGCTTAAGGATCGTTCTAGCTATCGCGACTCGTTGCTTCTCACCCCCTGAAAGTTTGAGGCCTCGCTCTCCCACTATGGTGCCTGAACCCTCCGGTAATTGAGCAATAAAGTCTTCAAGATGCGCAAGTCTGATAGCCTGTAACACATCTTCATCCGAGGCCTCTGGATCGCCGTAACGAATATTTTCAAAGATACTTTGATTAAACAAAACGGTATCTTGAGGCACTATGCCAATTACTTTGCGCAGGCTCAGTTGACTAACGTGACTGATGTCCTGACCATCAATAACGATACTGCCTGAATTGGGGTCATAAAAACGAAACAGCAACTTGACCAAGGTAGACTTCCCTGCGCCACTCGCACCAACAATAGCAACTTTTTCACCTGCCTCAATGGTAAAACTCATATCTCTAATAATGGCGCGGTCCTCTCTATAATGAAATGACACACGATTAAAATGGATAACGCCCTTAGTGACGACTAACTCAGCTGCATTGGCGGAGTCCTGGACGCCAGACTTAAGATCTAAAAGAGCAAACATGTTTTCGATGTTCGCCATTGACCCTTTGATCTCGCGATAGACAAACCCAAGAAAGTTAAGCGGTATAAATAGCTGCATCATAAAAGCATTAATTAATACAAAATCACCCAGTGTCATAGTACCTTGCGCAACACGCTGTGCCGCCAGCCACATCATTGATGTCATGGCGATAGATATAATCAGTCCCTGGCCAGCATTTAAGCCGAGTAATGACAGTCGATTTTTACGTTTTGCCTTTTCCCACTGATGCAGAGACTTACCGTAGCGATTAGCTTCATACTCTTCATTAGTAAAATATTTAACCGTTTCATAATTTAACAAACTATCAATAGAAATAGTGCTTGCTGCAGAGTCTGCACGCGCCGCTTCGCGAACAAATGCGGTACGCCAGTCAGTGGTAATCGTTGAAAAAAATATATATAGGACAACTGCTGTCAGCGTTATTAGAGCAAAGGCGACGCCATAATTGAACAGTAAAATCCCTATAACTAAAGCGATCTCAAGCAATGTCGGAGCAATATTAAATATAAAGAAACGCATTAAAAAGCTAATGCCATTGATGCCTCTTTCAATGTCTCGCGATAACCCACCGGTACGGCGATTCAGATGAAAGTCCAAATCAAGGCTATGGACATGCTTAAAGACTAAAAGACCAATTTTACTCATAGCTCGTTCGGTTACGCGCCCAAAGATAGTGTCTCTGATCTCACCAAGCATAATCATTGAGAAACGAGCAAAACCATAGGCTATGACTAACGCCACAGGCACCATCACCAACCCAGAGACTCCTCTGTCGCCGAGTGTTTCCACAATGTTTTTTAGCAGAAATGGTCCTGAAATACTCGCCCCTTTGGATAACACTAAAAAGGCTAAAGCAATAATGATACGAGATCTATATTCGACCAGATAAGGCCAGACTATTTGGAAGACTTTCCAGTTAATTTTTTTCTCGGCATCAACCGCATAGTCACTAGATCGCATAGATAATCTCATTTAAAAAGGGCTAGTATTATGAAGTGGGGGGTCCCAAGTGAGCTTTAACTTACTAACAAAGCATTCACGTGGTTGCCGCAACAATCTAGTTCAGAACTTTTAACGAAATGACAGGCCGACCTAAGTTGTCGACCTGAAACTACCATGTTTTCTAGATAGGAGGAGCTTACAGTAAAACCTAATCACTTACTTGGCTATGAGTAGGGCTGTATCTGCTCCAAACCACTTTGGCGACAACCAGGCCGAGGATTATATAGACCGGCGCTGACAGCATAGCCAATATGGCCTCTCCGGTGGTCAAATCTACCGAGCCATCTGCGAGTAACTGACCAACACCTGCTTGGTAAGGAGTAACGTAGTACTTAATCAATAACAATGGCATCACACAGCCGTAGAGTATTAGCGCTGCTGGAGCCAGCATGGTGGTCTTGGTTTTTTGTAGATTATAGTCGGTATCAGGTGTGCGGTGTAGGGCATCACGATACTGCGCTTCTTGTTCGGTAACAGCTCCTATTCTTGACACGCAGACAATGGTGATCAGGCTGATGATTGCACCAGTTAGTGCAGGATTGAGATAACTCGGTAGATCAATAACGCCTATATATTCAAGTAATGCTGGAATCACATTACCAAAGAATCCGGTCACTATGCCCCAAAATGCCGCATCTGCGGTGATGGATTTACTCCAGATGCTCATAAACCCAACCGGACCCCAAGATGATGCAAATACGGTCCCAATGAAGAGCATTAACCAAAAGACATTGGGTGGGAAAATAAAACATAGTGCCAATACAGCTAAGCCAGTAACAAACATGGCAATTCGTGATGCATTAACGGTCAATTGCTTTTTACGTACTACGATATCATTACTCACACTGAAGCCAATAAGAGATAAGAATGTTGATGCCGAAGATAGCGCGGCAGCCATTATACCGGCCAGCAACATAGCACCTAGAAAACTTGGCACTAGGTTTTTAGCCGCCCATATCATGACCGTCTCAGATGGCGAAAGCCCAGAGTTAGCTAGGTTTATTAGCCCACCTATACCGTAGACAAGAACCTGCATGAGTGCCACTGCAAAACACGCATAAACGGCCGCGCGTATGACAACATGTTCATCTCTAGCCATTAAATGGCGACTAGACTGCCAGGGGCCCACGGCATAAACAAAGCCCCAGGACATATCCATTATTAAACTCCAAATCAGATAGTCCGTTGCCGTTGGCCACTCAGTACCAGCACCAATGGTGCCGTGCCAAGCAGCAATATCTGGCTTACTCTCTACCTGAGTGAGATCCTCCACTGCCTGAGTAACGCCCCCCATACCATCAACAATATAAAAAACAAAAAATACAGTGGCCACGCAAAATAATAAAAACATGAGGGTGTCGGTGAGAATAACGCCCTTGGAGCCAGAATATAGAGTGAACAGTGTGTAGCTCAACCAAGCCAAAATAATGCCCTGAAAGTAGCTCAAGCCGGTTAACTCTGTCAGCAAGATGGCCGCACCCTGAGTAACCACCAGCAAATAGCCACCTAGACCAACAATGATAGTCATTCCAGCAGCCTGCTGGACTCTGTGACTATTAAATCGCTGCCCAAAGAAGTCTGCCACCGTATGTGCGCGGCTTCGGCGTAAAAAGGTACCGAAAAATATTGCACCGTAGACATAGCCAATAACCGCTATGCCGGGCATTAATATATAGGGCCCCAATTGGCCGTCATAGGTGAACCCGGCCTCACCGAGAAAAAGAGAAGTACTAAAGACGCTGGCAACTAATGTGCCGACAATTAACAGAGTCGGTGCTCGTCGACCGGCAACAAAATAATCATCCAGTTGCTTTACACTACGACCGGCATAAATACCGACAGCGATGAAAATAACCACACTAACCGCTATCCCAAGCGTATAAATATCCACTCTCTCCCTCCCTAGTTTAACCGTTTCTTTTTTATAGCCCGCTGCCGCACAAAATAACCAATGGCCTCGCCTCATCTAGTTTATCTTAAGTCAATGAAAACATGCGCTCTAGGAATCTAGTATATGCAATTTTTAAAGAATGTACCCTTAGCCACCGCAGAAGAGTTAGTCGGCACTAGTCTTTCTTACTAGTTCGCAGAGCTAAATCGCTGTGGTTTTTAGGTATCGTCTCTCATAACTGCCCGATAATAAGCCCAAATTCGACAACATGCCCATAATGGTTTTATAGTAGCTCTAAATCTTTAGTATTTTGTAACACAGACATGCACTATAAATTTTAGGTGACTTGCTGATTTTATAAAGGCGATGGTTAGCCCGCGTGTAACACCCATATTTTACCGTGGGAAAAGCCGCCGATTAAGGGGTTCTATAATGTCCAAGAATAAGAATAAGAATAAGAATGGTGATTTAACGTTATCCAATAGCATTTCACGTAGAGACTTTGTCAACGGCACCTTAGTCGGGTTTGGTGCCGCATTAGTGAGCTCAAGCTTACCCACGTTGGCTGCAGATAAAAAACCGCTGGGGCTTTTCAATGATGCTTGGACTGGTTTTGGAGGGGTTGGTGATTACGCTAATTCAAATGGCAATGTGGCCTCCGTTCGAGAAGCCGCACACTTAATTCGAGATGGTTTAACGCCAGCATTAATGAATGATGTTGAAGACACTGATGAAGACTATGACATGGTTATTATTGGTGGTGGGTTTTCTGGACTTGGTGCCGCTTACCAATTCCACAAGAAATATGGCAACACTAAAAAGTGTCTTATTATAGAAAACCACCCCGTCTTTGGTGGCGAAGCCAAACAAAATGAATTTGAAGTTGATGGTTATACGCTTTATGGCCCCCAAGGATCTAATGATTTTGGGCCTCCTAAAAAAGACGATGAAGGTCTTATTGCTGAAATTTATCGTGTAACGGGCCTACCTTTTGAATACAAATTTGTTACCCAAGATCCCAATAAAACCAAGATTAAAGCACCAATAGAAAACTACTATGGTGTGTACTGGGACGAAGAACGCTTTGATACAGGCTACTTTTTTGGTAATAGTACAAAAACCCCATGGGTGATTAACCCGCGGGTCGATAAACTTGCGCGCTTGCCTTGGTCTGATGACTTTAAAGCAGACTTAAACCGTGCTTTTGAAGATCGCGAAGATAAGTACCAAGGAGAGGATATTGATCGCTGGCTGGACAGTATGTCCTACAAAGACTTGCTTGAAAAAGTCTATGGCTACAGCTCTGAGGTAACTGAGTACTTCGATCCTATTGTCGCTATTTCTATGGGAGGAGTTGGCTGTGATGTCTACTCGGCCTATTCAGCGCGAGAACTGGAAATGCCTTGCACTCGCGCTCGCTATGTTTATGACAGCAGTATTGATGAAGTTGAAATGGGTGCCTTAAGCTTTCCTGGCGGCAATACCGGCAGTTTTAGGCACATTGTGAAATACCTCATGCCAGAGAGCATCACTGGCGGGAATAGCTTCGAAGATATTTTATTTAATCCTATTAATTTTAGTGCTCTGGATCGACCAAATAACCCCATTAATATTCGGTTAAATAGCACGGCTATTGATGTTAGCCATGCTGGACCTGCAGATAGCGCAAAGTCTGTCAATGTTACCTACCAAGAAAAGGGTGTAGTTAAACGTGTTACGGCAAAGACTGTCGTATCGGCCATTGGCGGTTGGGTAGGAAAAAATATTATTAAAGACTTACCCACTGAGATTACTGAGGCCTACAAAGACTTCCACCACTCGCCTATATTGGTGGTGAATGTTGCTGTACGCCATTGGCGGTTTCTTGACAAATTAGGAATTTCTTCCGCCCGATGGTTTGAGGGCTTTGGTAATTTCTTCTCTATACGGCGCCCTATGGATACCGGGGAGAAAAACCAACCTTTTGAGCCTAACAAACCAGCTGTGATGACGTTCTATGTCCCGTTTAATAACCCTGGGTATCCTATTGCAACGCAAGGATCTATGGGTCGCGCCGAGCTACTCAGTAAATCCTACAGCGCTTATGAAGAGGAAATTGTAAAGCAAATGACCGATATGTTTTCTGACTACGGCTTTAACGCTCGGCGCGATATTGCAGGCATTGTCTTAAACCGCTGGGGCCACGCCTATATATCACCTCAGCCCGGTTTTCATTTTGGCAAAGATGGCAAAGAGTCACCCAAGGACATCGTTAAAAAAGCCTATGGTCGAATACAATTTGGTCATTCAGAACTCAATGGCTACATGAGTCACACCAATGCTCTAAAAGAGGGATCTAGAGCCGCATTGGCCGCCATGAAATTATTGGAGATCAAGGTATAGAGCATCGATTGAAGAGTATTTAGCCGACTCGCACAAACATTGTTCTTATAAAAGCCATTGTGCTTTGAATTAAAAACAATATTAAGCAACCGACATAAATATTTGGCAGCGCACTCAAGTAACCGCCAATCATAAGTCCAGAGGTAATAAAGATTATTGAAAGAAGCCCTGTTTGAAACAGAAAGAGCTTGATGGGGAAAATGCTTTCATGCCCTTGATTTCGCAACATTAACATTCTCTTAGGAAATACCAGTAACCCAGCCACTGAGTAAAGACATATGGACCAACACATAATGGTCCAAGATAATTCTGCATAGTCACTATTGAAGATACCAAAGGGAAGAATGCCACCGAACATTGCTCCAAACGCTGAATACGTCAGTAGTTGAATGCGGAAATTATCAGGGCCACTAAATCCTTCTGCGGTGCGGCTTAACGCAATTAATATTGCGGAAAAACCAACGATACCTATTGCTATCTCCGCGACTAATTGTAGAGCATGAAAATTTGGCTCCATGATTTACCTTTTTACCTATACAGGTTTTGGTTCAGTTTGATGTAGTAAAATAATTATTCGCCCCACATTCCAGCAAATTCATAACAAACAGCCACATCATCCCCTATAACCCATGCGTCGTGTCCCGGGGCGATGGAATAGGCATCTCCTGCACGATAACTTACTGTCTGGCCATCATCATGAACACAACAAATCTCGCCAGACAAAATAAGACCTAAGTGGCTTGCCTGGCAGGTTACCGTTCCTATGCTTGGCTTGACATCTACTGACCACTTCCAACCCGGCTGAAGCGTTAATTTGTTAACGCGCTGCCCGCGAATATTTACCGACTGGATAAGCGCGTTCGCAAATCTATTATTGACCTCATCGGCATTATCAAAACTTTTAGCTTCTACTGAAATCATTAAGGTCTCTCCATTTACTAAGAAGCTAATCATAGCTGAATAGTCCGCTGAGTCCAAATAAT
>CALDQM010000039.1:0-23900 GCA_937911225.1 uncultured Cellvibrionales bacterium
CCGCCGCCGCAACCGACAAGAGCGTAGAGGATAGTAACGAGAATAAAGCGCGAAAACATACAGCAGTCCTTAAGAAATCATTAAACTTATTGGTTAACAAAAACTGGCTATGAACACTCTCAGTGCACCGAAAATACTCCAAAAAACTTAAAACTTAAAACTTAAGTATGCCCAAGTAGGATTAAATATTATTCTAGATCTGGAGACAATAGAACAAGGTTTCTCCACAAATGTAAGAATCAGTCTGGTCGTAACCACTATTTGCTTTTTTACCTCAAGCGCGGGTCACATACTTTTAATAACATCCCTAAGCAACCAGTGAGGCCAGCACTCGACGCTGACCTTCAAACGGTCGTCGGCCATGCATAGTGATGAAATTATCAACTAAAACTATATCGCCTGTTTTCCAGGGAATATCAAATGTAAGCGCATCAGCTAATCTTATGACGATAGCCATATCATCATTACTTATTGGCGAGTCATCGCCATAGCAAATAGATTTCTCACTAGTATTTCTGGCATCTTGCCAGCCTCTAAATGCGGCGATTAGCTGGTTAAAAAACACTTTTCGTCCACCCTGTAATGTTTTTACTGCGGGCAGTATTGGGGTTGTCACGCTCAACGATCCATCCGATTGCCATTGCCACTGATAATTTAGCCGCTCCAGCTTCGTCTCGGCCTCATCCGTATTGGCTGCACTTAGGGTACTCGCCCAACTACGACCCTGACCTGACTGCAAATCGTTTTCAGCAGGCATCGTTTGCGAGTAGCGTATGCCCTTCTCCTCACATGCCGCGACAAAGGATGGTATCTCGTTCTTTAATTGCTCAAGTAAGATATCAGAACGACAAATAGGCGTCGCCCCACCAACTGCTGCAGCCTGCTCGCAAAAGAAGAATAGTTTTGATGGATAGATGGGCGTTTGCGCCATTTCATGATGTAAGAAAATTGATACCGATGGCGGCGCCTCGTTTGCAGTAAAAACCAGCTCAGTCCGATTGTGTCGAACCGCATTAGACAAAGATTCTTCATAGGTAAAACTAGGCCAATCAAAGGCACGAATAAATGCGTCAAAACCCTGGTCATCAGTAACACCAAAGTCCCGAAACAAAACTGCGCCGTTAAGCTCAAGCTCTGTCTCAATTTGCGCCTTATGCTGCTTAATCCAACGCTGCACTGAAACGCTGTCAACATTAGACTGGCCTGCATAGACCAGGGGGAAAAGACTGTCTTGATAAGACTGCTGATCTGTAACAGTGATTTTTTCTACGGTGATTGAGTTCATTAAACGATGCTCTTCCATTAGCCATAAATTGAGTGAAAAGTACCAAATGCAGCTTCGCAAAAAACACCCGGATCATTGAATCGGCGATTCTGATTTAATCCAGAGATGGCATCCATCTCCTCATCAGTCAAAGTAAACTCTGACAACGATAGATTCTCAGTCAAGCGCCCTAGTTTGCTAGTCTTGGGTATTACTGCGGTACCACGCTGCACCCCCCAACGAAGAACCACCTGAGCAGCGGTCACCCCAGCTCGTTCAGCAGCAGCTACTACCACGGGCTCAGAGAGCACAGAATCGCCCGCTGTTGCCATATCTATAGAAACGTAAGAGAGTGCGCCCAACGGAGAGAACGCGGTAACAGCAACGTTATAGGACTGTGCCGTGCGAATAAGGGCCTCCTGCGTTAAATACGGGTGCGACTCTATCTGCAACATCGCTGGCTTTATTCTTGCGTAGCTCATGAGGTCATGAAGTAGTGCCGCACTGTAGTTACACACACCAATCTTGCGAGCCAGCTGGTTCTCGACCAATCGCTCCATGGCCGTCCATGTCTCACTAAGAGGTACCGCATCGGTTTCCATCGCCGGATACTCATCCTCAGGATTGAAAATCCATTCAGGCGGATAGCGGTCATTGAAGTCTACGTATTTGAGGGCAATCGGAAAATGAACCAAGTACAAATCAAAATAATTGATACCTAAGTCAGCAAGAGACTTTTCACACGCCGCCTGAACGTGCTCTTGGCGATGAAAAGTATTCCATAACTTAGACGTAATCCACAAATCTTCACGGCAGCATAACCCGTCAGCAATCGCCCTAGCGACACCCTCTCCTACTTGCCTTTCATTACCATAATCTGCCGCACTATCCAGATGTCGATAACCCGTCTTAATGGCGTTGTATACCGTGTCGGCAACCTCGTCAATATTTAGCTTCCACAAACCCAGACCCACTGCGGGCATGGCCTGACCTGTTACATTAATTGCTTGATTCATAGGTGATCCGTTTTATCCAAGATAATCTGCTAAATAGTTGTCGCGCATAAATACTTTTATGTCCACTGCCTGCTCAATTTTAATAGAGTGTTGCGCTGCACTGGCAACGATCATTGACCATAAACCCTGAACCGGTGTGGCCGACTCACTGACTTTTCCATCTAACTGATCAACAAACGCAATATGCTCATAATAGGTAGCGCCATGGTGGCCACTTTTTTCAATTTCTCGAGCGTAGGTAACCTCTGTCTGCTTAGACGCCCCCCATTCACCCTTTTCCAACGCGACGGTCGCCTTTGAGGGTTGTTGCTGATGGACATTAAACACCTCACTGGTCACTAACCTACCAGCATCGCCCGTTACCACCATTTCTTCACTAAAGTCATGACAAAACATATTGAGCGTGAAATTGGCTCGAACGCCATTGGCATAATCAATAATGACAAAAGCATGGTCATCTATATCCGCAGAGACGCCGTCCTTCTCAAGGTCTAAAAAGTTTACCGATTGTCCCCCAGAGGCATAAACTCTAGTGGGCATAGCGTCAGCTAGTAGATTGATCAAATCAAAGTAATGGCAGCATTTTTCAACCAGTGTGCCACCACTGTTTGCGTTAAACTTGTTCCACTGCCCAACCTTGTCCAAAAACGGTGGTCGGTGCTCGCTCATACTGATGGTTTTAATGGCTCCAACAGTCTGGCGCTGCTGTACCTCATGAAAGGCTTCTATATATTGCGCTTTGTAGCGATATTGCAGACCAATTTGAATAAAAGATGGGTACGCATCGTTGGCTTTAACAATAGCCTGTGCATCGGCAAGCGTTGTCGCCATAGGCTTTTCTAAGAAAATCGGCTTACCAGAACGCATCGCCACTTTTAGCACATCAAAATGAGTGTGGTTAGGCGTGCATATCATCAATGCATCTACCTCAGGATCAGTGCAGGCAGACTCTAAATCCGTATAACGAATGAGAGATTGGTCACTGTAGGTTTTAAAGTTTTGCTCTGCGACATCCATACTGTGGCTCTGGCTGTCATAGATACCATGCACCTGGGCTCTGCCCAGCAGTGTTGTGACGTACATGTGCTCTTGACCGATAGTACCAGTGCCTATAATGGCTAATTTATGCGTAGGTCTGGGCATTTTGTACAGATACTTATCCGCATCTGTAATGTGCTGCTGGCTCAACGACTTTTCAAAAAAACGTAATCTTTGATTGCTCACTTTTTACTATCCAAGTCGTCAAATGGTTAGGGTGTTTCGGCGGGTCACTATAGTGAGACAATTCTATAGTTGAGTCTACTATCGGTTACTAATTTGTCCCTAAAACACGGCAATATTAGCCGACATCACTTGGCATACACTCTAAATTGGGCCGAAACAAAGGGTCAGCTATCCCTTTGACGTTGGTTTGAAATACCCATAAATTGCCGGCATTGGGTTGCGTCAAACGAGCCTTTTCGCCTAACCCCTGATAGGCGCTAGTCACAAACAGCATGTCCAACTGGGGCCCACCAAAGGCAACACACGTTGGCTGACTAACTGACAGCGGTAACACAAAATCTATCTCACCTTGTGGGTTATAGCGCACCACTTGACTGGCGGCCCACTGCGCGCTCCAAACATACCCTTGAGCATCTACCGCAGACCCATCTGGAAAGCAGCCCTTCTCAGTTTTAACAAAGGTAGTTTTGCCGTCTATTTTGCCGCTCTTTGTGTTGAAATCATAACGATCAATACGTCGTGATGGTGTATCGGTGTGGTACATAACCGAGCCATCAGGGCTCCAACAAAGGCCATTTGAAATTAACAGACCAGAGACTTCACTAGAAACCTGTAACTGCTGATCTAGACAATACAGCGACCCTCTGCGGTTGTCGCCGTTCTCAACCATACTGCCTGCCCAGAAGCGACCTTGGCGATCTGCACGACCATCATTTAATCGGGTGCCACTGTTATCGCTGTCTATCTTTTGCAGCCACTGTAAGTCTGACGTCCACGGGTTGAAATAGGCAAAACCGTCGGCAAAGCCACAGATAAAATAGTCACTGTTGGCCACACGGGCGAAAGACCCTAAGCGCTGCGGGGTTGTATATTGTTCAAGCTTTTTTGTGTCCGGGGTATAGCGATACAGCGTGCAGCCTTCAATATCAGTCCACCACACTGACGCACCGTCAGCATCCCAGATAACACCTTCGCCAAGTTCATTCTCAACCTTAATGGTGTCTATTAAACTTACCTTCACCATAAACTCTAATCGCCCTTTACAGAATGTATTGTTTTGACAAGATCCACTGCACGTTTATGGACCTGCATCGAACTGTAGCCTGGCTTAAATAGCTCTGAGCCAACACCAAAACCATCAACCCCAGCCGCTAGCCATCCGGGCATTGACCCAACGCCCACACCACCCACCGCAAGTACCTTACAATCCGTTGGCAATACTGCACGAGCCGCTTTAATGTGACCAGTACCGTAGGTTGCTGCAGGGAATAACTTTAGGTATCTTGCTCCCGCTTGATAGGCCGCTATGCCCTCAGAGAGTGAGGCCCAGCCAGGCATAGGCATCATTCCCAGTGCAATGCTGCGCTGAATGACTGTCACATTTGTGTTTGGGCTGACAGTAATTTCGCCCCCCACAGTGGCAACGGCTTCCACATCTGACTCAGTTAATACAGTGCCCGCCCCAATAACGCATCGCTCACCCAATGTTTGGGTCAATTTTTTAATACTCTCAAGCGGTTGCGGAGAATTCAAGGGCACCTCAATAATACCGATACCCGCAGCATATAGTGCCTCACCAATGTCGACCACTTCATCCGGTCTTACTCCGCGCAAAATTGCGACCACGGGCATTTGGGCAAACCATTTATCCAGCTTTTCTGTCATTACAGAGTGTTCCTATAGAGAGATTTATAAATAGCCTCATAACCTGCCATGGCTAGCTGTGTTGCATCACATATGTTTACTCTGATTCCAAAAGACGCTAATGCCATGTGATAACGATCACATAAAGACGGGGCTCCAATAAGATCGACCATCGTTACGGCTCCCTCTGACGTTTCCATTAGCCCCAGCGATCCAATAATGTCGGCGCCTACCAACAAACCTGACAGGTAAGATGCTCCCTCTAACGCAGACAATTCACCAATCACCTGCCGACTACGCGTGGTAAAAAGCGCGTGAAGCAATTGACCTGCCTTAAGTTTTCGGGCTGCATTAACACCCTGCATATATATCTCAGCGAAGAAGTCTCCAGTCCCAGAGTCTGAAATTAGTACGCTATGCTCTGCGAGGAGAGCATAGACCTCGCCGGTCAGTGCAGTAACAAATGTCTCAATGGTATCGCCATTAACTCGCGCCCATTTATTGTGTGTCCCAGGTAGGACAACCACACGTGTGCCTGCACTAACAGAGGGACTAACCGAACGCATCCAACCTAAAAGTTGCAGCTCTTCACCACGCATCAAATCAGACGCGCCTAGGGGGTTTGTGGTTTGCAATCCGCAGACAATAGAAAACTCTATACCTCTAGATTGAAAATGTATTTGTCCCGACACAATCTCATCATAGGTCGCCGGACAATGTAGGTAAGGAGCGTTCATCCACCCCATAGTGGAACCGACCATACCTGACAGTATTACCGGAATAGTCCCATGCTTGGCCAACCACTGCGCAGTCAAGTCAAAGAACACCTGTTCAAAGTCGCCTTCAACCTTAGCTGCACCAGGTCCGGTGAGGGTATCCAATACTTGAAGCGCCTGTTTCTCGCTATATTGGCAAAGATACAAACGCAGGTTAGTGGTACCCCAATCGCCGGCAATAAATACAGACTTAGTCATGGTGCTAGGTTCTACCTCCATCAACGGTGAACCTCTGACCGGTAATCATCCGGCTATCATCGGCGGCAAGAAATAACGCAAGATTTGCCACATCAGCCGGCATTAATCGTTTTTTTAGCGCAACCTGTTCCATCCAGCTCGCCTCTGCCTCCGGAGTCAACCAAGTCTGCAACTGTCGTTCGGTCACTACCCAACCAGGCAATATAGCGTTTACGCGCACATCAGACTCGCCATAGTCATTGGCTAATGCTTTGGTCAAGCCAATAATACCCGCCTTAGCCGCCACATAACCGGGCATCTCTGACGGCCCAAGCAGCGCATTAATTGAGCTAAAGTTAATAATAGAACCCCCAGATGCATTAGCCATAATGGAGGCTGCCGTTTGGGCTGCAAAAAAAGCCGCATCTAAATTAATCGCCATACAGTCTCGCCATCCTTGCTGTGTCACCTGATCTGGAGAGTGTCGGTTATCATTGGCAGCGTTATTAACTAACGCGTATAGCGGACCAAATTCTTCGGTAGCGTCTCTAATGGCCTCCTGCAACGCATCTGTGTCAGTAACATCAAGCTGCCTAAACCAGGGTCCAGTGCCCGTACTTTTTTCAAGTTTAGAGACTAAAATATTTGCCGGCGCTGAATCCAAGTCGACAAAAGCGACTCGCGCACCCTGCTCTGCAAAAGCCTCAACCATTGCCGCACCAATACCTGTGGCACCCCCAGTAATAAAAACCAACTGTCCAATTAAACTTGGATATTTTGCATATTCAGACATTTAACGACCCTGCATGGATTTAAGACCATTAGTATGTAAACGTGGCGGTCAAGGAAGCAACCTATTTAAATACACACTTTTCATTTAGTATGCCAGCAACAATAACGTGTATCACACCTTACAACAATAAAAGCACTGATCACAAAAGCACATATTAAAGAGTATCAATCCTTAAGGGGGCAGTGTGACAAGACATTATCCACACATCGTAGTATTTATCGCTGCGATTTTAATAGCCGGTAACGCCAGTAGTGCGGAACAGCTGTATAGCAAACAGCCCCCTACCACACCTGAACTGGCCGTTGTGGGACCATTCGCTGTGGGCGTTACTACCCTTAATGTTGTGGATGATGATCGCCTAAATACAGGGAACTTTATCACCAGCGCTCCCCGACCGTTGGTACTTGAAGTTTGGTATCCGGCAACGTTATCTGCAGCCTTTGATAAGAACACCCCCAAGGCGACTTACAGCGATGTGACGCGCCTGCAAAAGCCGTTTGAATTGCAGGGTGAGGCTTATCGCGATGCGGTGCCGGTTAGCGAGGGTCAATTTCCGTTAATGTTTCTATCCCATGGTTTTACTGGCTACCGAACGCAAATGTTTTATTTAGCAGAGCACCTGGCTAGCCACGGATATATGGTGGTGGGTATCGACCATAAAGACTCCACCAATGCAGAGGTGTTTGATGATGCTACTCGTGCCTCCGGCTTTATTAGCACACTCTATAATCGTGCTCGCGACCAACAGTTTTTATTAGACTATTTCTCCAATCCTAATGACGCTCTACCAATACTCGGATTAAAAGCACGCATGGATACTAATAATGCCGGTATTATTGGACACTCTATGGGAGGCTTTGCCGCACTTAACACCATCGGTGCCTGCTACGACTTTAATGCCGAGCAACTCAAAAAGATTGGTGCTCCAGCCATCATCGCTAGCTTACTGCCCTTTCGCTTAAATTCCTGCTTTGCTGGGCGTGAGGAGATTGACCCACGCTGGAAAGCCATTCAACTGTTTGCACCTTGGGGTGGTGAATTCAACGCTCATGATGCACAAGCGATGGCAACAATGACCGTACCAACGTTTTTTGTCGCCGGCGACCAAGACAATACCTCAGGGTTTGATAATGGGGTTAAAAAGCTCTTCCAACAAACCGGCTCTGAGCACAACTATATGATGGTGTACGAAAATGCACGACATAACATTGCTGGTCATCCAGCGCCTGCTGCCGCCTTTGATACAGACTTTGAACTTGGGCATTATGTAGAGCCGAGCTGGAAGATTGAGACCATAAATAGGGTCAACAAACATATGACGCTGGCATTTTTAGATTGTCATGTTAAACAAGATGATGCTCGCTGCCAGTACCTACCCAATCGCGAGAGTGTTGAGCAGTATCAAGGAGCCGACAGGCAATACAGTGAACCTTGGCCCGGCTTTAAGCATCTTTGGGGTAGTGGCATTACATTTTATCGTCAATAATACGATTATTGACGATTCACCTGAAACCACAAGCGCAGTTAATGACGCGTTAGTGTCTAACAAAGGTTAAGTGCATGTTCGGAGTCTGCTACTACCCAGAACACTGGCCATCCTCCCAATGGGAACAAGACGCGCAGATGATGGCTGAGCTAGGCTTAACCTATGTACGCATTGGTGAGTTTGCCTGGTCAAGGCTTGAGCCCAATCCCGGTGAGTTAGACTTTGCATGGTTAGACCAAGCTATTCTTACCTTAAATAACGCGGGTCTGCGCGTTGTGATCTGTACCCCTACCGCAACACCTCCAAAGTGGCTCATTGACCAACATCCCGACATACTGCCTGTAGATCCAAACACCGGGAACACACGCGGTTTTGGTTCACGCCGTCACTATGACTTTTCCAGTATCGAGTTTTTACAGCAATCACTGCGCATTACTCGTGAACTGGCCGTTCGCTATGGCCACCACAGCGGTGTTGTTGGCTGGCAAACCGACAATGAGCTGTGCTGTCATGATACGGCTCTGAGTGGCTCCAATAATGCGCGCAATGCCTTTCAAGACTGGTGTAGCAAATACTATTCCAGTATTGAAAAACTCAATACTGATTGGGGCAATGTGTTCTGGTCGATGGAATATCGAGATTTCAGTGACATAGAACTGCCCATACTTGCGGTGACTGAAACTAGTCCTGCGCACCGTTTGGCGTATCGTCGCTTTTCATCAGATCAGGTAGTCAATTACCACACGCTCATGGTTGAAGAGATTCGTCGACACGCCCCCGACCAATTTATTACTCACAACTTTATACCGATGAACGAAACCGCCGTGGATAACTTCGCGTTGGCCGCCCCGCTGGACTTTACCAGCTATGACAATTACCCATTGGGCCGCACTGACCTAATGCTCACCGGCGCCCCAGCAGACCAGTTACGGCGCTATATGCGCACTGGCCACCCCGATTTTGCCACCTACTATCACGACCAAACCCGAGGCTTACTTAATCGCGGCTTTTGGGTCATGGAGCAACAACCTGGCCCTGTTAACTGGGCTAACAACAATCCTCGTCCTGCTCCCGGTATGATTAGATTTTGGACCATAGAGGCCTTTGCTCACGGCGCAGACTGTGTCTGTTATTTCCGCTGGCGTCAGGCACCATTTGCTCAGGAACAAATGCATGCGGGACTGTTGCGGCCTGACAATTCAAAAACCGAAGCTTGGCCCGAAGCTGAACAAGCAATGGCAGATCTCGCTAAACTGGACATTGCTAAGCAGCCTAGTCAGTCAGCGTCGGTGGCTATTATTACCGGAGTTCAAGGTCTTTGGGTGAGTGATATCGAAAAACAAGGCGAGGCTTATGACTTCAACAACGTACAGTTCTCTTACTACAGCGCCTTACGCGAACTTGGCGTTACCGTCGACTTCATCTCGGTCGATACTGACTTCTCGCCCTATGCCTTAATCATTGCCCCTAGCCTACCCATTATTGATAGTGCTTTTGTTGAAAAATGTAAGACTAGCTGTGCTGACTTTATTTTTGGCCCACGAACTGGCGCAAAAACCTCTGAGTTTGGTTACCCTACTGACTTACCACCCGGGCTACTTCAATCGCTGGTACCAATACGCGTATTATCTGTAGAAACCCTGCGTGAAGACTTTACTGAAACACTAAGCTGGAACGGCAACCACTATGAAAGCTGTCGTTGGCGTGAACAGCTAGATGCAGGTAATACAGAAGTCATCGCCAAATACCACAACGATGAACCTGCTATTGTTCGCAGCGGCCCATTCACTTATCTTGGTACGCTAACCAACAGAGATTTTCTGCTCGATTTTTTACAGCAGCAATGCGACCATAAGGGGGTGTTGACCTACCGGTTTGGTGAAGATATTCGTGTCTCACAGCGCGGCTCGCTCATGTTTGCTTTTAATTACTCAGAACAAGCACAATTGCTACCTCTTGCCGCAGATACCCAATGGCTAATAGGTAGTGCAACGCTCCAACCGCATGGGCTAGCTGTCTGGCAGGTGTCAGTACAAACAGCCTTAACCAAATAATAATAAATAGGAGTTTCACTTGAGCGAACAAGCCATACAACTAGCAGTATTCTGTGCAGTACTGGGCGCTATTGCAGTGCTTACCTACATAAAGTGTAGCGGTGAAGGTAGTCGCTCAAGTAATTCTAACAAAGAGTACTTTTTGGCTGGCGGCGGCCTAACATGGGTATTTGTGGCCGGTTCAATCACACTGACCAACCTTAGTACCGACCAGTTGGTTGGCATGAATGGCAATCAAATGCTATTGCTGGCGCTATGGGAACTCTCAGGTTTTATGGGGCTTATAATCCTCGCCAAAGTCTTTTTACCGGTGTACTACAGAAACAATTGCACCACCACCACCGAACTATTAGAGCGCCGCTACAACAGCAAGCATGTGCGCGCGCTTGTCTCTACCATGTTTTTGTTTATCAACGTGTTTGTTTTTCAGCCCGCCGTTATTTATACCGGGGCACTGTTCATGATCTCGATGACAGGCATTCAGGCAGACCTGTTGACCATTGCAGCAGCATTCGCAATATTTGGTGCGGCCTATGCCGTACTTGGTGGACTTAGAGCGGTGGCAGTATCAGACACTTATGGCGGCGTTTTGGTGTTGGCGATGGGCCTGCTTGTGGTGGTGCTATCCTTAATGGCTATCGACTTTGACTTTAGCGGTATTCCTGCCGAACGATTAACCCTCATTGGCGACAACGACTCACCAGTACCATGGCATACGCTATTCACGGGTATGTTGTTTATTCAAATCTTTTATTGGAGTACTAACCAAACGATTACCCAGCGCGCTATGGCCGCACCCAACGTAAAAGAGGCGCAAAAAGGCGTTTATGCCGCAGCGTTTATTCGTGTGGTATTTATTCCCTCCATGGTGGTTATCCCCGGCATAGTGGCCTTTAAATTGTATGGCGACATTGGTGATCAAGCCTATGGCCGTATTGTAGGGGATTTACTGCCCGGCTGGTTGTCTGGTGTCTTTGCCGCGGCCATTGCCGCAGCTGTATTGAGTTCGTTTAACAGCATGGTCAACTCCTCTGCCGCAATGTATGTCTGCGACCTCCACGAGGCTTATATCGATGACAAACCTAATTTGCGGGTGCTGAGCAGTATCGCCACCGTCATATTTATCATCATAGCCGTGGCTATGGTACCTATCTACGCGCAATCTGACAGTATTATTAACTTACTGCAGGAACTCTGGGGCCTTATCAGTATGCCCATACTCGCCTGCTTTGCCGTGGGGTTGTTATTTCGCAATGTGGACTATCGCGCTGCCATTACAGCGGTTATTGCCGGCGTCCTAATGTATGCCTTTTTTATATGGATATGGATGCCCCTGCACTATATTCACATGATGTTTTTTACCTTTTTTACCTGTGTGGGCATGGCGTTATTTATCAACAGATTCGTACTGGGCAACCGCGCAGAGTTTGTTGGTCTGCAATCAGATGATATTCAAGAAACCGCGTAGCCATACTATGATAATTGTACAAAGCACCCTTAACGGGCCATTAAAATTACTTAATAACCATGGAAGATACCGACTATGAGCGAACCCTACACTCCCCCTAAAGTCTGGACATGGGACAGCGAAAGCGGCGGACGCTTTGCTAAGATAAACCGCCCAGTCGCAGGTGCCACTCACGAAAAAGAGCTGCCGATTGGCAAGCATCCATTGCAACTTTATTCTTTGGGTACGCCAAACGGGGTCAAGGTAACGGTTCTTCTTGAGGAGCTGCTGGAGCTGGGCGTTAGTGACGCTGAATACGATGCTTGGCTCATTAATATTTCTGATGGCACTCAATTTAGTAGCGGATTTGTAGGTATTAACCCCAACTCAAAAATTCCTGCTCTGGCAGATCACAGCGGAGAAACAATCGTACGCGTATTTGAATCCGGCGCCATCATGTTGTACTTGGCTGAGAAATTTAACCACTTTGTACCCGCTATTGGCTCACCGCTACGCGCTGAATGCTTGTCATGGTTGTTTTGGAATATTGGCAGCGTACCCTTCTTGGGTGGGGGCTTTGGTCACTTTTATGCCTATGCTCCAGAAAAATATGAATACCCCATTAATCGCTACGCAATGGAAGTGAAACGCCAACTTGACGTACTAGACCAGCGACTGGCAGATAACCAATATCTGTGCGGTGATGAGTACACCATTGCTGACATGGCAAATGTTGCATGGTACGGCGCATTGGTGTCAGGCGTACTTTACGAAGCTGGAGAGTTCCTTGATGTTACCACCTACACCAACGTTATTCGTTGGGCTAAAGAAATCCAGACACGCCCTGCCATGAAGCGCGGGCAACGCGTTAACCGTGTTTGGGGAGCTGATGAAAAGCAGCTTGCAGAACGTCATGATGCGAGTGATTTTGACACTAACAAAATGAAGAGTGACAACGTTGCTAAATAAGTTGTTAACGTATCAACTAGCCAGAGCTACAGTACTTATAGCTCTGGCTTTTTTTTGCTTAAATGGAAAATTAACATACTGCCCGGCAACATGATGGGGAGCTGTATGCCCGCATTGACCAAAACATCTCCGCTAATCACTGCACCATTAATAACATCCAGTATAGATTTAGAATAACTACTGGGCGTTAGAGGCCACACAACATTAACCGTATAACCACTATTTTGGTCCAGGCTAGCAAAGCGCAAGCGCCCACCTACACTGTGCGACAGACTGTCTAATTGCGCATAGGAAAATATCGCCTCAGCACCATCGGCCGCCACAACCCCAAAGCTACTCTCACTTACGAGTGTGTCTAGCCGCACTAACCTGCCGCTGTGGAGTAATTGTCGATGTTGTTTGTGCAGTGCTACCGCGGCTTTTAGCCCCTGCTTTTCGGCCTCATCCATGTCTAGCAGATTAGCCTCAATGCCCATGTGCCCAAACAATGCTGCACCGGCGCGCAAGTCCATGCTCAGAACTCGTCCAGTGGCATGGCAGCGACTGGGCCCAATATGCGCACCCATGACCTCGGGTGGGAAAAACATCGAAAAGCCTTTTTGAATACTTAACCGATCAAGGGCATCGTTGCTGTCCGACGTCCAAATGCGGTCAGTAAAGGCAAGAATTCCAAAGTCTGCACGCCCACCACCGGATGAGCAGCTTTCAATTTCTACCATAGGATGTGCGTCCCTGAGACGTTTCAGTAGTTGATACAGTGCAGAGGTTTGATTATGAGTTACCGCTCGCCCATGCTGGTTGCCGGGCTGGTGTAGCGCGCGGTTCATGTCCCATTTTAAATAGCTAATGGCATAGTCTGTTAGCAATGCATCGAGTCGCTCAAACAGATAGGTTTGCACCTCAACACGAGTTAAATCGAGTACCAACTGATGCCTAGACAGTATGAGTGGTGCTGGGTCAGCATTAAGTACCCATTCAGGGTGCGCACGATATAGGTCGCTGTCTGGGTTGACCATTTCCGGCTCAACCCACAATCCAAATTCCATGTGTTGAGCCTGCACATAATCAATTAACGGCACCAACCCTTGAGGAAACACAACCTCATCAACAAACCAATCACCCAAGCCTGCACTGTCTGATTTGCGGTTTTTAAACCAGCCATCATCCAGGACAAACCGCTCTGCGCCAACCTCTGCGGCACTGTCTGCCAGCTCACATAGCCGATCAAATGACAGATCAAAATATACCGCCTCCCAAGTATTAAAATGTACCGGCCTTGCTTTGCTAGCTACACGCTGATCGGTCAAAGTAGACCTTACAAAACCATGAAAAGACGCGGACAACGCAGACAAACCATGGGCTGTACTTGCGCCAAACAATATCGGTGAACAATACATCTGCCCGGGTTCAAGACTCATTTCACCGGGATAAAATAGCTCACCTAACTGGGCGTACGCTTGGCCAGAGTGTTGTTCTTCAATACGCAAGTGATGGTTACCGCTCCACCCCAAATGTAACCCATAGGCGGCACCTGCTTGTTCGTTAGTGTGCTCTTCATGAACAATCACACCTGGAAATGCGTCGTGAGAAGTTCGACCAGAGCGATTTTCTCGCACATAAGCGCCGGCAAACCGATCTAGAGTTTGCATCTGAAATTCATTAGCCCAACGGCCAGTAAAGCCGGCTATTTTTGTATAGTGCATGGGCACCGGTATACAGGGTGCATCGCAACGATCAACCCACAGTGTTGAAGCACCTGTGTTAGTTATGGCCGTAGTAGCACTCAGCACGTCGGTGGCCTTGTGCAAGCGTAAACAGTGCGTTAACTCAACATCAGAGCCTTGGCATCGCGAAACAATCACCAATCCATTATCACTAGCACTAACAGAGTAAAGCTGGGTGAATACTGCCCATTGCTGGCCATTGCGGTGCACTTGCACCCCCGGACTACCCATAAAACCTGCCGCCGCCTGCGGTGACAATGCAATGGGCGTATCCTGTGGCTGGCAGGCTTGTAGCTCTTGGCGAGTGGCTACAAGCGCGAGCATTTCAGGGTTGGTCGCGTCCGCCAATAACGGCCCCCAATACAATATTGCTGGCGCGTTGCCGCGACAATCTACCACCAAACTGCAGTGACTACTGTTGAGGGTATAAAATGATTCGATACTCTTGGTCATAGATACCTAACCGCCGTATTAGCGTCGCTCAATGTACCCAGAATAATGCCGTAGATACCTGCCTTAGAGCCAGTAAATTCTGCATTGATGAGTAATAAATAGCGATTTATATTACAATTCTGTAATGCCTGTCTTTACCGCTGTCAATATTTAGCGTCAGAGCGGTTCAATGTTTAACCCCCGCGCCAACAAAAGGTCTGTGCATCATGAAAATTACCCATCTTCGTCTATATCCTGTGGCACCACGCTGGCTGTTTTTAGCCGTGGATACCGACGAAGGTATTGTGGGATGGGGCGAACCGGTTATTGAAGGCCGTGCCCATACCGTAGCGGCGGCGGTGAAAGAACTTGCCCCTTACTTAATTGGTAAAGACCCGCGGCAAATAAACGACTTATGGCAAACGCTGTATCGGGGTGGGTTCTACCGAGGTGGCCCCATTCTAATGTCGGCTATTGCCGGCATAGACCAAGCCCTATGGGATATTAAAGGCAAAGACCTAGGTGTGCCGGTCTATGACCTACTTGGCGGTACTGTGCGTGATGAAATGAAAACCTACTCATGGGTAGGTGGCGATGACCCTGCCGATGAAAGCCGGCAAATGAAAGAACTGCTAGCCCAAGGGTGGGACACCTTTAAGCTAAATGGGTGTGGCAAACTCAAAATTATTGACAGCCACCGGGCCGTTGAACAAGTGGTTGACCGCATTGCCACCATCAGAGATAACTTAGGCAACAGCGTTGATTTTGGTCTTGATTTTCATGGTCGTGTGTCAGTCCCCATGGCCAAAGTACTACTACGCGAACTAGAGCCCTATCACCCTCTTTTTGTGGAAGAGCCAGTTCTGGCTGAACAAGCAGAGCAATATGCGGTACTGTCACGACAAACCAGCATAGTGCTGGCCGCTGGCGAACGCATGTACAGCCGCTTTGACTTTAAACCCGTACTGCAAGCCGGTGGGCTTGGCATTATCCAGCCAGACCTGTCGCATGCCGGTGGTATCACCGAATGCCTCAAAATTGCCTCAATGGCCGAAGCCTACGATGTTGCCTTAGCGCCCCACTGCCCGCTTGGTCCCATTGCATTGGCTGCCTGCCTAGCGGTAGATTTTGTGTCGCACAATGCCGTCTTACAAGAACAATCCATGGGTATTCATTACAACCAAGGTGCCGAATTATTAGACTATGTCATTAACAAAGATGATTTTGCCATGGTCAATGGCCACATTAAGCCATTGCGCAAGCCCGGCTTAGGTATAGAGGTTGATGAAAAAGCCGTAATAGCTGCGTCAAAAATAGCCTGTGACTGGAAAAACCCTATTTGGCGCCATGGCGATGGCTCTATTGCGGAGTGGTAAAACAGATATCACCATTTTAATCGGGAGGAAGGTTAGCTCTTTATCGCCTTATAACCTATTTTTTAGTTATGTTGCTTTTGAGTACGCGGCCCCCCACTGGCGTAGTACCACCAAAAAGCGACATTTAACGCCAACAAAACCCCCATTAGCGGTGCAAATAATGCGCTGAACCCACCTACCACACCAACCGGTGAAAACAGCAAATATAAGCCCACTACACACGACATTAAGCTCACCGCACAGGGTATGCCATACCGCCAGGGTTGCATGTCAACCGCATGGCTGCGCTCATACGTCCAGTTTTCTGCCGTGGGACGGTAATGCCCTACCACCAACATAATACCTACTTCAATAAAGAACAGTACCGCGTAAAGATGAATAAAGTGCAGGGTAACAATGTCATCTAAAACAAACTTTAATACGCCGTAGGTGATAACGTGGAAGCCAATGACTATTTTGGGACCTAAGGACGGCACACGCTTGGAGAACAAACCCACAATAACGATAGCAATCACTGGGATGTTATAAAAGCCAGTAAAGATACGAATAATTTGCCATAGGCCATCTGGTGCAAACTGTAATAGTGGCGCCACAATGAACGAAAACAGTGCAATGACAATGGAGGCTATTTTAGCCACTCTTAAAATCTGCTTATCGGTAATAGATGCCCAACCTCTAGATTTTTTCCAAGGTTCATAAACGTCTAGACAAAACAGGGTTGCCGCACTATTTAGCAGTGAGTTAAACGAGCTAAATACAGCTCCCAGCAACACTGCCAGAAAAAAACCTGATGCATAGGTTGGCAATACATCGCGAATAAGCCTGGGGTAGGCAAGATCAATGGAGCCAAGGCCATCAGGGCTGTTTGGTCCGCCATAGAGGTGAAAAGCAATAACCCCCGGTATCATCATCATAATGGGGACTAGTACCTTAAAAAAGCCCGAAAACAGCACGCCCTTTTGTCCCTCTGCAAGACTCTTGGCACCTAATGTGCGCTGAATAACATATTGGTTGGCACACCAATAAAACAGGTTGGCAAAAATCATACCGGTAAATAGTGTTGCAAACGGGGTGGGATCAGTGGACGAACCAATAGCGTTTAATTTTTCAGTATTGGTGCTCGAGATGATTTTTAAGCCACCGGCCACACTGCCATCACCAAGCATTGAAAGCCCTAATACAGGTACTGCAATGCCAATGATTAAAAGACCAATACCATTGAGAGTGTCAGACACTGCAACTGCTCGGAGGCCACCAAATATGGCGTACACACCGCCCACACTGCCAATTACTACAATGGTCAATACCAATGAGCGGCTATAAGAGATGCCAAACAAATTAGGTACATCAAACAACTGCAATACGGCAATAGACCCCGAATAAAGTACCGACGGAATAGTGACCAACCCATAGCCGAGCATAAACAAAATAACCGTGAGTCTTCTAACATCATCGTCAAATCGATTGTTTAAGAATTCGGGTAAGGTTGAAAATGCACCGGCTAAATAGCGTGGCAAAAAAATGAATGCCATGCAAATGGTGGCAAAGGCAGCGGTCACTTCCCAGCCCATACTGCTAAGGTTAAAGCCATAGGCTGAGCCATTAAGACCAATTAGTTGCTCTGCGGAAAGGTTTGTTAGCAACAGAGAGCCGGCAATAAATACGGCGCTAAGATTACGTCCCGCCAGAAAGTAGCCATCACGACTACTAGATTCATCTTTAGAGGCCTTATAGGAAATAAAGGCAACCAGCGCCATAAAGAATGCGCAGCTAATTAAGGTTAGTGTGAGTTCTTGATCCATTGTGCTTGATGTCCGTGGGTGGGACCCTGATTTTAAAGGGTTATAGTAATATAGGGCTCTAAAATTGTCTCTAGCTGTACGCCCAAATCTGAGCATAAGTCACCATTAAAACATGCGGTTACCTAGAACCATCTCGACTGTCTAGCAGTTGGCGCTATCCCCCTGTAAACTCCGTTAATGAATAAATTATTTGTTAATCCTAGTCGTCGACACGCTCACCATTTCTTACAATGCTTACTACTATGCTTATTGGTACCGCTGTCTGGTGCGCTAGGTGCTACAGATAATGCGCAGCCTTATCTTATTGGCCGTGGTATGTCAGACATTACTGGCCCCAGTTATGGGGTTCAAATGTGGGGCTTTGGTCGTGAAGACCAGTTAACTGAAGGCCTGCATATTCGACAACGCTCACGCGCCTTTGTTGTGGCTCAGGCTGATGACCCCACTAAGCGATTAGTCTTTGTTAGCGCTGATTTGGGTAGTATTGAACACCACATAACACTATCAGTCATTGATAAATTACAAATGTTATATGGCGATGCTTATACCATTAAGAATGTCATTCTCAGCGCGACACATACTCACGCAGGCCCCGGTGGTTACTGGCACTCACGGTCTGATCTTGGTCTTGAAGGTGGATTTTATCCTCAGCACTTCACTGCGATTGTCGAGGGTATTACGGCATCAATCATCAGCGCCCATGAAGATTTGCAAGTGGGCAGTATTTATGTAGGAAAAGGTCATATCACTGGTGCCGGTGCAAATCGATCAGTCTCTGCTTATTTGGAAAACCCTCAAGTAGAGCGTGATAATTATGCTGAAAATACGCCCACTGAAATGACTTTGATGAAGTTTGTCGATGATACCGGTGACATCGGAATGGTCAACTGGTATGCCCTGCATCCCACTGCGATGAACTATTATAATCGCTTAATTTCAGGTGACCATAAAGGTTATGCCTCGCTGAAAATGGAGCAACTCCGTGGCACTAATTACCGTAGTAAAAACGATTTCGTGGCTGCTTTTGCTCAAGCAGATCCGGGTGATGTTACCCCTAATACGAACTTAGACAATACTGGTCCAGGCGCTACGGATGTGGAAACAACCCAAATTATGGGTGATCGACAATTGCAGATGGCCTTACAGCTTTTCAATAATGCCAACGAAGCGCTAGTAGGCCCAATTGAAACGCATCAGATATATGTAGATCTATCGGAATATGCAGTAGATAGTCGCTTTACTCAGACGGGACCGCAAAGGACATGTCCGTCAGCCTATGGTTATTCGTTTGCTGGTGGGTCTACTGAAGATGGTGGGGGGCACTTTTTATTCAAAGAAGGCATGACCGATCAAAGCGTCTTTTTAGATCTTTTGATTGGTTGGTTAACTGGCGCACCTAAATCGACTGAAAGTGTCAAAAACTGTCAAGCGCCCAAACCTATATTATTCGAAACAGGCAGCGGTGATCCATCATTACAGTCTCAAATACGCTCCATTACGATAGCGCGTATCGGACAGTTGGTAATACTAGCGATGCCTACTGAGATAACCACCATGTCGGGACGACGTCTACGCGATACTGTGATGAAGCAGTTAGGTGATTGGGCACAGCATATTGTTCTGGCAGGTTACTCCAATGGATACGCAGGCTATATAACAACGCCAGAAGAATATTTACTCCAGCAATATGAGGGTGGTCATACCTTGCATGGGCAATGGACGCTACCCGCGTATCAACAAATTGCTAGCTATCTAGCCTCTGTTCTGGAGACAGGCGCTGTTGTCGAATTAACCGCAAGCTATGATGATTGGCGAGGTAAGTCGACGGAAACTACCTTAAAAAGTGATTCATCCAACCGACTGCCTAGTGGCACTCAGTACGGCGATCCTCTTCCTCTGCATAAAAGGGAATATGAGAAAGGTGAGATAATTATCGCTGATTTCTGGTCAACTAACCCGAGTAACCACTATGTAACTGGAAATAATTATATGGTCGTTGAAGTTAAGACACAGGATGGCTGGGACATAATCGCTACGGATAGCGATTGGAATACGACAATTCGATGGCGTATAGAAAACAGCGCCGCTATCGCTCAACTGAGTTGGGAAATACCTTTAGAGGCAGCCAGTGGTGACTATCGACTACGTCACAATACTACGACCTCTAAGAGTACTAACCTCAGCGGTATCTCCAGAAACTTTACGATTAAGTCATCAGCAATGATTAAATAGGGGACGGCATCATCGATGCTAAATATGCCTCAATCTCATTCGCGTCAGTTCTTGTAGCGTCGGTGGCAACGACACCGCTGATCAATGCATCACCCTCCAGACCGAATAGGTACCTCAGACACAGTAGGCCATCGGTTAACGCATCGATCTTACCATTGCCATCGATATCTATGAAATCGCCAAGAAGTTGAATACGAGCTTCAATATCTGATGACACTGTATATGTCGCATCAGAGGCTACCGTTCCACTAACAAGCGCATCTCCGCTAAGACCGAACATACCTCTGAGCAATAACAGACCATCAGTTAGGGCATCATATTTAGAGTTACCATCTATATCTAACGACCCTGCAGGTGGTGTCCCTGCCAAAAACTCATCCAAAGCTGATACTCCATCATTATCCTGGTCACTTGAGGTATCTGATGCATCATTAGGATCAAGCCCATAAGCGGTTTCCCAAGCATCTGGCATACCATCACCATCGGTATCTATCGAGTAACGACTGTCCAGCGGATAAAGATCGGTAGTATCATCAACACCATCACCATCATCATCACTGTCAGCAGACATACCTAATTCAATACATGCTAAGTTGCAGTCATCGGGTCGTCCATCTGAATCAGTGTCCGTCAGACCACCAAGATCGATTAGTGGAAACGCATCTGCGGTATCAAGAACACCATCACCATCATCGTCAGTGTCTGCATTGTTACCTGTACCATCATTATCAGTATCTATGCTTTCAGTGTTATCCAAAGGGAATGCATCTAATCCGTCATCAATACCATCGTTATCATCATCGGTATCAGCATTGTTTCCTGTACCATCTGAGTCTGTATCAATGCTCTCTGTCGCATCTAATGGGAAGGCATCATTCTCATCTAATACGGTATCACCGTCATCATCAGTATCGGCATTGTTTCCTGTGCCATCAGAGTCAGTATCGACAGATTCTGTAGCATCTAATGGGAACGCATCATCACCATCTAATACAGTGTCATTATCATCATCAGTATCAGCATTGTTACCAGTACCATCGCTATCAGTATCATTGCTTTCAGCGGCATCTAATGGGAATGCATCAGACACATCAACAACACCATCATTGTCATCATCTTCATCGATATAATCGAAGATACCATCACCGTCAGTGTCCGTATCTTCAGCTATGATGATAATCTTTCGGAACGCCGTTCCAATATTACCTTCACTATCAGTTACGAAATAGTGTTGCTCATAATCATAATCTTTCAATGGGCTATTAATTTTAACTAAGTTAAACGTTATCGATGTGGAAATATCACCATCTTCTACATCAATAGCCTTCGCATTTAGGGTTGAGGCTAAGTTGGCATCAGAAATGTACAGCGGGTCGTCACCCACGATGCTCACAAAGGGTAATAAGCCATTTGAAACCGTACTTATTTGAAGTGCTGTAACTCTAAGTGACTTAACAGAATGGGCCCCATTAATAAAATCTGACGCATCAATACCACATGCTGACTTGGTTTTATTTGGACCGCCACAGACTCTATCGGGCGTTGAAAAGAAACGCATCCCGAAAGCATCATTAAAAGAAGATTCATAGGCCATAATCGTTGTAAAGTTATCATTAATGCCATAGCCAACGGCCCAAGGAAACGTCGCAGTTATAGGGCCTTGAGCTTGCTTACGCGAATGTGATACTCCCATCAAATGGCCTACCTCATGAACTAAGGTAGTACTGCTGTTGTCAATTGCTACGACAGCGAAATTATTACCCTTAGAGTAGAGGTTTTTGTAATCAATGATGCCATCATTTAATCCACCATTTAGAGTGGCGATTCCACCAGTATCAGCGACAGCCTTGGTACTTAAATGAACAAACAAATCCGGTTGCCGAGTCAGCATAGAATCTAGATTTGCAAAAATTCCAGTTCGCGCTTCACTCGCAGCGAGCACCGCTGAGCCGTCTAGGCTAGTGTCATCGCCTAAAATATAGGTGCCAACATTTACAAGTTCGATCCCTAACCCAACATCTTTAAATGCCGTATTGGCACTCTCTACCTGTTGCACGATACTCGCATCAAGATTGTCACCGCCAAAAAAATGAGCGTTAGCACTAGAGCCAACAGTGAATGCCACCTCAATAATAATGTTATCCAATGTACTTGCCATCGCTACGGGAGAACCCAAAATTCTCTCGTTATAATCAGAGACTCCATCTCCATCAAAGTCTGTCAAAGTATCGATATTAGTCCAAGTAGCGGCCAACGAATCTTTGTTATCTTGGCCAAATGTCGCAAGACGGTAATACAGAATGAAGTCCTCTCCGCGTTTGAGATATACCTCTATATGTTCAAATTCGGGCTCATCAGAAAAGTTACTACTCTCAAGACTAAAATCAAGGTCACCTGAAACTACGATTGACGAGTCCCCATTTTCATCATAACTAATAACAGTATTAACAAGCGCTGCTGGATAGTAAGAACCCTCACTATTTGCAACAGCTATCTCTAGCTTTAGGGAATCATTGCTAGACCTTTTATCGGTGCTACTTATACTAGGAATATTAAGAGAAAAAGTTGTATCGTCATATTGGAAATCAACCTCAGTATTAATCATCAATTTAGAGGTAGCGCCAGAGGAGCCTCCATAATTACTGTACTCTTCGGCAGTCTGGATAAAGTTAACCTGATCCATTAAATCACCCGCTGAATCACGCAGCAGTATTGAGAAAAATACCTCGATACTTGATCGATAGTTTAATGGAATATCTACTTTAATCGCCACTGGTGCAGCAGAAAACGGAATGCTACTAATATCGATTTCACCTAGAAGGTAAGAGCTTGATCCATAGATGCTAATCCCCTGTGCTCCAATTAATTCTAGGGTTAAATCACCTGACTCATCAGAGGACGCAGAACCTTCAGATTGAAAGGTAATAGATAAACTTATCTCAGCCTTGGTTTCGTTAATACGCACTATTTCACATGGACAATGAACCCCTACTGGAATCTCAGCGGCTTTTACCCCTGAAACAGCCGCAGCCATTAGTAAAAAAGCAATTAATTGGCTATTAAAACTCTTGTACGATAGCGTCATTCTAACGCTCCAGTTTTATTTTTGGATTAGAGTTGTTTTCTAAGGGCTCCGCTAGAGGTTTTCTAGCGCGGATATCATCTGACAAATCAAGGCTTGCCACCCGCTTTAAGGTTCCGTTAAAGTCACTCCCCATATACTCGAAAATATTGTCAGAGGTTTTGAGTAAAATATTGGTCAAGGTCGGCGTCAGGGTCATAACCGCGAAAGAACCAGTGGAACTTTTACCTTGAATTTGAGTGAAGTTAGAGTGTTCCGTCACATCAATAACATCTAAAACTACAGCGCCACTCTGTTCATTGAATTCAGTGGCCATTGAAAATTTGTCACCCACCTGAAGTGCTAAAATATCTGCAGAGGTAGCCATTTTCTTTGCATCAAGTACTGCTTCGGTAGCTCGAT
>CALDQM010000040.1:0-23777 GCA_937911225.1 uncultured Cellvibrionales bacterium
ATGGGCGCTTGGTAGCCAGTACCATTCAGGAAGGCTTAATGAGACTTCATCAAGACTAAAAGAGTATTGGCGTTGCTCTAAATGCAGATGACGGCGGTGTTACTGTACTTGGGCTCTTGGGTTCATCAACAGGTAACATACGACATATATACCAAACCGCTTTAGCGCTAATTATGTTGTCCACTGCGTTCTATTTTAAATACTGTATGCCAAGCTTTACCTGCTGGGATTGAAATAGGGTGACAATTCAGCCCATTTTTAACAAAAGCAGGCTCAAGACAAATAAAGGCTGAGTCTGGTTCTTTACGCCACACAGTCATCCGGTTAAAGCTATTTATGTCGGCGGTAATAGTTAACGGTGGGTTAGAACCAATGGTTAGTTGTGTTACGTCCAACCCATGCTCGTCTAAATGTAAGTCTGGATTACCAACAACACGCACACTTTGAACACCAGAACTAGATTCAAACAGGACCTCTAAGCTCTCTCTTAGCGGAACCTTTGCATACTGTAGTTTGTTATCATTACCGTCTCGAGCGCGCGTCTCAAAGATTACTTCCTCTCCGTCGGCAACTGCATAATACGGATGAATGCCGGGCGCTAGAGGCATAAAACTGGCCGATTGATTCAATAAACTAAAGGTCATTGTCAAACCGGAATCGTTGAGTGAAAAAGTCACGTTAAAGCAAAAATCAAATGGAAAACACTGCCGCGTATCAGAGTTAGAGTTTAGCTGATAGGTAACACTGCTGGCGTTATTACTGATTAACTGAAACTCATAGTCTCTAAAAAATCCATGTTGTGAGATCTCAAACTCTGTACCTTTGTAATAAAAAGTATCGTTATCTAATGGGCCGAAATTTGGAAAGCAAATAGGAATTCCGCTGTGTTCGATATCGCTTACATTGTAATGTAAGAGGTTTTTTTCTTTAAAAAACAAACCAAGAACATGAGCGCCATGGGAATCTATACAGGCTGACCAGCTTCCATGATTGATGCAGACCATTTTGCCCATTGCGTTGATATGCTTAACGTCCACTATAGCGCCCCTGTTTGCCATGAGGCTTGATTAATGTCCTCAGCACCCCTCATAAAGCGCCTTTTGGTGCAGTCGGTGTATTTAAAAAGGTAAAAAACCAGTGGACTAAAATAACTAATAGGATGTCTTCACTATTGGTCAGTAATCGGCTTAATCCGAGCCCGCCTAGAAAGGCACCCAAGCAGTTAACAAACTTCCAGCGTAGGGTAAAAAAATGAATGCTGGCGAAAACTAAATTACTTAACACAACCGCCGGAATGATACCCAGCGTACCTAACATAAGGGCTGGCAGTATTAACCGAAACGAAAGTTCTTCCACTGTGGAGATAAGTAATAAATAAACAAGCCACATACATTGAGTACGATCAATTTTATGTCTCTTGAAGGCTAAAAATATACCGAAAAATAGCAGCATCACAACCATTATCGCGAGATAAAACCAGCGTTCAGTGAGTAATGGTGTCCACTCTAAAACAGCTATGTCCAGCACCGCTGTCAGTATCAGACAGACCAGACTAATGACGGCCATTGTGAGCCCATGGCGAACCATAATTTGACGGAATGTAGACACGTAGACGCCACTGGATGACATCTTGCGCTGTAATCGGCCCTCTTGTAGCCCGTTATTACTGACTTGGTTAACCATAGATCGCTTAAACCTTTAATACTGGGGTGCAATAGTCACTAGTTGAGTCACTGCCGGTACGCAGATGCGACCATAGCAAACCACACTTATTACAAGTTGATGTACTTCGTTTTTTTACCATTGACCTTTTTGAGATAATTTCTGGTTTCTTGACGTATATGCCGATTGGTCAAAAACCAATAAAATTCCTTGGTGGACATCTTATTGATACGGGCAATTGCCTTAGTTTTGTTGCCGGCTTTGTTTAGACTTCGCCACAGGTTACCCGCACCACCGTTGTAGCTTGAAATCATTGCATACTCTAATTTTTTAGGGTCTCTTATGCCGACCAAATAGCGATTACCTAAAATACTAAGATAACCTGCCGCGACTTCGATATTGTTTTGGGGGCTGTATAAAAAAGTTGACGTAGGCGTATGTTTATAACCTTTGATAATTGAAAAGTAGTCACGTCCTGCCGTAGTCGCTTTAATTTGCATCAGCCCAAGTGCATTTGATCTAGAACGCGCCAGCGGATTAAACGAACTTTCGGTTTCCATAATAGCCATCATTAATGAGACGGGCACATCATGTACACGGCTAGCGGCCTTGGCATATTTAACATACTTACTTCCGGCAATGTCTTTGTGCGTGTCTACCATGGAAATGGTGACGCTAAAACGACCGTCTTTAAATGATCTTCGACGCACTAATACGTCGGCAAACTCTGCGGCGAGCCGTGACGCCTCGATTGGCTTGCCGGTATGATCTAGGATCTGCCCCCAGAAGAATGGTCGATTAGTTTCTTGATTAACCAAACCAAAATCTTGCGCAGTTTTAGCATCAATTACCGAGGGGTCAATTTGAGTTAATAGCACATTAATGATCGATTGCTTAAGACTTTCAGGCGTAATGGCAGAAACAAAAATGAAGCCTTTTTCAAAGTCGACCAATGTTTTTGTGTCAGCGGTCTCATTAAAAGAGAGCACTGAGGGAGTGTAAGAACCCTCTTGATCAGACTGACCTTGATATTCTCGCAGCAGAGCGGCGACATCATCATCATATTGGTCAAACTCTATGGCGAAAACGGGTAAGACAAAAAGCACCGACACTCTTATAAGTACTCTGAGAGCGAGTCCTATTGCTTGGAATGATGCCTGAAGTCTCATCATTATTTAACGCTCATAGTCATAATCGGGGTGCTGCTCAATCAAACCTCTGCGCATGCGACGCATACCTTTAAGCCAGCGCTCATAATCCTCACCTTTTCGCTGCGCATAGGTTGCAAGTTCAGCGTGAGGAAGAATCATAAATCGCTGCTCAGACATACCCAGTAAAATCGCCGCGGCCGCAGTATCTGCACTCATAACGTCATCATTACCACTGACGCCCCGACCACCCTCAGTCATGCGTGTTTTTACATAAAGTGGGCATACTACCGACACTGTAATGTTGTCATCCCCATGGGTTATAGCCAGTGACTCAGCAAACCCAACCGCCGCTGTTTTTGTCGTTGAATACGCGGCATCACCCACTTGGCAAAGTAGCGATGCGCCAGAGGCAACGTTTACTAAATAGCCACCACCACGCCTGACCATGCCTGGCACGACGGCGCGAGCAGCAAAAACATGTGCCATAACATTCACATTCCAACTGGTTTGCCAGGCTTCGTTGGAGGCTGAGGCAGCCATCCAGCCGGGCCCATCACTAAATGAAACACCTGCGTTAGAAACAAAGATATCAATCGGACCCAATCTTGACTCGGTTTCTAATACTGCGGCCTGAATATCGGATTCAAGACCTACATCTGCAGCCAAACCAATTCCACCAAGCGATGTGCCCAACGCAATAGCGGCATCTCCCTCAAGATCAACCACTGCAACCTTGGCCCCAGCATCCGCAAAATGCTCGCAAAGCGCACGCCCAATACCATTTGCACCACCAGTTACCACTACTACTTTGTCTTTAAAATCCACGCTAAAGTCCTTTAGAAAAAATTATCCTTTGATCAAGATAGCCTCAAGAGCTGATCTAATTTCGCTGGGTATGGGCGATGATTTATCGGTTGAACGATCAACAAAGACATGGGTAAATGTACCCATGCCTGAGGCATTAGCTGCCCCCTTTTTAAAAATTCCAATACCATATTCTACTGAGCTATTACCCAGTCGATTAACGCGCAATCCGGCGTCAATAAGATCTGGATAAGCAATAGGTGATTTATACTGGCAGCTAGAGGCTACGACGAATCCAACAATGCTGGCAGCATGAATGTTCAAACCACCCTCTTCGATCAAGTATTTGTTAGCGACCGAATCAAAGTAACTGTAGTAAACGACATTATTAACATGGCCATAGATGTCATTGTCCATCCAGCGTGTCGTTATATCTGTGTAGTAGCTATAATCCGATCTTTTATTATCGCTCATGTTGCACTCCCTTTATTTCAGTAAGCTTGATGATAGATCGCTAATGCGTCGTCTAGATTAACCTCTCGTGGATTATTAATGAGCAGTCTCTGTTGGAGCATTGATTCGCTAGCCAGCTTGGGTAAATCATGCTCAGGGATATCCATCTGTCTCAGAGTAGTTTGTAACCCCAGATCAGCAGCTAGCGCGAGAAAATGATTCGCCAGCATCTCAGTTACCGCTATTGGATCATCGGGTAATAGCTTACCCGGCATAATGAGGCCAGCTATCTCAGCATACAATTTAGCAGCAGCTGGGGCATTAAACCGGAGTACATAAGGCAGGACCAAGGAGTTACTCAAACCGTGGGGTATGTGATAATTCCCCCCCAATGGATAGGCTAGTGCATGCACCGCAGCCACTGGCGCGTTGGCAAATGCTTGACCTGCAAGCATCGCCCCTAACAGCATAGCGCCACGCGCCTCTAAATTATCGCCTTGCTTAACGGCAGTAACAATGTTGCCCGCCAGTAAGCGTAACGCTTCTCTTGCAAGCATGTCAGAGAGCGGGTTCTTTAATCGCTTTGATGTATAGGCTTCAATGGCATGGACCATGGCATCGATACCGGTCGCCGCAGTAACATGCGGTGGCAGCCCTAAGGTCAAACCCGCATCAAGAATGATTTTATCGGCTAATAATGTACGACTCACTACCCCCGCTTTGGTCGTTTCACCGGTGGTAATAATAGACACCATGGTGGCTTCAGAACCGGTTCCGGCAGTGGTGGGTATCTGTATCAGTGGCAAGCGATCGCCAGTGACTTTGTCGACACCGTATATATCAGACAATGATTGCTTGCCATTGATTAATACGGCCAATAATTTGGCGACATCCATGGAGCTTCCGCCGCCAAAACCAATGACACTATCGCACTTAAATTCTCGCGCTTTGGCAACCGCATCCATCACAACAGCTTCAGGTGGGTCAGCAACTACCTCGGCGTAAATACTGTACTCAATGTTATGAGCTTTTAAACTTTGAAGTGCTTTGTCCATTAATCCAAACTGGACTATTCCAGCATCTGTTACAACGAATACTCGCTTAATGCCCATAGCGAGAGCAATGTCTCCAACTTGAGCCGACGTTCCTGCTCCGACCACCACATCGGCTACTGTACTGAAAACAAAGTTATTCATATTAAACCACTCGAGTAAGTCACATTAAAATCTATTTGACATTAGCTTTATTTGCTAAGCCATTGATAAATATTCTTAAATAATTTTTAGATAACTGCTTTTCGTTAGTGCTTTTAACCCACTCCATTAAGTCAGGGCTGGCTTCTATAGCCCCCGATAAAATGTGCTGGGCAATCTCAGCATCAACGTCACGCAAGGTCCCATCATCGAATCCCTGACGAATATATGCCCCTAGGCTATCACTATTTCTTTTACTGGATTTGAGCACTAACTTACGATGTGATTCGTCAAGCGACGGCAATGATCGATAACGAATTAATGGGCCTTGATCGCTTAGCTGTATGTTAACTAAATAATGAAGCGCACGCCCTACTTTCTGAAGCCCCGAATCCGCCGATTTATTAGCCTCCTTAAGAAGTGTCCGTTCAATACTGAGGGTTCTCTCAAAGCACTGATATAAAAGCTCTTCTTTGTTACTGATATGGTAGTAAAAGGCACCTTTGGTCACTTCTAAGGAGCCCGCTATCTCATCCAGCGACGTTCCCTTGTAGCCCTTTTGGTTAAAGTAAACTGAGCCTACCCGATAAAATGCCTCTCTTTTACCCTTTTTTTGCACTTCCCGATCAAAGCTATAGGCGTTTTCATGAGTAATCTCGGGCAGTGGAATCTGCTCAAATTGGTGGGGTTGTGCGGAAATACCATTGATTGCAATATCTAACACACTCGCTACGACCTCTTTAATATTAGCCGTATGTTTTCGATTCAACCAAACTGGAAACCACTGAATAATCGAAAAGATAGCCAGTGTAATAACAGTCGGCTCAACATCCTCAATAGTCCCCTCATCAATGCCTTGAGTCACCATGACCCGACATAGCTCGAAGACCTCTGACCAGCGCTTTAGGATGTCTTGGCGGTGCGCCTCATCAAGTGAGGAAACTTCTGTTAATAAGGCGAAATGAGGGGTGTCATTGCGTAATGTAGCCGCATACTGCTCTAAATGTGCTGCAATCATAGACGTGATCTTGTCTAAACCAGACCCTGATGTCTTACTAGCCTGCTGCGCATGTTCCAGCCACATAGAGCAACTAGCCACATAACATTGATAGACTAGATCTTGCTTATTGTTAACGTAGTAATAAAGGCATGTTTTAGTCAGATTGAGACGGCCTGCCACATCGGCAAGTGTGGTTGCTCGGGATCCCTGCCAATTAAATAGTGCGGCTGCCTCGGATAAAATTAACTGGAATTTCAATTGATGCTGACGCCCTCGAGTAAAAGGCGATGGCAACGCACCCGTTAATAAATCCATTTCAACACCTAACTATGAAATACCGTTTGCGAAATAATACTTGACCTCACTATTGGGTGAGCGAGAAGCTTATACTTGCGGGAAGATTAACATACTCATGGGTCTAATTTGTAGCTCAAATAGCAGAGAATCTGCTGATAGATAACGGTAATAGGATCTTTTTAGCCGCCGGTCATATTCATAAACCGGACTATATCGGTTCGATTAGCGTCAAAATGATGGCGCTCAGGCTTGTTTTTGAGGGCTTCTACAATCTTAGCCTTGAGAAGCTCTAAATCGCCGGGGTAGCTGCGCATTACATGCCGCAGGTCCATACTGTGCTCATTGCCAAGACAAAGCAGGAAACGCCCCTCTGCGGTCATTCTTACTCGATTACAGCTAGAACAAAAATTATTAGACATCGGTGAGATAAAGCCGATTTTGCTAGCACTGCCAACAACCTGCATGTAGCGCGATGGTCCACCGGTGGTCTCGACACTGTCCACCAGAGAAAACTCACGCTCTAGTTGCTCGCGCACCTGCTCACTGGTCACTTGTGTTTTAGACCGCTCATGGGATGATATGGCACCCAGAGGCATCTCTTCAATAAATGAAATATCCATTTCGTTATCGACCGCATAACGCGCCAGATCCAGCACCTCATCATCGTTAAAGCCCGCTAAAATAACGGTATTGAGCTTTATCTTATCAAATGCCGATTTTTTTGCTGCCTTAATACCTTTATGCCACAGATCCAGATCGCCAATACGAGTCAGGTCCTTAAAGCGAGTAGCCTTTAGGCTGTCCACACTAATGTTAATACGTCCAAGGCCAGCGTCTTTGAGGGGCTGTGACATCTTTGATAACAACATGCCATTGGTTGTCATGGTAACTTCATCTAAACTTGGCAGTGATGCAATGGCGGCAACTAGCTTAACAATATCTCTACGAATCAGAGGTTCACCGCCGGTAAGACGAATTTTCTTAACGCCTAAATCAACAAAGGCGGTCGCTACATCGCGTAATTCTTCTAGGGATAATATTTGTTGGCGCGGCAAAAAGGTCATGTCCTCTGCCATGCAATAGGTACAACGAAGATTACAGCGATCAGTAACCGATAGGCGCAGGTAGTTCACCGCCCTACCGAAAGGGTCTACCAAAGAAGATTCCGTTGTTAATACATTGCCGCTACTGTCCACATGCAACTCTTTTTTTTATCTCACCCTTTATGCTAGTAGACTAACACATCAATAAGGTCATTAATTTGAATATCCACGCCTCTTTTTTGCCTTACCAAGACATTCCCCCAAGATACTGAGGACAGCACACCGCTACTTTGGTTAGGATAAATCTCAACGCTGGGGCCCACCGCACTATTACTTAATCGACCTCGCAAATAAACTTCTCGAGACTCTCCAGATCTGTTGAATAATGCTTTTGCATGCAAAACTAAAGGCACAGTATCGATACAGCCCTGAGTAGCCAATAAAAATGGTTTGGCCAATACCATAAATGTGACAAACACCGACACTGGATTGCCCGGCAACCCTATAAACGGTGTATCACCAATATGCCCAAACGCAATTGGTTTGCCTGGTTTAATCGCTACTCGCCAAAAATCTACACTACCAAGCTTAGTGACAACTTGCCTAACGTGGTCCTCTTCCCCTACTGACACGCCACCTGCACTAATCACTACATCCGCTTTTTGGCTACCACTGACTAACGCCTTACGCGTCGCTTCAGGACTATCTGCAACAGTTCCTAGATCAACCGCTTGCATACCCAGTGATTGGATCAACCCAATCAACATTGTACGATTAGAATTATATATTTGACCTTGACCAATAATATTGCCCGGCTCAATCAGCTCGTCTCCGGTTGAAAAAATAGCGACTTTTAAAGGCGCATAGACGTCCGTATGGCTTATCCCTTGAGATGAGAGCACACCCAGTTCAGATGCTCGAAGTGAAGTGCCTGCGGCCAGAAGCTTAGTCCCAACGGCTATATCTTGACCGCAGAGCCTTATGTGTTGGCCACAGACCGACGCTATATCTAGCTTAACAATGCCGTCATGTTCGGTGCATTGCTCTTGCAAAGCGATGGTATCTGCCCCAGCGGGTATTTCAGCACCCGTAAAAATTCGCGCTGCCGTATTGATTATTAATTTTTCAGGGATACTCCCGGCCGGAATTCTCTGGCTCACTGGTAGCTGGAAATTATTATCTAAGGCATCTTTAAAGCAAAATGCGTAACCATCCATTGCACTGTTATCTGCCGGAGGAACATCAATACTGGCGATCACATCTTTTGCTATAACAAAACCGACCGCTTGTTTTACCGCCACAGATGTCACTTTGCAAGCCTTTACAGCACTCTCACTCAGTTGATTAATGGCGTCTTCAACGGTCAGCATCATTTACTCAGCGGACCAACATGTTGAACAAAATTACACGGTTCAAAACGGCTATCCAACTGCTCACGCAAAATACCATTCCAACCGGTTTTACAGGCCCCTGTGGAGCCTGGAAGACAAAACAAAGCGGTGTTGTTGGCGAGGCCAGCTAAGCATCTGGATTGTATAGTTGAGGTGCCAATTTCATCATATGAGAGCTGCCTAAATAGCTCACCGAAACCTTCTATGTGCTTATCAAATATGGGGGCCAACGCCTCAGGGGTGCTGTCCCGGCCTGTAAACCCGGTGCCTCCGGTTGTAATAATGACCTCGACTCTGGGATCTGCGATCCAGGTCGAGACGATCGCGCGCATCTGATAAACGTCATCAATTACTATTTTACGATCAAACAAGGAGTGACCGTCTGCCTCAATCGCTTGTTGTAGCCAAGAACCTGACGTGTCGGTATCAAAGCACCGAGTATCAGATATGGTTAATATTGCTACGTTTACAAATCGTCTTTGCGAAATCTCTTTACTCATTCCTATCTCCTAGCTGTCTGTTGGCCCACAGATTGGGCAACTGGTATCAACGGCACAATGCATGGCCAGCCATTGTCCCCGTTTACCATCATATCTTTGCAGTTCGCCATGCTGTTCAAAAAAGCCCAATAACATGCGTATTACGGTGGTCGATTGCAGGCTACCCATTACACCCAGTACGGGACCAACCACACCGGAATTAGAGCAATTCATCATCGGTTCTGTCGATTTATAATCAATAATACAGCTAAAACATAGCTCTCTGTACCGGCGAAAATCAAACGCCACTATTTGACCCTCCCAACCCACCGCCGCGGCGCTGACCAGAGGGATCTTTTGTTCATAGCATGCCTTATTGATTAACTGACGGGCAGCTAAGTTATCGGTGCAATCTATTACCACACTGTAAGATTCAGTCAGAGAAGGTCCTGCGAGAACCTCAACATCTACTTCTTTGGCTAAAACGTTGACAGTAACACCCGGGTTAAGCGCGTGTAGTCGATCTTTAGCACAGGCAACCTTAAGCTCACCGCAGTCTTCAGCGCGATAGAGAACTTGTCTCTGTAAGTTAGTTTTATCAACGCGATCAGGATCACAGAGATCAAGCTGCCCTATTCCGGCGGCCGCAAGATATACAGCAACAGGGCAGCCTAAACCCCCCACACCAACAATTAACACTTTAGCGTACGCTAATTTTTGCTGGCCAGCCTCACCAATATCATCCATAAGAAGATGGCGGCTATAGCGCATAAAATCATCGTCGTTTAGAGGCATAATATTTTCTCAGCGACAGTAAGATCCTGTGGCGTATTAATATTGAAAAATGGATTTACAGAACTGTCAGGCCAATCATAATAAACGGTTTTAAGTGCGCCTAACAATGGTTTGAAACCACCATTATGGTCCCTCAACAAAGCATTCTTAACAGCCATTGCTGTTCGCTTGTGCCAAAGCGAAAACGTCGCTTGCGCCACATCTTCGTAACATACGCAGACTATGTCGGCATCTTGCCCAACCATCAGTTGGTAGAGTTCAGCAACCAAATTTGTAGGGATAAAAGGACCATCACAAGGGGCTATAAGAAGATAGTCGGCTGAAGAAAGCCGCGAATCGAGTAGACCACTGTAAAGACCGGCCAGCGGACCAGAAAAATTAGTAACCTTGTCCTCAATAACCGGACAACCAGCAGTGGCGAATGTTTGCAGATCCCCATTAATTGCCAGATGATCTACCTGAGACTGTAATCTGTGAATAACATGTTCAATGAGTGTCTTATCACCCAATGGAATCAGCGCCTTATTGGGTCCTCCCATGCGACTGGACCTACCGCCGGCAAGAATCATGGCATTCACATTAATCATGTTTGATCGTCCCAGCGTGCGGCTGCGCTAGCGTCAGAATCTTTAGCGTCGAGCCATTGTTCCTCTCCACTCACCTTTGCCTTCTTCCAAAATGTCGCTCTTGTTTTTAAGTAATCCATCAAAAACTGCGCTGACTCAAAGGCATCTTCCCGATGTGTACTGGCCACACCAACAAATACAATTTGATCATTAGGCGACAAACTACCGACTCTATGGATAACGGTCACTCCAAGTAGTGACCAACGAGAAAGTGCGTTTTCAACAATCTCACTTAGCAGCCTCTCGGTCATTTCCGGATAGTGCTGCAGGGTCAGCGTCGTCAATTTTTTAGAATAGTTGGGCTGGTCCAAGGTGCTTTCAAAATCGCGTACTAGCCCTGTAAAGGTAACAATCGCCCCTATGCCGTCGCCTATCGAACGCAATCGATCATATTCAGCACTAAGATCAAAATCTTCAGTTTGAACACTAATAACTACACCCATAATACTGCTAACCGCCCGTGACTGGCGGTAAAAAAGCAATCTCGTCGCCGTCAAACAGTGGGTGATCCCATTTCACAATCATCTTGTTTACCGATACCAGCACTTGAGGTTCAGATAACTCTTTTGCTAATAGCGGGTGTTGTTGAGTCAATTTATTTAAAATAGCCTGAGGTGTATCCAGATCGATGTGATGAGGAATGGTCTTATCTAGGCCAAGGGTGAGATCGCCAAGACGACCAAAAAACAACAAATTAAGCATTCTTGGGCACTCTTTCATCGGCCATACGCCAGACGCCAGATTTGCCACCGGTTTTTTCAACCAGTTTGGTCTCACGAATAATCATTCCCTTATCAATACCTTTACACATATCATAAACTGTTAATGCAGCAACCGATGCGGCCGTTAATGCCTCCATCTCTACCCCTGTCTTACCTGTGGTTTTACAGAGGGCTATAATTGATAGCATATTTTCGTGTAAATTTATGTCTATGCTAACCTTACTTAGTGGCAGTGGATGACATAATGGTATTAGATCACTGCATTTCTTAGCTGCCTGAATTCCTGCAATACGCGCGGTAGCAAAGAGATCTCCCTTCGGCAAACTGTCATCATTTACAGCCATAACAATTGCATCAGTAAGCTCCACCTTTGCCTCGGCAATGGCGCTTCGAGCCGTATCACTCTTACTCGATATATCGACCATATGGGCCTCACCGAGGCTATTTAAGTGGGTCATTTTTGCCATTGTAGTTACTCTTTGATCCAGAATTAATAGTCGCTAGTCTTAAATATAACGTCATTATCGCAAAATTTCACTCACGGGCATACGTATTAACGACCGGGCCACTATATCTTATGGCGTCGTTACAAAGTGGGTGGTAAAATTTCCGAAAAATCGGCTTTCTCTCCACGAAAAGGACTTCAGGCATGCGAATCAAGCAACATTTTTTCATTATGATCCTCTCTGTTAGCTTTATGTTTCATACGCAGACTTTCGCTAATGAAGCTGCACCTGCTAACGTTATTATTATTTACGCGGATGATATGGGCTATGCCGACGCTGGACCGTTTGGCGACCCTATGATAAATACACCAGCGATCGATGCTTTGGCAAAAAACGGCCAAACCTGGACAAACTTTTATGCCACTGCATCGGTTTGCACACCTAGCAGAGGTGCACTACTTACGGGAAAACTCCCTGTGCGAACCGGACTCTATGGCGATACTATTGCTGTCTTCTTCCCCGGTAGTAAACAAGGGTTACCTCATAGTGAGAAAACTATTGCCGAGGTCTTTCAAGACAACAAGTACAGCACAGGAATGTTTGGTAAATGGCATTTGGGTGATGCTCCAGCGTTTTACCCGACCCGTCATGGTTTTGATGAATGGCTAGGAATCCCCTATTCCAACGATATGGATTGGGAAATTGATGGCGTTAATTTTGGTAACATATTTACACCACCTGAGGACGCTGCCGCAAAATGGCAAACGGTTATTCCTCGTATTCAAAAGAATATTTTAAAACGAGACATTAACGACTGGCAGGTACCGCTCATCTCAAGCATACATTTGAGCGGCACCTCATATAAAGATACATTACTTGAAAAACCTGCCAATCAACATCTCATCACTCAACGCTATACGGAAGAGTCAGTTCGATTTATGACTGAGTCTGTGCAACAAAATAAACCGTTTTTCTTATTTCTCTCTCATAGCATGCCCCATGTACCCTTATTCAGATCACCAAAGTTTGTCAATAAAAGTCAACGAGGGATCTATGGAGATGTCATAGAAGAAATTGATTGGAGTGTTGGTGAAATTATGGCGTCACTTAAAACACTGAATATTGAAAAGAATACCTATGTGGTATTTACCAGCGACAATGGACCCTGGTTATTATTCGGTGAGCATGCGGGGTCCGCTAAGCCATTGAGAGACGGTAAAGGAACCACTTTTGAAGGGGGCATGCGGGCAATGACTATGTTTTCAGGGCCTAAAATAAAACCTGGCATTGTTACTGAAATAGGCGTTCAAACTGATCTCTTTACTACACTTGGAAGCCTTGCAAAGCTCACCAACCTGCCTCAAACCAAAGATAGCTTTAATCTTACCGGCGCACTTCTAAATGGCGAGCCAAGCCCCCGAGATTTTGTACCTTTTTATCTCGGGTCTGAGCTACAGGCGTTTAGAGTTGGTAACCATAAAATACATTTCGTGACTCAAGGCGCTTATGCAAGGCCTCCAGAAAGACAGGTACACACTATCCCGCTACTAATTGATCTTGATGAAAACATTGGCGAGCGCATGGATTTAGTGACTGATGACAAAGCGATGACCGCCGAACTAATTAAAAGAGCAGCTCGCTTTGAACAATCTGTTCAAACTGCGCCATCGATCTTAGATCGCCAGTTTCAATAGTTAGAGGATGTCAGTTTTATAGTCGATGAGAGACGGACTAAAAAGAACAGTAATAAACAAATTTTTGCGCTCAAAATGCATACCTAGCTCCTGAGTAATTATAGGACCCATAACTAATTTTCAAAGATCATTAGTAACTTATTGGTTGGACTTAAGGACAATATGAGGCCGTTTATTACTTAATAAATAATTTCAAGCAATGCTACCTAGACATTAATAATTAGCCTGGATTTGACGTGAAGTTAGGTGTATCTAAATACATATTGGCAGGGGATGTTGCTGTATTAGAAGGTGGACCGTGTCGCTACCCTGATGCTTAATCTAGATTGACTTTGCCTTTTGAATAGCGGCGAGAAGTACGACGGCCTTCTGAGAAATTGCCGTTAATCCTACAGTGTCATCATTAGAAAATTCGCTAATAAGGTTTTTCATTGGTGGCGGCCAGAACTTTTCAAGATGCTCAGAAACCTCTATTGCGACACTATCAGCCGGGCCATTTGAGCTCATGTTGAGTGAGATTTGATTAATCATTTTGACCAAACGATCGATTTTCGATGCTCTCATACTGTCTCACTCACTAGCCGTTGTTCGTTAGAATAAATAACATGCCTATCAGGACGGGAAAATCCTACTAAACTAAGCCCTGACTCTTTAGCCAACGCGATGGCTAAGGACGTTGGCGCAGAGACCGCTGCCAACAAACAGATATTTGCACTGGCAACCTTTGACACCATTTCATAGCTGGCTCGACTAGTGACCAATACGAACCCATCACCTGAATCTCCATCTCGAGCCATGGCACCAAGAAGTTTATCAAGAGCATTGTGCCGACCCACATCTTCTCGAACTAGCCGTATAGTCCCCTGAGCACTGCACCAAGCCGCTCCGTGAACAGCGCCAGTAATACGTTGAAGCTCTTGCCACTGACTCATGGCGCTTATTGAACGCTGCAATCCCTCATGGCTCACCTCCAGTGAGCTGGTAATACTACTGGGTACAGGGATAGCTTGCTCTAAAGATTCTGCACCACAAAGCCCACAACCAGTCCGACCCACTAAATTTCTTCGCCTATCTTTTAAACCGAAAAAAGCTTCAGCAGAGATAGTGATATGGAGCTCAATACCCTTTGACGTTGTTACCTCGTCAAAATCCAGAATCTGTGTTGTGCTACTTACAATCCTCTCACTCAAACTGAAACCAACGGCAAAATCTTCAAGATCACTGGGTGTTGCCATCATGACGACATGAGAAATACCGTTATAGACCATAGCAATGGGTATTTCCGTCGCTACCTTGTCATCTGAGAGCAACAGTTTACCGCCCTGCCAGACATGTCTTGCAACAACGCTAGCAGGAGGGTTGGTGGTAGACATCAGTGACGCGCTTTCGCTAGCAGTTGCTGTTGCTGAGTATTAAATGTCTTCTGCCTCGCCTGCCAGCTTGAGGGGGCAGTTACCTTGCTGATCTGAACAGCCGTTACCTTATACTCCGGGCAATTTGTCGCCCAATCCGTGTTATCCGTAGTGATGACGTTAGCACCTGATGCAGGATGGTGAAAAGTAGTATAAACCACGCCCGGCTTGACACGACTGGTGACGTCCGCATGGAGAACTGTATCACCAACACGACTTTGAATACCGACCCAGTCTCCATGGTTGATACCCCGCTCTTCAGCGTCATGGGGATGAATCTCTATAGTATCTTCTGCATGCCATTGGCTATTGCTAGTGCGCCGAGTTTGAGCCCCGACATTATATTGTGAAAGAATTCGACCCGTCGTTAACAATAATGGAAACTTGCGATTGGCTCGTTCTTCAGTAGGAATGTATTCAGTAATGGCGAAGAATCCTTTTCCTCTGACGAACTCATCAACATGCATGACTGGCGTCCCCGCCGGCGTATGATCGTTGCACGGCCATTGAATACTGCCTAATTCATCGAGTTTTTTGTACGAAACACCGTTAAAGGTTGGTGTTAGCCTTGCAATTTCATCCATTATTTCTGATGGATGGTTGTACTGGAAGTTACAGCCCAGTGCATTAGCTAGTGCCATGGTACCTTCCCAATCTGCTTTGCCACTTAGCGGCGGCATCGCTTTACGCACCCGAGAAATACGCCGTTCAGCGTTGGTAAAAGTACCGTCTTTCTCAAGGAACGACGCGCCGGGTAAAAACACATGCGCAAATTTAGCAGTTTCATTGAGAAAAATGTCTTGGACGACCACACATTCCAAAGATCGAAGCGCAGCTTCAACATGCTGCGTGTTGGGGTCAGACTGAGCAATATCCTCTCCCTGACAATACAAACCCTTAAAGTCACCATCAAGTGCCGCATCAAACATATTGGGGATACGAAGACCCGGTTCAGGGTCAAGAGTTACTCCCCACTCTGCCTCAAACAGATTTCGGGTAGCCTTATTGGAAATATGGCGATAGCCAGGTAACTCATGAGGAAATGAGCCCATATCACAAGACCCCTGGACATTATTCTGACCACGCAGTGGATTAACTCCCACACCTTCGCGACCTATATTACCCGTCAGCATAGCAAGGTTAGCAATTGCCATAACTGCCGTAGAGCCTTGGCTATGCTCGGTCACACCTAGTCCATAAAATATAGCGCCGTTGCCACCCTGTGCATAAATACGAGCTGCACCACGCAGATCCGCAGCTGGAACGCCACTAAATTGCTCAGTATTTTCGGGTGAATGGCGTTCATCACTAATGAATGTAATCCAATTATTAAACCCTTCGGTGTCACACCGCTCAGCAATGTAATCATGCGCTTGAAGATTCTCGTTCACAATGACGTGTGCCAGCGCATTCAGTACTGTCACGTTGGTACCTGGGCGAACCGGTAAATGATAGTCAGCAATAATATGTGGCGCGCTCACCAACTCAATTTGCCGTGGATCAATAACAATCAATTTTGCACCTTCACGAAGGCGACGTTTTAACCGTGAACCAAATACTGGGTGAGCTTCAGTTGGGTTAGCACCCATAACAATAACGACATCTGCCTTGGCCACTGACGCAAATGTTTGCGTGCCAGCTGACTCACCGAGAGTCGTTTTTAAACCAAATCCAGTCGGTGAATGGCAAACACGTGCACAGGTATCGATGTTGTTGTTACCAAACCCGGTGCGTACCATTTTTTGAACCAGATATACTTCTTCATTGGTGCAACGTGAGGAAGAAATCGCGCCGATACTGGTACGTCCATGCTTCGCCTGAATATCCTTAAAGCGTTTAGCGGTATAAGATACTGCTTCATCCCAGGACACTTCCTGCCATGGATCATCAATACTATCTCGGATCATTGGTACGGTAATACGGTCTTTATGCGTCGTATAACCAAACGCAAAACGACCCTTTACACAAGCGTGGCCCTCATTCGCTTTACCGTCTTTGTAGGGCGTCATACGCACTACTTCATTGCCTTTCATTTCGGCTTTAAACGAACAGCCGACACCGCAATAGGCGCAGGTGGTAACCACGGAATGTTCGGGCTTACCTGCGTCAATAATACTTTTTTCGGTGAGCGTTGCCGTCGGGCAAGCATCCACACAGGCACCACAGGACACGCAGTCAGAATCCATGAAGCTTTCAGCCTGCCCAGCACTGACCTTAGAGCCAAAGCCCCGGCCATCGATGGTTAATGCAAATGTGCCTTGAGTTTCTTCACAGGCACGAACGCAACGAGAACAGACGATACATTTAGATGGATCGAAGGTGAAATAGGGATTTGATTCGTCTTTCTCAGCGACCAAATGGTTTTCACCCTCAAAACCATAACGCACTGACCTTAAGCCTACTTCACCTGCAGTATCTTGCAGTTCACAATCACCATTAGTCGGACACGTCAGACAATCAAGCGGATGATCTGATATGTAGAGCTCCATCACATTGCGACGCAGCTTACCTATCTCATCTGACTGGGTGTTAACTTGCATACCTGCTTCGACTGTCGTCGTACAAGATGCCGGAAAACCTCGCCGACCCTCTATTTCGACCAAACAAATTCGGCAAGAACCAAAGGACTTTAATGAATCAGTGGCACACAGTCTTGGGATCTTAATGCCGCTCTCTGATGCCGCACGCATAACTGACGACCCCTCAGGTACAGTGACCTGAACGCCATCTATAGAGAGTGTAACCATCGTTTGGCTGTCACTCTGCGGGGTACCAAAATCTGCTTGAGGTTCGTAAAATTCCAACATATTAGTGATCCCTACGGCTGCTAATACCGAAGTCTTCTTCAAAGTAAGTCAATGCACTGCGGACAGGAAATGGTGTCATTCCGCCCATCGCGCATAACGATCCAAGCTCCATAGTGTCACAGAGGTCATGGAGTAAAATTAAATTATTATCACGGTCTTCATTCGCCACAATGCGGTCAATGACTTCTACGCCTCGTGTAGAGCCAATTCGGCAAGGCGTACACTTACCACAGGACTCGATCACACAAAATTCCATCGCAAAACGGGCTTGGGCCGCCATATCCACTGTGTCGTCAAATACCACTATACCGCCATGACCAATCATGGCTTTAATGGCCGCAAAGGCTTCATAGTCAAGCGGCGTATCCCACTGAGATTCCGGTAAGAACGCGCCTAATGGACCGCCCATCTGAATCGCCCGAATAGGTCGGCCACTAAATGTTCCATTACCAAAATCATCCACAACTTCACGCAAAGTAACACCAAACGCGAGTTCGATAAGCCCACCTCTTTTGACATTACCCGCTAATTGGACCGCCAATGTTCCTCTGGAGCGGCCCATCCCAAAATTTTTGTAGGTATCAGAACCCTGCTCAAGGATGCTTGCCACCGCGCCTAAGGTTAATACGTTATTGACCACCGTGGGCTTGCCAAAAAGTCCTTCGATTGCGGGTAGTGGTGGTTTTGCCCTAACCATGCCGCGCTTGCCTTCTAAACTCTCCAATAATGAGGTCTCCTCACCACATATATAGGCGCCGGCACCCAGCCGCACTTCTAAGAAAAAGTCTTTGCCTGAATTGCAAACATTAGTACCCAAGAATCCTGCTTTAGTCGCTCGCTCAATCGTAAGATTTAGAAGCTTGTGAGCTACTGGGTATTCAGACCGCAAATAAATATAGCCTTGATTGGCACCAACGGCTAAACCTGCAATAGTCATCCCTTCAATCAACTGATAGGGGTCTGACTCCATCAACAAACGATCTGCGAAGGTTCCTGAATCGCCCTCATCTGCGTTACAGACGATATATTTTTGTTCTCCAGGGGTATCTAAAACGGTCTGCCATTTAATTCCTGCTGGGAAAGCTGCGCCACCGCGGCCACGTAGACCCGAATTTTTGAGTTCATCAACAACATCTTGCCCACTCATTGAGAGTGCTTTGGCTAATCCTGAAAAGCCCTCTAAGCGTTGATAGCTTTCGATACATGTAGGATCCGCGACACCTGACCGCTTGAAGGTCAACCGTTGTTGTTTGGCTAGATATGCAATTTCACTAACCTCACCGAGATAAAGTGGATGCTTAATGGATGCCGTCCCAACAGAACCGGAATTGAGTATGCTTAAAATCGACTCAACATCTGATAACTTGACCGGCCCAAAGCCTATTCGACCGCTCTCTGTCTCTACTTCCATCAGAGGCTCGAGCCAAAACATACCACGAGAACCATTTCGAGTAATCTCAACATCTAAACCCAGCGTCTGCGCACCCTGTAAAAGCGAAGAGACCACTTTTTCAGCCCCAAGCGCCAAAGCGGTCGTATCTTGAGGAATAAACACCTGAATACTCATGAGCTAACTCCGGAAACTTCAGTGCTAGGCGGCGCTAATTCTGCCATCAATTCATCAAAACGAGGTGGATCAATGCGCGCGTGAATATCATCATTGACACGAATTGACGGCGAACAAGCACAATTTCCCAGACAATAAACCGGTTCTAGGGTGACAAGACCATCAGATGTGGTCTCACCATAGTCAATCCCTAAGCTTTGTTTTGCATGAGCCTCAATGTCTCTTGAACCCATAGATTGGCAAGCCTCGGCCCGACAAATTTGGACAGTATGATGTCCAACTGGATGGGTATTAAAATCGTGATAGAAACTAATCACTCCGTGCACTTCCGCGCGCGATAGATTGAGTGCTTTGGAAATCGGTTCTACAGCAGAGTCCGGCACGTAGCCCACAGCATGCTTAACAGCATGAAGCAGAGGCAATAGACCACCTGGCAGCGTCTTAAACTGCTCAATGAGTTGGTCAACATTACTGTTTTTTTCCAACATAGTTGTACCTTATTACGGTGAGAATTCTATGACTCTCTCATTATTCGGCATTCTGTTTTGATGCCTTGCTTTCAAAGCCAAAACTTTGAATTTTGATCTTGAATTTTGCGCGAATTCTATCACTATTACCCCTACTATTTACCGCACCTAAGCGACTCTTACTTATCTAATAAGGACTGCTTCTTTACTGTAAAAACTTAGCATGAAAAACAATGTGCTCCTCTATCAATGTAGCAATAAAAAAGTAACTGTGGTCATAACCTGGCTGAAAACGAACTTGCATTGGGAAATTGGCTTGTTTTGCAGTATCAATTAATAGCTGAGTATTCAATTGCTCAACTAAAAAGTTATCTGCTTCGCCCTGATCAATTAGCACTGGCATCGATACCTTTAACGCCGAATCTGCAGACTTAACTAACTCTACAGTATCGTACTGCGACCAACTATCAGACTCACCATGCAGTCTACTCCCCAAATAGCCGGACAATGCCTTTTGGCCCCATAGGCAGTTAATCGGCGAGCAGATTGGAGCGAATGCGGAAACCGACTGGTATCGTGTAGAGTTTTTAAGTGCAATAGTCAAAGCTCCGTGCCCGCCCATTGAATGGCCTGAAATGGACATTTTCTCTCCATTTACTGGAAACATACTATTGACTAACGCAGGTAATTCATCCACAACATAGTCATACATACGATAGTTTTTCGCCCAGGGTGTTGCTGTTGCATTGACATAAAACCCCGCCCCCAAACCAAAATCATACGCACCTTCAGAGTCATCAGCCACCGCTTCACCGCGAGGGCTTGTATCTGGGCACACAATGGCTATGCCATTTTCTGCGGCATAGCGCTGTGCACCTGCTTTATTAACAAAGTTTTCGTCAGTACAGGTTAAACCTGAGAGCCAATAGAGCACGGGTACCGGCGCAACATCTGCCTGAGGTGGTAAATAAATAGAAAAGTTCATATCGCAATCTAGCACTTCGGAGTGATGCCGATAACGTAGCTGCGAGCCACCAAAACTCAAATTAAAACCAATTTTCTCTAGAGCACCATCAGCCATCTTTTAAAACTCCACCACAGAACGAATACTCTTACCCGCATGCATTAAATCAAATGCTTTGTTGATATCTTCAAGTGGCATCTTATGAGTGATGAGGTCGTCGATATTAATTTTCCCATCCATATACCAGTCAACAATCCTAGGAACATCTGTCCGTCCACGAGCACCACCAAAGGCTGTTCCACGCCAGGATCGCCCTGTCACTAACTGAAAGGGTCGTGTCGCAATTTCTTTACCTGCTCCAGCAACACCAACAATACAACTCTCACCCCAGCCTTTATGACAACACTCCAATGCTTGGCGCATAACATCAACATTACCAATACATTCAAAACTATAGTCAACCCCGCCACCAGTCATATCGACGATGTGATCAACCAAATTCTCCACCTCACTGGGATTAATAAAATCAGTCATTCCAAACTGAGTGGCTAATGGAATACGAGAGGGGTTTAAGTCAATCCCTATAATACGGGTAGCGCCAACCATTTTGGCACCCTGAATAACATTAAGACCAATGCCCCCCAAACCGAATACAGCTACTGTTGAACCCGCCTCAACCTTCATAGTAAAAGCAACAGCTCCGATTCCTGTTGTGACACCGCACCCTATGTAGCAAATTTTATCAAAAGGAGCATCTTTTCTAACTTTTGCCAATGAAATTTCTGGTAACACAGAATAATTAGAAAATGTAGAACAGCCCATATAGTGCAGTATTGGTTTTCCCTCAAAAGAGAAGCGGCTAGTTCCGTCAGGCATAACTCCCCGCCCCTGCGTTGCTCTGACTGCTTGGCATAAGTTGGTTTTAGGGTTAAGGCAAAAATCGCATTCTCGGCATTCGGCGGTATACAGTGGTATGACATGATCGCCAGGCTTTAACGTTTTAACCCCTGCACCAACCTCAACTACGATACCTGCACCCTCGTGCCCCAAAATAGCTGGGAACGCACCTTCGGGGTCATCTCCGGAAAGAGTGAATGCATCTGTATGGCAAACACCTGTTGCTTTCATCTCAACCAAGACCTCACCGGCTCTTGGGCCCTCAAGATCTACTTCAACTATTTCTAAAGGTTTACCTGCTCCGAAAGCAACGGCTGCGCGTGTCTTCATCCTAATCTCCAATTAATTATGCTTTTATAATGTTGAAATATGTGGCGGTCAAGTCCAGAGATCGCTATCTCTTGGCTCAGTACCTACAAGTCACTTTATCGACCAACACCCCTATAAGCAAGGAAACAGAAGGTCCGAAACAAATCTACCTAATAAAAATGTGGGGCGCTCAAAACCTAGTGTAGATGGCAGCTGATAAACGGCAGATAGCGCGCTTAGAACTATACAAAAAAACGGGGTTGTGAATTCAGGAGAAAGTGATGCTCTTTACTTACTCAGTAGTGGCTTCCAGAAAAGAATACCAAAGGCTAAGACACTAATAATATCTTTAGCGCTTCCATGATTTATTGCTTGTAGTTTTTTATACACTATCGCTAACTCAATAACATGCGCGACTAACATAACTAACCCCGCCCAATGTAGAACTAAACCCACATTTCCGCCGAACGAACTTAGCTCGTTAAAGGCGAATGCTATCCAAAAAAGGATCATAGAATAAGTGACGATTTGCTTAGCATTTGGCATTGGTGAATTTCCTTGGCTTATTATTTCTAGGGAGTATCGCAAGCATGAACAAGCTGTGCAAGCCCAAAATAGATCGGATAGATTGACGCTCTTAAAATATCAATAGCCTATTTAACCCTTCTGTTTGACAGCTGACATACTCTTGCTTTAACCTTCTTTCGTACAGCAAATATGACGATAAAAATCCCTCAATAACGGAGTTTCCATGAGTAATAATGTAACTTATAGCTACGAAGATGGCGTTGCCACTATCAGTATGGATGATGGCAAAGCCAATGCGCTTTCTCATGACATGTGGGATGAGCTGAGTGAAGCTTTTGATAAAGCTGAAGCATCTAAGGCAATAGTAGTTCTAAGAGGTCGTGATGGTCTTTTCTCAGGTGGCTTTGACCTGAAGGAAATAGCTAAAGGCCCAGAGCAAGCGATATTATTGACGTCTCGCGGCTCAAAAATGGCACGTCGAATAATGTCTTTCCCGACTCCCGTAATTGGCGTTTCTACCGGACACTGCATAGCAATGGGTGCATTTCTTATGCTGGCCTGTGACTACAGGATAGGCACAGATGGGGCTTTTAAAACAGGCCTGAATGAAACGATAATTGGTATGACAATGCATCATTTTGGGATTGAATTAGCTCGCTACCGTATTCCATTAAACTATTTCCATCGCTGCGTTATCAACGCAGAAATTTGGTCACCTTCTGATGCTGTAAAAGCAGGATTTTATGACCAAGTGGTTCCAACTGAACAGGTAGAGACGGCAACATCAACGATTGTAAAAAGCCTCAGCCAACTCAATATGATCGCGTTTAATGGCACCAAAAATAAGTCGCGCGCTGCATTGCTGACTCTACTGGATGAATGTATCGAGTCAGACATGGTGATGACTGACAATTTGTAGGGATCGACCTTTAGGCTAGGTAATGCTCACCTGAGCATTACCTTAGCAACTCGATAAAATTGATCTCAAGCACTTTTGCCGCGCTATTAGACAGCTTTGAGCGATTAGACAGTCTTGAGAGATTTAATCAACCCCCAATAAACTAAAGGGG
>CALDQM010000041.1:0-7963 GCA_937911225.1 uncultured Cellvibrionales bacterium
GTCTTGAGGTTCGACTCGTCTAGCCGGCAACTTTGAGGGTCATAGAATGCTCATCTAACATCGTCAGCAGGCTGACATATTGCTGGTCGCTTATCTTCGCAAGTTGTTTCTCGAATGCTCGAGGCCCTTCTAAAAAAGCTGAGTTCAGTTCTTTGGCTGATTCATGAGCTTGGTTTAATGATGTATCCATAATAAATCCCTTTTTAATTTTCACTCGTTATATACCAGCCGAGCACTGACTCTCAAACAGGGTGCTATAAAAGCATATTGGCGAGTCCGATACTATAATGCTAAAGAGTTATATGCACTTATGCTTAGTGGAGTGTTTGTAGGTTCTGTGTTTATAAGGTTGTTTATCTGAGCTTAGAGAGGCGCAGAGTATTCATCTAGAAGAGTGAGCAAGCTAACATATTGTTGGTCGCTTAGGTGAGTCAGTTGCTGCTGAAATTCTGCAGGACCAGCTAAAAAAGCCGTATTAAGCCCTAACGCTGAGTCTTCACTATAATGAGAGGTAACAGATGTCTCTGCATTGACGCCTCCAGTTTTTTTATGAGTCATATCCTTACCCCTCTTTTTATTAAGTTACCGATACGTCGCCTATTTAAGTCGGATTAAGAGACGCGTTATTAATTGCGGTCGCACTTTACTCACATCTGCATTAATACTGGTAGTAAGAAAATACTACAAACCCTATTTTTAGCTAGCATTTACTTAAAAATAAAAATAGAAAATCTTAGCTAAATAAAAATAGATAATCTTTGGTCATTTTCTAATTCTTACCTTGCTTAATTGTTAAATACTTTTTTTCCCCATCTATGACGCGGTGAACAGTGAATTTAGATTCAAAAAAGTTTAAAGAATAGATTATTGATGTGCTAATCCGAAAAACAACCACCAGACGCTATACAATTAGGACGATATTAACTCTGATCATCTTGGCGTATAGTGCCTGCCATGATTACTGCCCAAACTGTTCTAGAGTCTACCTTCGGTTATCCATCGTTTCGTGCTCCTCAAAAAGACATTATTGATACTGTCGTGGGTGGTGCAGATGCTCTGGTCCTGATGCCTACCGGTGGCGGTAAATCGCTGTGTTATCAAATACCGGCTCTGGTCCGCGATGGGTGCGGTATTGTTGTTTCACCGCTTATTGCCCTTATGCAAGATCAGGTAGTTGCGCTTCGTCAGCTTGGGGTTAAGGCGAGTTATCTAAATTCTACGTTATCGTCTGAGGAGGCGTATGACATTGAGCAGGCGTTAGTGGCGGGTCAGCTCGATTTGCTCTATGTTGCACCGGAGAGGCTCAAACAAGAGCGTATGCTCAATTTATTAAAACGTTCGTCAATCGCCTTATTTGCTATTGATGAAGCGCACTGTGTATCGCAATGGGGTCATGATTTCAGAGCAGATTATCTACAGTTAGGTATTCTGCATGAACAGTTCCCTGATATTCCGCGGATAGCACTCACTGCAACGGCCGATGCGCGCACTCGAAAAGAGATTGTTGATCGCTTAGATCTTGGTGCTGCCCGCCAATTTGTATCTGGTTTTGATCGACCTAATATTGCTTATACTATTGGGTTAAAGCACAACGCAAAGCAGCAGTTACAGCAATTTTTGACAGAGCAACATGCCCACGACGCCGGTATTATTTATTGTCTATCACGTAAAAAAACCGAAGATATTGCCTTTTGGTTGCAAGGGCAAGGCTTCAATGCGCTGCCATATCATGCTGGCTTAGACGCAAAGACTCGAGCCAACCATCAAGCTCGATTTTTACGTGAAGAAAGTGTGATTATAGTGGCTACCGTGGCCTTTGGCATGGGTATTGATAAGCCTGATGTACGCTTTGTGGCTCACCTAGATTTACCTAAAACGGTGGAATCATATTATCAAGAAACCGGTCGTGCTGGGCGTGACGGATTACCCGCCAACGCTTGGATGATATACGGCTTGCAAGATGTTATAAAACTGCGGCAAATGATGGAGAATTCTGAAGGTAGCGAAGAACACAAGCGTGCTGAGCAACACCGCCTAAACGCGATGCTCGGGTTATGTGAGATAACAACCTGCCGACGACAAGCGCTTTTAGACTACTTCGATGATGAACTAGATAAACCGTGTGGTAACTGTGATACCTGTTTAAAACCTGTGCCCACTTGGGATGGCACACAAGCGGCGCGAATGGCATTAAGCGCCTGTTACCGTACCGAGCAGCGTTTTGGGGTTAACTATTTAGTCGATGTGTTGAGGGGTGCTGATATTGATAAAATCAAACACAACAACCACCATCAACTATCTACCTACGGTGTGGGGAGCGAACTAGATAATAATCAATGGCGCTCGGTATTTAGACAGCTAGTGGCGAGGGGTTATTTGAGCGTTGATTTAGAGCGCTTTGGTGCCTTGAGGTTAGAAGAGAAGTGCAGGCCACTTTTGCGTGGTGAGGAACATATTGAATTGCGCAAAGATGTTAAACAGCAATCCGCTAAACGTACGACTAAATCTCAGTTACCAGTGGACATAGATGTTGCGCTTTGGGAAACACTGCGCAATTGTCGTAGGGAATTAGCAGATGAGCAGGGCGTGCCACCCTATGTCATATTTCACGACAGCACATTGCAGGAAATGTGCGTGACCATTCCGCAAAGTCTGCCAGAATTTGCTCAGTTAAGTGGCGTCGGTGCGCGCAAATTAGATAAATACGGCGCCGTTTTTTTGAGCGCAATTAACAAACATTTAGCGGCCTAGACATCTTTAATGGCATCTGCGGTTAATCATAATTAGGCACTGTAATTTAGCGAGCAGTCCAGTCTGAAGACAACTTTATTCCATCACTTGTGTGGCTTTTATCCTATGGCAATCCATCGAAGACTCTGGAGCTTGGCTTAGGTCCTTGTGGAAGGTTTATCCATTGAATCTTCGAGTGTCGTGAGTAGTAGCTTAATTTTATCAAGTGATTCAGTAAATTCATTTTCGGCGACAGAATCGGCAACGATTCCTCCGCCTCCCCAACAATGCATTACCTTGTCAGATGCGACTATAGTGCGAATAGCAATATTCATATCCATATGATTGTTGGCGCTGAGATATCCAATACTACCGCAATAAATAGAACGTCTAAGCGGTTCTAACTCTTCAATAATCTCCATTGCTCGCTTTTTTGGAGCTCCCGTAATTGAGCCACCAGGAAAGCAGTCGCGCAGTAACTTAAGTGGAGAGCTTTCAGGCAAAAGATCACCTGTTACGGTACTAACAAGATGGTGAACATTAGGAAAGCTCTCTAATGCAAATAACAGCGGTGTTCTTACCGTTCCGGCAGTGCAATTTTTACTAATATCATTACGCAGTAAATCTACGATCATTACGTTTTCTGCTCGATCTTTTGGGCTGTTACGCAGTATTTCCTCGTTCTTAAAATCTTCTTGCGCAGACTTTCCTCTTGGCATGGTGCCTTTGATAGGTTTAGTTTCTACCAATAACGTATTACTCATCTTTTGCGGTAATATTTTTAAGAACCGTTCAGGAGACATTGATAATAATGCCTGACTAGGCCAGCGCCAAAAAGCGGAGTAGGGTGACGCAGTAGCCTCGCGTAAGCGTTTGTAGGCTCTCCATTCGTCACCCTCATAGGGTGCAGAAAAGTGTTGAGTGAAATTAGTTTGGTAGCAATCTCCACTATTTATGTAACGTTTTATTGTGGCAATGGCCTCTATATATTCGGTTTTGCTAGTTGTGGCGGTAAATGAATGGGTTAGTCTAAAGTCTTGTTCCTTCGCTTTCTCATTAGCTGGAGAGTCGCAAAGCCTCTTAAGGACATCAGACTTAAGTTTGTTGGGACAACATTCATGGAAGATAGCTTCAGCGGTTTTGGTATCATGGTGCACAGTGAGGGCCCATAAAAATCTGCCAATACGCATATCAGGAAGGTCCACTAAGCTTTTGGCTTTATTGGGCATATCAATGAGACGCCGACCTAAATCATAGCCGAAAAATCCTATCAGCCCGCCAGTGAATGGAAGATCCTCATAGCACGCATCTAACGGTAGCAATGGATCGAGGACATCCTGCGCTATTTTAAAGGGGTCATCGTCTGAGATACGCGTTTTGTGAGCGTCAGTTACTGTCGAGTGACTACCTCGTGTTTCAATAATTATGTCAGCAGCGCTAGACATAATGTCCAGATTACCCTGCAGGCTTGCTGGCTTTCCGCTATCAAGCCATATCGCCTCAGGCATATCACTGATTTTCTCGAACAGCACAGAGCAGTCCGCGACATAGGATATTTCATGACGAGTAATTGACTTCACTGGTTAAGGACCCTTTTGAACTGTCGTGCCCGAAGGCGTGATACATGCGATGACCGATACTCTATGGATTTACAATGCTACACGCAATCTTCATTTGACACCTTTGTACGATTCATTCATCTTGTCAGCCTTATTAAAAAAGGTTTAATTGAATGATAAACATTCGTGTGGCTGACGCACAGCAAGATGCGTCCATGTTAACTCAACATAATTGTGCAATGGCACTAGAGACCGAAAATAAAGTACTCGACCCAGAAGCGGCTCAGCTCGGTGTGCAGGGACTCTTTGAACGTCCTCAGTTTGGTTTTTATTTAGTAGCAGAGGTGGATGGTCAGCCTGCTGCGAGTCTTATGGTTACCTACGAATGGTCTGATTGGCGCAACGGCTTGTTTTGGTGGATTCAATCAGTTTACGTAAAACAGGATTGCCGCCGAAAGGGGCTGTATAGAGCAATGTATGCTGAATTAAAGCGGATGGCGCTCACGCAGCCCATGTCTGTTTGCGGCTTTCGGCTATATGCTGAAACAGACAATACAAATGCTCATGCGACTTATCGAGAATGCGGAATGCATGTGTGTGAATATCTGATGTTTGAAGAGAGCACAGCTCAAGCAGGATAGAGTCGACTGAGGAGAGCAGGAACAGCATTTTCGACCCGCAGTATTCGGCGGCCAAGGTGAACAGGGTCAAAGCCCGCTTGAATTAGTTTTTCGATTTCAAAAGGGATGAATCCACCCTCAGGGCCAATAGCCAGCGTAATTGGAACTTGGCAGTCGATTGGACAACGTTGTTCAGAAATTGGGTGGGCAACGATCGCGGTTGACTCACCGACAATGCCCGCTAGCTCGTCTTCTACAAAAGGTTTAAATAACTTACGCAAATGTACCGCTGGAAGCAGAGTATCTCTAGACTGCTCTAAGCCCAAAAGTAGCTGCTCCTCTATGGATTCAGGCGCCAGCAGGGGCGACTGCCAAAAACTCTTTTCTACGCGACTGGCGTTAACCAAATACACATTTTTTACCCCCATGGCGGAGATAGTCTGCAAGATGCGCCTTAGCATTTTAGGTCTTGGCAGGGCTAATATTACTGTTATGGGAAGGGGTGCTGGCGGCCTCAAAGTAAGATTTACTTCAATCATAGCCGTCTGCTCATCAATAGAGATTATTGTGCCCATTCCTATGGCACCGTTTACCTCTCCGACCCGAACCGTATCACCTTTTATAAGCCTCTGAACCTCATTCAGATGAGTAAGTTGTCGCCCAACTATCTTAGTTAAGTTATTTTGGATATGTTCAGATTTTATAAGCATTAAATTCATGGGTTAATTGTAATCGATATCGACCAGCGCAGAAAATTATGTTTTTTTATAATCTTTGATTTATCGAGATCTTTGATCATTCAATGCAATGACGGGCCAACATAACGCACGATCAGTAATTTAAGAGTACGTAAAACCAATCGGTCGTCTGTTATTGCATAGATAAGCTTGGACAATGACAATAAAGTGTCCATTATGGTCTGTGCGTAAAATCCAAAGACGGCATAAGAAGGGATCTTTGTGCCATCCACTAAAATTATAAACTAAAGTAGGGGATCATCTTGACTAACAAAATTCCGAGAAACAGTGAAAATGACTATTCAGAAGAGATGGCTCAGAAGCGGCGAGATTTTGCGAGTGAGAAGACTGCATCTTCGCTAGATAACATCGGTCATTACTCCATTGATCCTGCTGTTACAGCGGGTAATATTGAGAATTTCATTGGCGTTGCGCAAGTGCCTTTAGGACTCATAGGCCCGTTATTGGTCAATGGTGAGCACGCTCAAGGGGAATTTTATGTCCCTATGGCGACGAGCGAGGGAACTCTGGTTGCTAGCTATAATCGCGGCGCTAGTTTATTGCGCGCCGCAGGCGGAGTGAAGGTGTCTGTTGTAGATGATGCCATGCAGCGAGCACCGGTCTTTATTTTTGAGGATGCGCGTGAGGCAAGAGATTTTGGGGTTTGGGTCGATGACAACTTTGATGAGATTGCAGCGCAGGCTGAAACGACAACCTCATCAGGCAAGCTGCGAAACATTCAACAATTTTCTGCGGCACGCATGCGTTACCTAAGATTTAATTACACTACGGGTGATGCGGCGGGACAGAACATGGTTGGTAAGGCAACGTTTGTTGCCTGTGAATGGATCATGGCTAATTATCCAGGTATTCAGCGATATATGCTTTCAGGATCTATGGATACTGATAAAAAGCACTCACAGCTCAATACTCTGCATACACGCGGTAAGCGAGTTATCGCTGAAGTTACCATCCCTAGCGCATTACTTGAAAAAGTCATGGGTGTCACCGCCGAAGTATTGTTTAAAGCCCGCTCTATTAGTCAGGTAGGTGCATTTCTTGCAGGGTCCGTAAATACTGGGGCACACTCAGCAAATGGCATTACAGCAACGTTTATAGCAACTGGACAAGATGTTGCTAACGTTGCAGAGTCCTCTGCAGCGATTGCTTACGCTGATATCGATCACGACGGTAATTATTATCTCTCGATTACAATACCCTCGTTAATTGTTGCTACCTATGGCGGTGGTACGGGTTTACCTACACAGCAAGAGTGTTTAAAAATGCTTGGCTGCAGTGGGGCTGGAAAGGTCAATAAACTAGCAGAAATTATTGGTGCCACAGTCATGGCGGGTGAAATCTCACTTATGAGCGCAGTGTTGGCCGGTGACTGGGTGACCAGCCATGACGCTTTGGGACGCAATCGGTAATATAAAGTCGTTGCGCATTATAGCAATTATGTTTGACTGCACTATAATGCGCATCCCCTGGGCTCGTAGTTCAATGGATAGAATAGGGACCTCCTAAGTCTTAGATGCAGGTTCGATTCCTGCCGAGCCCACCAACCGTTTTCTAGGATTCAGCTACTTGGCCGCGTGCCCGATACAGATGACGATGGCAATGGCAATGGCGATGGTGTAGCACATAATTCAGACGCGTTTCCGTTGGATTCCTCTAGAACTTCCGCTGGCGGTGTCGGTTGCACAGTTGGTACAGTGGGTAATGGCGACTCAACTCTCCCAGTGCTTTTTCTTGGAATGGCGCTAATGTTTGTTCGACGCAGCATGGCATAAACGTAACGATCACAAGGTTGAGGTGGAGAAGAATGATTGACGTAATATTAGCTTTGGGCAGTCTGGTAGCAGTACTAGGGTTTGTAGTTGTTTGGAGTATTGATGAATGAGCAAATACACACTAAAAGAAATGGAGCACAGTAGGTGCGCAACCATACCAAAAGATATTTAGGTAGTTCGGTAGGTACGTAAAAATATAGATAGATAGCCCACTGTCCTCGGTGGGTTTTTTTCGGTTTAACACTTCAACAATCTATTCTTTAAACTTTTTTGAATCTAAATTCACGGCTGATCGCGTCATAGATAGGAAATAAAGATGAAAATCTGACCAAGGCACCCCTTCGCCTTTTGAACAAGCCTAGTCCACTTGCGGTCGCAACGGACCACCTGATTAATGGGAGCTTGCAAATGGACGTGATCCGTTGGTTGCTGATTATATAGTGAGTGGGATAGATATACCGAAGGGCAAAGTACTGTCTCCAACTTATACCTGAAAGAGACGCACACCAACAATCTATTCTTTA
>CALDQM010000042.1:0-4028 GCA_937911225.1 uncultured Cellvibrionales bacterium
GTTGTGGCCACCTACTCTCGTGGTCAAGAAATCTATCAAGCCAATCTCAAAGACCTCTAAAAGATAGTGAGGCTAAGGCTTGAGATTTTTGATGCCCCAATAAACACGGATAAAGTTTTCTTGACTAGGGTCAAGGGTATTGGATGAGATGTATCCTCTTGATGCTCTAAAATAAATTAAATCTTCGATGCCATCTCCATTCATGTCTGCTAAAAATCCATGCACGAGGTAGTCCTCACTCTTATTAACCAGAGGTATTCCGGTCAGATCAAGCTTTACCAAACGATTGTTCTTATCATTTAAATAAACGATCGGTTCAGCTCTGGTGTTTATTGACTCTCCGCCACCCCCTGCATTTTGAAGCAATACCACATCATCGTAACCATCGTTATTGATGTCCCTGCAGGCATCAATTCTATACAAAGCATCAATTTTTTCATTTATCACTACTCCTGTTTTGAGCAGCAGACCTGCATCGCTTACATCAAAAACATTGAGTCTATTTTGAACCGGAAGATCCGCTTGCTTGTATACAACACCCTCTACATAGTTGCCTTCAATAGGTTGAGCTGAAAATTGAACCACGGCCACAGGGGCATCGCCCGGAGATAGCTCCAAGGTACATGATTCCTCGTTACCAAACCCTCCCCCCGTATAATCTTGCCCATCAATAGTGATGAGAGATAAGTCTCCGACTTCATTGGTATATCCCTCATAAGCGTTAGGGATGGTGCGACAATTAAAGTCAGTTTTATCGACAAAACTCCATGCCCCACTTGTTTTAGAAAAACTACTTAAATTAACTTGAATACCACAATCTCCACTATCAGAAACTGCAAGCATGCTCCCGGCTGCAGGCGTCAGTTCTGGAAAAAATCTTAGGGTGCTGGCACCAAAACGATTGTTAGGACCTCCTGGATTTGCATAGTCTGAGATTTCTTGCATAGAACCATTTATGAACCGAAAACCGGTAACAGAGTTATTGCGAAAACCAGAGATAACTGCATCATAATTACCAGAGGATAGTTGAACCGCATCAACAGCATGGGTCCACTCGCTAAAGCCTAGATCCGAAACTGAATAAGTGCCGTCGCCATCAGATAAAATAATTTTTTGAGGTGCTGCATTCGTTGCGCCACAATTCTCACAGCTCTGGCCTCTTCCATCTTCTCTATTTAAAGCGTACAAAATATCAAGATAGTTATCGCCATTAAAGTCAGCCAACACACCTTTTCTAGTAGCACCTCCAAGACTAATAGTATCTGCATCAAAAAATTCAGAAGTGGCAAGTGAAAAAGTTTGGTCGCCATTATTTTTAAAAACTACTATTGCATCAGGAGTAGGTTTATCAAGATACTGCCCAGATATCTTTGGGCTACAGAAATAAGTGACAACCAGATCATTAAAAGTATCAAGATTTAGATCTATGGGCAGGAGGATAGAGGTAGCCACGCTTATGGATATTGGATCCTCGAGACATAGGTTATCCAAAGTATTGCTGGGATAAGGAAATTCATAAGCCGCTGCTTCAAACACAGTGCTCATATACTTTGTGTATTGAACTGTAACTGAGCATGCCGCTGAAATAGTACCGGTGGTATAGGTATTTTCACTCAGAATACCGTTGCATCCCGATATAGACAAAACAGAATACCCCGTCTCAGGCGTCACTGTGAATGTGGTTGTTTGACCCTGAGTAACAGAAATTGTTGCAGGAGAAATAGATCCATTTGCACCAGCAGCTGCTGAGATGTCGAAGGTTGCAGTGACCGCAGGAAGCTCAGGGGCCGAGCTCCCACCTCCACCTCCACAAGAAATCAACAATGGAATAATCAGGGCCAACAAAGCTGTTTGATAATTAGATAATGTCATAACTTAAAATGCATATAATTATTGTAATGCTTTCAACCAAAAAAGTTGAAGCAGAAAATCAAGTATGGATTAGCAATAGTAACCTTGAACATTCCATTGCAATGATAGATATTTTTATCACTTTTATATGTAATTTTTATCAATTATGCTATTTCAATGAAACATAAAATTACATCTCCTTTGACCTTCCTTTTAAACCAAAGATCTTTTTTAGCGTTATCTCTCGTGGCAATGATGTCCCCGACGATTGATGCTAAAGACGACCTGGGCGTCTTTGATCCCATGGACGTATTCGAGCTCGAGTGGGCAACCGATCCCCGGGTTTCCCCTGATGGCAAAACCATTGTTTATGTCCGCAACTCAAATGACATCATGAAAGATCGCCAGCGCTCAAATCTTTGGCAAGTTTCAACCGATGGGAAGAACCATAGACCGCTTTTCACTGGCTTGAATAATTCTTCCTCGCCGCGCTGGTCACCGAATAGTAAAAGGCTTGCGTTCGTTTCTAATAACTCTGGCTCGCAGCAGATACACATGCGCTGGATGAACAGCGGGGAAACAGCAGTGATTTCTCAACTACAGAAGTCGCCCTCAAACTTATCTTGGTCTCCGGATGGCAAGTGGCTTGCCTTTACCATGAATGTAAAAGCTTCAACAAAGCCAATTGCAAAGCAGCGCAGCAAACCAGAAGGTGCCAATTGGGCCGAACAACCCATCACGGTGACAACAACCCAATATCAGTACGATGGCCAAGGAATTGTTGAGCCAGCGTATCGTCATGTGTTCGTTGTTCCTGCAGATGGCGGTTCTGCTCGACAGTTAACAGAAGGCAATTTTAATCACTATGGTTCACTGGCCTGGACTCCAGATAGTGAGCGAATATTCTTTTCTGCATATCGCTCTGATGACTGGGAGCTGGTCAGCGATGAAGCTGATATATATGCAGTCACCGTCGCTACAAAAGAGCTTGAGCAAATAACAAATCAACCAGGAGCCGAGCGCTCTCCGGTCTTTTCGCCAAACGGGCAAATGATTGCCTTTAGCCAAGAGGAACGTCGCCCTCTAGCCTATACGCCAGATCGAATTGCCGTGATGGATACAAAAGGTAACAACGTCCGTCTTCTAAGCATGGATCTTGACGGAGATGCTAATAACATCATGTGGGCAGATGACAGCCAATCAATTTATTTTACTTACGACGAGCGTGGCATTCGAAAAATTGGCCAAGTCACTATGAAGAGCAAGCTCAGCGAAATTGTTAGCGGTCTTGGTGGTACAACGATCGGACGACCTTATCTTTCTGGAGGATTCCATATTGCTGGCGATACTATTGCTTTCACCTATGGTCAACCGGACAGGCCTGCGAATGTAGCAGTTATGGATGGCAGTAAATCAAAGCTATTGACTGCACTAAATGAAGACCTGCTTGAGCATCGTAAGCTGGGGGAAGTTAAGGAGATAACTTACAAATCATCTTTCGATGGGCAGGAGATTCAAGGTTGGTACATCACACCGCCTGACTTTGATCCGTCAAAAAAATATCCACTGATTCTCGAAATTCATGGCGGCCCTCACCTTGCCTATGGCCCGCATTTCTCTGCCGAGCTCCAAATCATGGCCGCAGCAGGCTACATTGTTTTCTACGATAACCATCGTGGCAGTCTGTCCTACGGAGAAGATTTTGCGCTCCTTTTGCAGTACAAGTACTCTAGCCCTGAGGACTTTGCCGATCACATGTCGGGCGTTGATGCTCTGATTGATATGGGTCTTGTTGACGGCAAGAATCTCTTTATTGCTGGCGGCAGCGCCGGGGGCATTGCTACTGCCTATGCAGTGGGACTGACCGATCGTTTCAATGCAGCAGTTGCTGCCAAGCCTGTTATTAATTGGATAAGTAAAACTCTGACAGCGGATTCCATGGTTGGACAAATCTATCATCAGTTCCCTGGCCCGCCGTGGGAGAACCTTGAGCATTACTGGAAACGATCACCGCTATCTCTGGTTGGAAATGTAACAACGCCGACCATGCTGTTAACCGGAGAAAACGATAGGCGGACACCGATATCGGAAACAGAACAGTTCTACCAAGCGCTGCAATTACGAGGCATAGATAGCGCTATGGTCCGTCTTCCCGATACCTCGCATGGTATTGCCGG
>CALDQM010000043.1:0-3161 GCA_937911225.1 uncultured Cellvibrionales bacterium
AGTTTTTTCATACTGAGGATTGGCCAGCTTTACAAAAGTAGGAGGTGCTCGTGCCTTTGTATTTGTTCATGATGCTACTTTCCATCTTATATTTTACATCTAAACACACCATACTATCGCTCTCTTCAGTCTGTTTCGCACTATTTACCTTTCAGATTTAGCTCTCTGACCTCTTTTTAGGAGAGCGATGGCACATTTAGGCTAGCAATAATAACTATATGTTATTGAATAGAGTCTTTTTGTGTGCCTACCTGCGTATACTATGTTCAGGTTAAAACACAAGGAAGCGGTAAATGCTGAGCTTGGATAAGCTTACGGGCTGTATTGAAATTATGAATTCGTGTCTATACGCTCGTACTGAGAGCGATTTGGAAGATATCTGGTTGGCAATGCAGAGCTTATGCAATATAGATAGTCTTACATTATCGGTAGCTGAATCTGTGCCGATACAGTCTGGAGGCGGCGCGGGCAATTCCTATGCTTATGGAGTTAACGAGGATTGGATGTCGTTATACATGGATAATGACTATGCCCAAATTGATCCGGTGGTGAGATATTGTCATATAGCCGAAGGTGTTTTCCCTTGGTCTCGTGCCTTTGAGCACTTTGGTGCTGAAGTCAAAGAATTTGTTGATCTGGCTCATAAATTTGGTCTCATGGATGGATTTGCAGTAGGTGTTCCCGCTCATTTACTAACGGGGATGGCTTCAGTTGTTTCTGTCAGCGTTAACCATAAGCACTTTAGTCTGACTGACCGTATTATGGTGGATAATCTACTACCCCATGTTAACGCCATCTTGAATCGCCCTGGCTTTTTGAGTTCTCCTAGTTTTACCATCAAACAAGTTGAAGTTTTAAAGTGGGCAAGTTCAGGAAAATCTCATTGGGAAACAGGTGCTATCATGGGTATTTCAGAAAGAACTGTAAAATTTCACTTCGACAATATATTTAAGAAACTTGGCGTAAGGAGCAGAACAGAAGCTATACGCAAAGCTCAAATAATGGGTGTAGTCTCTGCTTAATCAAGTGTCAGTAACGGTTTTGTTAACCAAAATAAACCTGATCTTGTGCATGTTAACGCATATGGTTCATGAGCATCGCTTAGTACGGCTTTGTCAAGTTCATGACCTGGTTTCGCTCTAATACTAATAGGGAGATACTCAAACCTAATAAATTCAATATCCAGTTTTTGCTCTGCTTCTTCGTTGCCATGATCCAAAGTAATTAGCTCAAAAATCGCGCATTCGTCTTTCTCGGGCCGATTTGCGAAAGTTAGACCCACTAAATTGGCTAGATGCTTTGCCGATATATTCTTCCAACGTAGTTGCTCTTTTGAGTGTGAAAAGTAACTCACATTGCAGAGGGGATAATTTAACATTTCCCATTTGTAAAAGTAGAATGAATCTACAAAGTTATTACGACGCTTACTGACTGATATCACAGAAATAACCTCATTTTTAAGTATTAAAGCTAATAGTTTTTATAGTTAACATACTCTGACATTACGCTCTATCTGCCGAAAAAACTAATATTCATTACCTACCCCTGTCCGTTAGGACAGCTATATTGAATCTGTATCTCGCGCTATAAAAAGGTCTCATTAACTACCTTTGAATTTATCTGAATAGGATACATGAATATGATTAACCAATATGCACAACAAAACAACAGCACTACTGAAAACCTGTACCGTTCCGAGTATGGATTTAGTATTCCAGGCTACCGAAGCTATATTGCAACTACCCCCGAACACTATGAGAATGCTTATCGTTTGCGTCATGAAGTTTACTGTAAAGAATTGGGATGGATGCCTGAAAATCCAGATGGTTTGGAAATTGATGAATTCGATAAGGATGCTAAGCTAATTTGTGTTGAGAATGATGAGGGAGAGTTAATTGGAACTATTAGACTCCTAGACGAGTGTTTTGACTGGATGGTAGAAAAATTTTTCGCCGAGACTATCTCGGCTAGTGCCGCATCTATAAAAGCAATATCTTGTGTGGAGGCCTCTAGGAATGCAGTTTTACCAAGATTCCGGCATAAATATCTTGGCAAATCACGAATTACTGTTTTGGATATGATGTTATGTACGGCTATGGATTATATCTGGGATGGCTTAAGTAGGACGCATGTGTTGATAACTGCGGAGCCGTTGATGGGAGTAATTCTCAGACGCCGTGGTGGCGCCATACAACAAGTTGGCCCTATCGTAACTATGCCTGATCAATGCAAGATTGCTAGTTTTTTACTTGACCTCGAAATTTGTAAGGAAACTTATGAAATCTATCATTCGTGCCTAAGTTTACATGAAGAGTATAAATCTGTTTGAGTGTAAGGCCTGATCCTCAATATAAGGAGAAGGCTTTTCAAAATATACTGATCTTGATTGTAGTGCTTCAGTATTGAGCTTTACAAAAACTGCCATACCTTACTGTACCGTGCCAAGATCGGTTAGCGCTCGCTGAGGATATCTTCGATCTGAGATAGCCTGTACGCAAGTTCAGCCTGCCAGATAATACAGTTATATTGCGCTCAATGATCTCGTAAACTAGGACTCACTAATCAATAGTGATACAGGTAAGTAGAAGTAGCTTTTTACAAAAATCACCTCTTACTGAAATTTAAATTTATCGTTTGTGAGGTATGTGTGTTATGAATGATGTCAATCATCATCCTGTCAAGAGTACCGATTCAAAATTTGCAGTTAAGTTATTTGCGGAGCTGCAGGGACTACAATCATTAACTGCTGAACTATGCCATCGGTACGGGGGTTCTATTATGGATAGGAATTGGCTTATCCGCGAAGTTGAAAAGGCGATAGAACATGATTTGATTGAAGAGCAGTTCTCGGAAAATCTGAGGTCTTTAGGATTAGTAACTTTTACTTTCGCAGAAAACGTATTGGTCTTGTGTAATCCTCCACATCCTAGTTATTCTGAAGATGAGATCCCACATAATAGCTAGCACATCTAATTTCTTTTAAAAAGAGTTGTCTGGCTGACTGAGTATTCCGACCAAAATAACAAGAGTCTTGAGAAAACTGTAGATTCAATAACCAGTCTATCTTCAGTCGATCTATCACTGCGCTTTTTTATGAGGGTCAATAAGTGCACCAGGATTTAAAATTCCGGCAGGATCCAAAGTTTGCTTAGTAGCAATAA
>CALDQM010000044.1:0-44101 GCA_937911225.1 uncultured Cellvibrionales bacterium
AGAGTTTGGATAACACCTCTGTGTCTGTATCTTAATCACCATGCCTTTTTCGCTAGGAATGCATTTAGATTTCTTATTCCCGCGTCTCTGTTGTACATCATTGTGTTATTGCGTAGTTCCGTTGCTACTCACTTTGCTTTGATGACAGAGCTCTATTTGCTTGGTGTAGCGGAGTACGTTGGTTATTAAATGATAAGTGAAAACCCCTGTGAGACTGCCGTGGAAATAGTTAGGCAAGCAACCCTACAAAAGCTTGTTGTTATGACTAGTGTAGCTAATATTTTTTTGCTGAGTTTCGCATTTGAGCCTCAAGTACGATTGAAGGCTGCAAATTAATAACGATGAATTGATAAGCATAGCTAAGCTTTTATTTTATTTACGATTGAGTATGCTCATCAGTTCCTGAATCTTTGTGTCGACATCTTCTTGTGATTTAAGTGATGTTGTCACACATTCTTGGATGTGTTTTTCGAGAATTTTATTTTCGACAGTGGTTATTGCAGACTTTGCCGCTCTTAGTTGATCAAGTATGTTGATACAGTACTGGCCCTCTTCGACCATTCTGGCTACGCCTTTAATTTGGCCGCTAATACGATTCAAGTTTGGGATGAGGGGTCGGTGACAAGACGATTTCATTGAGGATCCTTAGCTTATATTATCAGTGGGACGATATAGGTAAAAAAGCTCGCAAAAGCAAAAATTCCTGTTGATATGAAGTAGAGTCGTTGCGATCGCTGGCGAGTTTGCATACATACCTTGCCTAATTCAGGGTCTATAGGGCAGGGTAACCTAGCCGAGCGATAATTCATGATTCCTGCGGCCACAATCAGAAGGAAGGCGAAAGCACTGATTGGCACTTTATATTGGGATAGGGTAATTAAGAAGGGGAAAGTACTGACTAGGCTGGCAAAGCTAGCCCCGGCTCCGAGGCTTACAAATAACGCCGGTAAGGCACAACAAATCAAAGTCGAGGTTGAAGCGAACAACGAGAAGAAGTTGGTTTTCTGCGTCTGTAAGTTATTATCTTGCATTTTATTTCCCAACAACTTGTATTTCAGTGATGTTCAGGCCGTTGTTTAGGATCTTTTGTGTAATGTCCGCCTCATCGATATCAACAGCCATCGAGAAAGCTAACAGTACCTTGCCAGACGCTAAGTCGACATCTATTTTGCTAACACGCTTGTCTTTACCGAATGTTTTTTCAATACCTCGGGCGCAAAAATCACAAACCATTCCCTGGACGCTGACAACGGCAACGACATGGTTGTCGATATCAATCATAAACTTATCAAATCGTTGTGCATCAACCTCAAGGGTTTTGCCATTGACCATCTCATTGTGAATATGGCCTTCATGTGAATGCATGTTTTCTATGCCGTGCTGGTCATGGTGCTCGCCGTAAATCGCTGCAGAGGAAAGTAGCAGACCCAGTAATAATACATTTTTCATAATCTTCTCAACTTTAGGTTAACGGCTAAAAGCGGTACATGAGGTGAAGGCCCCAATCAGTTTTTTTGTGATAGCTTACTTCAAGCATGGCTCCGCCTTGAAACAATCTTAGCACCGGATATGTAATACGTTCATCGTCTAAATCATCTTTCTTTGTTTCAATCATCAGCCATGTATGAAGATCTCCATAGTCGCCAAGATAAGGAGCGATACCCACTCTGACAGACTGTTCCAACATATCGTAATCGACACCAGAGGATTGTTTAACTGAGAAGCTAGAAAATAGCCGTCTGGTTTCCCAGTCACCCGCCAGAGAATAAAAGTGATTATCGATATTATTTAGACCAACGCCGGTCTTAAAGTATAGGTTGCGTTGAGATTGTGCAGTATTTTTACGGTTTATAAGGTAAGTAAATCGGGCTGACGGAAAGCGTTCGTTGCTAATTTTGTCTCTCTGATAATCTAAACCGACAGAGTAGTTAATATTAGGCGTGTAGTGCCAATAAATAGAATCTTCCAGTGGGCCGAAATTAGCCATCAGCGTATGCCCATCAACATAGGAAATTGGCCTTGCCAAGGAGGCTGAGGACCATAGGAGACATAAAATAATTGTTAGTATCTTCATACCCCCCTAGGGTATATAGATAATTATTTTTGTCAAGGTTTTTTGCCGAGGCATTGCTGACTAATTCAGAGGCCTCTGCTACCCTTAGACCCTAAAATAGGAGAGAGTTTCAAATGGATAATTTTTGGCCCGTTAAGGTTTTAAGGTTTGTATCAGTTTTTTTTCTTAGCTCAGTGTGCATAGCCATGTACTTTTATCCCGGCGGTAATATTCACGATACAGAGCAGATTGGCTATTCATTGACCCACAACTTTTTAAGCGATCTAGGAGGGTATTATTCGCATTCTGATGAGGTGAATTTTATCGCTGGTTTCTTTTTTAACATGGCGATGTTTCTTTTTATAGCGGTGTCTATCGCTTTTCTCTATGTGCAAAAATTATTTCATCAAAACATTATAAATCGGTGGTTGGGGTTCTTTGGCTCCATATTCTTTTTTGTTGGTACGGTCTTTTTTGCGGGGGTAGGCCTAACACCCTATGATCTATATCTTGATATGCACGTTTTTTTTGCCGTCAATGCGTTTAGATTAATGGTTCCCGCTTCGCTCTTGTACCTCATAGTGCTCTTGCGTAGCGAGGTACATAATCGTTTTGCTATGGTGACAGTATTTTATTTAATCTGTGTATTAGCCTATGTCATTTATCAGTTACAGGGGGGTAATCCATTTGATAATCCTGAAGAAATGGTGCGACAAGCGACCATCCAAAAGTTAATCGTCATTGCCAGTGTGGTTAGTATTTTTTCGCTGAGTTTTGCCTTTCAAGAACAAATCAATATATTGAATGCCAAATAGGATTCGAGGCAGTCTAGTCACCTGATTAAGAGTACAGGACCATAAAAAAAGGGATGCCACTGGGCATCCCTTTTTGATTACTGTAAGTCACAATTTAAAAATGACTTACTTTTTCTAGCAACCCTAGTAGGAGTTTTTAGAAGTTGTAGCCTGCTTTAACATACCAGAAAGCACCTTCGATACCCATTGGTGAGGTCTCATAAAAGATCGCACCAAGAACATTTCCAGGAACACCTTCACCTACTGCACCAGAAGAACCTTCAATGCGCTCCGCGTCTTGGTCAAATATGTTTTGACCACCGATAGAAACATCAAAGTTATCATTTAGGCTGTAGGTGACTTCCATATCGAATGTCATGGCAGAGTCAGCATCAGTTCCAAACCAATCTGCGTGAACAGCATAATACTCACCGAAGTAGTTGGCGCGGACAAAAGCGCTGACATTTTCCCAGTTTTGATCCATGGTAAAGGTGGCGCGATGGTTAGGTAATCCCTCTTCTAAGCGTTTCACCTTACTGTCACTAGTCACATTACCCTGATCAGATACTTCTGTGTCGGTGTAGTTATAAGCCGCGCTGAATTCAGTGCTTCCACCCCAAAGATCGGTACCGTAGGTTGCTACGATATCAAGTCCAGAAGTGTCAGTGTTGAAATCATTAGTAAAGTAGTTAACTTCACCAATCAACTCTGGATTAGGAATCCCAGCAGCCCCCATTGCAGCCCGCTGAGCATCCGTTGGTGCAGCATTACTTGTCAGAGCGATACGATCATCCACTTCAATGTTGAACCAATCTGCAGTTATCTCAACTTCACCCAAAGTAGCCACAATACCCAGTGCAAAGCTGGTAGATTCCTCTGGCTGTAATTGGCCGGTACCTAGCTTGAAGCCTGGAAGTGTTTGCGCCTGAGTTAATTGACCATCAACAAGGGTTGTTTGAGTGTTGACCACATTCGCTTGGCCCTGTGTAGGCGCGCGGAACCCGGTACTATGTGATCCACGAAGTGCTACGTTGTCACTCAATCTGTAGTTAAACGCGAGTTTATAGTTAGTGGTATCAATTCCGCTGCTATAGTCTTCATAGCGAATGGCACCCTGAACAAATAACGCATCAGTCACTTGGTTTGAAACATCACCATAGACCGCATAGTTGCGGCGAGAAAACGCGCCCGCTGAGTCAGGAGAGAAACCGGCAAAGCCGTGTGAGCCTACATTGAAGCCTTGAGTAGCATATTTTCCGGCTTTCCACGAGGACTCCTCACCTGAAAGGACTGAGAATGTTGTCTCGCGCCATTCCGCACCATAAGCGACAAGCGTAGATCCGTATTCCTTCGACATATCAATATTGAAGGTCTTCGCTAACTGAATGTAACTACCTGTTTTAAAGTTACGTGGAGAGTCAGGACCCATCGATGGGTTGAATGTATTATTCAAGCCAAACGAAGATTCATTACGACCCACCGAACCACTTACATCATAAGCAGTACCAGACATTGGGCCTGCTGCAATCTCGCCACTTCGACCCATGGTGAAAGAGCTGTCAGTGATATTGCCTGTAAAGCGAGGTGTGTAGCCACCAGGAGCTGCTTGGTTAAGAATGTAGCAATTCGGGTCTGCCATGACGGCATCTCTGCCTACATAGTCAGATGGCGCAAGTGCTGTTGGGCAGTTACCTGACATATCACCCGTAACATCGGCAATTAAACGACTACCATCACCTTTGGTAAACACGCCACCACGGCCATCTGGATTACGGTAGTAAAAACCGCCATCTATATCGCGTTCAGAGTAGTTACCAAAAGCATAGACACGACTTCCATCACCAAGATCCAAACCGGAATTAAAGAAGAAAGTAACATCATCATCAATGATTGGTGCGCCCCAAATCTGTGCAGGTAAAGTTACTGCCGAGTTCCCAGCGTCAATGAGAGCCTGCGCATCTGGACGTTGCATGCTTCGTGATGTCGCATCATTCTCTTTCATTTGAAAGCTAACGTTCATGAAGCCATCATCGGTTAGAGACATACCCATTTTTCCTGCGATAACAGTAGTTGCTCCGTCACCAGCCTGGTATTCGCCTTGTTTGACAGTCAAACTTCCACCTTCAGAAGAATCATCCAATACAAAGTTGATTACACCAGCAACAGCATCAGAGCCGTATTGAGCCGCCGCACCGTCACGCAAAACCTCTACGGACTTAAGAGCGATGCTTGGGATCACTGAAATATCGGCACCTTGAGAACCATCATTCACACCACCGCCTTGGAAGGCGATAACAGATGCACGGTGACGCCGCTTGCCGTTCACCATTATTAAAGTGCTGTCTGAGGATAAGCCACGAAGGTTAGCGGGGCGAATCATACTTGCCGCATCACTAATAGGTTGTAAATGGACATTTAATGAAGGAACAGCGGCTTGAAGCTGCATCATTAAGTCGTTGCTGCCAGCTCTACCAAGTTCCTCTGAGCTTATTACGTCGACAGGAACTGGTGAGTCGCCCACAGAGCGAGGTGCTCCGCGAGAGCCCACAACAACAACCTCTTCTAAGGTTGCGGTAGTTGCAGCGCTCGCTGGTAATGCGATACCACCGACAAGTAGTGATGTTGCAATTACATTTATTGTCAAAATATTTTTAGTTTTCATAATTCTCCCCTAAAGAAAATGTAACTAGAATGGCCATTAATGTCGCAGCCGTAATGTTTTAGATATAAATTTACCGGTATTAACTACCCGTATATACCATAGAGTAGCGGAGAGAGACATCTAAATATGAATTTAATCTATTCGTTAAGTAGCTGATTAATATAGTAAATAATGTTTTATACGCATATGCAAAATGCCCATTAGTTGGTAATAAGCCGGTATAAAAGTATATTTCAGTACATGTCATTTTCATTCTTAAACTAATGTGCATAAAAAAAGGGATGCCATACGGCATCCCTTTTAAGGTCTTTCAAGTCCAATTTTACTCAGACCTTTAAATCTAATTAACTCATAAAGAGCCGCTTAGAAGTTATAGCTGTACTTGGCATACCAAAATGCACCACTGAAGCCCATAGGAGCTTGTGTGCTGTAAAGGTTACCGTATGAATTGATGTTATGCAGAGTATCACCTGCCTCATCAAGTACGTTATTACCACCGACCATGACTGATGAATTGTCATTGATGTTATACGCTAGCTCTAAATCAACAACGTTCTCGCCAGGATATACAAATCCTTCACCACTGTCATACCAGTCACCGTAGTAGCTGATGCGGGCAAGCATTCTCCAATCACCCATCATGTGATTAGCAGACAAGTTCCAACGAGTATCTGGAGTCATTTGTTCGATACGCTTCTCACGCTCATCATCAATAGTGACACCACGATTAGTTACGTCAGTATTAGTCTGATTGTAAGCTAGATTCCAATCGGTAGTACCGCCCATCCAATCAGTGCTTGTTGATACGACTAAATCGAATCCATCAGTAGTAGTATCAAAGTCGTTAGTGTAGAAACGGAACTTCGACATATCGCCAGCACCAGGAACGTTATCGGCTATCAACTGAGCAATGTCAGCCGCAGATAAGTTAACATCTTTGGAGAAGTTCAACCGGTCATCAACGTCAATTGAGAAGTAATCCAGAGTGATTTCGAACTCACCAACAGTAGTATAAATACCGAAGGTCATGTTTTCTGAATCTTCTGGCTGCAACTGCTTACCACCGTAGACTAAGGCAACAGGACTAGTCGCAGGGATAACACCCTTATTGACTAACTTACCTGTAGCATTGTCGATTGTAGTAGAAATGTTAGATGCATTTGACTGTCCTGGGGTAGGCGCTTTAAATCCAGTACTAAAGGTTCCACGAACGCCCGTAGTGTCGGTGATGCTGTAGTTAGCGCCCAACTTGTAGTTAGTCGTAGTACCGAAATCATCAAAGTCTTCGAATCGAAGTGCACCAACGACTACTAAGTCATCTGAAGCTTGCCAATCGGCTTCTACATAAACGGCAGTGTTACTGCGGTCAAATACGCCAGAAATAGCTTTCGCAAAACCAGGGAAACCATTGCTAGAAAGGCTGAACCCTTGATTAGCAAGAACACCGGCAGTAGATGAGGCAGAATCGCCTGCACCAATAGTAAACTCTTCATTACGGTATTCTGCACCGAATGCCAAACTAACAGCGTCACTCATAGCGTAAGTGAAGTCAGCATTTAATGAAGTTTCTACTTGGCGATAAAGACCAGGATCGAAGTCACGTGGCGAGTTAGGGCCCATACTTGCATTAACAGTGTTGTTAATGAAGAAGTCAGCTTCGTTCTTGCCATAGTAGCTGCTTACATCCCAACCAACTCCATTAGCCATCTCACCTCTTAAACCAAACAACATTGCTTGATCAGTCATGGTGCCACCAAATCGTGGAGTAAAGCCGCCAGGAATAGTTTCTTGGAAAGAGAAGCAATTTGGATCTGCAGCTACCAGAGCCATAGCAACTGGATCTGGAGTGTTGCCATCTAGAGTCACTACAGGACAATCAGTACCAACGCCAATACCATCCATATCACCGATAAGAAGTGTTGATCCGTTACCATATACACCACCACGGTTTGTAGGGTTACGGAAGTAGAATCCACCATCGATCTTCTTAGTAGTAGAGTTAGCGTAACCGTACATTTCAGTGTTGTTACCTAAGTCTGCACCAAAATTAACAAACAACTTCATGTCATCGTCAACTTTCGGACGACCCCATATCATTGCAGGATCTGGAACGTTTGTGTATCCATCTGCAACTAGACCAGCCGCATCTGCACGCTGAACTGCGCGGTTAGTATCGCCTAAAGAACCGATTTCGAATGTAGTATTAACAAAGCCGTTAGCACCAAGAGGTAAACCAAAGTTACCTGACACATACGTCATGTCTCCGTCGCCCTCACCATATTGACCAGCTTTAACCGAAATGCTACCGCCTTCGCTTGCATCTTTAAGGTTAAAGTTGATAACGCCGGCTAATGCATCTGAACCGTATTGAGATGCAGCACCATCACGAAGAACCTCAACTGTTTTAATGGCAGCAGTTGGGAATACAGATGTGTCAGGACCCTGTGCGCCGTCTGAAATACCGCCAGCAGCCCAAAGAATTACAGATGAACGGTGACGACGTTTGCCATTGACCAAAACCAACGTGTGGTCAGCTGCCATGCCACGAAGGCCTTGCGGACGTACCATTGTACCTGCATCACTGATCGGTTGATCGCTGACGTAGTACGATGGAACAGAGTTACGCAATAGGTTAGTAATATCAACATCACCTTGGTTGGCTAGCTCTGATGCATTAATCACATCAACTGGTGCTACTGAGTCAGTTGCTGAACGTGCTTTGGCGCGTGCGCCAAGAGTGATGATTTCTTCTACCATTTCTTGTGCAAACAATGCAGTGCTTGGAAGCATTGTGCTTCCCGCAATGACTGCCGCAGCAATGGCATTGACCTTAAAAAAGTTTCTATTAATCATATTATTTCCCGAGATAGTTGATTAAAAATTAAGGCAGAAATACTCAAAATCGTATCAATCTGATGTTCAAGTTAAAACTGCCGTCGCACACCCTACAAGAAAATCTAGTTAAATTCATCTAAAACTATGAATAGTATGATATTAATTTTTTAAAGGTATAGCGTACAGATCGATATTTATGTCCGAAACAGTGCCCAAATGTAGTGATAAATGTGGAATAAATCACTCAATAAAGACTGATTAGCATAAATGTATATGGACGGCAGTATGCTTTTGGCGTGTTGATGGCGCTATTTAGAAGGTTGAATTTTCGGGCTCAATTAATCAAAAGTGAGTAGATTTGATCGCGACCGCAGCGTTAGCGAATACTGCCGAGGGTGACTATATTATGCACGATATATAGGCTATTTTAGCGATCGGCTAAGCATTATTACTTAAGGATACCTTTTATTCTTATGTGGCCGCCATGGACGATCTTTGCCACAGAATACAGTAGTAAAATGCTGAATTATTAATTTATATGCAAAAGAGATTGTTTTTGAGCTTTTTAGCGCTGACCAGTCAAGTGTTCTGCTAGTTACTAAGGTTTGGAGAAGCTTCTAGCATTACGTTAATATCGGAGCACGCTATTTATGTTGAATGGTGGCATCATGCGCTAGCGGGTTATGTGAACCGAAGTCTATCCAAAATACAGTGAATGGATACAACGTTGAATATAGATAGTTTGTTTATGGCGAGGGCTCTGGAGCTTGGTCGTTGCGCTGCTGAATGCGGGGAGGTTCCTGTCGGCGCGGTAATTGTTTATGACGGCCAGATTGTGGGTGAAGGATACAATAAGCCTATATCTAGTTGTGATCCTAGCGCGCACGCAGAAATTGTAGCTATCAGGCAGGCTTGCGCAAAATTAAATAATTATCGATTAACCGGTTGTGAGCTTTATGTCACCATTGAGCCCTGCACTATGTGCGTCGGGGCAATGGTTCATGCGCGCATTAAGCGCATTGTTTTTGGGGCGTTAGAGCCTCGAGCGGGTGCCTTGAAAAGCCAGCTCCAGTTGATGGAAAAAGGACCCTACAACCATTCTATAGTCTGGGATGGGGGAGTGCTTGAAGCGCAATGCAGCACTATGATTAGCGAGTTTTTTCGTCAAAAGAGATCTCTAAATACCTAAATAGAGGGCAAGTTGCTTTGTTGCCAATCTGTTTTTGCAGCACTATCTGCCTCGTCTTTTGACGACTCTTCTTGCTTCGCTAGTGAGTATAGTTGCAGGTAATGTTGATAATATTGAATGTTGTCAACGTACAAAACAGGTTCGGCACCTCGTGCGTAACCATGCTTACTTTTGGAGTAAAACTTTTTCTTACTTAAAAGAGGTAGAAACTGACGAACATCTGACCATAAATCGGGGCTTTTCCCGTTGCGCTGGGTCAAAATACGCGCGTCTTCCAAATGGCCAAACCCTACATTATAAGCAGCCAAAGCAAATAGAGTCCGATCAGGCTCGGTGATTCTGCGGGGTAATCTCTGTCTGAGTTTAATTAAATAGCCGGCACCGCCCTCCAGACTTTGTAGGGCATTCAAGCGATTAGAGACTTTCATCTCGCGTGCAGTGTCCAGTGTTAGCATCATCAGCCCTCGAACACCTGTTGGCGACTTAGCCTTCGGATTCCAATGAGATTCTTGATAAGCGACTGCGGCCAAAAGTTGCCAGTCCAAGCTATATTTTGCGCCGGCTTCACGGAATAACGCTTCATAGCGTGGAAGACGATTCGTGACCAACTCCCCCAGCCTTTTTGAGTCGGCAACAGAAAAGTTTTTGCTTTGAGACAGCAATTGTGACTCTAACGCAGCCATTGCGCCACTGGAAATGTAGGTCTCTAAAAACGCATTAGCCGCGGCAACAAGCGTACCATCGCTATGCGAAGGAAAGGCCCATGCCATTGGTTCTGGCCTTGAGATATCGAAAGCGAGTCCGGCGTTTGGATAAATATGGCGATTGACTAAATAGGCCAAGGAATCGACTACCGCATAATCGATATCTCCGTTATCAACCATCCTCATCAAATCATGCATTTCTATATCCTCTTGCTCTCGCCACATTAAAGAGGGGACTGTTTTTTTCAGGACTTTGAGTCGCTCGCTATGAGATGAGCTGGTGATAACAAGGAGATCTCCATCTAGCTCCTCGAGTGATCTAGGCCTAGTATCTCCGCGACGGTAAAGTAAATGTTGAGTGACCTCCAAGTAAGAGTCAGAAAAGCTTAGAGAGGCGCTGCGCAACTCAGTCTTGACTAAATTTGATGCGGCAAAGTCACCCTGCGGCCCACCGATGGCTAGTAATAGATTACGAAGACTTATTTTTGGCTGGACCTTTAACTCAACATTGAGGCTGTTGGCGAATGCCTTTGCAATAATATACTCAAAACCATTTTCACCCCGGCCATCAATAAAGTAGGTGGTAGGGCCTGGAGCTGTAAGCATTGTTAAATATCCTATACTTTGGATTCGCTCAAAATCTGACATTTGCCTACTGCTGGAGAGATATAGAATTAGCCCCAATGCCATAGCGATCAAGAGTACTCGATTGCGCGCTCTTTTTACTTTTTTAGATAGTTGCCGCATAGCTTTGATGCACTTGCTCCGAACTATTTAGTAGTTATTGCAGTGGTTGTTAATCCCACACAAAAAATATTGTACATGGTTTACCAAATTCTATCTGCCAAAGACGGAACTTTTCGGCTAGAATACGCGCCTTCCAACCTTGATGATTTTGAGACCAACATCCATGATGATCCTTAGCGGTGCACCCTCTCTTTCGCCATTTCGGCGCGAAAAATTATTAACAAAGCTACGCGAGTCCGATGCTTCTATTCAATCAGTTTGTGCGGAATATGTTCATTTCGCTGAGGTACGTAAACCGCTGACACCAGCAGAAACGATAACCTTAGAAGCTCTATTGACTTATGGCCCCAGTCAGCAAAAGGCTGACAAAAGGGGTCAGTTACTTCTCGTCGCACCTCGTCCCGGGACTATTTCACCGTGGTCCAGTAAAGCGACTGATATCGCCCATAATTGCGGGCTACAAACCGTTATTCGGTTGGAGCGAGGTACTGCTTATTATATTGAAGCGTCAACGCCGCTGTCAGAGCAGCAGCTTGCCGGCCTAGGAGAGTTACTTCGCGACAGAATGGTAGAGTCGGTTTTCGGTGAGTTAGAACAGGCCCGTGCTCTATTTAGTAATAATTTACCGACACCAGTTAGTGTTGTCGACGTTGTCAATGGCGGTTCAAATGCATTAACCGTCGCCAATGTGAGCTTGGGTTTAGCGTTAGCGGATGATGAAATAGATTATCTAGTGGCTAACTTTAGTGATCTGAAGCGCAACCCATCCGACGCTGAATTAATGATGTTTGCGCAGGCAAATTCAGAGCATTGCAGGCACAAAATTTTTAATGCGAGCTGGACTATTGATGGCGTAGATCAGCAGCATTCGTTATTTGGCATGATTCGGAATACAAATGCAGTCAATGGAGACAATGTGTTGTCAGCGTATTCTGACAATGCCGCCGTTGTGGCTGGCACTTCAGGTGGTCGATTTTATCCTGACCCTGTAACGCGTAACTATGGTTATAGCCATGAGCCCGTTCATTTGTTGATGAAGGTTGAGACGCACAATCATCCGACGGCTATTGCTCCTTATGCAGGTGCTGGTACTGGGTCGGGTGGTGAGATCCGCGATGAGGGTGCCGTTGGCCGAGGGTCTAAGCCTAAGGTAGGTCTAGTTGGCTTTACTGTGTCCAACTTGCAGATTCCAGATTTTATGCAGCCTTGGGAGCAGGACTATGGCAAGCCTGATCGCATTGTATCAGCGTTAGAAATAATGATTGAAGGGCCAGTCGGCGGCGCTGCTTTTAATAATGAATTTGGCAGACCCAATATTTGTGGTTATTTTAGAACCTTTGAGATGGATTTTGCGGGAGAACGTCGCGGATACCATAAGCCAATTATGATTGCTGGAGGCTATGGAAATATTCGCGAAGATCATGTTGATAAACCTGAATTCGAGCCAGGTGCGCAATTAATCGTATTAGGTGGCCCAGCCATGTTGATCGGGCTCGGAGGTGGCGCGGCATCATCAATGGCGACAGGTACTAGCTCAGCAGACCTAGATTTCGCATCTGTGCAGCGACAAAATCCGGAAATTGAGCGGCGTTGCCAAGAGGTTATCGATTCTTGCTGGCAGTTGGGCGACGTTAATCCCATTGCTTTTATTCATGATGTAGGGGCTGGAGGTTTATCTAATGCGCTACCTGAGTTGGTCAAAGATGGAGGCACAGGTGGCCGTTTTAATCTTCGATCAATACCCAATGATGAGCCGGGTATGTCGCCAGTCGAGATATGGTGCAATGAGGCTCAAGAACGGTATGTGCTTGCCATTATGCCGGACGATTTACAACGGTTTATGGCTATCTGCGATCGTGAAAGGTGCCCTTATGCTGTTGTTGGTGAAGCAACGGAACAAAAGAAAATTACCGTTATTGACGAGCATTTTGATAATAATCCCGTTGATTTACCGATGTCGGTTTTGTTTGGGAAAACACCAAAAATGCACCGACATGCGATACGTCAGGAAGTCCAATATCATGAGTTTTCAGGTCAAGACATAGATCTTTCTGAGGCTGTTTACCGAGTGCTTAGGCATCCAACTGTTGCGAGCAAAGGGTTTTTAATCACCATTGGAGATCGAAGCGTCAGCGGTATGGTAGCTAGAGATCAGATGGTAGGTCCTTGGCAGGTGCCCGTTGCCGATTGTGCGGTGACTACCGTGACCTATGATAGTAATGCAGGGGAGGCTATGGCTATGGGTGAGAGAACTCCCTTGGCATTAGTCAATGGGCCAGCTTCTGGACGTATGGCTATTGGTGAGGCATTGACCAACATTTCTGCTGCGCGTATCGGTAATATCAAAGACGTCAAATTGTCGGCTAACTGGATGTGTGCAGCGGGATCACCCGGTGAGGATGAAAAGCTTTATCGAACCGTTGAAGCAGTCGGTATGGATCTCTGCCCCAAGCTCGGTATTACTATTCCTGTAGGCAAAGATTCAATGTCAATGCGTACTGCTTGGCAGTCAGATGGCCAAGATAAGTCAGTAACATCGCCCCTATCTTTAATCATTACCGCGTTCTCGCCGGTGTTAGATGTGCGTAAGACGCTCACTCCACAGTTAAGAACAGATTGTGGTGACACAGCTCTGCTGTTGCTAGATTTGAACGCGGGTTCTGAGCGACTTGGGGGCTCTATTTTAGCGCAGGTTTACTCTGATTTTGGGTGTTCAATACCAGATGTTGATGATTCAAATGCGTTGCTAGGATTCTTCAATACCATGCAATCCTCGATCCAAAATAACGACATTTTAGCGTATCACGACAGGTCGGATGGAGGCTTACTAGCAACCCTTACTGAAATGAGTTTCGCTGGCCATGTTGGCTTAACGGTAGACATTAATAGTGGTATCGCTGGCTCAAAAAGCACTGCTTTGTCGGCATTATTTAATGAAGAGCTAGGGGCCGTAATCCAAGTTAAAGTAGAGCGCGTTGACGCTATGATGAAGAAGTTTTTACTCGCTGGGGTCAATATATTTGAGCTGGGTGGGTTAAATGATGAAGATACTGTCCATATCCATTATAAGGGCGAGAGTATTTTCCAAGATAGCCGCGCCAATTTACAGAGTGCGTGGAGTGAAACCTCATTTCAGATTGCTTCTCTGCGCGATAATGCTGATTGTGTACGCGAAGAATTTGAGCGGATACAGTCCCTTGACCAAGGTTTGTCAGCACGTTTAACCTTTGACCCAACGGATGATATTACTGCACCTTACATTGCGACTGGCGTAAAACCCATGGTGGCGATTGTTCGAGAGCAGGGCGTTAATAGTCATTTGGAGATGGCTGCCGCCTTTGACCGCGCTGGATTTACTGCGGTAGATGTGCATATGAGTGACTTATTGGCGGGGCGCACAGCGCTTAGTAACTATGCCGGTATGGTCGCCTGCGGTGGGTTTTCTTATGGAGATGTTCTTGGGGCCGGCGAAGGTTGGGCTAAAACAGTACTGTTTAACAATCAGCTTCGTGATCAATTTGAGGGTTTTTTCCAGCGTGAAGATACATTTACTCTGGGAGTTTGTAATGGTTGTCAAATGTTGAGCAATCTCAAATCACTCATTCCTGGGGCAGAGTTGTGGCCTCGCTTTGTTCGCAATCTCTCAGAGCAGTTTGAAGCGCGTTTTTCACTGGTGAGAGTTGAGCAATCAAATTCTATTATGCTCAGGAACATGCAGGGCACGGTTATGCCAATAGCGGTTTCTCACGGTGAGGGTAGGGCAGAGTTTGCGTCCCCCGGAGAGCTTGTTAATCTCAATAATAGTAACCAAATAGCGTTGCGATTTTTGGAAAATAATCTTCAAGTTGCGTCGCGTTACCCCGCCAATCCTAACGGTTCGCCTGAAGGGATAAGCGGTGTCACATCGGCCGATGGTCGGGTTACTCTAATGATGCCGCATCCTGAGCGAGTATTTCGCACAGTACTAAATTCTTGGCATCCAAATGAGTGGGGCGAGGACAGTGGCTGGATGAGAATATTCAGAAATGCAAGACAGTTTGTCGACTAGATTTGCAATATGAGATGGTTCTTGTCGTCGACGGTCCAACAGAGGTAATGTGAGTTATGAGTAAAATCCACAACGAACCTGAGTTAGTAAAAAAAGCCCTTCACGTTGGTGCGGTTTATGCCAAAAAACGTGGTTATGGTGAAGTTGAAAATCAAGACTCACTCAAGCTCAAAGTGGAGTTTGTGTATCGAGTCTTAATCGAAGATAAACTGATCCAGCCACTCGCCAAGGATCAAATCAATGATCCCAATATGCGCCACAAGCTAGCACTGTGGATTTCTCGACAACTACCTGCTGATCACCCGCTACTGAAGTAAAGGTTGAGCGTTGAAGGCCTGTTCTGTGTTAAACTTTTGCGTGAGTTGACTAGGCAATCGCTGCACTGAACTCTCCGACATTCGCTTGCGTTTTTAGGGGAACAGGGCAGAGGAAAGTCCGGGCTCCAAAGGGTAGAGTGCCAGGTAACGCCTGGGGGGCGAAAGCCTACGGAAAGTGCCGCAGAGATTAGACCGCCGATGGTTCGTTCGCGAACACAGGTAAGGGTGAAAAGGTGCGGTAAGAGCGCACCGCGCTGCTGGTAACAGTAGTGGCATGGTAAACCCCACTCGGAGCAAGACCAAATAGGTTCCCATATGGCGCGACCCGCGTTGGGGACGGGTAGGTTGCTTGAGGCAAACGGTGACGTTTGTCCCAGATGAATGATTGTCCACGACAGAACCCGGCTTATCGGTCAACTCACTTTTAGTTTGTTCAATCTCAAAAGGCCCGTAGCTTGCTACGGGCCTTTTGTTTGATTGGTCCGCCAGAGCTTTATCAGCTAATGCTTTTAAAGCATAAAGAATTATTTATTTATACGTAGATCGGCCTTAAAGCCCTAAAAGCTAGAAGTTACTTTAAGTGTTGGCGGTATAATTATGTTTATATTGCCAAATATTTTGGCCTCTTTGAGTGCTTTTAAAGGGATCGCCAATATTGTCGGAACTTACTGATTTTATTACCTTTTTATCAATCCATAGCCCTTGACATTGGTGCACTCGAGTAATAGTGTGCACATATGGGGAAAAGTGGCAAAAAGTGGTGTTTAAGACTGCTTTTTTGATAAGGAAAGGTTAAAAATGTTTCGAGGCAGTGATCCGATAAATATGGATTCGAAAGGTCGAATGGCGATTCCAACTCGCTATCGCGATCTATTGTCTCAATTATGTGGTGGTGATTTAGTGATTACCATCGATATGAAATCAACCTGCCTAACGCTCTCTCCACTGCCTGAGTGGAAGAAATTCGAAGAGAAAGTAGCCGCATTACCTGCACTTGACGATCTTGGTGAGATGCTTAGCCGATTCGTTGTTGGTCAGGCTAAAGATATCCAGCTCGATGGTAGTGGACGCGTATTGATACCGTCTGAACTGCGTGATTACGCGGAGATCGAGAAGAAACTGATTTTAGTTGGCCGAACTCAGCGGTTAGAAATTTGGTCAGAACAAAATTGGAATATTGAGCGCGAAAAATCGCAACAAAACTATCGCGGCATGCTGACAGATAGAGATCGTATGTCAGATGCCCTTAAAAATCTGTCTTGGTAAATGGAATCGATTGTGACTGAGCATACGACGGTACTATTGGAAGAAGCGATTGAGGCGTTAGTTAGTGACGTTGACGGCTTCTATGTCGATGGCACTTTCGGACGCGGGGGTCATTGTGCAGAGTTGCTAAATAAGCTATCCCCCAAAGGGTCGGTGATGGCCGTTGATAAAGACCTTCAGGCGATCAGTGCAGGCAAAGATAAGTTTTCGGATGATGCGCGAATTAATTTTGTACATGGTAGTTTCGCTGATTTGAGCGACTTTATAGAGAAACAAAATCGTATTGGCAAGGTGTCCGGTGTGTTGCTAGATCTGGGTGTTTCATCTCCGCAGCTTGATCAGGCGGAACGAGGATTCAGTTTCATGCGTGACGGTCCGTTGGACATGCGTATGGACACTACCAAGGGTTTGTCAGCAGCGGAGTGGATTGCAGCGGCCGAGGAGCAAGACATTGCTCAGGTCATCAAACAGTATGGTGAGGAGAAGTTTGCTCGCCGCATGGCTAGCGCTGTAGTTCGTGAGAGGGTTAAAGAGCCTATTACTAGGACCGTCCAGTTAGCCTCAATACTAGCCGCGGCTCATCCTGCTTGGGAGCGCGGACGGCATCCAGCGACCAAAGCATTTCAGGCCATACGAATTTTTATTAATCGCGAATTAGCTGATTTGGAAATATTGCTCAAACAGGTGATCGATTTGCTAGAGATTGGTGGTCGGTTAGTTGTAATCAGCTTTCATTCATTAGAAGACCGGCATGTGAAGCGGTTTATCCGCGATCAAGAGAGAGGCATTAAGTTGCCCAAAAATCTTCCGATTAGAGATGTTGAGCGCGGAGTTCGACTAAAAAAATTAAGCAAAGCAATTAAGCCTTCCGACTTTGAAGTTGGCCAGAATGTGCGCTCTAGAAGCGCGGTAATGCGTGTTGCTGAAAGAGTAGCCTGAAATGTCTGTCTATCAGTCGCCCAGTTTTTTCTCAACGCCTTTGCAAGTGGCGACAGTTTGGTTGTCGCTAGTTATCACGGCGATATCGGTGGCATATGTCAGTCACCTATGCCGAGAACAATACGCTGAACTGGTTAGTTTAGAGGCTAGCGCTAACCAAATGCAGATCGACTACGGCAGATATTTACTTGAGCAGAGCGCCTGGGGTTCACTGCAACGCATAGAAACATCGGCGGTTGAGAGATTTAGTATGCATAGCCCAAAATCTGCTGAGATTGTAATTGTTAGAAACCCTTGAAGACGCAGTATTGACGTATTTAAAGTCACTTTAGTGATGTAAAGGTAGATTAAAAACGTGGCCAAAAAATCGGAACAGGCAGTTATTCCAAAGTGGCGTTACTATTTAGTAATGCTGTTTTTGGCTTCTCTGCCTCTGGTACTTTTAGTCAAAATCGCACAGTTACAGATTCTCCCAAGCCAAGAGCGCGGAGTAGATTTTCTTCAGAACCAAGGCGATAACCGCTCTATCCGCAAAGCAATTATTCCTGCCTATCGAGGCGTTATTACCGATCGGAACGGAGAGCCTCTTGCTGTTAGTACCCCAGTGACGGCGATCATAGTAAATCCTCAACAAATCCAAAATAAGGATATTGCCAAGCTAGCTGAGGTTATGAATCTTTCAGAAGCTCAGTTGAATAGTCGACTAACCCGTTACCACAAAAAGTCATTTATGTATTTGGCGCGACAGCTTCCCAAAGCGCAAGCAGATCGTATTCTCGAACTTAACATTCTCGGTATCTCAGCACGTAGAGAATATAAGCGGTTTTATCCGGCAGGTGAGGTTACTGCCCAGTTAGTAGGCTTTACTGATATTAATGATAGTGGGCAAGAAGGGATGGAACTCGCCTATGACACTTGGTTGACCGGCGAGCCAGGCGCCAAGAAAGTTGTGCAGGATCGTGCGGGTCGAATAATTAATGATATCTCGCTTATCAAAGCGGCACGATCCGGCGAAGACTTGAGGCTTAGTATTGATCTTCGAGTTCAGTATGCAGCCTACCGAGCACTTAAAAAGGCGGTCAATATACACAATGCTAAATCTGGGTCCGTAGTAGTACTTGATGTGCAGACAGGCGAAGTTCTTGCGATGGTCAACCAGCCTTCATTTAACCCCAATGATCGTAGCAAGTTACGTCAAGATTCAATACGCAATCGCGCTATTACAGACTTAATGGAGCCTGGGTCTACGGTGAAGCCATTTACCATGCTGGCGGCACTTGAAAGTGGAATTTTTTCTCCTGAGAGTCTGATCAATACCAGCCCCGGGTATCTCAAAGTCGATTATAAGACTTTCGTTGACCCCCGTGATTATGGAGAACTAAGTCTGGCTGGTGTGCTTGCAAAATCAAGTCAGGTAGGCACCACTAAGATTGCCTTGGAGCTTGACCCGGACTTTACCCGCGACCTATTTCAACGGGTTGGGTTTGGTGAGGTCATCGGTAGTGGTTTTCCTGGTGAAACCTTAGGTACCTTGCCGGCGTATCGAAAATGGGATCAGGTTACTCAGGCAACCTTTGCGTTCGGTTATGGCTTAAGCGTTTCATCATTGCAGCTAGCCAGAGCTTATGCAGTATTGGCTAATGACGGAGTGCGTAGAGATGTATCTTTAGTTGCTCTTGATTCGGAGCCAGAGAGTTTGCGAGTCATTGATGCTGAGACGTCACAAAAAGTAAGGCATATGCTCAGAGCTGCTAGCGGGGCTAGCGGGACTGGTAAAAGGGCTATGATCGATGGCTATTCAGTGGGGGGTAAGACAGGCACTCTACATAAGGTCAAGGCTGGAGGAGGTTATGATGACAATCGCTATATGTCATTCTTTGCTGGATTATCACCGGCTGAAAACCCACGCTTAGTCACCGTTGTAGTTATTGATGAACCAAGCAATGGTATTTACTTTGGAGGCTTGGTCGCCGCGCCAGTATTTTCTGAGGTTACCGGTAGTGCTTTACGGTTATTGCAGGTTACTCCTGACCAAATAGATACTAACCGGTCGGTAGCGGGTATCCCTAAGTTGAACAAGAAGCGAGGTGAATCATGATCGGATTTGCTGCGCAACCTAAGATTTTATTATCTAACCTAATTCAGGGTTTAAATTTATCCAAAAAATGTCCTCGACTATCGGTTAAGGGGCTGGCTTTAGACAGCCGCAATGTGCAGCCAGGTTTTATATTTTTAGCGCTTAAGGGTCTCAAGAAAGATGGAATGAACTTTATTCCTCAAGCTATTGAGCGGGGTGCGATTGCCATTTTGACAGAGTCGGACAATGTTAATGGTTTGGGTGTCACGCAAATTAATAAAGGTGCTAAATACTCGATTCCAACAATAGGTATAGAGCGCCTATCTCAGTTCGTCTCACTTATCGCAGGACGTTTTTATGGTGATCCAACGGAAAGAATGACAGTGATTGCTGTTACTGGTACCAATGGAAAAACAACTTGCGCTCAGCTTTATGCGGATTTGTCATCACAAGTAAGTGCCCTCGCTAATACCTCACATGAGAATCATAAAACGGGTGTTGTCGGAACGTTGGGTCATGGCATAGCCGGTGAAAAGGTAGCTATAGATAACCATCTGGATTTAAGCGCTGGAGAAATTTTAGCCTCGCCACTGACAACACCCGATGCCATTACTATGCAGAAAATTCTCGCCGATCTACAAGTGGCAGGCTGCGATACGGTTGCTATAGAGGCCTCCTCTCATGCATTAGACCAGGGTCGAATTTCTAGTATTGCCGTGGACACTGCAATCTTCACCAATTTGAGCAGAGATCATCTTGATTATCACGGTGACTTAGCGGCTTATGCCGAGGCGAAGAGCAAACTATTTAAAATGCCCGGGCTACAAAATGCGGTGATTAATATCGATGATGCGGTCGGCAAAGCTATATTCTCTGATCTTGACCCTAACATACGAGCTATTAGCTATAGCTTAGAAAATATTACCGCCGATATTTACTGCCAAGCACTACATTTTTCTCCAATGGGTTTTCGTGCACTTATTCATACGCCCTGGGGTTCTGGTGAGATAGTGTCTAGGCTTTTAGGAAAATTCAATTTATGTAACTTACTGGCAGTTATTGGCGCTTTTGTCATTCAAGCAGATGAATCAGAATCTAATGCTTTCTCCAAAGTATTAAAAATAATACCAACCCTAAACTCTGTCAGCGGTCGGATGGAGTTAATCGATAATTTGAAGGGTCCAGCAGTCATTGTTGATTACGCTCACACCCCAGATGCTTTGGAGAAGGTATTAAAAACATTGCATCTACATTGTAAAGGCTCTCTTTGGGTAGTCTTTGGATGCGGCGGCGATCGGGATATTGGTAAGCGCGCTGAGATGGGTGAGATTGCTAAAAGTAATGCCGATAGGGTTATTGTGACCTCAGATAATCCGCGTACGGAGTCAGCGGCAAAAATCATTCAAGATATCCTCGTCGGTTCTACAAAAGATGTCATTGTTGAGGTTGATCGTAGAGCCGCAATTAACAGAGCTATTGGTGATGCAGGTGAAGACGATATTGTATTGATTGCCGGTAAAGGCCATGAAAACTATCAGATCTTAGGCGTCCAGCGGCTGCCCTTTAGTGACCAAATCGAAGCTCGACTTGCGCTCCGTGACACAGCCGATACAGATGCCCTTGGGGGTCACCTATGATACCTGAGATGTGTTTGACCGATGCAGCGTTACGATTTGGGGGTACGTTACTCAATCCTGATGGATGTTTCTCAGCAGTGTCCATTAACAGTCGCACCACTAATACGGGTGACCTTTTTGTCGCGATCCAAGGTGAAAACGTCGACGCCCATAGTTATCTGTCTAATGTTGCAGATAAGGTATCAGGCGCTGTCGTTTCTCGACATGATAAAACGCTAAATATTCCTCAGTGGGTTGTCCAGGACACAACAAAAGCGCTTGGCGATTTAGCGCAGTTAAGGCGGGAGCGCTTTGAGGGAACCGTTATTGCTCTGACCGGCAGTTCTGGTAAGACCTCGGTAAAAGAAGCTATTTCGATGATTCTGTCGCAGGAAAATAATGTCCATATCACCAGCGGCAATTTAAATAACCACTTTGGAGTTCCACTGACCTTACTCGCCATGGATTCACTGGCTGAGATAGCGGTAATAGAAATGGGCGCAAGTGCAGTGGGCGAAATTGATTATCTCTGCTCAATAGCCAAGCCAGATGTTGCTCTGGTTAATAATGCTCAGACTGCGCATATAGAGGGCTTTGGTAGTCTGGAGGCTATCGCCCTAGCAAAAGCGGAAATTTATCAGAGTCTAAGAGTTGATGGGACTGCAGTGTTGAATCTCGATCAGCCTTGGATTGCACAGTGGTTAGACATAATTGGCAACCGCAATTGTATTAGCTTCTCCTTGATAGATCCGAGCGCTAATTTATTTGCCAAAAACATTACAGATACTGGCGATGGTTATTTTAGTTTTGTTCTCTGCATTATGCCTAAACAGGGTGAGCCTTCTGAAGAAAGCGCAGTGCGGCTAAATAACCCAGGGGTACATTCCATTAGTAACGCGCTGGCTGCGGCTGCCTGTGCATTTGCTGTGGGAGCCAGTTTAGCTGAAATTATCCGTGGCCTAGAAAATACTCTACTAATTCCTGGTCGCCTACAGCGCAAGGTGTTATCCAGAAAAAGTGTTGTCATTGATGATAGCTACAACGCTAATCCTGAATCTTTTAAGGCCGCTATTGACGTGTTGTCGATGTCTAGTAGCTATCGGATTCTTGTTATGGGTGATATGGGCGAGCTGGGGGAGCAAACCGAAGAGTTACATCGAGAGGTCGGCGAGTATGCAAAAAAATTGCAAATCGATGCTCTTTACTCGGTTGGTGCCAATAGCGCGATCGCTAGTAAGGAATTTATGGGTCAGCACTTCCCAACTCAAAGGTCATTAATTGATTCACTTAAGGTAAAAATTATAGAGCTAGAAGCTTCGCATGAAAATATAACCATTTTAGTGAAAGGGTCGCGAAGCTCAAGTATGGAACATATTGTTCAAGCATTGATCAGTGGAGAAAAAAGCTCATGTTAGTTTGGCTTGCCGATTATCTTAGTCAGTTTTATAGCCCTTTCTCGATATTTCAGTACTTAACCCTGCGCGGAATTTTTGCTGTTCTAACGGCTCTAATCATTAGTTGGGTATTTGGGCCTATGGTCATTCGCAAACTGAATGATTTGCAGATGGGTCAGGCAATTCGCAGTGATGGGCCTCAAACGCATCTAAGTAAGGCTGGCACACCCACTATGGGCGGCGCTTTAATTCTTTTGGCCATATTCGTTAGCACTCTACTTTGGGCTGATCTGGGCAATCGCTATATATGGATAGTGTTAGGAACAACTCTAACCTTTGGGCTGGTTGGCTGGGTCGATGATTATCGTAAGGTAGTAGAAAAAAACCCACGCGGATTACCGGCGCGATGGAAGTATTTGTGGCAGTCGATTTTTGGTTTGACCGCAGCAATAACACTCTACTATACGGCGCAGACGCCCGCGGAAACTGAACTAATTGTGCCATTCTTTAAAAATGTAGCCCTATCAATGGGACCTTTTTACATACTATTTACCTACTTTGTCATCGTCGGTACTAGTAATGCTGTGAACCTCACCGACGGACTTGATGGTCTGGCTATTCTGCCTACGGTCATGGTCAGTGGCGCACTAGGTCTCATTGCTTACCTTACGGGTAATTATCAGTTCGCTGATTATCTTCATATACCTTATATAACCGGTGCAGGTGAGTTGCTAATTATTAGTGCCGCACTCTGCGGTGCTGGGTTAGGGTTTCTCTGGTTTAACACTTATCCCGCCATGGTATTTATGGGTGATATTGGTGCATTAGCTCTCGGTGCTGCGCTTGGTGTGATGGCAGTTATTGTGCGGCAAGAGTTTGTTTTAGCGATTATGGGAGGTGTATTTGTAATAGAAACTCTCTCAGTAATCTTGCAGGTAGCTTCATTCAAATTGACAGGTAAGCGCATCTTTAGGATGGCACCTTTACACCACCATTATGAGTTAAAAGGCTGGCCCGAACCGCGTGTAATCGTTCGTTTTTGGATCATCACTGTTGTACTAGTGTTGATTGGCTTAGCGACTTTAAAAATTAGATAAAAAATGGCAAATGTAATGACAGAGACTAATCTTGTGAACCGCAGTGTAGCGATCCTTGGCATGGGTGCCACGGGTCTCTCTGTGGCCCGCTATCTGTCAGTTAAGGGTGTGTCATTTAGTTTGTTTGATAGTAGAGCGGAGCCGAAAACTCTTGCCGAGGTTACAGCCAACTATCCGACTACAAAAATTATTACTGGTCCTTTTTGTAATGAAATGTTGGTCGGGATAGACCTTGTTGTGGTCAGTCCAGGTATCTCTCTAGCTGAGCCCGTGATAGTGAATGCTCTTAAAAATGGCCTTGAAGTTATAGGTGACCTTGAGTTATTTCTCTCTGCAGCTGAGGCGCCGGTTGTCGCGATTACAGGTTCCAATGGTAAGAGCACCGTAACAACCTTGCTGGGTGAAATGGCTAAGGCCAGTGGGCTAGACACGGGTGTGGGCGGTAATCTCGGTGTGCCTATGTTAGATCTGTTGGCGAGTGGTAGACAATTATATGTGGTGGAACTATCTAGTTTTCAGCTGGAGTTAATTAATGATCTTAAAGGTGCTACCGCCTGCTTACTGAACATAAGCCCAGACCATATGGATCGATACAAAAATCTAGATGATTATGTAGCGGCTAAACAGCGAATTTTTCAGGGTGCCGCAAGCATAGTGTCCAACCGTGAGGATAGTTTGATCGTTCCCTCTGGCGATCAACAGAATCATCTTACAACCTTTGGGCTAGACGTCCCTGTCCAGGGACAATTTGGGATTATGAGTTTTGAAGATACAGATTACCTATGCCGTGGAGACGAACGTTTAATCAGTATTGACAGTGTCGCCATGAAGGGTCGTCATAATTTAGCTAATGCACTAGCCGCACTGGCTCTTGGGTCCGCTGTTGGACTTAAGCTGAACGCTATTTTGACTACATTACAGGATTTTAAGGGTTTACCTCATCGCTGCGAGGTTGTTACCACGATCGACGAAGTATTGTTTATTGATGATTCCAAAGGCACCAATATAGGTGCCACAGTAGCCGCCATAGAAGGTTTTGGCTCAACGTCAGGCCCCAACTTACTGCTTATTGCAGGCGGTCAGGGTAAAGGGCAAGACTTTAAAGAATTGCGAGCTGCAGCAGGTCGGTTTGTAAAGTATGGCATCTTATATGGCGAAGATGCTCAGCAAATACAAGACGCTTTGCAATCGACCATCAATATTAAACGAGTTGAGACGGTTGAATCTGCGGTTAATCATGCTAAACAGTCTGCCGTGGCCGGCGACATCGTGTTGTTTTCTCCTGCGTGTGCAAGTTTTGACTTGTTTGCTGGGTTTGAAGAGAGGGGACGCCACTTTCAGCGTGCAGTGCTATCTTTCGATCACAGCAGTTTTGATCGCCATGATCAGGGGGCTTTATGTTAGTTACTATGCCCTCATACCTGTCGTTTCCCAAACAAAACAACAGACAATGGCATCTTGATATGCCGCTTCTATTACCTGTTTTAGCGCTTATGTCGATCGGATTTGTGATGATTAGTTCGGCATCGTTTAGCTTTGGCGATCATCGGTTGGGTGATGAATTATTCTTCTTTAAGCGACATATCGTCTATTTAGTACTAGCAGTTATTGCCATGACGGTGACTTTCCTCATACCACCTGGATTTTGGTCTAGTTACTCTCGATTATGGATGTTTTGTTCATTTGTCTTATTGGTTCTAGTTCTTATTCCAGGGATTGGCCGTGAGCTAAATGGCAGCCGCAGATGGCTTGCTTTTGGCGGGTTCACCCTGCAGGTGTCCGAATTAGTCAAAGTGGCTACCATCGTTTTTCTCGCCACTTATTTAGAGCAATATCGAGAAACATTAAGCGATGACTGGAGACACTTCGCTAAGTTAATGTTGTTACTGACACTGTTAACAATCTTACTTATCAGAGAGCCTGATTTTGGGTCGGTGGTTGTTCTTGGTGGCACCTTTATGGCGATGTTGTTTCTTGGTGGAGCTAAATTACGTCAGTATTTAATAATTATTGGCATAGCTGCTGCGGTACTTTGGTGGCTAAAGGACTCGTCGCCTTATCGAGTAGCGCGCATAACTGCATATCTTGATCCCTGGTCCGATCAGTTCAATAGCGGCTATCAATTAACACAGTCCTTGATTGCCTTTGGTCGTGGGGAATGGTTTGGCGTTGGTTTGGGTCAGTCGGTACAAAAAATGCTCTATCTCCCAGAAGCCCATACTGACTTTGTATTCGCGATCTTCGCAGAAGAGTTTGGATTCATGGGAGTCATTTGTTTAATCGGTCTCTATTGCATCATGGTGATGAGAATATTTAGCTTTAGCAAAAAAGCTATCGACCAACAGAGCTGGTATGCGGCTTTTGTTTTGATTGGGTTCGGGCTATTGATTAGCGTTCAAACGTTTATAAATTTGGGTGTTAATGCTGGGTTACTACCTACCAAAGGACTCACTTTACCCTTCGTTAGTTATGGTGGAAGTAGCTTGATTGTCTGCTCTGCGATGGTTGGCATGATGCTGCGTATTGGGCACGATTTAAATAGACCTGAAGTAACCACTCGGAGGTCTGCCTATGTCCGTCGATAAGCAGCTTCGAGTAATGATTATGGCTGGCGGAACCGGAGGCCATGTATTTCCAGCATTGGCAGTGGTCGAGCATTTACGTAGAGAAAATGTTGAGATTTCTTGGCTTGGAACTCGCGCAGGTATAGAGGCTGAATTAGTTCCAAAGCAAAACATTACTTTAAATTTTCTAAATATCGAGGGTATTCGTGGTCGCGGAATAATGGCTGTATTCAGAGCGCCTTTATTGTTGTGGCAGTCAATTGCTCAGGCGCTAGTTGTGTTGTCTGAATTTAAACCACAGGTAGTGCTCGGTATGGGCGGTTTTGCATCTGGGCCTGGAGCCGTTGCAGCCTGGCTAAAACGAATTCCAGTCGTTATCCATGAGCAGAATTCAGTTGCCGGAACCACCAATAAATTAAGTGCGATGTTCGCTAAGCGAGTCTTGCAAGGGTTTCCAAATACGCTTCCAAGAGGAGAGTGGTGCGGGAATCCAGTACGCGCGGAGATCAGTAAACTAGCTGCACCAGACCAAAGGCTTGCAAGACGTACCGGAAGGCTTAGATTACTCGTGATTGGGGGAAGTCGAGGAGCTCTTGCGTTAAATACGCTGCTGCCGAAGGCGTTGGCGCAGATTGAATCAGCTCAAAGGCCTGAAATATTTCATCAATCTGGCAACGCTCATTGGCAAGCCACTGTTGATCTCTATGCTGATGCAGATCTGGGTCTTGGAGATGGTGAGCTATCTGTGGTGCCGTTTATTGACTCTATGGAAACAGCCTATGAGTGGGCAGACTTTGTAATTTGCCGCGCAGGAGCGCTGACCATTGCGGAATTAACATCAGTTGGGTTAGGTGCGCTGCTTATCCCATTTCCGTTTGCTATAGACGACCATCAAACAGCTAATGGCCAAATGCTGGTTGACCATGGAGCGGCAGAAATGATTCAGCAGTCGGAGCTAACTGCAGCTAAGTTGGCGACCATGATTGTCGGCATAGCAGCTGATCCAGAGAGGCGTATGGCAATGGCAATGAGCGCCAGAGCTTTGGCTAAAAATCAAGCGGCTGAAGAAGTTGCAAAAGTGTGTAAGGAGGCGGCCAGTGGTCAATAGAGCTGATTTTCAGGTCCCCGAAATGCGCAGAATTCGCCGTATACACTTTGTTGGTATAGGCGGCAGTGGTATGTGCGGTATTGCTGAAGTACTACATAACCAAGGTTACCAAATATCTGGATCTGATCTGACTTTAAATGCTAGCGCTAAGCGCTTGCGGTTAGCTGGTGTAGAAATCTTTATAGGGCATAGTGAAGCGAATATTGAAGGTGCTGATGTTGTCGTAAAATCATCTGCAGTGACTATTGAAAACTTAGAAATTGCCGCGGCTATTACTAGCGCTATTCCGGTAGTTAGGCGCGCGGAAATGCTTGCTGAGCTAATGCGTTATCGTCATGGTATTGCGGTTGCAGGAACCCATGGTAAAACGACTACCACCAGTCTGGTGACGGCTATTTTTGCCGCGGATGGACGTGATCCAACATTTATTGTGGGTGGTCGGGTAAATAGTGTGGGTACCAATGCACAGCTCGGAGCTAGTCGTTATCTGATTGCTGAGGCTGACGAGAGTGATGCTTCTTTTTTACATCTGCAGCCTATGGTGTCGGTGGTTACTAATATTGAAGCTGATCATATGGAAACCTATAACTTCGATTTTGATGTGCTTAAAAATACCTATATTAAGTTTTTGCATAACCTTCCCTTTTACGGTCTCGCAGTTCTATGCATAGATGATGAAGTGATTCGTAGTTTGTTGGTGGAAGTCGCGCGTCCTACCCTCACTTATGGCTTTAGTGATGACGCCGCCTATCAGATTAGTCAGGTAAAAAGCGATCGACTACAAACGACGTTCATCATTGATCGCCCTGATAATTTGGGGTCTCTTCAAATTACACTCAATATTCCTGGCCGACATAATGTACTCAATGCTGCTGCAGCTATCGCTGTTGCCAGTGATGAGGGTATATCTGATGACGCTATTATCCGTGGATTAGAAGAGTTTGGTGGCGTGGGTCGACGCTTTGAAATGGTTGGAAGCTATCCGGTCAAAGGCGGTAGTGCGATGTTAGTTGACGATTATGGTCATCATCCCACTGAGCTAAAGGCCACCATTGAGGCCGTCCGCAGTGGATGGCCAGAAAAACGACTAGTCATGATATTTCAACCGCACAGATATACCAGAACAAGAGACCTTTATGAGGATTTTGTTGAGGTTCTTTGTGAAGTGGATGTGTTGCTAATCCTCGATGTTTATTCAGCGGGCGAAGATGCAATTGCTGGTGCCAGTAGCAAGAATATTTGCGGCAGTATTCGTCAAAGGGGAAAGGTTGATCCTATTTATGCGCCATCTCTGGAGGCCGTCCCAGATCTGATTGCGGGCGTTGTAAAACCAGGCGATATAGTGCTTACCCAGGGGGCAGGAAGTGTAACTCAATTAGTGACTCTGTTAACTGAAACTGAATTGGGGCAGATAACATTATGACTCAGATTCAGAGCACAGTTGCCACCATTGAACAGTTCGGACGAGTGGGCGTCTTATATGGTGGCACATCATCGGAGCGAGAAATATCCCTGTTAAGTGGGGAAGCTATTTACAGCGCACTGAAAAATTTGGGTATCGATGCCGTTGCTATTGATGCGCAAACGGACGTTCTACAGCAGTTAACTCAACATGACCTGGATCATGTGTTTATTGCTCTCCATGGGCCAGGTGGAGAAGACGGTACAGTGCAGGGAGCGCTTGAGTATCTCCAGTTACCTTATACAGGTAGTGGTGTTTTAGCTTCTGCTCTGGCTATGGATAAACAGAGATGTAAACAATTATGGAAGGGTATCGGGTTATCCACCTGTGACTTTTTCATACTGAGTGAGGACACAGACTGGAATGCCGTTCTGATCGCTTTAGGCGGAAAAGCGATGGTTAAGCCAGCCTGTGAAGGTTCGAGTATCGGTATGAGTCGTGTAGAAAATACCGACCAACTTAAGAGTGCCTGGTTGCATGCGGCGAGCTTCGATTCTGTCGTTATTGCTGAGCCTTTACTCGAAGGTGAAGAGTACACAGTGGCAATTCTTGGAAATCAGGCTTTACCATCAATCCGTATTCGCGCAGAGGAGGCCTTTTATGATTATAAGGCCAAATATTTCTCAGATGAGACCTCATACTTTTGCCCCAGCGGGCTCAGTAAGGCTCGAGAGGACGAGATAAGTCAGCTTTCATTAGATGCTTTTAATAGTCTTGGTTGTTCTGGTTGGGGCCGAGTAGACCTAATGGTTGATAGTCATGGTGATTTTCAATTGCTTGAGGTCAATACCGTGCCAGGCATGACTAGTCATAGTTTAGTGCCAATGGCGGCTGCAGCATCAGGTATGGGCTTTGATCAATTAGTACTTCACATATTACAAGGGGCCTTGCGATGAGTAGGAAAAAGTCCCGCGGAGCAAATTTTAACCAGCAGCAGCCTAGGTTATCTGATGGCGTTGCCGAAAAGTTTTTACGCTTATTAATGGTCACAGTATTTATCGCTGCGATCTTTGGAGCAGATTTTATCTATAAGCAAATTGATACTCCACTTAGCAGAATCATGGTTGGCGGTAAATTTAATCATCTTCAAGAGCAAGAACTAGCCGAATTGGTAAACATAGAAATAGACGGGGGTTTTTTGAGCATGAATCTTAATCAATTACGTCAAGAGCTACAGAGTCATCCGTGGATCCATCAAGTCAGTGTGAGACGAGAATGGCCATCAACACTAAAGGTTGAAGTGATAGAGGAGGTACCTATTGCTCGGTGGGGAAAACAGGGTTTTCTAAACCGTCTTGGGGACCAGTTATCATTGCCCGACAATAGTGATCTTCAGTCTCTCCCCGTACTTGAGGCGGACTTTGGGAGTTCTCAAGACATGATAGCCCAATATTTACTTCTCGCCGAGCTCTTAGCGCCAACGGATCTTAAGCTAACTGAGTTGCAACGTGACGCAGTGGGAGCTTGGCAGGTCGAAACGGCCTCCGGAGTAAAAATAGTGCTTGGACGTGACCAAATTATTGAAAAAATTAGACGGTTAGTAATGGTTTGGGGGTCTGGATTGGATGTTCAGCTAAATAATATCGCGACGATTGATTTGCGTTACCCAAATGGCTTGGCTGTCTCATGGCGAGATCAAGATTTGGCCGCAAGCGACTTCGGTCATGAACCTAATACAGACTCCAGTGCGGCATAACAGCAAAGGAAAAAGGACAAAGCTATGAGTAATTCAAATGAAGATAACATGGTCGTCGCACTAGACATAGGAACGTCTAAGGTGGTGGCTATTGTCGGTTCGATAAATGCTAGCGGTGAGTTAGAAATAGTGGGCACGGGGATGCATAAATCCTCTGGATTGAAAAAAGGCGTAGTCGTTAATATCGAGGCGACCGTTAATTCAATTCAAAGAGCCATTGAAGAGGCTGAGCTAATGGCTGGCTGTTCAATTCACTCCGTCTATGCGGGTATCGCCGGCAGTCATATTAGAAGTCTTAACTCACATGGAATTGTCGCAATCCGCGATCGTGAAGTGCAATCATTAGATATAGAAAGAGTTATAGATGCCGCACGGGCTGTTGCAATTCCGGCAGACCAAGAAATTCTTCATGTCTTACCTCAGGAATTTATCATTGATGATCAAGAGGGTGTCAGAGAGCCTATTGGTATGTCAGGGGTTCGTTTAGAAGCCAAAGTTCACTTAGTTACCTGCGCTGCAAATGCTGCGCAGAATATTAAAAAATGCATTCGTCGCTGCGGTCTTGAAGTTGATGATCTCGCACTTGAGCAATTAGCGTCGAGCTATGCAATATTGACAGAAGATGAAAAGCAACTTGGTGTCGCGCTTGTCGATATTGGCGGCGGCACTTCAGATATAGCAATTTTCACTGAAGGGGCCATTCGTCATACGGGCGTAATCCCTATTGCTGGTGATCAGGTAACTAATGACATAGCCATGGCATTACGCACACCGACTCCTCATGCGGAAGATCTTAAGGTCAAGTATGCCTGTGCTCTGGCAAAGTTAGCTCGCCCGGAGGAAACAATAAAAGTGCCCAGTGTTGGTGATCGTGAACCCAGAGACATGTCTCGACAGCTACTCGCTGAAGTGGTTGAGCCAAGATATGACGAATTGTTCACGCTCGTACAGGCGGAATTACGGCGTAGTGGATTTGAAGAATTAATTGCAGCAGGTATCGTTTTGACGGGTGGGACATCAAAAATGGAAGGAGTTACCGAGCTAGCTGAGGAGATTTTCCATATGCCGGTCCGCATCGGTGCTCCCAACAAGGTTAGAGGTCTGTCAGATATTGTTAATAATCCAATTTACTCTACAGGCGTTGGATTATTGCACTTTGGCGTTCTTCAGCAGCGTAAAGATGGACGCGGTGAAAAGTTACAAATGAAGGCCGGAAGTATTTTTGAAAGATTAAAGGGTTGGTTTCAAAGCGGAGTTTAAGAGCCACTAGATTCAGTGGTATATATTTTTAATTGTGAGGCGCAAATAAGGGGAACAAAATGTTCGAATTAGTAGATAGCATTCCGAAGAATGCAGAAATAAAAGTAGTGGGTGTTGGTGGTGGTGGTTGTAATGCTGTACGCCATATGATCGACAGTAATATTGATGGCGTGCACTTTATCTGTGCTAACACTGATGCTCAATCTATGCATCAGCTAGATAATGCGACAATTTTACAGCTCGGTGGTGCTCTTACCAAAGGCCTTGGTGCTGGCGCTAATCCAGAGATCGGTCGCCAAGCGGCAATGGAAGATAAAGAGCGTATCGCTCAAGTGCTAGAAGGCGCTGATATGGTCTTTATTACCGCAGGTATGGGCGGTGGTACTGGAACTGGCGGCGCTCCTGTCATCGCAGAAATAGCCAAACAAATGGGTATATTGACGGTAGGTGTCGTTACGCGGCCATTTGGGTTTGAAGGGCGAAAGCGCATGGCTATTGCTGATGAGGGTATTGCTCAATTAAAAGAAAGAGTGGATTCACTCATTATTGTACCCAATGAAAAGCTCTTACAGGTATTGGGAAAAGATATGACTGTTCTCAACGCATTCAAGCAAGCCAATGACGTTTTATTCGGCGCAGTTCAAGGTATTACCGATTTAATCTTGTTGGATGGCCTTATCAACGTTGATTTCGCGGATGTGCGAACTGTTATGTCTGAAATGGGAATGGCAATGATGGGTACTGGTGAGGCAAGTGGAACTGATCGTGCCATTATCGCCGCTGAGAGTGCAATCCGCTGCCCACTTTTAGAAGATGTTAATCTTCAGGGTGCTAAAGGGATTCTGGTTAATATAACCAGTGGGTTTGATCTAACGTTGGGTGAGTTTGAAGATGTTGGTAACACCGTCAGAGAATTTGCTGACGAAGACGCAACGATTATTGTTGGAAGTGTTTTTGATCCGGAACTCAATGATCAACTTCGCGTCACTGTGGTGGCCACAGGACTGCGTAGTCCTAATGCAAAAACCGGCCCTAGAGGTGTCATTGTCGATAATCAGCCACCTCGAAAGACTAGTGGAGATATAGATTGGGGTCGATTGGAGCAGCCTACTAGCTTCAGACGCGGTCCAGCTACAAGTGAGGGTTCAGGCTCTGCTGCACGAAAAGTTGATGTGCAGAATGATCCCGAACTTGATTATCTAGATGTACCTGCGTTTTTGAGGAAACAGGCCGACTGATAGTCTGATTTGAACCCCCTTTTTGCCTCGCCTCAGATTGTAAAGATCTTGGTGAAAAGGGGGCTTGTCTGTTACCATCCTTGGTCACGGTTTGGGATCAGATATGATAAAACAGCGCACGATAAAAAATACAATACGCGCTACCGGTGTGGGACTTCATACCGGAGAGAAGGTATACCTGGTTTTACATCCCGCTGATCCTGACACGGGGATTGTTTTTCGTCGTACGGATTTAGACCCAATGGTTGCTATAGTAGCGTCGCCTGAGAATGTTGGTGATACTAATCTTCATACAACACTCATTAGTGGTGAGACCCGTATTTCTACCATTGAACATCTTATGTCGGCATTAGCTGGACTTGGGATTGATAACCTAACGGTGGACGTATCTGCAGAAGAAATCCCTATAATGGATGGTAGTGCGGCGCCTTTTGTTTTCTTGATTCAATCTGCCGGTATTATCGAGCAGGAAGCAGCTAAAAAATTCATTCGAATCAAAAAGTCGGTCACTGTCAGGGAAGATGACAAAGTGGCGACCTTTACGCCGTTCGATGGGTTTAAAGTCAATTTCTCTATTGATTTCGATCATCCTGTTTTAAAGCGACAAACCCTAAACGCAAGTGTAAATTTTTCGAGCACTAGTTTTGTGAAAGAAGTCAGTCGAGCAAGAACCTTTGGTTTTGTGCGCGATATGGAATACTTGAAGTCTATTGGTTTAGCGCGTGGAGCTAGTTTAGATAACGCGGTTGGCATTGATGATGACGATATTGTCAACGAGAACGGGCTGCGCTATAGCGATGAATTTGTGAAGCATAAAATTTTAGATGCAATTGGCGATCTTTATGTTGTAGGTAATAGCCTTATTGGGCAGTATGATGCCCACAAATCGGGTCACGGATTAAATAATGTATCACTGCGCGCTCTAATGGCAGATAAAGATGCTTGGGAATTTGTGACGTTTGTCAGTAATCCTGAAGACATGCCTATTTCTTATAACTATGCAAGTTAACAAGCCAGGTTCCCGCTCATTGTGAAAATAATTCTCATTAGCAAGCATGCCGAAAAAGCTCGGACTATACGTCTGAACAGCTGGACTAAGTGTGTTTTATCGATTGTGTTATTGGGCCTTCCACTTGCTGCTGGCGGTCTTTTGGGTGTAAAGATCGCTGATGGTCGTTGGCAGTTGCTATTTGATAATAGCATCGCCGAAATGCAACATCAGATTATTGTCCAACGAGATGAAGTAGATTCGGGGAGAGCTCAACTAGATAGTTCGATTTCTGCCATGACGCTCAAGTTGGCGAAGCTGCGTTCAAGATTAGTTAGACTAGATGCATTGGGGGAGCAACTGACACAGATTGCAAGTCTTGAGGATGGCGAATTTGACTTCTCAAACACACCCGGTCTAGGCGGACCATTAGGTAAGCCTCAAACAGAGCTTGCTGAGCACCTAGAAATACAAGACAAAGTCTCTGCAATGTTCGCTAGATTGGATAGCTCCATTAGCAGTCGAGAGTCTCAGCTCCAAATTCTACAATCAATGCTGTCTGACAATAAATTAAAAAGTGAACAGCTTGTTGCTGGACGACCGATCAAGAAAGGCTGGATGTCCTCAGAGTATGGCATGCGAATCGACCCCTTTCATGGTAAAAAACAGTGGCATGCAGGTGTCGATTTTGCGGGTAGGCATGGTGCTGATATCGTATCTGTAGCTTCAGGCGTTGTAACTGCCTCTGAAAAGCGTAGCGGTTATGGATTGATGGTCGAAATTAATCATAGTGATGGTTTTGTTACTCGCTACGCGCACAATGATCAAAACGTCGCAGAATTAGGCGCGATTGTTAACAAAGGCCAGGTTATCGCAAAAATGGGTAGTTCTGGCCGCTCCACTGGTCCTCATGTCCACTTCGAAGTTTTCAAAAATGGTCGAACCGTCGACCCAGCCACTTATATTCGCAACACCTATCGTTAATTCCGCAGCGCTAGTCGGTTTTTCTGAGGGATTTTATAAATCCTAATGTTGTTTTCTGCTTGTTAATGGAATAGATAGTATGTTCGGTAAATTACTAAAAAATATTTTCGGTACTAGTAATGATCGTGATTTGCGTCAAATGCGCAAAATCGTGGTTAAAATTAATGCACTGGAGGACGAGCTTAAATTATTGAGTGACTCGGACCTTGCAGCCCAAACCGCTGTGCTTAGAGAAAGACTTGCTGTCGGGGAAACGTTAGATCAAGTATTGCCGAGGGCCTTTGCTGTGGTGCGAGAGACCTCGCAGAGAGTCCTAGGCATGCGGCATTTTGATGTGCAGATGATTGGTGGGTTAACCTTGCATCAGGGAAAGATTGCCGAGATGCGTACCGGTGAAGGTAAAACGTTAGTCGCTACATTGGCCGCTTATTTAAATGCTCTTTCTGGTGATGCCGTTCATGTCATTACTGTTAATGATTATTTGGCTCGTCGTGACGCCCAATGGATGGCGCCTCTCTATCAGGCATTAGGCATGTCAGTGGGTGTTATCCAGTCATACCAAGGCGCAGATACCCCAAATTCCTTTTACTTAGCATCCACTGATGAGGGAGAGCTTCAGCCGAGTGCTCGGCAGGAGTCCTATGCCGCGGATATTACTTATGGTACCAATAACGAGTTTGGTTTTGATTATTTGCGCGACAATATGGCATTGCGTCTTGATGATAAATCACAGCGAGGACTGGGGTTTGCCATTATTGATGAAGTGGATTCAATCCTTATCGATGAAGCGCGCACCCCGCTAGTGATTTCAGGTGCTGCTCAAGACAGCTCCGAGCTATACAAAACCATGAGTGGCCTCACGTCACTGCTTACTGCCGTAGAAGAAAGAGATCCAGAAGATACTGCTGAGGTCGATCCAGAGGCGTCAGTGATCGGTGACTTTGTGATTGATGAGAAGTCTAGAAGCATTGAGTTGACCGAAGATGGCCATCAAAAAATTGAAGAAATTCTTATCAAAGAAGGACTTTTAGAGCAGGACCAAAGTCTTTATCAGGCCACTAATCTTGGGTTGTTACACCATGTAAACTCGGCATTACGAGCCAAGCATTTGTTCCACCGTGATGTTGAATACATTATTCAAGAAGGTCAGGCGGTTTTAATTGACGAACACACGGGCCGAACGATGGCCGGTCGTCGTCTGTCAGAAGGTTTGCATCAGGCTATTGAGGCTAAAGAAAGCTTGGCCATACAGCAAGAGAGCCAAACATTGGCCTCAACGACGTTTCAGAATTATTTCAGGCTTTATCACAAATTATCTGGTATGACTGGAACAGCAGATACCGAGGCATACGAGTTCGACCAGATTTATGGTTTGCGTGTCATGGTTATCCCGACTAATGTTGATGTTGTTCGAATAGATCTCAATGATCTGGTTTTCCTCAGTCAGGAAGAAAAGTTTGAAACAGTGATTTCTGATATACAAGAAATTGTCGTCAAGGGAGCGCCGGTGTTAGTAGGTACTGCATCGGTTGAGACCTCAGAACTGTTATCAGCAATGCTTAAAAAAGCTAAGATTAAACACAGTGTACTTAACGCCAAACAACATGAGTTAGAGGCTAGTATTATTGTTAATGCTGGTCGTCCTGGTGCTGTAACGATCGCCACTAATATGGCAGGGCGTGGCACAGACATCGTCCTAGGTGGAAACCTTGATGCTGAACTAAAGGAACTGAAACAGAAGAAAGGTACAACCGACAGTAAGATAGATGCCTTAAAGCAAGATTGGACAGAGCGGCATGCCAAAGTTATTGAGGCAGGAGGACTGCACATAGTCGCTACAGAACGTCACGAATCACGACGCATTGATAACCAGCTGCGTGGTCGTTCTGGTCGTCAAGGTGATCCAGGTGTATCGCGTTTTTATCTCTCTCTTGAAGATCCGTTGATGCGTCTTTTTGCCTCTGATACTGTCAGAAATATGATGCGACGCATGGGTATGGAGCACGGTGAAGCCATAGAACATCGTATGGTTGATAACGCCATTATTAAGGCGCAGCGCAAGGTTGAAGGTCGTAATTTTGATATTCGTAAACACCTTCTTGAATATGATGATGTGGCGAATGATCAGCGACAGGTAATCTATCAGCAACGTAATGATTTACTCGAAGATGATGATATCTCAGAGATTATTACCAACGTTCGTGCTGATGTTATTGAGCAATGTATTAGCACATATATCCCACCTATGAGTATCGAAGAACAGTGGGACATTGAAGGCTTACAAAAAGCATTGGCAACCGAATTTGCGCAAACTATACCGATACAAAAATGGCTCGATGAAGACGATCGTCTTGAAGAAGGCGCTCTGCGTAACAATATTGGAGCACAATTACAGCAAGCTTATATTGATCGCTATGCACATGTTGGCGATCAAATGCGGGAGGTCGAGCGTCAAATCATGTTGCAGGTGTTAGACAACCTTTGGAAAGAGCATCTAGCGAGTATGGACCAGTTACGTCAAGGTATTGGCTTGCGTGCTTATGCGCAAAAAAATCCTAAGCAAGAGTACAAGCGCGAGTCATTTGGCTTGTTTGAAGATTTACTAGGAAACATTAAATATGACACTATTCGGTACTTAAGTCATATTGAGGTTGCCAGTGAGGATGACATGACACGTCTCGAAGCAAAACGGCGCAGTGAGCAAGCTAATCGTGAATATAAGCATGCAGACGCAGCCGGGATGGCGGGAGCTGACGAGAATGAAACCCCCCAGCCTGCTCAGCAGCCGGTGATGAGACAAGGGCCTAAAGTCGGTCGAAATGATCTTTGTCCATGCCAGTCGGGTAAAAAGTTCAAGCAGTGCCATGGTAAAATTTAGCGGAGAAAAAATAGGAAGTTCAGATGGCCACCGGTAATTCAGAGCTACCTCAACTGCATCCCATCAAGGGGTTCAAGTTGGGGACCACCAGTGCTGGTATCAAAACACTAGGCAGACCTGATCTAGTCATCATGGAGGTAAGTGAGGCCAGTTCTGTCGCCGCACTCTTCACTAAAAATGCGTTTTGTGCTGCGCCGGTGACAGTTTGCAAGCAGCGCTTGTCACGTTGTCGGCCTCGTTATCTGGTGACCAACACTGGTAATGCCAATGCCGGTACGGGCGAGCAGGGTTTGTTAGATGCTACGCTGACATGCAGTCATTTGGCGGCCTTGGCAGGCGTTGATATTGATACTATTTTACCCTTCTCTACAGGTGTGATCGGAGAGCCGCTGCCAATGGATAGATTACTTGGGGGGTTGCCCGGTGCTTTTGAAAATCTCTGTGAGTCCGGTTGGGCTCAAGCCGCCGAGGGAATATTAACAACGGATACTCGCGCGAAGGGAAGCAGTGTACGATTTGGTGATGACATGCCAATCACCATCACTGGTATTGCAAAAGGTTCCGGCATGATTAAGCCTAATATGGCTACCATGCTGGCCTATATCGCAACCGATGCCGCACTAGATGATGAATTGCTGCATCTTGCGTTAACACTGGCCACCGAAAAATCGTTTAATCGAATCACAGTTGATAGCGACACCTCGACCAATGATTCAGTTGTGCTCATTGCAACCGGTGCTAGTGGTGTGTCAATTGATGAGACCTCCTTTGATAATTTCGTTGAGCATTTATGTAAAGTATTCACTGATTTAGCACAATCAATTATTCGCGATGGTGAAGGAGCCACCAAATTTGTCTCCGTGGTGATAGAAAGCGCCGCGAGTCAGGCTGAGGCATTACAGGTTGCCTATACCATTGCAGAATCCCCGTTAGTCAAAACAGCACTGTCGGCATCTGACCCAAATTGGGGCAGAATTCTGGCGGCTATTGGGCGCTCAGGCGTTACAGATCTAGATGTTAATGACGTACAGTTGTTACTCAATTCTGTCCTTATTGCGGATCACGGCGCCCGCGCATCGACCTACAGCGAGGAAGCGGGTAAAGCTGCAATGCAGCCTGAGGATATTGAAATTCTGGTACGCTTAAACCGCGGTAGTGTCTCTGAAACTGTGTGGACGACTGATCTTACTAATGAATACGTACGCATTAATGCTGAATACAGAACCTAGTTAAAGTGACTCAATCTATGACGCGTATTCAAGTGGTTGCAGGGGTTATTTATAGAGACTATAAGACGCTAGGGCATTCAGCTGATGATCTTATTCTGATTGCTCGTCGTGCAGATCATCTGCATCAGGGAGGTTTATGGGAATTTCCTGGTGGTAAAGTTGAGCCGAATGAAACCCATTATCAAAGTCTGGTCAGAGAGCTTAAAGAAGAACTGAATATTACAGTGACAAACGCATTGCCTATGATGCAAATAACTCACGATTACAGTGATAAAAACGTTACGTTAGATATATGGAAGGTGACTAGTTTTGACGGTTATCCTGAGGGCGTCCAGGGGCAAGAGACCCGTTGGGTATTAGTGTCTGAACTTCGTGATTATGATTTCCCTGCCGCCAACCAACCAATTTTAGATGAACTATTCAGTAGTCACCTACCTCTGGGGTAGGATAATCTAAGAATCCATATCCTCCGCACCAAGGGATGTCTCATCCATAGCGGGTTCGCCAGCTACTCTAAAACTCTCTGTGGCCCAGCCACCAAAATCAATCAACTGACAGCGCTGGCAGCAAAAGGGCCTATGCTTTTGTTCGTTTATCCATGGCACGTCGACGTTGCAGGTTGGGCATTGAACAATAGTAGTCATAGTAAAACCATTAATTAGTTGACTCGGCAAGAGCCATGAATTCGCTGTGCAAGCTGTTTATTCTAGAGGCCATGGTATCTTTATTTAATGCATTATCAAAGATCCAGCTTGCTCTACTTAACTTTTCTTGACGGGACATCTGGCTGTCTATAATTCGTTGTATTTGCTGCTCATCATTATTATCTCTGGCCGATGCGCGTTCAATTTGCAAATGAATCGGCAGGTCAACTAGCAACACAGTATTGGCCAATAGGTGTTGATCCGTTTCATACAGTAGAGGTGATTCTAACATTACATATGGGCTGTCTGCGGAGCCTAGTTGTCCCAATATCCATTCTCTAATCAAAGGGTGTAACAACGCTTCTAGCCACGCTTTTTGGTCATTATCACTAAAAATAATATCTCGTAGTTTGGCTCTATTAAGTTGTCCACTGGGTAAAATTATATCATTACCAAAATGGGTGGCAATGTCTTGTAGCGCAGGCATTTTAGGTTCCACCACTGCACGAGAAGCGTAGTCTGCATCCACTGTCGCTATTCCTAGCGCCCTAAAGCCTTTTGCAACAGTACTTTTGCCACTACCAATACCTCCGGTTAGGCCGACAATAAACGGGGTTTTTTTCACAGACAATACCTACTTTACCGGTAGATTTAAGAGGTTACTCAAAGCACACTAAAAGCAGAAGAGTAGTTGCTCATGATCTTATCACCCCACATCAAAGCAATCCATCCTGCTGCAGCGAGAAACGGACCAAAAGGAATCTGTAAATTACGATCCTTGCCACTCATCATGATTATGATAATACCAACAACGGCGGCCACGGCGCTTGATAATAGAATAACCAAAGGCAACATCTGCCAACCGAGCCAAGCACCCAGAGCGGCGAGCAGTTTAAAATCTCCATACCCCATGCCCTCCTTGCCGGTTATCAGTTTAAACACCCAATAAACTGACCATAGCGCCAAATAACCGGCTACGGCACCAATAACTGCTTCTGAAACGGGTACAAAAAATCCATTGAGATTGGCGATAAGCCCAACCCATAACAATGGCAATGTTATTTGATCTGGGAGCAGTTTTTCTTTGGCATCAATACCAGCCAGAGCTATCAGTAAAAGGGTAAAAAAGACCGCATAAATTACATCTACTTGGCCGCTATAGTGATGAGCAGTCACTGCAACCACAATACCAGTGAACAGCTCTACTAAGGGATACTGAATGGATATGGAGGTCGAGCAGTTTGGACACCGACCTTTTAATAGCAGATAGCTAAGCACAGGAATGTTGTGCCATGGCTTTATGGCAATTTCACACTTGGGGCATCGAGAGGGCGGCCAAAGAAGCGTTTCAGTGGGACCATTGTCGGCACTGTGAGGGATATCTAAAAACTCCTGAGACTGCTGTTTCCATTGCGCATAAAGTTGTTTGGGCAATCTCAGAATAACCACATTCAAAAAACTGCCGACAACCAAGCCAAAGCAAAAAGCCAGGCTCACAAATACCTCACCCGTTATGCTTTGGAGTAGTACATTAGTCATTATTGGTAGACCCTTTGGCTGTGGTTAATGTGGAGCATAGAATTATAGCAGTCACCACGCCATTTTTAGAAAACATTACCCAATTGAAATATTGGAAGATACATGGCAATCATTAGACCACCTATTACAACCGCTAAAAAGGACATTATAGCTGGCTCCATTAGTGCCGTTAGCGTATCAACAGCGTCATTGACTGAATCTTCATAGCTGTCCGCAGCTTTGTTTAGCATAGTGTCCAGAGCACCGGCCTCTTCGCCCACCTTGGTTAGTTGTTGTAGTAATGGTGGGAAATCGCTGTTCTCTTTCATAGCGACATTTAGCAGACTCCCTTGTGAAACGGTGTCTCTAACCTCAAGAACTGCGTTGGCAATATGCTGGTTGCCTGTTGCGCCGGCAGATGAATTAAGCGCATCAAGCATAGGAATACCTGCAGAAAAGGTGGTGGCAAGCGTCCTTGAAAAACGAGCGATGGCACTTAAAAATAAAAGCTTACCAAACATTGGTACTTTTAATATGTACTTGTCTATCGCATAGGAAAAACGTTTTGATTTGCTAAGGGCAAGCTTAATCAGACCTATGACCGCGATCAAAGACCCAGCTACCCAGCCCCAGTATTTTTGCATAGCTTCGGATATAGACATAACAAATCGTGTAAAGGCGGGTAGTTCAGTGCCAAAACTGGCAAAGGTTTGTTCAAAAGCGGGCACCACCTTAATGAGTAATACTGCACTGACAACACCGGCGATTATTAACACTGAAATCGGGTAAGTAAGGGCTTTTTTAATGTTAGCTTTTAGACGTTGGTCTTTTTCCTGAAAAGTAGCAATCCTATCTAGCATAATATCTAACGTACCTGAAATCTCTCCAGCGGTGACCAGATTACAATATAAGTTGTCAAATATATTGGGGTAGTTGCGTAAAGAGTCACTAAAGGTATGGCCCACAGCAACCTCGTTGCGCAATGACATAATAAAAGCTCGCACATGTTTTTGTTCAGTACTGTCCGCGGCCACATCTAAGCTTTGAATAAGCGGAAGACCGGCTTTTAGCATAGTAGCCAGCTGCCGAGTAAAGCTGACTATTTCATCAGAATTAATGACTCTGCGATTTAATGACTCTAACGTAAGGGTTGGCTTTGGTGCTACTTTATCAGCGGCTACGCCAAGTTTACGCACTAGGCCTTTCGCCAGCAGCTCATTTTCAGCGGCGACTTGTCCGTTAACCTGCTTTCCACTTCGATCTTGGCCCGAGTAGATGAAGACTCTTTGAGTATTACTGACCTGCATACGTCTGCTCTCTTAAATAAAAATATCAAAAAGGTTGGTTGTGTCTCGCTTATTAATCGGTGGTTATCCGGTTTGCTTCTTCAATACTAATGGTGCCATCTATAACTTTGCGTAATGCGGAGGTCCGCAATGGTCGAAAGCCTTCTCTTTTTGCGGTTTCTAAAATATCTATAGCGCTTCCACCACTCAAAATAACCGAGCAAATGGACGGGCTAATCACTAAGGTCTCATAGATTCCGACTCGGCCAGAATAGCCCTTAATACATTTTTTACAGCCCTGTGCTTTGTAAATGACGGCCGATTTTATAGCTAAACCAGTCTCGTTAAAGCCCTCCTCATTTAATACTTCGGGAGGTATGTTCTCGTGATGCTCGCGACAGTAAATACATAGTTTTCGTGCCAAACGCTGAGCAATAATGAGCGACACCGAGGTTGCTACATTAAAAGACGAAAGACCCATATTAAGAAGACGATTAAGAGTCTCTGCGCTACTATTTGTATGCAAGGTAGAAAGAACAAGATGGCCAGTTTGAGAGGCTTTAACAGCAATTTCAGCCGTTTCAAGGTCGCGAATCTCACCTACCATTATCACGTCAGGGTCTTGACGCAGAAAAGCGCGCATGGCAGTTGGGAAGTCAAGACCAGCGCGCAAATTAATCTGTGTTTGGTTTATGCCATGCATGTTAATTTCTACCGGATCTTCCGCAGTAGATATATTGCGTTCATCCGTATTGAGCACGCCCAGTCCGGTATACAAAGACACTGTTTTTCCGCTACCGGTGGGGCCTGTCACCAAAATCATCCCCTGGGGCTTGTTCAGTGCCGTCAAAAAAGCAGATCGTTGATCATCTTCATACCCCAAGGAGTCAATGCCCATGGTCGTACTTGAGGGATCTAAAATCCGCATGACCACCTTTTCGCCAAATTGCAGTGGCAAAGTGTTCACTCTTAGGTCAATAGACTGGCGGTTACTTATGGCTACTCTAATCCGGCCATCCTGGGGTATGCGTCTTTCAGTAATATCTAAATCTGCCATGATCTTTATACGAGACACTAAGCGGGCAGACCAGTTAGATGGCGGACTAAAAATTTGTCTAAGAATACCGTCGACTCTGAAACGCACTCGATAATTTTTCTCATAGGGCTCAAAATGAATATCCGAGGCTTTGGCCTCCACAGCATCCATTATCATCTTGTTTACAAAGCGCACGATGGGTGTCGATTCACTGTCACTATCACCGTCAGTCTCGGCATTATTAGAAACATCAAAGCTGGTTGATTGGTCAACGGTTTGATACTCTTTATCGTCTATATTCAGTGACTCTATTAGTGCATCTGCTGGGTTGTCCAACAAAGATTCTCGTAGGGCCATAATTTTCGAGTACGTCACAAGCACTGGTTCAACCGGCATGCGTACCTGAAACTGAATTTCTCTTAAGCCTTGCGTATCAAAAGGGTCTGGGGTTGCAATATAAAGCCGCTTTCCT
>CALDQM010000045.1:0-2682 GCA_937911225.1 uncultured Cellvibrionales bacterium
CTATGCACTAGAGATTTCATCATCCACAAAAAAGGACGGGCAAGCCCGTCCTTTTATTAAAAGCTCCTAAGTGGAGCTAGCTTAAACTTAGAGCTTAGAACTTGAAGCCTACGCGTACGCCCCAGCTTGCTCCCGGCATAATGTAACGCCAGTGCGAGCCTGCTGCTAATGGCACATCTGCTGCGCCAGAAGCGGTGATCTCATCCGTTACGTTCTTACCATAAAGCATTAGATCCCAGTTCTCGCCTTGCAAGCCTGTACGAAGGTTAACTTTCTGATAGGCATCTTGATAATCAATCGGATCTAAATCGCCAGTCATGAAGAAGCCGTCGGTAAAGTTAACATCAATAGTCGACATCCAAATCAAACCATTACTCAATGGCATAGCTAGATCAGCAAAGAGTGCACCTGAGTACTTAGCACCCAACTGGCCGCCGGTAAGATCTTGCGACGAACCATTCTGTGCGCCCGTGGCATTGAACTGCGCGGTACAGCCATCAGCAGAGATAACTGCGGAAGATGACGTAATGGGAGCTAGTCCTAGTAGCGCAGAAGCTTGCTCAGCAGTACAGGCGCCTCCTGGAAAGGAGTCATACTGACCGTCGAGAAGACCGACATTGGCACCGATACGTAGCGCATCACTGACCTGATAGGCCATGTCAATTTCAACACCACTGATCGATGAGCTTGCCGCGTTGTCAACAACAAAGCCGAGTCCAACGAAAGTTGACACTTGTTGATCAATAAACTCACTGGTAAATACTGCCCAGTTTACGCTCATAGCGCCATCCATCAGTGTGTGCTTACCACCGATTTCAAAAGAGGATGCTGTCTCATCATCGTACTCAAAGCCTTTGCCAGGAACGGTGTTGTTGCGGCTTCCGTCAGCGTTAAATTCAGGCAATTGCGAGTCGACAGAGTTGAAACCACCACTCTTAAAGCCTTCAGAATAACTGGCATAGTACATTGCCGTATCTGATGGCTCCCAACGCAAATTAAAGGCTGGCATCAACTGGTCAGTTGAACGACTCTCGTCAAACTGATGAGGCCAAGAGGCAAATGACGCACCGATAATCGCTTCTAACAGAGGGCTTGGGTTCGGTGTAGCTAAACCAGTCGTATCCGTCGTTTTTTGCGAGTGCGTTTTGGCTGCTTTGTCTTCTTCGGTATAGCGCACACCCGCCGTTAGGCTTAACGTATCGCTAAAGTTATAGGTTCCTTGGAAGAACATTGCCCAGGCTTCAGTTTCCAGATCATAGTTATACAAAGTACCGGCTTGGTTGAACATGGTTAGCCCATTTACAAACAACGGGATAGTCGGTGGCAGTTGGCCAGGACCAAAGGCCAAGAACGTTGGCAAGCCTCCGGTTAGTGCAGCCATCTGTGCTGGCGCAAGACCAAACGTGCCGTCGATAATAACGGTTCGGTCAATCATCTGCTCTTGCTCTTCATAATATGTTCCTGTTACCCAAGAGAAGGTTTGATCAATCGGAGACGCTAGACGAAGTTCTTGACTTGTTTTTGAAAAGTCAGAGATATCGGCGCGGCCAACAAAACTAATAGGTAGTCCATCAGCATCAATACCATCTTCGTATTGATAATCAGTCTTGCCGGTAACAGAAGTTAGGGTGTAGCCGTTATCAAGATCAATGTTAATACTTAGCGACGTATCCTGAGTATCAGTTGCAGTGCCTTCTGGTTTTTCATAGCCCGCTTCATTTGAGCATCTGTCATCAGCGCCAAGAGAAAGTGCAAGTGCGCAGCCGCCAGTAGTTTGAGCATCACGGAAAGGAGCAAGAATCCCAGCTGCCTGGCTTGCACCAAACTCAGGAAAAAATGCGCCCATCGCGCCATACATAAGTCGGCTTGATGCTGCTAAATTAGCGACGCCGCCCCATTGATTGATAGCAATCGTTGAACCGATTCGCACATATTCGCTTTCCATATGCTTGAATTTAATGTCAGTACTTTCATTAGGTTCCCAAGATGCACTCAGGCGCCACATAGTTTCGTCAGTACTTGGTAGGTCTTGGTAAGGAGATGCTGCATAACCATTGGTCATGTAACCAGAATCTGAACGATCTTTAAATGCAAAACGAACCGCAAGCGTGTCAGAAACGGGCGCGTTGATGTGACCTTCAACCACTTTTCCATCGAAACTCTCTGCACTAAGGGATAGCTTGCCACTCATATCATCACCAACAACGGCTGATGCAGAGGTAACGTTGATTGCGCCAGCGAGTGCGTTCTTGCCGAACAAGATACCCTGAGGACCACGCAAGACTTCTACCTGACCAAGGTCAAACAAGCCAGTTCGAATCTGACGACTTCTGCCCATGTGAACGCCGTCAGTATAAAGACCAACAGACTGCTCAAAAGATTGCTGAGCACCAACACCGATACCACGCATGCTAATAATCGTATTGACTGCATTTTCGCTGATACCCATATTCGGAACATAGCCCGATAGCTCAGTAAAGCTGTTTATTCCTGCATCTTCAATTTTTGAACCGGATAATGCGGTCATTGATATAGGTACGTCCTGCAAACTTTCCGCACGCTTTTGAGCAGTAACGATAATTTCTTCTAATTGAGCGGCATTGGCTCCGCTGGCGATAGTGCCAATGGCTAAAGCTAGCCCGCTTACTCTAAATAGTGATGATCTATTCATAATTAACCCCG
>CALDQM010000046.1:0-23157 GCA_937911225.1 uncultured Cellvibrionales bacterium
TATTAATGGGGTGGACGACGGGGATTGAACCCGCGACCACCGGAATCACAATCCGGGGCTCTACCAACTGAGCTACGTCCACCATTAAACAGGAACAAACTTGAAGTTCTTCGAAAGATGGTCCGCCCACCAGGGCTCGAACCTGGAACCTTCCGCTTAGAAGGCGGATGCTCTATCCAATTGAGCTATGGGCGGCATAGCGTTCAAGCCAGAAAAGTGGTCGGGGATGAGGGATTCGAACCCCCGACATCCTGCTCCCAAAGCAGGCGCGCTACCAGACTGCGCTAATCCCCGAAAGTCTTTCCAAGCGGTCTCTCTTTCGAGCGCGCATGATACTGGCGATGCGAGTTTCCGTCAATCTGAAATGACTACTTCTGATAAGAATATCAGTAGTATTTATCAGCACCCTCGTTAAAGTCGCCCTACAGTTAGAATATTAACCAGTAATTAACTTATCTCTTATGTACCGAAAGAGCGAATTAATTACGTACTAGTGTCAACGCTAAAGGCTAAGAAGGTTTAGGCTATGGTTTTACCGATTCAAGGATTTGGATGATACTGTGCGATAATTTATGAACTAGTCCAAAATAGTCGGAGAAAAATGGTTGCTTAAATCACCCTCAACTAAGCCCACGCTAACGTGTCCATTGTGTGCCTCCGCTGAAGTGACTGACTATCACACAGATAAAATACGTCACTACCTGTGTTGCGAGCAATGCGAGCTTGTTTTTGTACCTAAGCAATACCATTTATCCGAAGCTGATGAAAAGGGCGTCTATGATCAGCATCAAAATAACTCCGAGGATGCGGGGTACAGGCTTTTCTTAAGTCGGCTGATCGAGCCACTTTTAGACAGTATAGCGCCAAATAGTCGGGGTCTGGATTTTGGGAGTGGCCCTGGCCCAACGCTATCTCTAATGTTATCTGAGCAAGGACATGAGATGACTATTTATGATCCCTTTTACGCGCCCAATTTCAGTGCATTGGATAGCACCTATGATTTTATCACCACCACCGAAGTTGTAGAGCATCTAAGTTCCCCAGGAGATGAGTTACAACGATTGTGGCGCCTATTGCGTCCCGGAGGTTGGCTAGGTGTTATGACGAAGCTAGTAATTGATCAAGAGGCTTTTTCTAGGTGGCATTATAAAAACGACCCTACTCATGTGTGTTTTTTTTCAAAAACCAGCTTTAATTACCTAGCTAACAGTTGGCATACGCGCGCAAAATACTACGGAAGTGACGTAATACTGCTGCAAAAGCCTGCGCAAGGTTAGCTCTCCATTGCTAAGCGAGCGGCTGTAAAAGCATTAACTGAGCGGGTGACATCTTGCTCTGTGGTGGCCCAGGAGCAAACACTTATGCGAATAACCTTTTTGCCATTCCACACTGATGTTCCCAGCCAGCATTCACCGGACTTTTGAATGTGATCAACGATTCCTAGGGTATAACTGTCATCTCGGTCAAAACCGATGAGTACCTGATTGAAAACCACATCATTAATTATAGTGAACCCTTGATCTTGTAGCTCGTTGGCAAACTGCACTGCGCGATCATGTAACCCAGCCACTAACTCATCAACCCCCTCAGAGCCTAGGTATTTTAGGGTGGCCCAAAGCTCTATAACGCGAGCTCGCCGAGACATTTCGGGGGTATATAACATCCCATCGCGGTGTTCGGAGTAGGCTAAATAGCTTCCGCTTGCTTGCAATGCCGCCACTAAGGCTTCTTGATCTGCGCAGAGTAAGATCCCATTGTCATACGGTGTGTTGAGTGTCTTATGCCCGTCAACCGACCAAGACTGCGCTTTCTCCATACCTTTTGTAAGTGAGTTTAACTGCGAGGTTGCGCCTGCCCACAGTCCAAAAGCCCCATCGATGTGCACCCAGGCACCGACGTCATTAGCAAGGTTGCAAACCTCATCAATAGGGTCAAAGCTACCAGTGTTAACGTTTCCCGCTTGCAACAAAACGATGGTGCCACCATCAAGTGTTGGTAGGTTGTCTAAGATCAAACGTCCCTGATCATCACTAGCGACCCACTCAATGTGGTCTAGTCCGAAACCAAGTAAAGCAACCGCTTTTATTACGGCTCCATGGGAAGCATCACTTGCAACAATACGGATAGCCGGAGCCCCGCGGTGCCCTTGACGAGTGAAATCCCAACCTTGATTGTTATAAATACGATGCCGTGCAGCGGCCAAACCGCAAAAGATAGCCATCGACGTACCACTTAAAAAGCTCGCCACAACATTATCCGGCAAACTAAATAGTCCTCGAAGCCATCGTTCGGTGACAGCTTCAAGCCTTGAGGCTATGGGCGACATTAAATAGAGACCGCTATTTTGGTCCCAAAAATCTGTTATCCATTTGGTTGCCAATGCAACCGGTAGTGCGCCGCCGGTAACAAACCCAAAATAGCGACCGCCAGTTTGTGCGGTAGATGCGGGGGATCCGTACCTATTAAGTTGCTCGAGAATATTACTTGCATCACCACTGGCGGTAGGCATATCTTCATCAAAGAAAGAGAGACCTTGAATGGCATCTTCTGAAGGGAATACTGGACGTTCCTCAATACCATCAGCGTAGGCTAACGCATAGGTTTTTGCTTGATCAAAGATATGTTTGGCCGATTGTTCGGCTTTCATTTTATTTCGCAGGGTCATAACCTAATTTCATCCACAGCAATAAGTTCTAATTAAACGATAGTAAATCATAGAATATTGATCATAGACAGAAAATGCATTGCGAGTACGCTACAAATTGCAAGAAAGGGGATGGGTGTAAGGCAAGTAATTTGGTCCCAGTACACTCACCAAAAGATCTATAGGGGATACAAATCACTATCGGCGAGTGCACCGAGTTAAGTTAAGACTTCACAAAATCAAATTCGTTCAGTAAATCGTAAAAATACGATCTAATGTCCAAAAAGATAGACTCTTGGTCGTTCGAAGTTAGAATAAGACCCTAGAGAAAAGATTCAATAAATCGATACGATTTCAAGGACAGTAAAACTATGTACCAAGGCGAAACATTGAGTTTAAACCGTTTGAATGGCGGCTTCATCGAGATCAACTTCAATAACAAAAATAGCTCGGTCAATAAATTTGATCGTCAAACATTGGATGATCTTCATAACGCTATGGCGGTGGTCAAAGCAACTGAATCGGTAAAGGGTCTTTTGCTAACTAGCGCTAAGGGTGTTTTCGTTGTGGGAGCTGACATTACTGAGTTTTCAGTTATGTTTAATGCTACTCGAGAGGAGTTTGTTGCGCGAGCAGCTGAAGTTAACTCGATGTTCTCCCAGATCGAGGATTTGCCATATCCGACCGTTGCAGCCATTAATGGTTTTGCCCTTGGCGGGGGATTTGAAGTCTGCTTGGCCTGTGACAAGCGTGTAATGTCCTCTAAAGCTGCCATTGGTCTGCCTGAAACAAGCCTAGGAATAATGCCAGGGTGGGGTGGTACTGTTCGGTTACCACGTTTAATTGAGTTTACAACTGCATTAAATTGGATAGTGTCTGCCGCGCCACAATCGGCCCAAAGCGCGTTGGAAGCAGGTGCTGTTGACCATGTCTCAGAACCAGATCAGCTGCGTGAGGATGCCCTGGCGGTATTGACTGAGCTAGCCAAGGAGGGTGTTGATCTCGACGCTTTACGTAGGAAAAAGACTGGCCCCTCTGCGCTTAGTAAGTCTGATGCGTCAGTGATTGCGGAGCACGCGTGCGACGCAGTGCGTAGTAAGCAGGGTGACAATTACCCAGCGGCTATTAAGGTCGCCGAACTGGTTGCCTCTGCAGCGGAAGAGGGTCGTGATAATGCTGTTAGCCTGGAGAATCACGCTTTTTATGAGCTGACCCAGACCTCTCAAGCAAGAGCGCTAGTTGGTTTATTTTTAAGTGAGCAGTATGTTGTCAAACAAGCGAAATCTCGAAATGCTCCTTTTAAAAGCAGTTATCAACCGATCAGTAGAGCCGCGGTTATTGGCGCGGGTATCATGGGCGGTGGTATCGCTTATCAAAATGCCTTAAAGGGTATCTCCGTAGTCATGAAGGATATTCACCAAGCTGCGCTTGATTTAGGGACTGCCGAAGCTACAAAATTACTCGATAGGGGTGTAAAGCGAGGTAAATTGACTGCGTCTAAATCTGCCGCTATCTTGACTCAAATAACACCCTCTCTAAATGATAATGCAATTAGTGACTGCGATATCGTTGTTGAGGCTGTCATTGAAATTGAGTCGGTTAAAGCGCAGGTTTTGGCGTCTATCGAAGCTCAGCTATCAAATACAGAGAGTGTGATCACCTCAAATACATCAACTATCTCTATTAATCGCCTCGCTGACTCTCTGCAACGGCCTCATAACTTCTGTGGAATGCATTTTTTCAACCCAGTTCATGCTATGCCGTTAGTTGAGATTATCCGCGGCGAGAAGAGCTCTGAGCAAACCCTTGCCGCTGTCTGCGCCTATGCATTAGCTCTGGGCAAGAAACCTATCGTGGTCAATGACTGTCCAGGCTTTTTAGTTAACCGAGTGCTTTTTGCCGCACTCTTAGGGATGGAAATGCTCATTGCTGAGGGTGCTGACTTTCAGCAAATTGATCGGGTAATGGAAACATGGGGTCTACCCATGGGCCCTGCGTACTTAAGTGATGTGATTGGCTTAGATACCGTCGTCCATTGTTACTCGGTACTACTCAAAGGCTTGCCAGAGCGCTTCATCGAGGTGCAGCCCGCAAGGTCATCGCAGGTCATTTTTGACCACCAGCGGTTAGGTCAGAAGAACGGCCTCGGTTACTACAGCTATGGTAACAATGATCGAGGTAGACCCACTAAGCAGGCAGATCCTGTGGTGTTAGAAATGTTTGAGAATTTGTTTGGTAGTGCCGTGCATTTTGAAGACGAAGAAATTGTATCCCGTATCATGGGTGCTATGGGCATGGAAATGATCAGGTGCTTAGAGGAGGGGGTTGTAGCCTCGCCAGCTGAAGCTGACATGGCATTAATTTATGGAATTGGTTTCCCATCGTTCCGAGGTGGTATTTGTCGTTGGATGGATGAGATTGGATTAGCTGAGATTTGCGCTATGGGTGACAAGTACTCTGGCATAAGCCCTCTGTACTCACCTACAGATGCTCTCAGAGTAAAAGCGGCTAGCGGTGGCACTCTCTACTAGCGTAATTAGAGTTGTTGCTTAAATAACTGCCATACATCCTCTCTGTCAGCAAGAGCTTTAAAAGCTGAATAGACCATAATGACTTTTGAGGCACTGTAACTATGCATAACAATAAAAAGGGTATTAGAACGCACGCATTTGGGTATATGCACTCGATAAGACCGCTCTAACCTCTAATGTGATATGTACCTGCCACTGATGGCTAACGCCAATAACGAAGGCTCACTGAGTGTCAGCAAGCTCCGAAGTGTAGGTGCAGCAATCAGTGTTAGGTTGGCTATATTTATTTGGCAGTTGCTGCAGACAGGGCTCTAAATAGTGCCAAGTGGGCAAAATCACTGGAGGGTATATAGCTAGTATCATTATAAAAAGGATTCGCTGAATTCTTCACTATCACGGTATTTGTCTCTGGGTTGATGTAAATATACTGGCCATAAACCCCCATAGCCATGAACTCACCACTATCACCGCCGACCATCCACCACTGATAACCGTAGCCAAAGTCGTTACCCGGTAGAAGATGAGGCTGATCCATCGTTCTGGAGTCTGCCACCCAGCTAGCGGGTACAATTTGCTGACCATTAAATGTCCCATCATGCAGGTACAGCGAACCTAATTTAGCAAAATCTCTTAGTGTCAGGTTAAGGCCTCCTAAAGCCATTTCCATACCCTGACCATCGATAATCCATAGTCCGTCATGCTCCATTCCCATTGGGTTATATAGCTTCTCTTGCATGTAATCGGTGATAGAGCGACCGGTCGCTTGTGTCAAAACCATTCCCAAAACATGGGTGTTAATACTTACATAGTGATTGACGGTGCCCGGTTCAATGTCGTTCTTTAGAGTAGCTGCAAAGGCATCTTGTGAGTTACCAAGGGAAAAATCTCGACCCCAGCGGTTAATGTCACTGTAAAAATCACCATAATCCTCGTTGAAGGCAACACCCGAGGACATTTGGAGCACATTTTTAATACTTACTCCCTCATAGCCGGAACCCCCTAAACTAGTAGCATAGGCGTCAACGGATTGTTCTATGCTTTTAATATGGCCCTCATTAACTGCTATGCCAATCAGTGCAGAGATGAAAGATTTAGCCATGGACCAAGAAATATTCTGTGTAACGGCACTATTACCGAGGTAATAGTCTTCTAGAGCGATTTCATCATTCTGAATAACGATTAGGCCAGTTGTCCAAGAATCCTTAAGAAACTGCCGGGTGCCTAATTTCTGATCGTTGTAGGCGAACGATGACGGTACATTAAGGGGGTCACCATAGTTATAAACGTAAGGGACTTTTGCCTGAGTAAGGCTGCGCGTAGGCCAAAATTCGGCAACACTGCGGAAATTTTCAATAATTTTATCTTCATCAAAGAGTGTGAGGGTAGTGTTTAATGCTTTAATCTTTGGGAATGCCCAGACACTTAGAACCATTAATGCTAAGAGTCCTATTATTACAAATTTTTTCATCTTACCTTTAACCCCTCAGAGTAATTTTTTGGTTATCCGAATGTGCCGGATTTAGCCTAGACGCGAAGTAAACAGACCGCAAGTCCTAGGGTTAAAAATTTGGACCAAATTCAATGCAATAAAAAGGGCGGAAATAATCCGCCCTTTTTATAACACTGCACCACTAATGGATGTTAAAACTGATTCATAGTGTTGTCTTCACCAGAGGCCTTGAGAGCTGCATCACCGGCAAAATATTCCTTGTGGTCATCACCCATGTCAGAGCCAGCCATGTTCTGATGCTTAACACAAGCAATCCCTTGACGGATTTCTTTGCGCTGAACACCTGCCACATAGCCAAGCATGCCTTGATCGCCAAAGTATTCCTTAGCTAGGTTGTCTGTGGAGAGAGCTGCCGTATGGTAAGTTGGCAGAGTAATCAGGTGATGGAAAATGCCAGCACCAACAGCTGCATCAGCTTGGAAGGTACGGATCTTCTCATCAGCTTCAATACCCAGATCGGTCTCGTCATAACTGGCGTTCATAAGATCTGCACGATCATAAGTACTTAGATCTTTCCCCGCATCCGCCCAAGCATCAAAAATTTGTTGACGGAAATTCAGGGTCCAATTAAACGATGGGCTATTGTTGTAGACCAGTTTAGCGTTAGGAACGACCTTTCGAATCTCATCTACCATGGCTCCAATTTGACCAACATGCGGCTTTTCAGTTTCGATCCAAATCATATCAGCGCCGTTTTGTAGGCTTGTAATACAGTCTAGAATACAGCGCGCTTCACCCGTTCCTTCTTTAAATTGGAAGAGGTTGCTCGGCAGACGCTTTGGACGAACCAGCTTGCCATTTTGATTAATGACTACATCACCGTTCTGCATGTCTGCCGGAGCTATTTCTTCGACGTCTAAAAAGGCATTGTACTGATCGCCTAAATCACCTGGGGTGTTAGTTACTGCAATCTGCTTGGTCAGTCCTGCACCCAACGAGTCTGTTCTAGCGACAATGACACCATCATCCACGCCAAGCTCTAAGAATGCGTAACGCACAGCGTTGATCTTTGCCAAGAAATCAGAGTGTGGCACGGTAACCTTGCCATCTTGGTGACCGCACTGCTTTTCATCAGAAACCTGATTCTCAATCTGAATACAACATGCTCCGGCCTCAATCATTTGCTTGGCCATCAAATAGGTGGCTTCTGCATTTCCAAATCCTGCATCGATATCTGCAATAATGGGCACAACGTGTGTTTCAAAATTATCGATCTGGGTTTGAATAGGTGCTTTTGCGTCCCCAGTGGCTGCGTCTAGCTGACGGAACAAACCACCGAGCTCACGCGCATCGGCTTGACGCAGGAAAGTGTAGAGCTCAGCTATTAAAGCCGCTACAGAGGTTTTCTCATGCATAGACTGATCGGGCAATGGGCCAAAGTCTGAACGTAATGCGGCTACCATCCAGCCAGACAAGTACAAATACTTTTTCTTCGTTGTCCCGAAGTGCTTCTTAATTGAGATCATCTTCTGCTGGCCGATGAACCCGTGCCAGCAACCCAGTGACTGAGTATAAGAGGTAGCATCCGCATCATACGCAGCCATGTCTTCACGCATCACGCCAGCGGTGTATTTTGCAATCTCTAAACCAGTTTGAAAACGATTCTGAGCACGCATTCTGGCGGCAGAATCAGCACTTATAGCGCTCCAATTACTACCTTGAGCACCGATGATGTCGGCCAATTTGGCTGAATCCTGAGTGAAATTTGACATAGGTTTCCTCTTATTATTGGGTTACTTTGTTTGACTAAGTCAGCATTTTAGGTATCATGCCGCCATTAATCTACATTATCATTTTAATCTTGGGTATTTTTCTTATGAATATGTCAAAATTCGATTTAAACCTCCTTGTCTACCTCGATGTTTTGTTGCGAGAGTGCAATGTCACGCGCGCTGCAGAGGAATTAGGGATCAGCCAGCCGGCCATGTCGAACAGCTTGAGGCGGCTTCGAGACTTGTTCGCGGACCCTATTTTAGTGCGCACCAGTGATGGTATGACGCCTACTAAGAGAGCTTTGGAGTTACAGCCCCTAGTAAGAACTGTATTGGAAGCGGCCGAGCAGGCTGTTTTGCCTAAAACCGAGTTTGACCCCTCCGCTTCAACACGTATTTTTCGGATCATGGCAAGCGACTACACCGAAGCCACACTGTTACCGGTGTTACTGAAGCGTTTGTTAAAAGAAGCGCCAAATGTACGCCTGGATATTATGACACCCAGTGACGTAAGCTTTCATGATGTAGAGCGAGGTAAGGTGGATCTTGTAATTAACCGCTTCGATACATTACCGCAGTCCTTTCACCAAGTGCATCTTTGGGATGACAGTTTTTCTTGTGTGGTCAGTGCATCTAATCCTATTATTAAGAATTGGAATCTTGATGCGTACCTCTCAGGTAAGCATGTCTGGGTAAGCAAGACGGGCATGGGTGTCGGTGTTGGTATGAGCCCTGATGATGTGCAGAGACTGGGTTGGGTTGATGACGCACTCGATAAAATTGGCGCAAAGCGCAATATTGCATTGTTTACTCGCCACTACCAAGCGGCATTGCGGCTTGGAGAGCAGGATGATTTAATCGTGACACTTCCGTCAATGGCGGCAATGCAGTTAGCTAGCAACCCAAATGTTGTTATCCTAGACCCGCCCTTTGAAATCCCTAGAATGCGTCTAAAAATGGTTTGGAGCCCATTACTTCAGCATGATCCCGGTCATCGCTGGATTAGACAGTTAATTAAGACAGTGTCTGAGGAGATATTATCCTAGAGTAGTTCAAATACGTTCCAGTATCGGCTTGCTGAATAGCCGAGATATAATTGGTAACGTTGGAATATGTTCAGCAAGTTTATAAACTAATGAGCATTTAACATCTAATGGAGTGAGACCGTATGACTGAAAGAGTTCTCGAATCTGGCCTTCAGGTCGCCAAACCTATTCATGATCTAGTTAACCAGTCCATTATTCCCGGAACGGGATTTACACCAGCTCAGTTTTGGCCAAAGTTTGCTTCAATTGTGGAGCGATTTACCCCATTAAATAGAGATCTCCTAGCGGTACGTGAAGCGTTGCAGTCCAAAATTGATGTCTGGCACACTGACCATAAAGATGGCTTTGAGTTCTCGGATTACAAAGCATTCTTGGAGCAAATCGGATATTTAGTGGCTCAGGGAGCCGATTTTGATATAACGCCAGAGCATGTGGACACCGAGATCACCCATCAAGCTGGGCCTCAACTTGTCGTGCCTATCATGAATGCTCGGTTTGCGCTGAATGCGGCCAATGCGCGATGGGGTAGCTTGTATGACGCACTTTATGGGAATGATGTAATTTCTGAAGAGCATGGTGCGGACAAAGGCGGTGCTTACAACCCGGTGCGCGGACAAAAGGTCATTGACTACGGGCGTGATTTTCTTGACGTTGCAGCGCCTTTGGAGCAGGGGTCACACCACCAAGCAACTGCGTACAGCATTGTGGATCAAATGCTTCACATACGGTTAGAAGGCGGTAGCTCGGTACTGCTTGCGTCTGCGGATCAATTGGTTGGCTATTTAGGTAACACTGACAAACCAACGTCAATATTGTTAAAAAACAACAATTTACACTTAGAAATTCAAGTTGATTCTATGCATAATATTGGCTCTGGCGATAAGGCTAGCGTCAAAGATATTGTGGTCGAATCAGCTCTTACCACCATTATGGACTGCGAAGACTCCGTGGCAGCAGTAGATGCCCAGGACAAAGCACTTGCCTACGCTAATTGGCTAGGGTTGATCAAGGGGGATCTAGAAGAAACGATTACTCGGGGTACTAGTAGCTTTGTGCGCAAAATGAACGGTGACCGACAGTACACGGCCGCCGATGGGTCCGTATTCGCGCTCAAGGGTCGTAGCCTGATGTTCATCCGTAATGTTGGCCACTTAATGACCAACCCTTCGATCTTGCTTTCTGATGGTAGCGAAATTCCAGAGGGAATTATGGATGGCGTTATTACTAGCCTGATCTCGCTGCATGATCTCAAGCGCGAGGTTGGGCTTGCAAACTCAATGACTGGCAGCACCTATATCGTCAAGCCTAAAATGCATGGCCCCGATGAGGTCCGGTTTACCAATGAGCTTTTTAACGCTATAGAGGATGCCTTTGATCTTGAACGTCACACCATTAAAGTTGGCATCATGGATGAAGAGCGTCGAACCTCGGTTAATCTTAAGGAATGTATACGCGCGGCAAAGGGTCGTGTGGTGTTCATCAACACCGGCTTTTTAGACCGTACAGGAGATGAGATTCATACTAGCATGCTGGCAGGAGCCTTTGCCCTAAAGGGTGATCTTAAGACTATGCCGTGGATCACAGCTTACGAAGATCAAAACGTTGATGTTGGTCTTGCCTGCGGGCTTAAAGGGAAAGCACAGATAGGAAAAGGTATGTGGGCTATCCCCGACAATATGGCGGACATGATGAGAATCAAGATAGGTCACCCACAGGCCGGCGCTAATTGTGCTTGGGTTCCATCACCTACTGCTGCTACTTTGCATGCAATGCACTACCATCAAGTTAATGTGCCCAAGTTACAAGACCAGTTAATGATGCGAACACAGGCTAATGTTGATGATATCCTAACTATTCCGCTGTTAGGCGATGTGTCACTGACACCAGAGCAGATACAGCTGGAGCTCGATAATAACGCACAGGGTATGCTCGGTTATGTTGTTCGTTGGGTAGAGCAGGGCGTTGGGTGCTCTAAGGTTCCCGATATCAATAATGTGGGGTTGATGGAAGATCGCGCGACCCTCAGAATTTCGAGTCAGCATATTACTAATTGGCTATATCACGGCATGTGTTCGGTCGAACAAGTTAAGGAGACACTTGAGCGAATGGCGGCCGTGGTTGATGCGCAGAATGCAGGGGATGCAGAGTATGTGGCGATGGGTCCGCTCTATAGCCAAAGTACAGCGTTCAAAGCCGCATCTGACTTAGTCTTTAAAGGTTTAGAGCAACCCAGTGGTTACACTGAGCCGTTATTACACGCCTATCGACAGCATGCTAAGGCCTAAGGGGCAGTTATGGTTATCAAATCTACGCCAGATTTATGTGATCAGTACCCGGAATTAGTACGAGTACTGGACCCTATTTTCGTTAATTATGGTGGCCGTGAGTCTTTTAGTGGGCCGGTGCTTACCGTGAAATGCTTTGAAGACAACAGCATCGTTAAACAGTTAGTGGGTACCCCAGGGAATGGTCGTGTTTTAGTTGTTGATGCCGGTGGTAGCATGCGCAGGGCGTGTCTGGGCGATATGTTGGCAGAACAGGCGTCGGTTAACGGATGGGCGGGTGTCATAATCTATGGGTGCATAAGGGATGTCGATGAAATAATGGTTACAGATATTGGCGTTCAGGCGATAGGTACCCACCCGATGAAGACTGATAAAAAAGGGATTGGAGAGCACGGAATTGATATCACCTTTGCGGGCGTTACATTTACAACGGATGATCACGTTTACGCCGACAATAACGGCATAATTGTCTCAAACCAACGTTTAGGCTGAGACCTCTTTGACCATCGCAATATGATCCATTCCCGCGGCTGAAAAAACCTCACCATAACGGGTAAAACCTAGCGTTTCATAAAAGGAAAAGGCAGTTAGTTGTGCGTTGAGATAGACCTTTGGATACCCAGAGGCTGCCGCGTAAGCTATTGCCTCTGCCATAATCAAACGACCTATACCCTTGTGGCGAAACACTTTTAAGACGGCCATACGCCCAAAATGGCCATCACTTAGCATTCTCGCCGTACCAATAGGTTTATTGTTCTCATCAACCGCTAACCAGTGCATAGCGTTTGCGTCTAACGCATCGAAGTCCAGTTCATAGGGTACCTGTTGCTCCTCCACAAACACTGGGACACGCACTGACTTAATATCAGCTTCATTATCTTTCCAACTAGCAGAGTTAACGGTAATCACGGTCTAAATGCCCCTTGCTCAGTCCTGCTTTTGACCATTGACGTAGTGACTATAGGTAGGAGGCTCACCATCGGCTGTGCGATTCTCTAGCGTGGCCGTTCTAACCTCTTCAGTCATATCTACCAGCGGTGGGTACTTGGGGGCGCTCATAAACTGGGCAAACCATTCTCCAAGCATTTGTTCATCATCCAGAGTCTCTTGCAGCAACACCTTAACGCGCGCAATATAGTCTGTAGAAATTGGCTGATCTGCCATAGCAGCGGTTAGTGGGGGGTCAGTAAGATGATTTGGAGTCAAATCACGGCTCAACAGCTCAGTCGCTAAATCGTCTAGCATTTCCGTAGCGGCAGGTGCCCTAAACCCCACTGAGAAGGTTGTACACTCGCCAATAGCAACGCCGTGATGGGCTATTTTGGGGGGTACATACAGCATATCGCCTGGGTTTAGTACCCATTCTTCAACAGCCTTGAAGTCTTTGAGCACTTTTAGGCGCGTATTGTCAGTATGCAGATCATCCGCAGTACACAGCTGGCCAATCTGCCAGCGCCTCTGGCCAGTTCCCTGTAAAAGAAAAACATCGTAATAGTCAAAGTGTGGGCCTACATTACCACCGTCTTCAGCATAGCTGACCATCACATCATCCACGCGCCAGGCCGGTAAGAAGTCAAATGACTTTAATAGGTCTGCAACTTCCGGTACCCATAAATCAACTCCCTGAACTAGCAAGGTCCAGTTTTTCTCTGGCAGACTTGCAAAGCGTGATTCCTCAAAGGGACCATGCTCAAGGTTCCATTCATCGCCAATGACCAAGCGTGACTCAACTTCCTCTTCAAGTGAGAGTCCCGCTAAATCATTTCCGTCTATTGGCGGCTCAAAATTGGGAATCGCATTACGAATCAACAGCGGTTTTTTCTGCCAGTATTCAGCTAAAAACTGGTCAGCGGTGATTTCACCGAGAATAGGGTGGTTAGACTCACTCACAAGTATTAGATATCCTTTGCTTGTTGCACAGCATTACCAATGTAGCTCGCAGGCGTCATCGCCTTGAGTTCGGCTTTGGCTCGCTCTGGTATCTCCAGAGTATCTATAAATGCCTGTATGGTTTCTTGGTCCATTACATTGCCACGGGTTAGCGCTTTGAGTTTCTCATAGGGTTCATCTATCGCGTATCGACGCATGACGGTCTGGATAGGTTCAGCCAGTACTTCCCAGCTTGAGTTAAGATCTTCACCCAGGCGTTCACGATTCAACTTTAGCTTGCTCATACCTTTTGTTAACGAGGCAAACGCAATCATAGAGTAACCAAGCCCAACTCCCATGTTTCTGAGTACAGTTGAGTCGGTCAGGTCACGCTGCCAGCGAGAGATAGGCAATTTAGCCGCTAAATGACCATATAAAGCGTTGGCAATACCCATGTTGCCCTCAGCATTCTCAAAATCAATCGGGTTCACCTTATGCGGCATGGTCGATGACCCAACCTCACCGGCAATGGTTTTTTGCTTAAAGTAGCCCAGCGATATATAACCCCAAATGTCACGTGCGTAGTCGATCAAAATAGTATTGGCGCGGGCCATCCCATCAAATAGCTCAGCCATATAGTCGTGCGGCTCAATCTGGGTGGTGTAGGGGTTGAACTCTAACCCTAGACCATTAATAAACTGTTCAGCAAACCCAGGCCAGTCCATATCGGGGTAGGCTGAAAGGTGTGCGTTGTAATTGCCGACAGCGCCATTTATTTTGCCCAGCAAAGGTACGCTCTTAATTAAGTCAATCTGCCGCTGCAAGCGAAAGGCAACATTGGCCATTTCCTTACCTACAGTGGTTGGTGATGCAGTTTGGCCGTGGGTCCTGGCCAGCATCGCCACATCGGCAAACTCTCTACCCATGCTGGCTAACTGAGACTGAATATTAACCAGTGCTGGTAGTACAATTTGATCTCTGCCTTCTTTGAGCATCAAGGCATGTGACAGATTATTAATATCTTCAGAGGTACAGGCAAAGTGCACAAACTCACTCACGGCCTGTAGTTCGGCATTATCAGCAATAACTTCTTTGATTAAGTATTCAACCGCTTTCACATCATGGTTAGTTGTGCGCTCTATTTCTTTAACGCGTCCAGCATGCTCTAGTGTGAAATTATCGACCAACCCGTTGAGTACAGCGTTTGCGCTATCTGAAAAGTGCGGTACCTCAGTGATATCCGCATGAGCAGATAATTGCTGCAACCAGCGAACCTCGACCATAACACGGTACCGAATCAGTCCAAACTCGCTAAATATGGTTCTAAGCATGTCAGTTTTTCCACCATAGCGCCCATCGATGGGTGAGACTGCGGTGAGCGAAGACAGAGGGAATGATGCCATTATGGTTCCTAATCGAGTGAAATTAATAGGCGGTATTATACCCGAAATATGTAGCTATTTCAGGCATCAATTACACTAATTAAAGACGCAGGCTGCGGGCTTTACTCTGGCAATACTGCCAGTAGACGATTGCGTTGCCAAAGGATATGGCTGCGCTTACCACCCAGTTGATGCCAGAGGAAGGCGCTGCGTATACCAGAAAAGAGCAAGCAACGCACCCGTTGGGCAATGGCCGGTTGTTCTAAGTAGAGAGGGTTACCGGTTACCTGAATACGGCCTTTTATGGTACTGACTGTGTCCGTGTATAAGCCAGCAACATTGGCAATAACATTGTCATGGGTGACAGAAAAATGATCTGCTTGTCGTTGAGCATTCGCAATACCCTCACCAACCTGCTTAATTCGGACACTGTCAGCTGTTAAGCGACGGGCAAGATACATAATTCCGATAACATAGCGCATAACATCTGTGGAGCCTTGGCTTCGATCATTAATCATTTCCCTCATTGAGCTAACGCCCAGTTCGATATCCGATGCTGGGCCGTAGAGAGAATGGACTGTTTCAGGATTCTGGTTTAACAAGGCCAACATCGCCGCCGATAGTTGCACATCCGTTATGTAACCCTCGGTTGCGAGTTTGGCAACTAATTCGGCAGATTGGAAAACGCCAGCCAGAGCTAACGCTTGATCAGCAGTAGGGCGCCTAAATATCACGCAGATGCGTTCCATGTTCGTTCGATAACGCCGCCACCAAGGCAACAATCATTTGAGTAGAAAACCACTGACTGGCCTGGCGTTACTGCACGTTGCGGTTGATCAAAAACAACAACGCTGGTTCCATCATCACTCACATGCACAGCACAGGCCTGATCGGGCTGGCGGTAACGTGTTTTGGCCATACAGTGCAGAGGCTCGCTAATCGAAGGTTGACCGTTAATCCAGTTTATATCCGACGCCGCTAACTGGTTAGTGAACAATCTGGGGTGGTCTGACCCTTGCCCAACAATGAGCACGTTGCGTTCTAGGTCTTTATCTAGCGTGTACCAAGGCGCATCGCCAGAATCTTTAACCCCACCTATCCCTAAACCTTGCCGCTGACCTATGGTGTAGAACATTAATCCATGGTGCTCTCCCATGACTACCCCGTCTGGCGTCTCCATAGGTCCTGGCTGCGCTGGAATATACTGTTCTAAAAAGTCTTTGAAGCGCCGTTCGCCAATAAAGCAAATACCTGTGCTGTCTTTTTTGTCTGATGTCACGAACCCATGTCTTTCAGCAATGGCACGCACTTCAGGCTTGTTTAGTTCTCCCACGGGGAACAGAGATTTGACAAACGCCCGTTCATCGACAGCATGCAAAAAGTAGCTCTGGTCTTTGTTGGGATCTAACCCTTTTAAAAGCCTCGAACGCTCGCCGCTATTATCAACCCGAGTGTAATGGCCTGTCGCTATAAAGTCCGCACCCATAAGCTGTGCATAGTCTAAAAACACCTTAAACTTTATCTCCCGATTACAGAGGATATCGGGGTTTGGTGTCCGACCCAGACGATATTCCTCTAAAAAATGTTCGAATACATTGTCCCAATAGTCGGCGGCAAAGTTAGCTGTGTGAAGCGGGATATTTAACGTGTCACAGACCTGCTGCGCATCTGCAAGGTCGGCCATGGCAGTGCAGTATTCAGAACCGTCATCCTCATCCCAGTTCTTCATAAAGAGGCCTTCGACCTGATATCCCTGTTCAATAAGCAACAGCGCAGCCACCGAAGAGTCTACCCCTCCGGACATACCTACGATTACTTTTACAGGATTATTCTTTGACACTTGGCGTTTCTCTTGCAGCTCTTTGCTTAGCTGACACTATAAGTGGTTTCGGAAGATTTCCATAGGGAAAACACGCCCTGAAATAAAGTCCTCTAGCGCTACAAGTACCATTTCACTGCGCAGTGGATTACTAGGATCTTTGATCTGTTCGAGTGACATCCATTCGGCGCAGTCTATGTCACTGTCAATCTTGGCAGTCTCGTCAAAGCGGATCGCGTCTGCGACAAAGGTCAGCCGGTAGTAGGTGATACCTGTGGTCATCGACATGGCATTAGAAAACCCCAAGAAGCCAGTAATACTGATCTCCCAGCCGGTTTCTTCAAGCGTTTCGCGCAATGCAGCAGCTATTACGTCCTCACCAGGTTCAACGTGGCCTGCAGGTTGATTGATAACCTGAATACCATTCTTAGTTTCTCGTACCATTAAAAATTTTCCGTCACGCTCTATGACTGTGGCGACGGTTAAGTGGATCGTATCAGGCATGTAAATTCCTTAGGCTGTTTAATCAACAATACGATACTGACCAGGTTGCAGATCGCCTAGAGTCCAATCACCAATGGCTACTCTCAACAACCTTAATGTGGGTAGGTTAATCGCCGCTGTCATTCTTCGGACCTGCCGATTGCGCCCCTCGGTGATTACTAACTCAATCCAGCTGTCAGGAATAGTTTTACGCACTCTAATAGGCGGGTTACGCGGCCAAAGAGTGGGTTCTGGCAAAATTTTACAAGATTCGGCCCTAGCAGGCCCATCTTTTAGATCTACGCCTGCTACTAATGCAGCGCAATGCTCAGAGGTAGCAATACCCTCCACCTGAACCCAGTAAGTCTTCTTTAATTTGTTCTTTGGATGGCTTATCTTAGCCTGTAACGGACCGTTGTCGGTAAGTAACATTAGTCCTTCAGAGTCATAGTCTAGGCGTCCTGCAGGGTAAATCGAAGGAATGTTAACAAAGTCAGCAAGCGTCTTTCTCTGTGATTGATCGGTAAATTGACTCATTACCTGAAACGGCTTATTAAAAATGATCAATTTCGACACAATCGCCTCCGTAAATAGCCATTATAGGATAAAATCTGCTACAAAATAATCCATAACGTATGTTAATATTAGGTTATTAGGTAAATTTTTTACAAGACTACCTTTCTGCACGACTAAATTGACCACTATCCACGGAGATAAGCATGGGATACCAGCACATAAAAGTTCCACAAAACGGTGAAAAAATCACAGTTAATTCTGACTTCTCAATAAATGTTCCAAACAACCCAGTGATTCCCTTTATCGAAGGCGATGGCATTGGTGTAGACATAACGCCTGTGATGGTTAAGGTGATTGATGCGGCTGTAGAAAAGGCTTATGGAGGCGTTAAAAAGATCTCCTGGATGGAAGTGTTCTGCGGCGAGAAGGCAGCGGAACTCTATGAGGGAGATTGGTTCCCGGCTGAGACATTAGAGGCTGTCCAAGAATACATCGTGTCTATTAAAGGACCATTAACAACACCCGTTGGCGGCGGTTTTCGCTCGCTAAACGTAGCGCTCCGTCAAGAGCTTGATTTATTCGTCTGTCAGCGTCCTGTTCGTTGGTTTACCGGTGTCCCATCTCCAGTCAAAGAGCCCAACAAAGTGGATATGTGTATCTTCCGCGAGAACTCTGAAGATATCTATGCTGGAATTGAGTGGAAAGCTGGCAGCCCAGAAGCGACTAAGGTTATTAAGTTTCTGCAGGATGAGATGAGCGTTAGCAAAATCCGTTTTGACACTAACTGCGGTATTGGCGTTAAGCCAGTTTCAGAGGAGGGCACTAAGCGCCTGGTGACTAAGGCTATTCAGTATGCGATTGACCAAAATAAGCCCTCTGTCACATTGGTCCACAAGGGTAATATTATGAAATTCACAGAAGGCGCCTTCTGTGACTGGGGTTATGAAGTAGCTCGTGACTCATTTGCGGGCGAGCCGCTTGATGGTGGACCATGGCATGTGGTCAAAAACCCTAATACTGGCGAAGACATTGTTATTAAAGACGTTATTGCTGACGCTATGCTTCAGCAGATCATCCTACGTCCCGATGAGTATAGTGTTCTTGCTACTCTAAACTTAAATGGAGACTATATTTCAGATGCTCTAGCTGCACAGGTTGGCGGTATTGGTATCGCACCTGGTGCAAACCTTTCTGATGATGTCGCTATTTTTGAAGCGACCCACGGCACAGCCCCAAAGTATGCTGGCCAAGACAAGGTAAACCCAGGGTCACTAATCCTTTCTGCAGAAATGATGTTACGCCACTTGGGTTGGGGAGATGCTGCAGACCTCGTTATTAAGGGTATCGAAGGCGCAATTAACGAAAAGAAAGTGACTTATGACTTCGAACGCCTGATGGACGATGCTATTTTAATGTCTTGTTCTGAATTTGGCGATGCTATGATCGAAAATATGTAATCTGGTTGTCCAACAGCCTAAGCCCGGCCTCTGTGCCGGGTTTTTTATATCTGTGATATTAACTAAACAAGCCGAACTTTTAATGCTCGTAGGCTTTCCGCATCTTTTTAACCTTCAGAAGCGCCATCCAATAGCCTAAAACGCCAAATAATACTGAACCAACCGCTTGTCCGATCAACACCCCCTGAGCCTGCCCATAGTAGCTACCAAGCATTACAAACGGAATAGTACCAAGAGTGGCTTTGCCAACATTAAGAGCGCTGGCCAAACGCGGAGAATTAAGGTTGTTAAAGGTCGCATTGGAGGTAAATAGCATGCCGTTGAATACAAACGTCACTGCTAAATACGTGCAAAATAAAGCAACAATATCAGCGGCTTGAGAGTTTAACTTAAACGCATCTATAACAAAATCTTGTACTAACCACAGTAGTCCAGAAATACCAGTGCAGAAAACTACCATCACGATCAGTGAGTCGCTTAGCGTACGCTGAATACGATCCCATTTGCCGGCCCCAAAGTTTTGGCCAAGTATCGGTCCAATAGCCCCCGATAGGCTGAAAACAAACCCGAAGCATACTGGGATAAGACGCCCAACCACGGCGTATCCGGCCACATAGCTACTACCATAGACAGCAATGGCGGAAGTTACATAAGCGTTCCCTAGGGGCGTTGCCATATTGGTGATAATGGCAGGTAGCGCGATGTGCAAAATGGGCCGTGCACAGGCCTTAAAGCTAGTCATACTGGGCTTTGTGAGTAATCGATGCTTGTAGTGCACGCGGTATAGGGCATAAGTAAATACTGCCAAGCGTGCAAATACGGAGGCGATAGCGGCGCCAGTAACACCAAGCTCTAAACTAAAAATTAAAATAGGGTCTAAAATGGCATTAACCACGCCACCAGACAAAGTACACAGCATAGCCCCTTTAGCATCGCCTACCGCTCGAAGGGCAGCACTAGCAGCTAATCCTATAGCCAGTAATATCGCCGCTGGCAGGACAATAAGCAGATAGCCCTTGGCCACTTCTGCTACATGCCCTTTAGCTCCGAGCCAATATAACAATTGATCTAAGCTCATTATGATCAGGCTGACGGTTATAATGCTTACTATTCCAGCAATAATTAGCGCATTGATGGCAAATTGTCTGGCTTTTTCTTTATCTTGTGCGCCCAGTGATCTAGAAACTAGCGCGCCTGCGGCAATAGATGTGCCGATGGAAATAGAGGTAGCCAAAAAGGTCAACGTGCTCGCAAAACCAATAGCCGCGACTAGATCAGGATCCCCTAAAAGGCTGATAAACCACATATCTAGCAGATCAACCATGAATATCGACATGAGCCCAAACGCACTGGTGCTAGCCATCACAATAATGTGACGCATTAGCGAGCCTTGAACAAATTTTGCAGTGTCAGTCATAAAGATTCCGGTGCTGAAGCACTGGCTAGGTAATAGGGCTAAGATGCATAAGGGCACCCTTTGCACAGTATATACTCAATAGCCCTTACCCCAGATGATAATAAGCGTAAAAAGCGTTAAATTTGGCTCAGAGGATAGGCTACGTACGCCAAGTCGCGTTAGACTAACGCAAGGGTTGGTGGCAGCCTCCATTTTTAAGGAAAATTATGACACCCAACAACCGATACTCACGCTTTACAATACTCTTAGCCTTTACGCTACTAGCCGCCGGCTGTGGCTTGGTAGATCGGCCCCTTTTGCCGGCTACAGTATCGGACTTTAAGCCAGCCTCCTCAAGTGATGCGGTCAGAAACCAGATCGCTAAGTTGCCGGTCGATGATGTCTGGTGGAACGTGTATGGCGAAGATCAGGCATGGAACTTTAAAAACCTTCACCGATTTATGCCCACGGTAAATGTTTATCGGCAGGGACAGGTCCGGTTGTTACTTGAACGTCCCTTACCTAATATCGTAACTCAGTTGGTCGATACACCTAACGGCAGCATGGGTTTCAAGGCTTTTTTAGACAGCGATGAATCAAAAACTATGGGTATTGTTGTCCTGCACAAGGGCGATGTAGTCTTTGAGCACTATCCGCGGCAACAGCCCTATGAAAAACCTATTTACTGGTCTGTGACTAAGGTACTTGTGTCTGCATTGGTCGGTATTTTAGAAGACCGCGGTCAGATTGATGTCAGCCTGCCTATTAGTCAGTATTTACCGCAATTAGCCGAGTCTGATTTTGCCTCAATCACCGTCCGCAACCTACTGGACATGGCGACAGGTCTTAATTGCCCAGAAGAATACATCGACAAAACCTCCTGCTACTACCAATACTCAACCACCATTGGCGATGGTTACTGGACTGATGAGTCAGGTCGTAGCCCGTATACCATGATCGCTTCGCTTAAACCTGGGGTTCTTCAGCCGCAAGGCGAGACCTTTCAGTATTCGGGGGTTAACACTTTTATACTGAGCTGGTTAGTGGAAGAGCTAATGGGTATGCCGTTTCAAGATGCGCTGAGCAAAGAAATTTGGCAGCACATAGGCGCTGAAGCTGATGCTGGGCTGCTTGCTCCGCGTTATGGAGTTCCAAATACCCATGGTGGTTTACTCGCACAGCTTCGTGATGTAGCGCGCTTTGGCTTACTTTATACGCCGAGCTACAACAAGGTTAGCGATCGAAAAATCATCTCCGATAGAGTAGTGCAACTTATTCGTAATGAGGGAAATCCAAAGCTCTGGCAAAAAGCGCGGATCGCTAACATGCTACCTGGTGATTTTTCACACTCGGCGTATCAGTGGGACGCCGTTTATTCCAATCATGACTTCTACAAAGGTGGCTGGGCCGGCCAGGGTCTTCTAGTCAACCCAGACAAAGATATAGTGGTCGTATTTACTGGCTATGCAACGGACGCGGAGGAGTCCCAGCCTGACCTGCTACCGATACTTCGGCAAATGCTTAATAGTATATTTCCAAACTAAAACGTTCGATGTCTTACACTTTTACCGATCTATATGCCTACTTGATAGGCTCAATCACTTCAATCAAGGTAAACTAGCGCCTATGGCTAAAAAACTATTTAACACGAAAATTGGAGTTGCCCTTGGTGGTGGTGCTGCAAAAGGTGTCGCTCATATTGGCGTATTAAAGGCGCTTGAAGATGCGCAGGTAGATATTAACTACATAGCAGGGACTAGCGTGGGCGCCATGATCGCTGCTCTTTATGCGTTCAATGTTGATATAGAAACTATAGGCGACCTAGCGCGTCGTTTAACGATGTCAAAGGTCACCTCGTTTAAACTCAATAAGACCGGCTTTTTTAGCACAGAATCGCTGAAAGACTTGATGCTTGAATATGTCGGCGATGTCAATATTGAGGATGCGGCAATTCCATTGTCGATTGTTGCAACCGATATCAACAGCGGGGAGGAAATCATTCTGACCACTGGCTCTGTTGCCGATGCGGTGTGTGCCTCTGCGGCTATACCCGGTATATATATTCCGGTAGAAATCAATGGAAGAACTCTTGTCGATGGAGGATTAGTTCAAAACGTACCCATAGAGGCCCTGCAGGCTGCAGGCGCAGGGGTGACCATTGCCAGTCACCTCAATAGTGTTAGCCATTACTCAGATATAACCCATGTGCTTGATGTCATGCGTAACGCCTTTGAAATTGCGGTTAGTCAACATACTCAGGATCAACTCAAGGAAGCTGATTTATTGATTTCAATGGATCTAAGCGATTTTAGCCTCCGGGATAATACCGAGCGATACGATGAGCTATTTGCTATTGGTCACCGAGCTGCGACGATCCAGCTCGCTAAACTGGTATGGTATAAGAAAACAAACCTATTATTGTATGTAGGGCGACTAATTCGTGAACTGGCGCCATTTAAACTGCCTGAATTCATCAGACGAGTAGTGAGTAAACCTAGACAATAGGG
>CALDQM010000047.1:0-12802 GCA_937911225.1 uncultured Cellvibrionales bacterium
AATGGTTTGAAAGAGATTACTGGCTGGTAAGGTTGTTTAGCGGTTAAGTAGTTAAGAAAAAAGCGGCCCACGGGCCGCTTTTTTTATGGGTTGGCTAATTAACCAAAGCCTTAACAACTAAGGTACCAGCAATGAATCCGCCGGATATAAAGAAATTCATGGCTAATCTTGCTGAGATGAAGGGTGTAAAGTCACTGTATGGTTTTCAGTGTTGAGTTATGGTGCATGCTGTTGCAAAGGTTAGTCCGGTTGCCCTAAATATGTTTCTTTTGGGATGTAATAAACGATCATTGCACCCAAAATAATTTTCAGGATCGCTCCCGGCCAAAAGGGTAAAAAGCCATACTGCAACGCTTTCTCAAAGCCGTATAAAAAAGTCAGTTGGGCAATTCCACAGATTAAAATTAATGCAGTTCCGATGGCCATGGCCGTTAAAATACTGACAAAACGTGCTGCAAATCCATTCTCTTGTAATGCACCACACACATAACCACCGACTAAAAAGCCGTACAAAAATCCGCCGCTGCCACCCATTAATGTTTCTATTCCTGATGCGCCGTTGGCAAAAACAGGCAACCCAATAATGCCTAAAATTAAATAGATGGCAATCGCGAGCATGCCCCTTTTTCGCCCGAGTACAAACCCTACAACTAGCACTGCAAGGCTTTGTCCTGTAATTGGTATTCCACCGTCTTTCCACGGGAGGTCAACGTTAACCATCGCACCTAGACAAATACACAGCAGCCCTAAGCTAACGATTAAAGCGTCTTTAGGTAAAGTCATTAAAAAAAGGCCTTTTGGTATACCTTATGAATCAGTGGTAGATAACTGTTGCTTGGGATTAATTAGGTACTTAGACCCCAAAGCATAGATCATTAATCCTGCTAATAAGACCGCTGAACCGGTTGCAAGGGGTGTATTGAGCATGGCATGAGCAGTTTGGGTTTGGGCTAGAAAGTCGATGTTCCATTGGGCAGCAAGGTAATTGGTCAAATAGCCAAAGGCAAAGCCCACGCCAACGACACTTCCAAGGTAGGCTGCTAGTGCGCGATTTCCGAGTTCTCGTTTGACCAGACCCATGGTGGCGATGTTGGTGGCAGGCCCAACCAGCATGAACACTAACGTCGCACCGGGGGATACGCCAGAAAACAATAGTCCAGCGGCAATGGGTGTTGAGGCTAGGGCACAGATATACATGGGTACACCAATTAATGCCATGACCACAAAAGCCATAAAGCCATCACCCCACTGTGTCAAAAATTCAGTAGGTACATAGGTTTTAACCACTGCGGCTATGCCCAAGCCAATGAGTAGCCACAGGCTAATGTCTTTAATGAGATCGATAAAGGTAAATTTCATACTGTCTTTTAGGCGCGTGGCCAGGGTATCCGGTGCGACAGGATCGGTGTTCGTTTTGCTACAACAGCTTGGCTCAGGCTCTGGTGTTTTACTAGCACAACAGGCTTCGACGGGCTCTGAGGTAACTGCTGCTGACTCATCTTTGTCGGCGCCTACCAGTACGCCGGCGGTGATTGCAGTAGAAATGGCGGCAATAGGGCGAATAATGGCCATAAATGGCCCTAGCATTGCGTAAGAGACCGTTACTGAGTCAACACCTGTCTCTGGCGTAGATATTAAGAACGAGGTCGTTGCGGCCTTAGAGGCGCCGCTGCGGCGTAAACCAAGAGCTGCAGGTATGACGCCACAAGAGCAAAGGGGTAGGGGTGCACCCAAAAGAGCTGCTTTGACGGTCGCCATCAATCCTGGTTCGCCGAGATGTTTGGCGAGCAGTTCGCTAGGCACAAATGCTTTCATAAGTCCTGCGACAGTAAACCCCATAAGTAACCAGGGTGCTGATTCGATAAATAGACCAACAAAATGCTCAAACAAAGACATACTTCACTACCTGTTTTGGACACTTAGAGCACCTAAAATGGTGCAGTGGGTGGCAGGCTCATTACCGCCGCAGCAAGCATTGCTCAGGGTTTTTAGAGACTGCTTAATCTTTTTCATTTCATTTAAGCGTTGGTTGACGACCTGTATTTTATTGTCAACAAATTGCTTCACATCCTGACAAGACTTAACATCTTTGGTTACTTCTAATTCTAGTAACTGGTGTATTTCATTGAGCGTGAAGCCGACTTCTTTAGCGCTAAGAATAAAGCTAATGCGCACTACATCAGATTTAGAATATAGCCGATAACCTGATTCAGTACGAGTGTTTGGGGCAATAAGACCATGTTTTTCATAGAAGCGAAGTGCGTCTCGCGAAATGCCCGCGTGCTTTGCTAATTCGCCAATTTTTAGCATAGTACTACCCTCCAAACCGCTACTATAAAGTCTGGAGTATAGACCAGAGTCAAGGGCCTAAACAAATGGCCCTTTCGCTGGTGGGATACTAGGCGCTTTTTGCAGCGATTGGCGCAGGTACACTAAATTGTAACGCAGCATCACTGGCTAAAGGCTGTTTAAACAACGAGCGATCTCTGCGGAAGTCTTGCGTGTTTATCCAAGGCTCTTGGTCACCTTGCTTGGGGAATAGGTGCATCATTCGTTGCATGTAACCGGCAGGGAAGTCTGCAATCCAGCTTCTTACGGGCATATCATGCAGGTTGCTTGGGACGATGGGAACAACACTAGTGGTGTTAGTGTCAGCCATATGGTTGAGCGCTCGACAGACCCATTCAGCGGTTAAGTCAGCGCGTAGCGTCCAAGACGCATTAATGTAGCCAAAGGTGGACACCATGTTGGGTACGTCAGAGACCATCAAGCCCTTGTAGGTCCAAAGTTTAGCAAAGTCTACAATCTTTCCATCCACTGCAATCTCGGCACCACCCATCATCACTAACTTTAAGCCGGTAGCGCTAACGATGATGTCAGCATCAAGGTGCTCGCCTGATTTAAGCTGAATGCCATTTTCAGTAAAGCTGTCGATATGGTCTGTGACTACAGTGGCACTGCCATTCTTGATAGCAGTGAAGAGATCACTGTCAGGCACTAAGCATAGGCGTTGGTCCCAAGGGTTATAGCTGGGGGTAAAATGTTTATCGACATCATAGTCAGGTCCAAGCTCTTTACGCACCATATCGAGGATGGTCTTTTTTACTTTTTCTGGCTTTTTTCGCGTCTGTTTATAGATAAATTCTTGGAATCGCGTATTACGTAGACGCGTTAGCGCATAAGCCCAGCTGTGCGGCATTAACTTACGCAGTCCATTGGCAAACCAATCTTCGGAGGGGCGCGAAATAACATAGGTGGGTGAGCGCTGCAGCATAGTAACGCTAGCGGCTTTTTTGGCCATTGATGGAACTAATGTGACCGCCGTAGCGCCTGAACCGATAACAACCACCTTTTTGTCCTCATAGACCAAATCTTCGGGCCAAAACTGAGGGTGTATCAGCTTGCCCTTAAACGCATCAACTGATGGAAACTTGGGGTCATGAGCTTGCTCATAGCTGTAATAGCCGGCACACATATGCAAAAAGTTACAACTAATTTGTACACTCTCACCAGTGTCGGACTGAGCAATCGTTAGAGTCCAACGAGCGGTTTCGCTGTCCCAGTTAGCACTGGTTAATTTACTGCTGTAGCGAATTTTTTCTTCAATTTTGTTTTCGGTAGCAGTCTCGCGCACATAGTTAAGAATTGATGGACCATCAGCAATAGCCTTTGCGCTATTCCAAGGTTTAAAGCTGTAGCCTAGGGTATGCATGTCGCTGTCTGAGCGAATACCTGGATACCGAAATAGATCCCATGTGCCGCCAATAGCGCCCCGGCTCTCTAAAATGAGATAGTCATGATTGGGACATTGTTTAGTGAGGTGATAAGCCGCACCAATACCCGAAAGTCCAGCGCCTACAATGACGACATCAGTATGCTCAATTTGCATTTTTATAGTTATCTCTCAATTATTGGCGTAATTTAATAGTTTAAGGGCTTTTTGTTTCTCATAAGCGTTAGAGGTACCGTAAAGAGCGGAAATACCTTTTCATAATTAATGGGAAATAGCCGTTGCGATAAATCCATTAGTTTGGCATCTGCACCAATAAAAATGCGCATGCGGTTTTTCAGTACACCCTTTAGGATAATATTAGATGCTTTACTTGGGTGCATACCGTTATTACGGAAGAAATCGGCCATCTCTTCTTGTGTGTTACCTATGCCTATAAGCTTGCCCATCATTTCTTGCATTGGACTGACGGCATCTTCACGGGTATTCATGCGGGCGTTGGTGACAATATTAGTGCCAATGTGACCGGGGTGCACAGAGTGGATTTGTACGGTGCTACCTCTCATTTCTTTAGCTAAACACTCGGTGAAGCCGCGCAAGGCGAACTTTGCCGTGTGGTAAACCGATTGGTTAGGCACTGTAATCATCCCAAAAATGGATGATGTATTGATCAATGCCGCTTCAGGGCGCTGCTTTAAGTGCGGCAAAAAAGCTCTCGTGGAGTTGATAACGCCGTGTAAATTGATGTCCATTACCCAATTCCAATCTGCTTCAGACATATCCTCAAAGGCACAATCTACCGTAACGCCAGCATTATTAAATACAAGATCAACATGACCATGTTGCTCTATAACCTGGCCGGGGAGGGCATCAATGGCGGCTTTATCAGCAACGTCGATAATATGACTAGATACATTGACCGGATAGTCTTTTAGCATAGCCTCGGTCTCGGCTAACGTGGCTTGATTGATCTCACAAATAGCAACATTAGCGCCCGCTTTGGCAAGCAACACAGCAAGGTATCGGCCCATACCTGACCCGGCTCCAGTAATGACAGCCACTTTTTGGGTAAAATTTTTCATTAATAAAATCTCTATTGGGTATTGTTCAGTACTTAATAGCTACGTTATTGCAGCGCTCTAGGATTGCTGAATCATATTCATTTTATATAGTCTGTCAATCACCGCTTTGGACGACCCGCACCCTAGTTTTGCGTCATATAGTGAATGGGCGAGGACCAAGCACGTTCTTGAACGGTGGTAGCCAAGTCAGGTCTTGTAGCGACGCCTTCACGAATAGCATCCCAGGTTGACCAGCGGCAGGTTGGGTTTTCAAGTACTCGCGCATAGTAAAATGCGCGTTGATCAGCCTTAAAGTTAGGATCATGCCATAGCGTTGATAATTGTGATGCACCCGTTTCAGGGTTAATTGAGCAATCAGAAATATCTACTCTGGCACCATTGTCAGGACAACGATTGGTCAACTGGTTTACCTCTGCGCCATTTGCGCAGGCGATATCCACAACATTCTCGTGAGTTGTACCGTCTTCATCGATCCAACCTTTTATTATTTGAAGGCGCTGCAGTGGTGCATTGTCTGGGTCAGCGGAGGCCATTACTAAAAACCCGGGGGACCCCATGCGGGTTTGTACATCACCTTTTTCCAAAAGAGTACCTCCCATACTTACTCCTTTTGCGTAGGCCTGTTCCACACCGTCAGCTGCAGTGAGCATGCTTTGGTCAAATCCATACCCAGCAAAAAACCGAAGTCTTAAGCGAGGTCCTGAGGTTGCAAACACTTCTTTGCGACGAAAAGCCGTGTAGATAGAGTCTCTGGTATTCTCCTCTGCCCAGACCGCCGCTAAACCAGAGGCGCCAAAGGTAGGTGGCGCACCGCCAGCATAGACATTGCCATCAATCTTTACATATAAGCTTTTACCCAGTGGTGTGGTATTTACCGCAGATAGTATTTTATTACCATAATAGGCTAATTGGCCGTCTATGCCGGTTATTGGAGTAGAGCCTCTTTGCTCTGGAAAGCTAGACAGTATGCCAAGCTTGGATGCGAATGCTGACTCATCATTTTGGCTAGCCGCTGAATGAGTGTCACTAGAACCAATAAAGCCAAACTGGTAGGGGTTACCCATGCCTTGTTTTTCAAGAGACAAGCCATTTAACAGGGCTTGACGCGCAAATGAGCCATCTACCTTACTGAGGGCACCGGTAGCAATTCTGTAAGGCATAATTTCAAACCCAGCCCATTCATCCCGTGTTGATAAAATAGGGTGTGTTTCGGATGTTCCTTTAATTTGCGTTATCTCGACGATGGGCTCATTTCTAATGCGTGTTTGCACATATGTTTTATCAAACGGATTATCGTTCCAGTCAGTAACTTTGAACATCTCCCCATTAGAGCCATTTGAGTTGTGAGGTATAGCCAAACTTTCAACGCCCTTGCTTCTAAGCTCGTCCATCCAGCTCCAAAGGTCCTCTGGATTATTTGAGTGACCGCGAGAAAAGGGCTCACGTGGAAGACGCTCTGTCCCTTTAAAAATAACGTTTCGATGTAAATTTCCCATATCGGCGCTAGAGGTCGTATATTCATAAGCAGCAAAAGTGGTAAAGCGGCCCGGATCATTAAATTGTTCAGCCGCATCAATAGTATCTTCCCAAGCATCCCTCACCACGCCAAGAACTTCTTGGCGATCTAAACTTCCATCGCCAAGACCTTTGGTGGCATTCGGGATAAAACCTGAGAATGCCAGCAGTCTCTTTGCCCTGCTGACTAAGCCAGTACCGAAACTTCCGGGTGCATTTAAGTCATGAAACGGCTCTGCAAATTCATTTTTAGAGAAGGCTGTAGATTTATCTGCCGATGCTTTTAGTAAACCTAAGAATACTGCATGATCTGTAACTGCATAAAAATCCATTGGCTTGGTTAGCTGCATGTTAAAGCCCGCGGGGTTTTTTATGGCCTCACCTTTAGCGAAGCGATACGCATCATAGGGTGTTGCTAGTGTTCCAAAAGCGTAGCCATCGAAAGAATAAGCAGTATGCACATGCAGATCACCATAATAGGCATTTCGCTGTTGAGCTCCGTCCAGTTCATTGATGATTCTAGAATCAGGTACCGCTTTACGCGCTAATAATTGAGTCTCAGTTTCAAAAAGCTGAATTTGACCGCCTAAAATATCACCATTAGATAATTTTAATTGTTTATCAATCTCAGCAGTTTCATCAATGATGCGTTGATTGCCATGTACATCAGCAGCAGAGCTGAAGGCTTCGCTGGAGACTGGCATTTTGTCATCTGAACAGGATACTATTCCTAGTGCCATGATTAAAAGACAGCTTAAGTGTTGGCATTTGGTTAGCCGATTAATCATCTTGGTCATCCTTTATTATTATGGTGATGAATCACTTAAAGGATTCTATCTGATTATTATTTGCTATTCACCCAAACTATTTTTTGTGCTGCATGGTCCTACTCATTCGCATTTCTGTGGTTCAAGTGTTTTATATTTATTGCATAGCATGTCGCAAGAGGTTCTCATAAGACAACCCGGTCTTGTTAAAGAACTGTGTTCTCCGACTCTATGGTTTCAGGCAGCTGCCATAACAGGCTCTAGTTTCTCCTGCCAGTATTCTAGTAGAGCTCGGTTGTCCGAATCCCAGGGATGAAAGTCTTCTCTAAAGAAGTCTTTGTAAGCAGCTGCATGCACACGCAAAAAGCCGTCTTTAAAGAACAGAAGTTTTGTAAGGCTTTTGAATGTGCGCCATTTCCACAGCTGTTTATCATGACGCAGCATTTTAAGTGCCACGGTTAAGAAATCCTTTAGCAGCGTCACCATTGAAATGCGCATAATGGTTTTACGCAGCTTATAACTACCCCCGATTTGAGCGTAAACATCAAAGGCTACAGATTTATGCTCTAACTCTTCAAGAGCGTGCCAGCGCCAAAGGTCGCCTATTGGCCCTTCAACGTTCTTTAAAATACGGCCTTCCAAAAAGCTCTCCCCAAAACTGGCGGTAAAGTGTTCTACGGCCACAGTAGATGCCAGCAGCATTTGATTGGTAATGCGCGGATCTTTTTTAGCCGTTTCAATTCTTCGTAAATAGGTGCTCTCTAGCTCTTCCAAATTATACCCGCGCTGCTCACATAATGTTTTGTTGTACTTGCGATGCTCACGACTGTGTATGCCTTCTTGCTTGTAAAATCCCTTAATGTCTTTAAGTAGCTTCTCATCGTTAATACGTTTTTCATAGGCTCGAACAGAATCGATAAAGTTTTTCTCACCCGAGGGAAAGCTAATACTCATGGCATTAAAAATAGCGGTCAACACTGGGTCGCTGTCTGCCCAGTCAGTGGCGAGTGCCTGTTCTAACTGAAAGTTTACATTTCTAGCGTTGATAGAAACACCTTCGGGTGTTTTAGATTGTGCCGGCATAGCTGTCATGTGAAGTTCCGTTTGTTAGCGCGTTGACAAGATAGTCATACTAGCTAATTTTTGCACCATAAGAGGGGATATATTCAGTCATACACAGAGACATTTCCATTCATTCTGTAGTACCATCAAGTATATTTGTTGCACTAAGACCTAATTTTTAGAGGTATTAACATGGCTAGTTTGCAGTCACATAATGCGCTGTTACCCCAGCTGATAGCTCTTATAGCTGATGATGGGTTTACGTCAGAGCACCTTTTTTCACTTCCTGAGTTGTGCCTATTTACCGCCAGAGACATCAAATCATTTAATGCTATTGAAACATTAAAAATCTTAGAGTGTGCGGTGGATCTGACTAACGATCCGACACTAATGGTTCGTCTTGGTCGACAAATAGATATAACCACTTTAGGCACTTTTGGTTTTGCGTTAATGAGCTGTGCGGACTTGCAAGAAGCGCTTAAGCTACTTATCCGATATCGAGCAATAATAGGCCTAGGACCATCACTTGAAGTTTACAAAGTGAGTAATGGTATTACTCTGCGGATTAAGTTGGACTTAGGTAGCCCCATTCAAAAAAGGCTGATCACTGAATTGACATTGTCACAGATATCATTCATTGCTGAAGCACTTATTGATGAGGTAATAACCTCAGGTGAAGTGCACTTGAGCTACTCAGCGCCGGTCGACCAAAACGCTTTTGAAATGTTATTTTCAGTGCCAGTTAGATTCGATCAGGCTTACAGTGAATTGGTAATACCTGAGAGTATTTTAGATTTACGAATTAGAACCGCAAATCCAGCAGGCCATGTCATTTTTCAAAATCAATGCGAGGAGTTACTGCGTGGGTTAAACAGAGTTGAAAATTTCTCCGCTGCCATACGACGTATTTTAATTCGTGCCGGTGGCGAATTCCCAATGATTAATCAGGTAGCAGAAATGCTATATGTCAGTGAGAGTACGCTTAGGCGACGTCTTAGAGATGAATCAACCAATTTTCGTGCTATTTGTGATGAAGTAAGAAATGTTTTGGCCTGTCAGTACCTTTCCACCACCAAGCTGACGGTTTCTGAGATAGCCAGTTTGTTAGATTACACTGAAACGGTAAGTTTTCGCCGCGCCTTTTTACGCTGGAATGGCATGACCCCCAGTCATTACCGTCAAACCTCATCAGTAGCTTAAAGCGCAGGTTTATTGTGAAGTAATCATGTTCGAACTATTACCTAAAGTTACGTGATCTTATGTTGGTTTGATAAAGCAACTCGCTACAATCTGTAAGCTCTTGCGCAATGACATGAACCACCGCACCATCCGTTTCGATAACACCTTTGACCATTATTAGTTGTGCTTTGAGAAGCGCTTGACGACAGCGTTGTTGAACGCTTTTCCATATGACGACATTACTATTGCCTGTTTCATCTTCTAGGGTCAAAAAAACTACCCCAGATGCGGTCCCGGGGCGTTGTTTTCCGGTGACTATGCCGGCCATGCGAACAAATCGTTGATGCCCCATTTCAGCTAAATCACTGTGACGTTTGCACTGACGAAAAAGTGGAAATTGTTCACGAAGAATACTCATTGGATGGCGCCCTAACGTCAGCCCGGTATTGTTATAGTCAGCATATATATTGTCGCTTTCGCTGGGCGGACTAAGCTGTAAATCTAGGGCTGACATTGAGTGCTCTAGTAAGGGTTCATTGTTATTGATTGCCAGCGTCTGCCAGTGTGCCTGGCGACGATTATTAGTTATAGACTGTAATGCACCAGCGCTACTCAAAAGGCTTAGGTTGGCTTTAGAAAGGCCGGTGCGAACAGTTAGATCGCTGAGGCTTTTAAAGGGCCTTTTCGCGCTAACAATTTTTAGAACTGCCTTGTAACTTAGCCCTTTTATTAGTCTAAAACCTAATCTAATCAGTGTATTACTGTTTTTACTTAATATATTTTCGAGGTTATTTTCAAGACTGTGATCCCAAAAGCTATGGTTGATGTCAATAGGGTTTATACCAATATTATGCCGCTTAGCGTCTTGAACTAATTGCGAGGGTGAGTAAAATCCCATGGGTTGACTATTCATAATGGCGCAACAAAAAGCGGCGGGATAGTGGCACTTTAGCCAGGCCGAAACGTAGGCAAGAAGTGCAAAACTGGCAGAGTGTGATTCAGGAAAACCATAGACGCCAAAGCCCTGTATTTGTTTAAATAGTCGCTCAGCAAAATCTAAACTATAGCCTTGTTTAAGCATCCCATTAGTGAGTTTTGTCTCAAATTTTGCAAGCTGATTATTGCCGCCACCCTTGCTGCTCCAGCTGGCCATGGCACGACGTAATTGATCAGCTTCGCCACCTGAAAAACCAGCAGCAACCATGGCTAATCGAATAACCTGTTCTTGGAATACTGGAATACCCAGAGTACGTTCCAACACGGCTTTAATTTCAGGGCTAGGGTAGTTAACGGTTTCCAGTCCTTGGCGGCGTTTTAAGTAGGGGTGAACCATGCCACCCTGTATGGGGCCAGGCCGCACAATAGCAATTTCAATTACAAGATCGTAAAAACAACGAGGCTGTAAACGCGGTAGCATGGCCATTTGAGCGCGAGACTCTATTTGAAAGACGCCAACACTGTCGGCTTTACACAGCATGTCATAGGTAGCAGTGTCATTTTTGGGAATCGCTTGCATGGTCAGCTGCTTGCCATGATGGTTTTGAATGAGATCAAAACAGCGATGAATGGCTGACAGCATGCCAAGCGCAAGGATATCTATTTTTAATAAACCAAGTGCCTCTATGTCGGTCTTGTCCCACTGAATAACCGTGCGTTCGGGCATGCTGGCATTTTCGACGGGCACCAGCGTACTAATGGGGCTGCGAGTGATAATAAAACCACCAACATGCTGAGATAAGTGTCTAGGAAAGCCCATAATTTCTTGTAGAAGACGATAGAAATGGTCAATAAGTACACTGTTGTTAGATCCAGCATTACTGCCCTGATCATTAAACTGTTTTTCAAGGTCAGCGCGACTATCCCACCAAGATAATGACTGACTTATCTGTTCAATAAACAGGGGATCAAGACCCAGAGCTTTTCCCACGTCACGTATGGCGCTGCGGGGCTTGTAGGTAATTACTGTAGCCGCAATGGCCGCACGTTCGCGACTATAGCGCTTGTAAATGTACTGAATAACTTCTTCTCGTCGTTCATGCTCAAAGTCTACGTCTATATCCGGCGGTTCATTGCGTTCCTTGGAAATAAAGCGCTCGAACAACAGCGAAATTTGGTCAGGAGAAACCTCGGTAATAAATAAACAATAGCAAACAACAGAATTAGCCGCTGAGCCTCGTCCTTGGCAAAGAATGTGGCGACTACGGGCAAAAGCGACAATGTCATGAACAGTGAGAAAATAGCTCTCATAATTGAGTTCAGCAATGACCTTTAGCTCATAACTAATCTGATCGGTAACGCGCTTTGATGGGCCTTCAGGCCAACGTTTCTTAATACCTTCATCAACCAGATAAAGCAGTTGTTCGGCGGCAGTTAAGTGGTCTGGCACTACCTCTGAGGGGTATTCATAACGTAATTCTTCAAGCGAAAACTGACAACGCTGAGAAATCGCAATAGTTTCCGCTAAGAGTGCAGGTGGGTATAGCTTATCGAGATAGGGTAGGCTGCGTAAGCGTCGCTCAGCATTAGCGAAACGGCGTTTTCCCAGAGTCATTACTGAACAGTTATAACGTATGGCACTCAGAGTATCTTGTAAGTTTTGGCGATCTTTGGCATGCATGTGGACATCGCCACAGGCCACCATAGGCACTTCCCAAAGTGCGGCTAAATTACGTCGATAGTAGTATTGCTTAGTTTCATCACCATCAAGTAAATGTTCGACACCAACCCATAATCGACCGTTAAACCAGTTACTCAGTTGATAGCCTATCGCGTTATCGGTATCGGCTATGCCGGAGGGCAACCAAATAACCAGGGCATTGGGTAGATTGTGACTCAGATCTGACCACTGGAGACGATATTCGCCTTTGCTGCTGCGTCGCCTAGCTAACGTAATAAGACTGGATAATTCAGAATAAGACTTACGGTTTGTTACCAAGATAACTAACTTTTGCCCATCAATGAGGAATTCACTACCAATAATAAGAGGCAGCCCACACTCGCGTGCGGCTACATGCGCTTTTACTACCCCCGCTAGCGAGCATTCATCAGTAATGGCAAGTGCTTGGTAGCCAAGAGCTGATGCAGTATGAACCAATTCTTGCGGGTGAGATGCGCCGCGCAAAAATGTAAAGTTGCTGACGCAGTGAAGTTCTGCATATTGCATAATAGACCGTACTTTAATAACTGTATGGATATACAGTACCATAAAGTAGGCTTGTTATGCGCGTAGATTTTTTTAGTCGCAATTTTGAAAAAATGTGCCGGTGAGCGGCTTTAAGCTACCCAATGACCAGCCAAAAATACATAATAGCCGCCTAATTTTAAAGGAACGATAAATGAAAAAAGTACTGGTTTTATTAATGTTGTGTTTTTCTCAAACAGGCTGTCTAGCGGTGGCGGTAATTGATGGTGTTACTGACGTGGCTATTGCCGTGGTCACGGCCCCTATTAAAGTGGGTGGTGCAGTA
>CALDQM010000048.1:0-12664 GCA_937911225.1 uncultured Cellvibrionales bacterium
TCTTGATGAAGTCTCATTAAGCCTTCCTGAATGGTACTGGCTACCAAGCGCCCATCTTGTGTATAAAAGGCTCCTCTGCTCAGACCTCTGGACCGACTCGAGCGTAAACTATCCATGTGGTACAACAGCCACTCGTCCGCCTTAAAGTCATCATGAAACCAGATGCAGTGATCAAGTGAGGCCGGCTGTAATTTTGGATTCATGATACTAATCGCATGAGGCATCAGCGCAGTGCTCATTAAGCTAAAGTCCGACGCATAGGCAAGTATTGCATGATGGAGTTGACTGTCTGTTCCTTCGGGTAACTTTCCAGCGGCTTTTATCCAAATAAGTTGCTCGGCTTTTCGGGGAGTGGGGTCGATATAGTTAATCGGATCCACTGAGCGCATTTGAATCGGACGCAATGTCGGCCGATTTTTTGAAGAGCGTTTTTTTGCAGACGGATCCAGCTGCTCGCGAATTTTATTCCAACGCTGGTTATCATCTTCAATTTCCTCTGGCCCAGGGCAAATAGGCATGTCAGCTTGATGGCAAAGGCCCTCTTCGGGTACCTGAAAGGACATTTCGGTATTGAAAATAGCCTTGCCTCGCTGTGATGCGACTACCCGACGGGTCGTGAATGACCCACCATCACGAATATTATCTACCTCATAGAGAATAGGCACACTGGGGTCCCCTGGCCTTAAAAAATAGGCATGTTGAGAGTGCACGGACCGTTCCACATCAACCGTATCTTGAGCAGCCCGCATTGCCTGTGCAAAAACTTGACCACCAAAAACCCGCTTGTTGCTTGTCTTGGGAGTGAACCCGCGGTAGATATTAGTATCAATTTTCTCCAACTGTAAAATAGTTAACAGGTGTTGTAGAGCGTCAGTCATCCGATAGTGTCCTTGCGAAGTTTGGGTTATTCGTCTGCTACCTTAACCACTAGTTTACCAAAGTTCTTTCCGCTAAAGAGCCAGCTAAAGTACTCCGGTGCCAGCTCCAATCCTTCAGCCACCGTTTCTTGATATTTTATTTCTCCGTTGGCAACCCACTCAGTCAGTGCGCTATTCGCTTCGGCAAAGTCTGCATAGTGGTCAAAAACCAAAAAGAACTTGTGTTCCGGTGGGTTTTCTAATTCACCAAAAATATGAAACGGTGTGCGCTCTTTGGTAATATCTGTCGCGTTATAGCTTGCAATGAAGCCGCAAATTGGTGCACGAGCGCCAGGATTAAACTGCTTGGCAACGGCTTCTGTTACCGCGCCACCTACAGATTCAAAATAGATATCTATACCCTTTGGGCAAGCCATTGTTAAGGCGCTGTTGAAATCCGCAGATTTGTAGTCAACACACTCATCAAAACCAAGCTCATCTTTTACATAGGCACATTTTTTTTCACCACCGGCAATCCCCACCACATACAAACCCAACTTTTTACCAATTTGCCCTACCACTGAACCAACTGCACCTGAGGCTGCTGAGACAACCAATGTCTCTCCTGCTACGGGTTTACCTTCACGTATCAAGCCAAAATACGCTGTACGGCCGGGCATACCACAAACCCCAAGATAGGTCGATAAAGGCACTTTTGCAGGGTCTATTTTGTACGTCATAGGGTCTTTTTGGTGTGACACAAAATACTCCTGCCAGCCTGCACGACAGCAAACATAGTCCCCAACTGCATACCGGTCAGATTTAGATTCAATGACAATACCAGCTGTTTCAGCCACCATCACATCGCCGACTGGAACTGGATCTGCATAAGATTTAGCGGCACTCATACGGCCACGCATATAAGGATCTAGCGAAAGATAGAGTGTTTTAATTAATACCTCATCATCTTTAATCGGTTCAACGCTAGAGGTTTCTAGACGAAAATCTTCTGCTTTAGGTGCACCAACGGGTCGGCTGGCCAAGACAATACTTTTGTTCAATAGTTGAGGCATGCTCAGATCCTTTTTATGGTTGAGTATTCATTGTGTGTCGGCTGTTGGAGCGAAGTTTACGTGTCGGCGTTAATGAGAGCTACGCGGATAACGCCTTCTTCCTGATTTTTGTGGGCGACTAGTCACCGAAGTGCTTGAAAATGAGAATAACATACTGTAAGTTCAATTTCTTTAAATTTACGGTTTACCGCTGTCAAATTGCGGCTCAAGCCACCCAAACAATACCGAATCTGGTAGGAGTTTAATGTGAGTGATTTACATAATTTTAGGCAAGAGTCTCGAGATTGGTTAGAAGAAAACTGCCCCCATAGCATGCGTTCGCCTGTTATGGCCGGCGAGGATGCCTGTTGGGGAGGACGTAATTGGACCTTCACAAGTGAAGACCAAAAATTATGGATGGAGCGCATGGGTGCAAAAGGTTGGACAGCCCCAGACTGGCCGACTGAATATGGTGGTGGCGGACTTAACAAAGCCGAGCATAAAATTCTGAAGGAAGAAATGCGTCGAATAAAGGCTCGTTCACCATTAGACAGTTTTGGTATCTGGATGATTGGGCCAGCATTATTGAAATTTGGGTCTGAAGCGCTTAAGCAACAGCATTTACCCGCAATTACTCGCGGTGAGATTAGATGGTGTCAGGGTTATAGTGAGCCTAACGCTGGGTCTGATTTAGCCGGGTTACAAAGCAAAGCAGTTGATATGGGTGACCACTTTATTGCTAATGGGCAAAAGGTGTGGACCTCCTATGGTGACAAAGCGGATTGGATGTTTTGTTTATTGCGTACCGACCCAGATGCGAAAAAACAAATGGGTATTAGCCTAGTCTTATTTGATATGGCGACGCCGGGTGTGACACCAAAGCCGATAAAACTAATATCGGGTAGCTCGCCGTTTTGTGAGACTTTCCTTGATGATGTCCGGGTCGAAAAAGATCAGGTAGTCGGTGAGGTCAACCAAGGTTGGACGATTGCAAAATATTTGCTAACTCACGAGCGTGAAATGATTGGCGGTATGGGTCTGGTCGGTTCTGGTTCTAAGACACTCGGTGCTATTGCTGCGCAAACCATGGGTACCACGGGGGGGCGTTTAAACGACCTTTTCATGCGTACCGATATCGCTAGATGGGAAATTGATGCGGCGGCGTTTGCCTTTACCGCTGAACGAGTAACGGATGAAGCCAAGGCTGGTCAGGGTATTGGCGCGACTTCCGCGATGCTTAAATATTATGGTACTGAACTGAACAAGCGTCGGTTTGAGACGTTATTGAAAATTGGTGGTACTGATGATCTCGTTTGGGAAGGCGATATCTCTAATAACGGTTGGACCGCTAAAACGTTATTGCGAACAAAGGGCAATTCAATTGAAGGTGGAACCTCAGAAGTTCAACTGAACATTATCGCCAAAAACATTCTTGGCTTGGGTTAACAGACTTTAGAGGTATTTATCATGGCACTAGTATTAAACGAAGAACAACAAATGCTCAAAGAGTCGGCTCAGGGATTTCTATCTGAGCATGCTCCTGTGGCTGAATTACGTGCACAGCGTGATGCGGGTAGCCATACAGGTTACTCAGACGCATTGTGGGGTCAAATGGCCAATATGGGTTGGGCGGCAATTTTAGTACCCGAAGAATATGGCGGTTTGGCGTTTGGTCATGTGGGAATGGCGCAAATTGTTGAGCAAAGCGGACGATTCTTAACGGCGTCCCCATTGTTATCCACAGCCATCCTGGGTGTTACCGCGATTAATATGGCGGGTAGCGAAACGCAAAAAACTGAATTGCTGGGTGCGATTGCCGGCGGTGAACTGACAATAGCCCTCGCGGTTGATGAAAAAATTCATCATGACCCTGCGCAGACGGCTATGTCTGCTGAGGCTAACAGTGACGGCTATGTATTAAATGGCGAGAAACGCTTTGTTATTGATGGTAGTACCGCGGATAAACTAATTGTTGCAACCCGCACTGCAGGCAGTCCCGGGGACATGAAGGGTATTAGCCTATTTTTAGTAGATCGGGCAGCATCCGGTGTCACTGTAAATAGAACTCAAATGCTTGATGGTCGTAACGCTGCAATTATTACCTTTACCAATGTTGAAGTGACCGCTGATGCATTACTGGGAGAGCAGGACAGAGGGTTTCGGACTTTGTCAGCAACCCTGGATGCCGGTAACGCGCACCTCGCAGCTGAGCTGTTGGGTATTGCTCAAGAAAGTTTTGATCGCACGCTTCAATACATGAAAGAGCGTAAACAGTTTGGTGCCTTTATTGGTTCTTTTCAGGCATTACAGCATCGGACTGCTCATTGGTGGAGTGAAATTGAAATGTGTAAGTCAGTGGTGTTGAAAACCATGCAATCCTTGGATGAAGGCGACATGAAGACTCCTGCGCTGGCTAGCATTGCTAAAGCCAAGCTCTGCGCTGTGGCTGAGTTATCCACTAACGAAGCTATTCAGCTGCATGGTGGCATCGGTATGACTGACGAATATGAAATTGGGTTTTTCATCAAACGTGCTCGACCGGCTCAAATGCTTTTTGGTGATTATAATTACCATGCAAATCGGTTTGCGCTAATTAGCGGATACTAAAACGTAATAAATTAATGGGTTGTCGTTAAGGCGGCCCGTTTTTGGTTTAAACTACTGGCAGTTTCAAATTGCTAAAAAATAGACGTTTAAAATTATGAGGAAAAAATAATGGATTTAGGCATTAGCGACAAGGTCAAACCGATCCTTGAAGAAGTTAAAAACTTTATTGACGTGGAAATTCTCCCATTAGAAATGGAATATCATCAAGAAATTGGAAAAGGTGATCGCTGGACATTTACAGATCGTCAAACTGAGATTCTTGAAAGCCTCAAAAGTAAAGCCAAAGCGAGAAATCTGTGGAACTTTTTCTTAACGCACTGGGAGGGCGGATATGGTCTTAATACCGTCGAATATGCTTACATAGCAGAACAAACAGGACGTTCATTTTTGGCGCCAGAGGTATTTAACTGCGCCGCGCCAGATACGGGAAACATGGAAGTCTTGGCTCGATACTGTACCGAAGAACAAAAAGACAAATGGCTTACGCCACTACTCAATGGTGAAATTCGATCGGCCTATGCCATGACAGAGCCTTCAGTAGCGTCATCTGATGCGACTAATATTGCTATGAGCTGCGTTGCAGATGGTGATGAGTGGGTGCTCAACGGTGAGAAAATTTGGATTTCTGGTGCCGGTGACCCACGCTGTAAGATTCTAATTGTTATGTGCAATACCAACCCCGGTGGGCCACGGCATGCACAACATTCACAGGTACTAGTGCCATTTGATACCCCTGGGGTTAAAAACCTGCGTCCAATGACTGTAATGAATGTCGATGATGCACCCCATGGCCACATGCACATGCGTTTCACCGACGTACGCGTCCCCAAAGAAAACATGATTTTAGGTATGGGTCGAGGGTTTGAAGTTGCTCAAGGACGCCTTGGACCTGGTCGTATTCATCACTGCATGCGTTCTATTGGTCTTGCTGAAGCGGCGCTTAAATTGCTTTGTGAACGTTCAGTTAGCCGAGAAGCCTTCGGTCGTCCGTTAGCCAAGCTTGGTGGTAATGTGGATATTATTGCTGATGCTCGTATCAATATTGAGATGACGCGTTTGTTGTGTCTCAAGGCTGCATGGCTCATGGATAACATGGGTACCGATGCTGCTCAGCCATTTATCTCCATGATTAAAGTGGCCGCACCTAATATGGCTCTAAAAATTATTGACGAAGCCATGCAGATGCACGGTGGTATTGGTATCTCTGATGACACACCGTTGGCCGGTTGGTATGGCGCTCAGCGGACGCTACGTTTTGCTGACGGGCCTGATGCGGTTCACCGCATGGTTATTGGTCGTCGCGAGCTTCGTGAATACAATAAATAAACCTTAATTTGGTTAAACAAAAAGTATGATAATCAAAGATAACGGTCAAGTCGGTATTGTTACCAGTGCAGAGAGTGCGCTGGGATACCGACACGCGCTTCCCGCAGGGGGTGTTGAGGTGGGTGTTCACCATCTTGATAGCTTCACGCAAACTAACGAGTTTATTTTTAAGGCGTATGCCTGTCTTACAAACCACTAAATTTTCAGGATGAGATTATGAAAGCATTAGTATGTAGCGATTTCGGTTCAACCCAAGACTTGAGTCTTGAGACCCGAGATGATCTTGAGCCGGGTGCCGGTGAGGTTCTCATTGAAGTTAAGGCCGCTGGCGTCAATTTCCCTGATATTTTAACGGTTCAGGGTAAGTACCAGTTTAAGCCGCCACTTCCCTTTGTGCCTGGTGGAGAAGTATCTGGTGTTGTGACTAAATTGGGAGAGGGTGTTACCACGCGCAAAGTGGGTGATGAAGTGGTTGGAATGATGCAAGTTGGCGGTTTTGCTACGCAGGCGGTCACCTCCGAATATACGACCTTTCCCAAAGGCAATAATATGTCCTATGAGCAGGCTGCTGGTTTCGCGGTGACTTATGGAACGTCTTACTACGCGTTGAAGCAAAAGGCGCAACTAAAACCTGGCGAAACTGTTCTGGTGTTGGGTGCAGCCGGTGGTGTGGGCATTGCAACTATTCAGATTGCTAAGGCCATGGGTGCCACGGTAATTGCTGCTGCCAGTACTGAGGAGAAGCTCGACTTCGCCTGCGAAGCCGGTGCTGACTTACGCATAAATTACTCGACTGAGAACCTTAAAGAAAAAGTTAAAGAACTCACAAAAGGTAAGGGGGCCGATGTCATTTATGACCCTGTGGGTGGTGATTTTTCAGAGCAGGCATTCCGTGCTATTGCATGGGATGGACGGTTCTTAGTAATTGGCTTTGCATCGGGTCCCATTCCAAAAATGCCACTTAATCTTGCTCTGTTAAAAGGCGCGTCAATAGTTGGTGTGTTTTGGGGAGCATGGTCAGCAAGAGATCCATTGTCCTCACAGCAGAACTTCAAAGAACTCGTTGAAATGATTGATGGGGGTCAATTTACGCCCTTAGTAACAGAAGTGTACTCATTGGACGACCATAGTTCAGCGTTTGGTTCAATAGCTGAGCGTCGAGCTAAGGGTAAGGTAATCCTCTCGATGGGCTAGTAAAATACGTGTTGTTGATTATTAAAAGCCTACGCAAGTGGGCTTTTTTATTGCAGGGGCATACGCCAATGGCTAGTAGTCTTATTTAATCCCGCGCCTAGTTTATGGCCATCAATTGCGTTTTATGCACTAGGTGTTTTACTCTATCGATTTCCTATCTAATCAAGAGGGCACTGTATGATTTATTCAACCACTGAAACAATACCTAGTAGAGATATTATAGAAAGTTTAGGCGTCGTCACCGGCAATGTGGTTCAGGCTAAACATATTGGTCGCGATATAATGGCGGGGCTAAAAAGTATCGTGGGTGGAGAGATACGTGGATATACTGAAATGCTCAACGAGGCTCGGGACATTGCAGTTGGCAGGTTGGTTGATAGTGCGCAGCAGAAAGGTGCAGATGCAGTGGTCGGCATACGATTTACCACTAGTGCCATCATGGATGGTTCCTGTGAAATTTTAGCCTTTGGTACAGCGGTAAAACTTAGGTAAATCGTTACTAGGTACTAAGAAAATGTGCTGTCTATGCCAATGACTAGTAGGCCAAGGCCGCTAGTCCATAGGCCGCAGGCGATAATATCAACGCCTGTAAATTTAAGTCGGCTAGTGCCGCTAATCCCAATCATCATAGGAACAAGGCTTCTAACTGCCGTAAGTAAGCGTCCGCCAACAATAGAAAAAGCGCCATACTTAGCGATAAATGCCTCACCTTTTTGTAATGGCTTGATTCTTTTTTTAGCAAATTGAGTGCTGTGAAACCGAGGACCCAACCAACGCCCAATATAAAATCCTAGATGGTCTGATAGGCATGCACCGCAAAAGGCCAAGGACATTATTTGCGACAGTGTGAGTATCTGCTCGGTGTACAAAAGGGTGCTTACGGTTAACAAGATGACGCCAGACACAAACAGTCCTACCCCGGGGCAAGCTTCGAGAAAAGCCAGCAATGGTATTAGGGCCCACGCGTTTTGTTTGTGGCTATTGAGCCAATTTAATAGATACTCGTCGATAAGAACGTACTCTTTTGTTGGTTGGTACCACTAAATAATACCAGAAGCGGATACGGCTAAGAGGCATAATTTTGAGGTTTGAGGCCTTTTTTTGTGTCAAAAAACGTCTTTAACGTCTGAATGTCTGCGTCGATGTCTTCACTGGGCTGCATTAGTCCTTCAACCCCAATTTTGCGCCGCGCGCTGTCCACATACACTACTAAAATAGGAACCCCTGCGGTGGTGGCGACATGATGAAACCCACGCTTCCACTTGGCATTGGGGCTGCGAGTACCTTCTGGCGTAATAATTAATACAAATTCCTCTTTTGCTGCATAAATATCTGATATGTACGTCACTAGAGATCCTGCCTGCTTACGGTTGACCGGAATAGCGCCACAATACCGTAAAAACCACCCTAGAGGCCCTATAAATAGGGTATGTTTAATAAGAACACTGGGTTGTAGGCGAAGTACGGAGACGGCAAAAATAAACAGGATGAAATCCCAATTTGAGGTGTGGGGTGCAACAATAAGAACGTATTTTTTATGATCTGTTGGCAGTGAGCCTTCTACTCTCCAGCGAATTATTTTTAAGCTTATTTTCGAAAGAACACGTAGTAACGGTGTGAGAACGGGCGTTGAAAAAAGTGTGTAGCGCATAGTTGTCCCTAAGACAGACGCAATAAACCAGCGCCTTTGACCATATAAGTACTTGAGCGCTTATCATACACAATTGACCTAGGTGACAAAACCGTCAATGGCCATGCTAGTGACTTATTCTAGTCAGTTGTTTATGGTGATGCTTCAAAATTGGGAGCGACTACTTTTAAGAGCGCTCAATGTTTTAAAAATCTAATAAAGGACTATAGGGTGAGTGAATTACACAAGACAGATTATTTGATCATTGGCAGTGGCCTTGTCGGCATGGCATTTGCTGATACGTTATTTACTGAAACCGATGCGAACATTATTATTGTCGATCGCTATGCTAAGCCGGGCGGTCACTGGAACATGGCCTACCCATTTGTCACACTACATCAACCTTCAGCGTATTTTGGGGTTAGCTCAAAGGAGCTAAGTCGCGGTGATATTGATCATATTGGTCTAAACAGGGGTATGGGTGATCTTGCCACTGGTGCTGAGTTACTGGCTTATTTTGATGATGTAATGAGACAACGCTTTTTAGCCAGCGGTCGAGTACAGTACTTCCCAATGTGTGAATATGAGGGCGATGGAAAGTTTAGATCCAAGCTCACCGGTAAAGAACACGCTGTGTCCTATAACAAATTAGTCGATGCAACATTTTTGACCATTGCCGTGCCATCCACTCATACACCCAACTTTACTGTAGATTCAAAGGCGAAATTTATGCCCCTCAACGACCTTCCTAAGGTCAAAGAGAAGCCTCAAGGCTATGTTGTGATAGGTGGTGGTAAAACGGGCATAGACGCCTGCTTATGGCTTCTTGGCAGCGATGTTGACCCTGACGACATTACCTGGATACGATCTCGTGATGCGTGGCTGTTAGATCGAGCGAATACGCAACCCACTGAGGCGTTTTTTAGTTCCTCGGTCGGCTCTATAGCCGCGCAATACGAGGCGATTGGCGGTGCCAGTGGTGTTGAAGATATGTTTGATCGCTTGGAAGAAGGCGGCTACCTGGTCCGTTTAGATGAGGATGTAAGGCCAACGATGTTTCACGCGGCAACAATTAGTAAGGCCGAAATTGCTCAGCTGCAGCGTATTAAGAACATTGTACGCATGGGTCATGTCAGTGCCATTGAGTCAGATCGTATTATATTGACTAAAGGCGAAATACCAACGACAACAGAGCACGTTCATGTTGATTGCTCTGCAAGTTTAGAACGGTCTTTTAGCGGTAAAGAGCCATGCCCTATATTTGATGGCAACTGCATTACTCCTCAAATGATACGTGCCTATCAGCCAGCATTTAGTGCTTCAATGGTGGCTTATGTTGAGGCAAACTATGACACCGACGCGCAAAAGAACGATCTTTGCTCTTTGGTACCATTACCCAATAATGATGTTGATTTTATCCCTATGACGTTAGCGATGATGATGAACCAATTTAAGTGGTCCCAAGACAAGCCATTAAGACGCTGGATCAAAGAAAATAGACTTGATGGCTTTACCAAGCTAATTAGTGCGGTCAGTAAAGATGATCAGGAAAAAATGCAGGTGATGCAGCGTATTCAAAATAATGCCATGCCGGCTATCGCTAAGTTACAGCAATTTAATATAGAGTTAACCCAAGGAACTTCGGTATGAGTGAATTTCAAACCTACAAAAAAGACCTAACGCAGTCACGCTTGGTGCAGACTGACAAGGCCCAAGCTCTGGCTGACCTAAAAAATGGTAATGTTTTGGTAAGTATTGAACGCTTTGCGTTTACCGCTAACAATGTCACCTATGGCGCCGCAGGTGACACTATAGGCTACTGGAAGTTCTTTCCTGCAACTGCCAATGAAAACCAGGAGTGGGGATGTTTGCCCGTTTGGGGTTTCGCGACAGTTACCGCATCAATGGTTGATGGCTTATCGGTTGGTGAGCGAATTTATGGTTATTTTCCGCCCGCTGACTTTCTTGTAATGTCACCCATCAAAGTGTCTGCACAGCGCTTTATGGACGGTGCGCCGCATCGGGCGGAGTTGCCCGCGGTATACAACAACTACCTGTTAATGTCCGGTGAAGAGAACTATGACTCTGCCACTGATAATGTTCGCGCTCTGCTAAACCCGCTGCATGTCACGTCATTTTGTTTATGTGATGCCTTGCAAGATGAAGGCTACCATGGCGCTGAACAAGTGCTGGTTCTCAGTGCATCCAGTAAAACCGCAATCGGTATGGCCCAAGGGTTAGCCGATGATGACAGTGCACCAACGGTAGTTGGCATTACGTCCAGACCAAACTATGACTTTGTGGCGTCTCTGGGTTGTTATGATGAGATTGTCTGCTACGACGAGTTGGACTCTATTGATGTTGGTAAATCAACTGTTATGGTCGATATGGCGGGTAACAGGGCAGTGTTAGGGGCCATCCATGGGCCATTGGGGGATAACTTGCTCAGTTGTATTAGTGTTGGCATGACCCACTGGGAGACTCTCAATGATAATGATCCTCTTGCCGCCAAAATTAATAGACAGCGCAGTAGCTTTTTCTTTGCGCCATCGCATGTTCAAAAGCGTATTGGTGACTGGGGTCAAGACGGGTTTAATCAGCGTACCGGTGCATTTATGATGACTCGGATGCAGCAGAGCGCTGGCTGGATGAGTGTTGAGACTGTGGCTAATTTTGATGCCTTCACTAAGGTCTATGCCGACGTGGTAGTGGGTAAAATGAACCCCAATGAGGGACTTATTGTCCTACCCAAATAAAGTAAAGATAAGAGACTTGGAATATTGGCAAATGCAGGTGACAGCGCTAGCAATGAGGCTGTTGTAATGCCTTTTGGGTATTATATAAAGGGCGTTTGCGGGCTATTAAATAGGCCTTAAACAAGGCAAGATGATACATTCTATGGCTGTCATGCTGCGGTCGTAAACCTCTGAAGGAATTGTGTGAATGAAACGCTTAGTTATTGGTATGTCAGGTTCTAGCGGTGTTATTTATGGCATCAGAATGCTAGAAGTGCTGGCAAAGAATCCTGAGGTAGAAACTCATCTCATTATGAGTCAAGCCGCGCGCATGAATATAGGTATTGAAACTGACTGGTCTGCAACTGACGTTGAGGCGCTTGCTGATGAGGTTCATAACAACAAAAATATTGGTGCGAGTATTGCCAGTGGTTCTTATAAAACCGCCGGTATGATTGTTGTACCCTGCTCTATGAAAACCTTATCGGGCATTGCCAATTCTTATGCAGAAAATCTCATTATCCGCGCCGCCGATGTGATGTTAAAAGAGCGCCGTAAGTTGGTGATTGTGCCGCGTGAATCGCCGTTGCATACCGGCCATTGCGAACTAATGCTAAAAGCCAGTCAAATAGGGGCGATTATTTGTCCACCTTCGCCAGCTTTTTATTCATCGCCTAAAACGGTTGATGATATTATTAACCACTCAGTGGCGCGAATTTTAGATTTGTTTGATATCGAGGCGGGTAACATGCAGCGTTGGCAGGGTAATGTCTAAAGACACCACTAAACTGCATCAATTTTTGCATCATGAGTCGGTATTAACGCTGTCTACACATGATAGTGAGGGCGATTGGTCTGCGCCGGTTCTCTATGTCGCTGACACTACCCAAGCTCTATTTTCTTTATACTTTTTGTCATCCGCTAACAGCCGGCATACTAAGGCGTTATCTGAGGGTGATCTTACTGCGGCATCCATTTATTCAGATTATACCGGTCAGTGGCAGTCCATTCGTGGGGCTCAGATGCAGGTTACCATCACGCAGGTCGATGAGTCTAAGACTGCACCCATTGAAGCCCTTTACTTCAGCCGGTTCCCAGACATAAAGACATTGATCGATAACCCACAAACCAAGCAAGAGCAGCTTATTGGCGCGGCCTTTGCTAAGAGCTTTTTTTACAAAGTAACCCCATCCTTTGTGCGCTTCACTAATAATTCTGACAGCTTTGCTGGGCGCTCTGAGTGGCGATTTAACTAATACTTAC
>CALDQM010000049.1:0-5826 GCA_937911225.1 uncultured Cellvibrionales bacterium
CCTTCCCAGTAGGGCTTTCTAAGTTCTCGCTTGAGTAGTTTGCCAGTGGGGTTTCGTGGCAGTACATCTGTAAAGTCTATACTTTTGGGGATCTTGTAACCGGCAATCTTGGTTCTAGAGTGCGCAATAATCTCTTCTTGAGTAGCGCTCATTCCAGGCTTTAGTACGACAACCGCTTTCACAGCCTCGCCCCATTTTTCATCAGGTACACCAATAACCGCGACATCACCAATCGCCGGATGGTCGAAGAGGGCATTCTCTACTTCAGCGGGGTAGACATTCTCGCCACCAGAGACAATCATGTCTTTGATCCTATCATGAATATACAGGTAGCCATCCTCATCGAGATAGCCGGCATCACCGGTCAAGAACCAACCATTTTGAATGGATTTAGCGGTGGCCTCATCGTTCTTCCAATACCCCTTCATAAGACTCTTTGAGCGATACGTGATCTCACCCACCTCATTAGCAGGCATGGTCTGCCCGTCCTCGCCAAGAATGCGTACTTCTGCAGTGGGGGCGGGCTTGCCGCAAGACCGAAGCTTGCCTAGGGCGGGGTCATGATCTTCGGGGGGTAAAATAGTGCCAGCACCGCAGGTTTCGGTAAGGCCATAGACCTGACAAAAATCACATTTAAAAATGTCTTTTGCGGTTAGTAATACCTCTTCTGAAATAGGGCTGGCGCCATAAAGGAGAAAGTCTAAATTAGAAAAATCTCGATCACGAACCCCCGGAATAGAGTTCATGAATAGAATGACGGCAGGAACAAAGAACGCATACTTAACACGATATTTCTCTAGTAAATCTAATATAACCACTGGATCGACATCTTTAAGAATAACGTTCGTCAATCCTTGCGCTAAGCCCACTAAGCCAACATTAACACCGGCTACATGAAAGATTGGCATGGCAACAATACTTGCTTCGCCTTCGTCCCAATCGCCCCAACCACCATTGGCAGCTTGATCTAAAACATCGAGATAGTTGCCATTGGTCAACTGCACACCCTTTGGGTTACCCGTGGTTCCACTGGTATAAAGCTGTAATGCATCATCGTCTAATGCAATCGGAATCATTGGGTCAGAAGTAGCTTGAGCGTCACGCCATGCCGTGTAGTCAGGCCATGCATTGTGCTGACCGTCAATGGCGATAAACTGCCGAATTCCACCAATATCGGGCATTAATTGCTCAATCACATCATAGAATTCTGCACCAACAAACAGTATGTCGATACAGGCATTGTTGAGAATGTAAGCAATTTCAGGAGCGGCTAGCCGCCAGTTAACACCAGCAATCACCACGTTGGCTTTTGCGGTTCCGGCCATTACTTCAAAATAGTAATCACTATTTTTACCCAGATAACCAATACGTGTGCCCGGTTTGCAAGCAGCATTGATTAGACCGTTGGCGACCTGATTAGCCATGCGGTCAAGGTCTGAGTAAGTTGTTTCGCGGCCTTCGAAAATTTGCGCAATCCGATGCCCATTTATGGTCGATTGATAGCGCGTTATGTCAGCAACACAGTTGAGTTGATCCAGTGCGATCATTATTTCTTCCCCTCTCTACTATTTTTATATTTTGTATTTTCCTACCCGTAGTTTACTGACAAGTGAAAAGGGCGCAACCAAAAATATTACTCGAACAAAAGGATGTTGATTGTTGTTGTTAGTTAGCGATAATTATCGGTATCAAAACTCAAATATTGTTAAACTAGGGCTAAACAAGTTAGCCTTCCGTAAAACGGTTTACATTGCCTAAAATGTCAGAGATTAGGTATCACGTGCTATTAAAAAAAGGGGAATAAACATGTCAATGGTTGTCAATCGTCGAGATCTCGACTTCGTACTCTATGAGACATTAGGGTTAGACAAGATTCTCACATCAGAGCGCTACGCTGACTATGATCGTGAATCTCTCGATGCGATGCTTGATCTCTGCCAGACAATTGCTGAAGACCAGTTCTTGACCTGTGCCTCTAAGTTAGATGCCAACGAGCCTCAGTTTGTCGACGGTAAAGTAGAGACAATTTCTGAGCTCAAAGATGCTATTTCTGCTTATCAAGAAGCCGGTTTATGTGCCTCGGCTTATGATTCAGATATTGGTGGAATGCAGTTACCTTGGATGGTAGACCAAGCACTTAACGGTATGTTCGTTTGCGCTAACAATCCCGCCCACATCTACTTATTTCTCACTCAGGGCGTGACTAACATGCTCAATGTCTGCGGGTCTGACGAACTCAAGGCGAAGTACTTACCTAACCTTGTTGATGGTAAGTGGTTTGGCACCATGTGTTTATCTGAACCTCAAGCGGGGTCTTCACTTGCAGATATACGTACCAAAGCTGAACTAAAACCAGATGGTTCTTATGCGCTCAGTGGCACTAAAATGTGGATATCAGGCGGTGAGCAAGATATTACCGAGAACATTATACATATGGTGTTGGCCAAAATTCCTGGTTCGCCCCCAGGCGTTAAAGGTATTTCTCTGTTTTTGGTGCCTAAAAACAGAGTTAATGATGATGGAAGTATTGGCGATTCCAACAACATAGCGCTGGCCGGTCTGAATCATAAGATGGGTTGCCGAGGTGCTGCCAACTGTTTACTTAACTTTGGTGAGTCTGGTGAGTCGATTGGTTACCTTGTTGGAGGGCCTAATCAGGGCTTATCCAATATGTTTCATATGATGAATGAGGCGCGTATTTCTGTTGGTATGTCTGCAGTTATGACGGCGCTTGGCGGTTACTTGTATTCTTTAGATTATGCCCGCAATCGTCCTCAAGGGCGGCCACTGGTTAACCGTAATCCAGAGGACCCGCAAATAATGATCAGCGAACATGCAGATATTAAGCGCATGCTGATGACCCAAAAAGCATTTATTGAGGGCGCTCAGACCCTCATGTACTACTGTGCTGAATTAATTGACACTAATAAGGTTTCTAATGACCATGAGGCTAATCAGCGTCGTAATTTATTACTTGATCTGCTAACGCCTATTTGTAAGTCATGGCCGTCAGAATTCTGCCTAGAAGCAAATAAGTTGGCGATACAAGTCTTGGGTGGCTATGGCTATACGCGCGAGTACCCTGTTGAACGTCTTTATCGAGATAACCGTTTAAATCACATTCATGAGGGTACCTGGGGTATTCAGGGTATCGATATTCTCGGTCGTAAAGTACGTATGCAAGATGGTGCGGCAGTGAAAATTCTGCGTGAAGAAATGCAGGAAACAATTACTTCGGCTGCAGGCCACACTCAGCTGTCTGTTTTTTGCGGTCAGCTCAACGAATATTTAACCTTAACAGAAGAAACTATCTTTTCTGTCGGCCAGGCTGAAGATCCTTCTTTGGCACTTGCTAATGCGACTATTTTCTTAGATGCCATGGGGCACCTTGTGATTGCATGGATGTGGCTGAAGCAGGGAGTTGCTGCCGTAGAGGGTAAGCAAAAGGGAAATGCCGTGGATGACGCATTTTACGATGGCAAAGTTGCGGCGATGCAGTTTTTCTTTCGTTACGAGCTTCCAAAGATTAAGCCTAACCTTGCTCTTGTCGCGGATCTAGATAGTACTTGTTATGATCTTACTGCGGAGCAATTTGTCGGTATTTAATATAGTTTAGGCCGCGCATTATGCGGCCTTAGACACTATTATATTATCTCGACACGTCTAGTTATGGTTGCATTATTGAGTTGTGCTAGGCCGCCTTGGCCAGTTATATCTTAAAATTTGTAGAAACAAAGTGTAGCTAAATTTAAGCAACTTTGACTGGTGCGATAGACTACTGAGTCATGGTTTTAGGTTTACTCTTATAGAGGTAAGCTAGACACTTGTAAAACGTGGAATCAATTTGATTTACACAGTATCGTTATTATTTGAGGGTAACATTAATGTCTGCTTACAAAGCCCCGGTCCAAGAGTTTTCTTTCATACTTGAAGAGCTCGTCGGCTATGAGAAACACAGCCAATTACCTGGCTATCAAGACGTAGGTCTAGATATGCTGAATGCCATTTTACCGGAAGCGGCTAAGTTTTTTGAGCAGGTTGTTGCGCCTACAAACCTTGTTGCAGACACACAAAAAACGCATATTGAGAATGGCGGTGTAGTTACTGCACCTGTCTTAGATGGAATTAACGCGCAGATGGTCGAGGCTGGATGGAGCGGTTTGAGTGGGTCAACCGATTACGACGGTTCGGGTTTTCCCGGTGTGGTCGATGTTGCGGTTCAGGAAATGCTGCAGTCGGCGAATATGGGCTTGAGCTTGTTGCCGATGCTGACACGTGGTGTCATTCATGCGATTAATCTGTACGGATCAGAGGATCAAAAAAATACCTACCTTGCTAACCTTATCAGCGGCGCTTGGTCTGGCACAATGAATTTAACAGAACCACAGGCTGGCTCAGATCTTTCAGCTGTCCAATGCAAAGCTGTACCTGAAGGTGATCATTATCTGATCTCAGGGCAAAAAATCTATATTACCTGGGGTGATCACCAGCAAACTGACAACATAATACATTTGGTATTGGCAAGATTGCCCGACGCACCGGCTGGAAACCATGGTATCTCACTATTTTTGGTACCCAAGTTTTTGGTAGATGCGGACGGTAGTCCAGGTCAGCGTAATGATGTTTATGCCGTGGGCGTTGAGCACAAGTTAGGTATTCATTGCAGTCCTACTTGCACGATGGCCTATGGCGATAACGGCGGGGCCGTTGGGTATCTTGTTGGGCCTGAAAACCAGGGTTTAATGTGTATGTTCAGCATGATGAACAACGCCAGACTTTCGGTGGGACACCAAGGTGTTGCCATAGGTGAGCGAGCTTATCAGCAAGCCGTTGCTTACGCAGCTGACCGAATTCAAGGAAAAGTTCAGGGTGTACAGGGCCGAGCGCCGATTATTCATCATGGCGATGTGAAGCGAATGTTGTTGCAGATGAGGGGGCTGACCGAAGCGGGACGAGCGCTATCATTTTATACGATAGCGGCCGAGGATCGCAGTCATCATTACACGGATCATGATTTACAGCAGTATGACCAGCGGCTGGTTGAAATTCTAACGCCGTTAGTTAAAGGTTGGTGTACAGAAGTCTCCATGGAGATTACATCACTCGGTGTTCAGGTGCATGGCGGGATGGGCTTTGTTGAGGAGACAGGTGCTGCTCAACACATGCGTGATGCGCGAATTCTACCGATTTATGAAGGTACTAATGGTATTCAGGCATTGGACTTTATTGGCCGTAAATGTCTGCGTGATGGGGGAGAAGGGCTGACCGATCTTCTCGCTGAGATGACGGCTACAGCGAAAACTATGCCCTCTGATTGTGCCAGCATGAAAACTCTTTTGACGGCTTTGAGCGCAACTATTACACAATGCCAAACCGCGTTAAACCATGTGTTAGCAAACCCCAATAGTTCACAGTTTTTGGCTTATAATTTTATGATGTTGTTTGGCAATTCAGTCGGTTATTGGTTGTTGGTTAAATTGTCTATCGCTGCCAAGTCACATATTGAGAAAGGTAGTGAGGATCGTTTCTACGGTCAGAAAATTGCGACAGCAGAATTTTTTGCCTCTCAGTTATTAACCCGAAACGCTGGATATTTGGGGGCTATTACTGCTGATACGCAGAGCTATGAAGAGTTCGTGGTAGAGGATTTTTATCGTAGCTAAAAGGACTGTAGCAGCCGAAGTAAACTTCGGCTGCCACGCTGTCTAATATTACATACAAGCCATGGCTTCCATGCCTTTCTCGTTCATACCTTCCATTGCTTTCTCTTTCATACCTTCCATACCTTCCATACCTTCCATACCTTCCATACCTTCCATACCTTCC